>ONTT01000011.1 GCA_900320865.1 uncultured Bacteroidales bacterium | reverse complement strand
TTTAAGACATTTTTTAACAGCTAGTAACCTTTTTTCATAAGAATGTTTCATAATAAAACCCCAAAAGTTTTTTGTTCAACTTTTGGGGTTCATTACACGCGGCCGCTCTCTTTGAAAAAATGAATTAGTTGGAATAATCTTTGGTATTCCCATGGGTAGGGAATTACCATTGATGTTATTTCCTACGCCCGTATAACGTTAGTTGATTGGGTTATAGCTGTATGTCCGTTGTTGCGTCCGGAGGGATAGCCATAGATGAACTGCTGCCTCCTCCTCCGCCTCCTCCGCTGACGCAGATAATAGATGTCGTACGGATAGACGCTATAGTGACTACAGGTTGATTATAAAGTTTTTTAGCCATAAGGGCACTATTCATATTGTTTTTCATACTGATTCAATTTATACATTACACAATACACATTACTTTACAATCTGACCTTGAGCGTTGTACTCTTTACCATCCTTGATGATGATCAGCTGGCCGTCACGCAGGATCTTTGTACATTGTACCTTGTCACTTTGTACATTCTCAACACCGGTTGTTTCGTCCTCATGCCTGAAGAGGAAGCGCGCGCGGGTAGGAGCACCGGAAGTGCCACCTACAATCATATAGGCTTTATGTGCGCCCAAGGTTGTGCCGGTGTAGCGGTACAGACCCATACCTACTTGGCGAACACTATTAATCCAAGCTTCCTTGCCCAGTACATAGACTTTGTCTTGCTGTGCAGCAGGCAGCGAACTTACAGCTAAATTCACATCCGTTCCGCGGAGGTCATTTTGACCTGTATAAGCAGGAGCTGAGCCTTCAGACTTTATCAAATGATAAATAGGAGTCTCCGATTCGAGGACAACTGCTGTGTTTTTAGGCAGAATTTGACCATCGTATGCGATAGAACGCAGAATAAATTCGTTGTCCTGTACATAGCCCACATGTGCCCAAACGCTTGGCGGCAACAAGTAATCGTTCTCACTATCGAAGAAAGTACGATAGAAACGTCCGGAATGATCAGGATCTTCCGCTTGTGTAACATCAACATCAAAGAGTTCGACATCATACATGCAACTTGCCCATGACGGAGCCCATGACTGATAAGCAGCCAATTTGCCTTTCGGAACATAGATTTTTGTCTTTCCGCTGGTAGCCGTTGCAAACTCAAGACCTTTGTCACGATCATACCAAGTGATAGTATTCGGGTTTTCCCATAGGAAATATACATTCTCCACACCTGTGCAGTTAAGGAATGCACCGGCCTCGATAGATGTTACCTGCTGCGGAATCATTACAGCATTGAAGCGCGTGCTATCTTTGTACGCATTTTCGCCAATACCGGTTATTGCATATTCACTACCCATATAGTTTGCGTCCTCAGGAATAACGAGTGTACCTGTGCGGGTAATCGGATAGATGTCATTAATATATGAAGTATAAGGAACCACTTTCGCTTCTCCTGGCGTACCATAAGTAGCAGGAGTAGTAACCTCATACAATCCGGTGTACATTTGTACAAGGTCAAAGAATTTCTCGCCGACGCTGGCATCTATACCTCTATAATCAATGATAGACTCGTATGCAGACCAAACGGCTGCCTCTTTATAAGCACCTACACCAAAATAATCTATAAGGATATGATTCAACAATTCATCTCCAGCGAATATGTCACTTTCGAGTACGGGAGGAGTAGTTGTATTAGATTCGTAGTAAGCCAAAAGTTTGCAGTTCTTGAATGCATCAACACCGATTTCATCTAATACTCCACCATCCAAACTAAAACTTCTCATATGGGTACAACCCTCAAAAGCATGTGCACCGATACGAGCAATGTTTTCGCCGCCCGTTATATCAAACAGGTCATCTTCATTATAGAACGCATAATCATCTATCTCGGTGATATAATACCTTACTTCGTCGTAGTCCACATATTCCGGGATTGCAAACGAACCTCCAAATGATTGTGCAGGCACTTTTGCCGTGTGTGCACCTGTAATTACGTATGATTGGTAGGCTTGTTCAATTGTTTCTCCAACATGCGGAGCGGCAGCAGGAGTATAGGTAAACTCAATGGAAGAAATGGTACAACCGATATTTCCGGAGAGAGTAACTTCCTCTGCATCACCTGTCCACGTCAAGGTTTTTGCTACCGTTTGAGAAGACCAACCGTCGGAAAGATCACTTGGACTCCCCAGATCAGAGCATCTAATGATGCATCATTGGTAATAGAAAGATGTCTATCACTGAAAGAGCAAGAGCCAGTATTGTCAGCTTTCGTCAAAATAATGTTTTTGATAACAGGCGATGTAGCATAGTATGAGAGATCCACATGGCTTACTTGGCGCGCCTCCCATGTAATAGTTCCATCCAAAGCAGGAGCAGAGCCACCATTATCCAGAGTAAACACGATGGATGTAATAGCGAAATATAAATTTCCTGAGATACTAACAGCACTAGCAGGGGTATCATCCCATGTAAAGGTTTGAGCTGTCTCATTATATTCCCAACCTGTCGGAAGACTCTGAGTAATATCCTGAAATTCACCATATACTCCACTGCAAGTGATTACAATACGAGATATATCTCCAATAGAGGATGTAAATGTAACATTGCCATTGTTAACTAAATGAAATATTTTATTAGAGAATTGGCAATCATTACTTTCAGCTGAGGTTCTTGTTAATGAGGCAGTAATATTTTTTATTGGACTAGCTGATGTTGTTTGGCCGACGTAATTAGTGGGCAGATATAGTTCTACATTGTCTACATCATTTTCGTTCCATGTAACCGACGATGCTGAACCACCACCTACCACGGTAAAATCGATAGAATAAATATTTCCCAAATAAATACCGCCAGACGAACCATCACACTCTAAAGCGACAGATGCAGCACTACCTGTCCATGTAAGTTCCAGAGTATTGTCGTCCCAAATCCACTCGGTGCCTAAACCTACCAAGTGTGTGATGTTCACGGAACCAGGACAGGTAATAACAACGCTTGTTAATTGACCGGATGCCGTGGAAAAAATAATCTCTCCATTCCCTTTGATGGAGATGCTAGAACTTCCAAACCAGCATTCTGACTCATCTGGAGCAGTGGCTGTAACGGAGATTTCATCAACCGTTTGAGTTGAAGTGGTCGTTCTGTCGACATCAATACTTTGGATTGTTGCCTGACCCCATGTAACTGCCCATGAGCTGACGCACAGCGCCATCAGGGCAATGAATAAAGTAAATGTTTTTCTCATAAACTTTAAATCGTTTAGTATTAATAAATGAAATTATTGCATGTTAGTTTTCTCATCGGGCGTGCGCGCGAGCGCGCCGCCCGAATCGGAAGAGAGTAACTCCTCTATCAGCGTCTTCGTAAACTCTTTTGCTTCCTCATGGCGTCGTTGCGATACAGAAGGAGTTTCTTTTGCAGAATGTTTGTCGTTGTTCTTGTTTTCCATGCCCGATCAAATAGCATAAAAAAGCACCCGATGAAAATCGAGTGCAAAAGTAGTGGAATTTTCCGAAATTGCTTTTGCAAAAGCGGACAATTATTTTACAAAATCGGACAAACTGCTTAATTTGGCATTTTTCCTCGGTTTAAACGGTAGTCTGAAGGGGACATTCCGACGTTTTGAGTGAAGGTTCTGGTGAAAGAACTATGGTCGTCGAAGCCACAACAGTTACCTATTTCAACGATAGGAATATCGAGATCCTGGAGAAGCATGATCCGTGCCTGCTCCAGCTGGATACGCATTATATACCGCTTCGCGCCTTCGCCCGTCAAATATTTCACCTTTCGGTTGAGGGTCTTGGGCGACATGCACATCTTATCGGCAATTTGGGTGACTGTAACTGCCTGATGATCCATCATTTGCGTGACGGAGAGGATTAGTTTCTTGAGGAAAGTTTTGTCCTCCTGCGTCAAATATTCCACATTTTCTTCGGGTTCCGGTTCGGTTTCTTGTTCAGCCGCCGACGCCGGAGAGCGACGTGCTTCATTGAGCTCCGTCATGACGGTACTCAGCAGTTCGTTGGTCTTGCTCTGGCGCTTGCGGAACCAGATGAGCGAGCCGAGGACACAGAGGATCGCGCCCACGGCAACCGCAACTCCAATACCGGCGAGGCGGTGGTTTCTGCGGGTGAGTTGCTCCTTCTCTTTCTCCAACTCGTTGCGTCCGAACTCTGCGTTGAAGCGAGCTAACTGCTCTGCCGTAGCATGCGAGTAGAGGGAGTCTTTGAGGAGATGGTAGCGCCCCAGATGCATTCGCGCAGCGTCGGGGTTAGACTTATAGAGAATCTCGTAAATAGCGCGCTGGGCATACGCCTCGTTATAGGGGTTACCGATCCGTCGGCATATGTCGATCGCCTCGGTGAGGTAGGTCACCGCCTCGTCCGTACGTCCCAGGCCGCTTGCCGCCTGACCGCGTTTGTTCAGGGCTATCGCTAACGACAGTTGGTCGCCCGTCTCGCGGAAATACGGTACTACGTCCGCCAATATATGTTCCGCTTCATCGTTCCGGTTCAGGGCCAGGAGGATAGATGCTTTCTGGGTGAGTCGGACCGCCATCTTATACCGGTTACCTGTAGTGGATTCGATAAGGCACGCGCTATCGGCATAAAGCAGCGCCTGCTCCTTATGCTCGAGGCGGTTCTCTATCTCGCTCGCCATGCCGTAGATGATAGCCATGCGTGAAGGGTTGTTCGCCTTCTTGGCATAGTTGATAGCCTTCAGACTATACCCCTCCGCTTCCTCGGGATTACCTGCCGCCAGGAGAGTACCGGCGATCATATTCAGAGACGAACTCATCCGGTCGGGGTCGCCGCTCTCGCTATCCAGCCGGTAGCACCGATGCATATAATGCAGGGCCTCGTCGTATTTGGACTGGCGCATAAAGGTTAGTCCCAACATAGCCAGATTATCGGAGATGGATTTCTCATCTGCATACTCCATCAACTCTAACGCGCGCAGCAGATTTTTCTCGGCGCGCGGATAATCCTGCTCGGCATAATACCATTCGCCCGCCCAGTACCATACGAGAGCCTTCATGGTGTCAAGCGGTGTAGCATCCGTGAAAACAACCGGCTCGTCCATAAACTCCTCTTTATCCATATAGGCGAAGAACTCCCTCGCCGTTTTCAGCCCGGGCTTATGATCAAACTGCTCCAGCAAGGTGTCTATCTTCTCCGGCGGTTTTTGGTCGGTCGCCATGACTGCTATCACACAGCACAAGAGGACAAGTAGTGAAAATAGTTTTTTCATGATAGTCAGTAGTTGGGTTACATCGTCTTGATGATTTGGCAGAGCCAGGAGTAGCATCGTTCGGTGGAGGGGATAGAGAGTCGTTCCTGGGGGGAGTGAACGCCGTACATCTGCGGACCGATGGAAACCATATCGAGATACGGGTATTTCTCGAGGAACAAACCGCACTCCAGTCCCGCATGGATAGCCAGCACTTTCGGTTCAGCTTTGAATAAATCGGTGTATGCTTTCTTCACCACCTCCAGCAGTTCCGATTTCGGATTCGGAGCCCAACCCGGGTAGCCGTCACCGTGTGTGACCTCATCGCAGGCTAAGGACAAAGCTTGTTCTACTGCCCACTTGAGATGATGCTTGCTTGCCTCAATAGAAGATCGCTGCGAAGTGTTGATTTCGATATAGCCCTCTCTCATCTTGATGGAGGCGAGGTTGGTGGAGGTCTCGACGAGTCCGGGTATGTCTTTGCTCATGGCGATCATGCCGTGCGGACATTCGCAAAGTGCCATGACGAGGCGATACGCTTTGTCGGCAGGGATGAATACCTCCGGCATATCGCAAGTCTCGAGTTCAAGACGCATGTCTTTTTCCACTTCGCCGAAGACGCCTTCCATCTGGGCTACGAAATGATTCCATTCGATACGAATCTGCTCTTTGTACGCCATAGGTATCGCGATGACCGCTTCTGCTTCCCGCGCGATGGCATTGCGGAGGTTTCCTCCGTTAATAGAGGCCAGTTGTACCTCCGTTTGCGGCCAGATACGTGCTAAGAACCAAACGATGAGCTGATTAGCGTTAGCGCGACCTTTGTTGATATCATCGCCGGAGTGGCCGCCGAGCAATCCCGATACGCTCAAGCGGATTGGGATTGCATTTATGATTTGAGATTTATGATTTAGGATTTGGGGCTCATAATGCATCTTGGCGAGGGTGTCGATGCCACCGGCGCAGCCGATGAAGATCTGGCCGTCATCCTCGGAGTCGATATTGATGAGGCGTTTATGTTTGAGCATGCCATCCTGCAGTTTCATTGCGCCGGTCAGTCCGGTCTCTTCGTCTACCGTGAAAAGACACTCGATAGCCGGGTGCGGCAGGTTCGGATCGGTGATAGCGGCAAGTGCCATCGCAATACCGATTCCGTCGTCGGCACCGAGGGTGGTTCCTTTGGCTTTGAGCCACTCGCCATCCACGTAGGTCTCGATCGGATCACGCATGAAATCGTGCTGCACATTCCCGTCTTTCTCGGCTACCATATCCATGTGCGCCTGCAGGATGACGCCCTCATGGTTTTCGTATCCGGTTGTAGCCGGAACCCGCATAATGACGTTCATCGCTTCATCCGCGATGCACTCGATCTGATGGGCTGCGGCGAAATCCTGTAACCATTTACTGATTTGTTCCTCATGTTTCGAGGGGCGGGGGACTTTGCAGATCTCTGCAAAGATGTCGAAGACAGCTTTGCTATTGCTGATTGGTGATTGGTGATTGGTCATTGGTGATTTCATATTTTAGTCGTTTTAGTTGCTTGTTAAACCGTATATGGAAGAGCACGGCAGGGATAGCGAGTGCGATGATAAACGCCAACCACATCCCTTTGGCGCCGAGTCCGAGGGAGCCTACCCCCAGCCCCTCCCTGAAGGGAAGGGGGTAATAGAAGGTTAAGTATATTCCCAGCGGCAGGGCGACGGCAATATAGGCGAAGAGGGCGATACGCATCGGTACGCGTACATCCTGTATGCCGCGCAGCATAGCGGCACCGATGCACTGCAGTCCGTCCGCATATTGGAAAAGTCCTCCGATGAGCAGTAAGGTCGAAGCGATGGGAATAACTTCGGGGTCGTCGGTGAAGATATAGGGTATATACTTTCTTCCGAAGATCATAATAGCCGCTCCTATGGTATTCATCAGCAGGCATAGATGCACCGATGCATGGCTCGCCATCCGTACAGCTTGCAGATCCCCTTTGCCTAATTGATGCGAGACGCGGATGGTAGTTGCCGAACCGATACCCAATGCCAGCATGAAGGTTAAGTCGCACATCTGGTTCGCTATATGATGCGCCGCAAGCGCTTCTTTACTGATCCATCCGATGATGACGAAGGAAGCCGTGAAGAGAAACGCCTCCGCAAAAGACTGCAAACCGATAGGTGTTCCGAGGGCTATCAAGTGCTCCACTTCGCGCCGCGTAATCATCCATCGCCGGATGGACTGAAGATATCGCCGCCATTCGGTTTTGCATGCCATCGCGATAAAGAAACAAACCGGCATGAGAAGTCGCGCAATAAGCGTTGCCCATCCTGCTCCTTCTGCTCCCATGGGTTGAACCCCCCAATGGCCGAAGATAAGAACCCAGTTCAGGCCGATATTGAGCAGGTTGCACCCGACGGTAATCATCATTGCCACGAAGGTGTTTCCGAGCCCCTCCAAGAACTGCTTGGAGAAGCAGAATAGCAGGAACGGAATGATCGAAAGCACAATTAAAATAAAGTACGGGCGCGCGCATGCGGAGACATCGGGTTCTTGCCCGAAATAGTCGAGGAATGGGATGCACGGCACCAACAAAGCCAAGGAGAGAATGCTGACGAGCGCGGTAAAGACAAGGCCATTCGCAAGATACGAACTGATTTGCTCATGTTTATGGGCTATCTCCTCATCCGTCGTTCCTTGCTGCAGCAGTTTCTCCAATCGTCCATGCACATGTCCTACCAGCGGCGTGATACCCATCAATGCACCCATGGAGAAGACCATGACGGTGAAGAAGATGGCGTTGGAGAAACTCACCGCCGCCAAATCCGTTGTGCCATAGTGACCGACCATAATAGAGTCCGCCAAACCAACCATCGCCGCACCTAATTGGGTAAGCATCACGGGGAACGCCACTTGCAAGTTGCGTTTGTAATACGGCAAATATGTGCGAAACGAATAGGTCATACCACAAATCGGGCACAAAGTTACAAAAAATAATTGAAAATTGAAAATTGAAAATTGAAAATTTGCATAATTCATGGAATTTTTGTAATTTTGCAGCCGATTATGAAAAAATTAGGAATAATTTTGTTATTTCTGGCCCTTTCGACGGGCTTCATCCTGGCGGATGATAACAATAAACCGGCATACCAGATAGCGGACAACACCTTCTTTGATCCGACGCGCAAAGAGCAGACCAAGGATGCCTATAGTTTCCGTGTGGATTATCGTCTGGAGGTCGGATATGTCCAGCATTGGCAGCGTACGCGTAGAATCAGTTATCCGGATATGTACTTGCATGGTATTCGTCTGGGTGCTACGTTCTCGTTCGCGCTTCCTATGCGTTTTGATCTCCAGACGGGATTGCTCTATACCTTGGTATACGGACGGAATGACCAGCATTGGCGCTCGATCGATGCCCCTTCCGTGCAGACCGAGTATATTCGCCATCGCGTATTGGAGCATAACCTGACGATTCCGGTCCGCGTGTACTATACCATTCCTTTGTGGAAACAGCTCAACCTCTTCTTCTTTACCGGTCCGCAGCTCCATATCGGCTTGGCGGAGAACGACTATCTGCAGAATAACCTCAGCGAAGGTACCAAGACTTGGTTGGAGAGCATCGGTGTGGCTACCGAGCCTTATGATAGAATGGCAGATCAAGTGATCCGCGCGAATATCCAATGGGGATTAGGCGGCGGTCTGGAGTGGGATCGTTATCGCTTGCAGGCGGGTTATGACTTCGGTTTGAATAACCTCGTCAAGCATCAGAAGACGAAAGATCAGTATATGGCCGAGTGGGGTTGGTTCGTCAGTTTCTCTTACAAGTTCTAATGACCAATTATCAATTATCAATTATCAATGACCAATTACCAATGACCAATAAAAAAAGCCTCTCGAGCGAGAGGCCTTTTTTTTACTCATGCGTGATCTCCGGTGCTATTTTGCGTAAGAACTCTTCCGGGAACGCCAAGCGGTTCGGACCGCAACTGTGTCCGTATTGGTTGCGCTTGAACTGTCCGTTCTCTTCTTTGCGCTCTTGTCCGTCGATGAACTTCGTGACGAGGTAGATATACAAGCGCTGCCAGTCCGCTACGAGGTTCTCTGCCTGCGAGCAGGAATAGGAAGTCAGGAATGCCCGAGCCTCTTCCTCGTTCAGCCCGGCGGCTTGTGCATCTACGCCGGGAACCTGCATATTGAATTTATCATCCCAAGCCAATTGCAGTTCGCGAATATGCGGATACATGCGGCTATACTTGGTGTAGGCCCAGTTGGCCACGATGTTGAACGTCCACCAGGCGCTGGTCGGCGAGAAAGTAAAACTATCGCCATTGTCTTCCGCAAAGCACTCCGGAATATGATTAATCCGGCAATACATCGGGGTATAGCAACTGCAAGCTGCATCGTCCACACCGAACCAGAAGATACCGCCTATTTTCGGGTCCACAAACGACCGCATCTGGGCGATAAACGACCAGGCTGTCTGTTGTGTAGCCGTCGGGCGCTCATACCAGTATTGAAGCGTGTCCGTCGTCCCTTCTGCAGCTACTTTGAATCCCAATCCTCCATAACGCAGTTTGCTGTTCCATGGACCGGCGTCCGTTCCTTGCGTGATATCCAACGGCGTACCTTTGTATTCATCGCGCATACATTCCTTGAGGTCCTGTACACTCACTTTGCGATTCGGAACGATCCACAGCGGCATATGCTCGCCTTCGTCCTTTCCGTTCGTCTCGCGGAAGGTGGTGCCGGTAGCATAGTCGTAGTACGCCTCCATATTCTCGAAATGGTTGAAGAATGACCATACGCGTGCCTCGCATACATATAAACCGCTGAAATCGAACGGGTTATAAGCCGCCTGATAGGAGAAGTCTTTGTCCTCCCCGCGGAAGAAACCTTTCTCGCGTGCCAAAGAGATCACCTCTTTATCCCACATCCAGTCGCCGTTGCATACGCAGTTCAGTTTCTTCTCCAGCCGTTTCTGCTCCTTGGCTACCTTGCTGCTTACTTTCACTTTGCGTCCGATAGGAAGCGTCGTGATACGCGACTGATTAGCATGAGCGGCAATGGCATAATCCGGAATACGAACAGCTACCCACGCTGCACCTTTCTTACCCGGACCCTTCCCGATCAGGTCCAACATCCATACTTCGTTCGGGTCGCCGATAGAGAAGGTCTCGCCTTCCGATGCGTAACCGTACTCATTCACCAGCGAGATCATCCATTCGATGGCTTCGCGAGCCGTCTTACTGCGCTCCAGCGCAATATAAATCAGGCTGCCATAATCCACACCGACGGTGTCCCACAGCACTTCACGGCCACCCCAAGTGGTCTCCCCTATCGTCACTTGATGCTCGTTCATATTACCTACTACCGAGTAGGTGTGCGCTACTTGAGGAATCGACCCTTGCGGACGCCCGGTGTCCCAGTCGTACACCTCACGAACGGCTCCCTCAGGATAGTCTGCGGCAGGAGAGAAATGCAGAAAACCGTACATGCCGTACGAGTCAGCGGCATACGAAATCATTGTGCTGCCGTCTACCGAGGCGTCTTTGCCCACGAGGAAGTTGGTACACGCCTGTATAGTTGAAAGGTGAAAGGTGAAAGGTGAAAGAAGCAGCAGGGCTGCTAATAGTCTAAGCTGTTTCATTTTGTTTTACGTTTGGTTGTTTTCTTGGGTTTGGAATTGCGGGCTGCGGCTTTGGTAAGTGCGATGGAATAGGCCTCGCGATAATATTTGAAGAAGTGCTTCCAGTCGGCTTTCTTCGCTACGGCGGCAGCGGCTTTGCGTGCTTTCTCCGTTTCCTCCGCATTCAGATGCGAGAAGCGGAAGAGTGCATCCGCGATGCGCTCGGTCACTTCGTTGAAGTTGCTGTCGTTGCGATCGATAACTACTACGCCGCCTTGCTCTTTCTGCCGAGCCGCCCATTCGCCATAACCCGCCAGCGACGTTGTGATGGTCGGTACGTGGAAGGCGCAGGACTCGAGGGGAGTATACCCCCAAGGCTCGTAGTACGACGGGAAGACCGTCACGTCCATGCCGATCAGCAGGTCGTAATAACTCATGCCGAACAGCGGATCGTGTCCGTCCAGATAATACGGCACAAAAACGGCACTTACTTTACCCTTGCGCGAAGGAGCGCGGTCTAAATATGGAATCATCACAAACGCGATCACCTCGCGTTCGGGTTGCGTGCTATGATAGATCTTTTGTGCTAACTTATCCAGCGCTTCGGCGAACGCATCGATACCTTTATTCTTCCATTCCAGTCGCCCCGAAATACACAGCAGTAATGCATTCTCAGGTACCACTCCGCCTAATTTCTCTCCGGCTACTTTGCGCAGTGCCGTACGTGCTTTCTCGCGCTTGATATCGAACTCCTTGCCTTTCGGAACAAAGGTCGGTTCGAATCCGTTCGGAGTCTCGATATCTACCGGTTTGTCCAGCAATTGCTTGCATTCCCGAGCGGTGATATAACTGACAGTAGTGAAGCAGTCCGCCCAATGAGCCGCTTGTTTCTCCACCGAGTGTTTGCTCACCATATTCAGCTCCGCTGCCATCTGATCGCCGTTATACCCCTCGAAATAGTCGTAAAGCGGCTTGCCGTTTCCGGCTATCGAACGACCGATACCCGTCGCATGAGTGGTAAACAAAGTGGCTATCTCCGGACAATGATCCTCCAGATAGAAGATAGAAAAAGCGGTCTGCCATTCGTTCGCATGCATGCAGAACTTAGGTTTCCTAACGCCTCTATAGAGACCAGTGAGATAGTTATACAAACTCTCCATCACCATGCCGGCTGTATAACTGAATAGACACGACTCGTCATAATCACCATAGGCCGCATGGCTCTGCACTTGGAATTTGTTCCAAGCCCAGGCGTAGATGCTGTCTTTTTGCGGCCACATCGCGTCGAACTTCAGCAGGATCGCTATCGGCTCTCCCGGCACTTGCCATCTACCGATACGAATCGGAATCTCCAATGACCTATCACCAATCACCAATGACCAATCTTTAAGAAGATTTTTGTCCTCCTTAAAGTAGATATCGCTGTGTGCTCCGAAATCGGGGCCGAAGAAAAAGACCTTGTCCGGGTGCTCTGCTTGCATCGATGCGGCGCGCGTACTGAGTACGGCGTAGATTCCGCCTACGCGGTTGCATACTTCCCATGAGGTCTCAAAAATATAATCAGGACTTAGCATGTGTTCTATCGTTTATTCGTTAGGAATAGGATTTGATGCCAATTTGCTCACATCGCTCAGGTTGTTCAGCAGCAATGGGGTAGTGACGAACTTATTATTGTCTGACCCGATGAACGGCATGTACCATACGCCTTGCGCATTCGCCCAATAGATGCGGTTATCTACTACATCTAACGTCATTGCATTGCACGGCGTTCCGTCGATCAGCTCAAGATACGTTCCGTCGATATTGGCTACCCATAACCCCTTTGCGCGAATGTAAATCTTGCGATTGAAGATATGAAAACCTTCGATTTGCGGGAATATCTGCTGCAATTCGCTCAGGTAGAACGTGCTGTCGTTATAGATCTGCATCGTATCTTGCTCGATGTCGAGCAGGTAAGTCGTCAATTCATCGGCTTTACGGAGTTTCTCTGCGCGCTCGCCGAAGATACGTTGCATGTAGTCGCCCGACCCGGTTCGCATACCTATCGAGTTCGTCTCGCGATCCCGGACATCAAACTCCTTTCGCACATCCGACGTATCGCCGTTCAGGATCACGCGCAAACGAATAGCCAGCGTTGCGGCTTTCGTGAAATAGACGTGCAGCGTCGAGATACTGGTTGTGGTATCTACTACCACAATATCCGGATCTTCCGCATCCGTCTCCGTGTACCATTCATATTCCACCTTGTAGTTATACGGGTTATAGACATTGGCGGTGAAGGTATAGTCCTTGTAGATATAGAAAACACTGTCCTCGCAAACAAAGGTAGGAATGGTATCATATACCGTGATCTCCTTGGTCTCGCGCAGCGAGTTCTTCTTATCCACTTTCAGCACGACCAGATACGAACCCGGACGTTTATACGTATGGCTGGGCGACTTCAAGGTCGTAGAAGCTCCATCGCCGAAAGACCACTCCCATTCCTCTCCCGAGGAACTGAGGTTCGTGAATCGGACGGTCTCTCCTGCGCGGGGAGCGGTCGGACTGAACGTGAAGTCCACCTGCGTCTTCTTACAAGCTATCAGCGCGCAGCAAAGCGTCAATAATAGAAACGTTTTTTTCATATTCATCTGTGGCACTCAGCCAATGTATTTCTTTGTCGCGTCGAAACCAAGTCAATTGCCGCTTGGCGTAATGACGCGTGTCTTGTTGTATCAATTCGACGGCACGGTCAAGATCATACTCCCCGTCAAAATAACCGAATAACTCACGATAGCCCACGGTCTGTAAACTGTTCAGAGCACGTTTGGAATACACCGCTTTCGCCTCTTCCAACAGGCCCTCGTCCATCATCTGCTTAACGCGTCGGTTTATCCGGTCGTATAATTCTTCGCGAGGTCGCTCCAATCCGACTTTAACGATCCGAAACGGACGTTCTTTGCGTTCGTTCGTGCGAAGCGACGAATACGCCTTTCCGGTTGTCAGGCATATCTCTATGCAGTGCATTAAGCGTGCCGGGTTCTGCTGATCGACGATATCCCAATACGTCGGATCTAATCGCTGTACTTCGGCCTGCAACCAGGCAAGACCGCCTTGCTCATAGCCGCGCTGCACCTCTTCCCGGATCTCCGCAGGAACGGACGGCAGGTCATCCAGACCATTGCAAACGGCATCCGCATAAAGCATCGACCCTCCGGTCATAATGACCACCTCATGCGTCCGAAACAGTTCATCCAACAGCGCCAACGCATCGCGCTCATACTGACCGGCGTTATAGTCCTCCTCCAATGCACGCGTAGCTACAAAATAATGCTTCACGCGTCGCTGCTCTTCGACCGTAGGGGCTGCTGTGCCGATCGGAATGTCGCGAAAAACCTGACGGCTGTCGCAGTTCACGATGGGACATCCGTACCGCTCCGCTAAGCGCAAAGACAACTCCGTCTTCCCGACCCCCGTTGGTCCGAGGATTAAAACTAGCGTTTTAATATTGGTCATAGGTTATTGGTCATTGGTTATTGACAACTTGGCTGTTCTAATGCTTGCAGTTATGATTTTATATAACTCATTAACATCTGTCATCAGATCTTTATAAACTTCCAAAGATATAAGTTCTGATCCATACAGCACTTTCAGCCAGTATATGGTTTCATTGGCTTCTTTTTGGGATATTGCGAGTTTATGTACAAAGTCTGCTTTTGTTTCCGCATCGCAAGCTTCGCTGTAATTGGCTCCAATGCTTGTACCGCACCGTTGGATTTGGTCGGAGTTGTTATACTCGTGTTGAGTTTCGCAAAGAAACCTTCTCAATTTATTTATTTTGATTGAGAATTTTATACATTTATCCAATATCAACTCCTTATCCATAAAATCACCAATTACCAATCACCAATTACCAATTACCAATCACCAATTACCAATTACCAATCACCAATTACCAATCACCAATAGTTTTGACGATGTCAAAACATCGTTCCATCGTCAAAACTGAGGTCCTGGAAGCCATCCATGTCGATGTCGCCCATGTCGTACTCGTCTTTGAACTCGTCGTCAAACAGGAAATCGTCGTCGCTGCCCTTGCCACCGACACCGGCTATCGGATCTTCGCTCTTCAGCTGCTTCGGCGCTTTGCCCGTCGACTCTACGCACTCCACGCCGTTCATCGAACCCGCTTTGATCTCCTTCAGGCTGCCGAAGAAATAGCGCTCGAACATCGGATCGAAGATGTAAATCAGCCGTTGACCTTGTTCTTTGATCAGGTCGCTCAGACGCGTCTCGTTCATCACCATGTTGTCGTACTCGAAGTTCGAATCCATCTCTACGAGCGTCACTTCCTGACCTTTCTCCCATTCGTCATTGCAAAGGAAGAAAGAGGTCATCTGGTCGTCCGGATAGCCTACGCTCTTCAAAATAGCCTCGTGTAACTCTAAAAATGTAGCATCGGCATCGGCCTCAAAAACGCGGCGGAAATTCGGATCACCTTCCTCACACGAAAAAGTAAAACGATAAATCATAATTCCTTACTATTGTAAAAAGCGTCCCGAAGGACGCCTTTAATTTACCAATGTATTTGCTTCATTAGCGAACGCGCTCGCAGTACGAACCGTCGCGAGTGTCAATACGAATCACCTCTCCTTCGTTGATGAAGAGCGGAACACGTACCTCTGCGCCCGTCTCAACCGTAGCCGGCTTCAACGTGTTGGTAGCTGTATCGCCTTTCAGACCCGGCTCCGTATAAGTGACGGTCAACTCAACCTTGGTCGGCAACTCTGCGAAAAGCACCGTATCCGAAGAGGCATCCGATACAACGTCTACGTTCATACCTTCCTTCAGGAAGTCAACTCCCGTAATCAGGTCATGTGCGATGGGCACTTGCTCGAAGGTCTCGTTGTTCATGAAGATGTAGTCCTCGCCTTCCTTGTAAAGGAATTGGTACGGACGACGCTCTACGCGAACATCCTCCAACTTCTCGCCGATATTGAAGCGACGCTCCAATACACGACCATCTACTACATCTTTAAATTTAACACGCATAATTGTGTTACCCTTGCCCGGTTTTACGTGAAGGAACTCAATTACGAAGTACAGACGGCCGTCCATGCGGATACATACGCCGTTTTTGATGTCTTGACTGTTGATCATAACGCTTTATTTGTCTAATTTTTTGTTCGTATTATTGAAAAATCGTGCAAAAGTACTATTTTTTTTGCACATATGCAAATTTTTTACTAATTTTGTGCCCGAATTTGTTGTTTGAGCCTTTGGCAATAGGAGAATTTTGATAAATTATGGAAGCAATTCGTGCATTTTTTGGTGAGTTGGATATCTGGCAGGTTCTGTCCTCATTCATCTTCTTAATCGCGATTATTGACCCATTTGGTAACATTCCTGTTACCATCGCGATAGAGAAAAAGGGATTTAAGATCAATGCGCATAAGGTTTGTATCGCCAGCCTCTTGATTTTGATGGCCTTCCTCTTCCTCGGAGAGTGGATCTTGAAGATTTTCGGCGTGCAAATTGAGCATTTCGCAATTGCCGGAGGATTTATTATTTTCCTCATGGCCTTGGAGATGATTTTGGATATCACGATCTTCCAAAATGATAAGCTCGAGGGGCAGATTAGTGCGGATAGTTCGATCGTTCCGCTGGCCTTCCCGATGTATGCCGGACCCGGAGCGTTTACCGCCCTTCTGGCTATTACGGCCGAGTATAGTATCGCGAGCCTTTGCGTCTCCTTGATACTTTGTATCACGGTGCTGTATTTGGTGCTCATTGGTACCCACTGGCTCACCAAATATCTGGGTCAAACATCCCTTTATATCATTCGTAAATTCTTCGGAATTATCGTGCTGGCCATCGCTTGTAAACTGATGTTCGGTAACCTCGCTACCGTCTTCCAGAATGAGAAAGAGGAACTCCAAACGGAAATTATAAATACCATTGATAATCATGAAGAATTTATCGGAGATGAATCTGGCAATGGCGAGTGACCACGCCGGATTTGCACTCAAACAAAAAGTACGTGCCTTCCTCGAGGAGCAGGGCGCGAAAGTGAAAGATTTCGGTTGTTATTCTACCGAGAGTTGTGACTATCCTGATTTCGCTCATCCCCTTGCGGATGCAGTAGAGAAAGGTGAGTTTGATTTCGGTATTGTGATCTGCTCTACCGGTAATGGTATCTGCATCACCGCCAACAAACATCAGGGCATTCGGGCTGCACTCTGTTGGGATACGCCGCTCGCTCAGCTCGCACGCCAGCATAACAACGCCAATGTGCTCGGTATGCCGGCTAACTTCATCTCGGAGGAGAAAGCCCTCGATATCGTGCGCACCTTCTTTGCTACCGATTTTGAAGGCGGTCGTCATGAGCGTCGTGTTAACAAAATCGCGATTCATTAACGCTTTGCGTTGCTATTGGAATTACGCGCTGAGCCGCTTCGGCTTGGTGCGTATTTCGCATATGCCCCTTTTCATCTCCGTCGAACCCGCGAATATCTGCCAACTCCGCTGCCCCGAGTGTCCCGTCGGAAGAGGTGAAAATCACCAATCACCAATCACCAATCACCAATCACCCGGAGCGTCTTCCCGACGGAACGGGAAGAGCGGCCTCCGCCGAGAAGGGTTATCACCAATCACCAATCCCCAATTACCAATGATGCCACTTTCCGTCTGGCATCGCGTGCTGAACGAAGTGAAGCAGCAGGCATCCGTCATCCAGTTCTATTTCCAGGGCGAACCCCTGCTCAACAAAGACCTTCCGCAAATGATTCGCGAAGCGCACGAAGCGGGCTTATATACCATCGTCAGTACAAATTCGCAGGCCATGACACCCGAATTGGCTGAAGCACTCGTGCAGTCCGGACTGAACCGAATTATCATCTCCATGGACGGACTTACCCAAGAATCCTATGGCGCCTATCGCATCGGCGGATCACTCGAAAAAACCAAAGCCGCACTGCAGTATCTTCGAAAATCAAAAATCAAAAATCAAAAATCAAAAATTTTAATAGAACTTCAAGTTCTACGATTAAAATCTAACGAACACGAATGGCGTGCTTTCAAACAGCAGTACAAGCTCTTCGGAGCCGATCGACTGGTTTTTAAGACCGCCCAACTCTACGACTATCAGAATGGCCATCCTCTGATGCCCACGAACCCGAAATACAGCCGGTATATCTTGGGCAAAGACGGTAAGTACCATCGTCGCAAACTGCGCAAAGGCTGTTTCCGTGTATGGAGCGGAGCGGTCATCACGACGAATGGCGATGTCCTGCCCTGTTGTTACGATAAGTCGCACGCTTTTGCGTACGGAAATATTATGGAAAAGCCGCTGCGCGAACTCTTCACGAATGACAAAGCACTCGCGTTCCGTCAAGCTGCCTTCCGCCAAACCCCTCAAATCTGTCAAGAATGCTGGAAATGAGCAATTACCAATGACCAATGACCAATTACCAATTACAAATAAAATCCTTTGTTTTCGGTCCGTTTCAGACGAACACCTATGTGGTGAGTGACGATCGGTACATCTTGCTGGTGGATCCGGCGTGTTATACACCCTATGAGCAGCAACAATTGTACCGATATATAGAAAACCTTTCACCTTTCAATTTTCACCTTTCAATTTTGGCGACCCACGGCCATCTCGACCATCTCTGGGGCGCTGCCTGGGCGTGCGAAAAATGGAACACCCCCGTTCTGATGCACGAAGCCGATATCCCAATGGCTAAAGCCATGCAATCCCAATATGACCTCTTCGGCATCCCCGCCAAACCCGAACCCTTCCCTATAGAACCAATTAACAATGACAAATTACCAATGACCAATGTGTCGATTTTATCGACACCCGGCCATACCCCCGGCTCTATCTGTCTCTATTTCCCAGAATCACCAATCCCCAATCACCAATCACCAATTACCAATCACCAATCCCCCCTCCTCTTCTCCGGCGACACGCTCTTCCATATGGGCTATGGCCGCACCGACCTCCCCGGAGGCAATTTCTCCCAACTCATCGACTCCCTCGATCGCCTCTTAGCCCTGCCCTCCGACGTACAAGTCTTTCCCGGTCATGGCGAACCCACTACTATCGCCGCCGAGGCGAGATGGAGTTCCGCTCCGTTGATTCTTTCCTGAGAGATCTCCGACAAACTCGTCTCCTGGGGCTCCATCAAGAAGCCGATGCCCCTCAACCGCCTTGGTATGCTCCTCAAGAAAGCAGGGTATCAGAACAAAATGGTGGGAGCCTCCCGTACTCGCGGATGGATAGTAAGGGAAAGAGGCATGGAAGAGGTCAATGCCAACAGAAACATCGAAGGGCGGTCATAGAGCAGATGAGCAGATGAGCAGTTGTTTTCTTGAACTATACACACCCACGCGTGTGTGTGATATTAACATGATGAGCTGCTCATCTGCTCATCTGCTCATCTGATCACCCTAAAAACATCGTCCATTGCGAGGGTGTGTCAAAACTATGGCACACCCCCATCTTCCGACATCCACCCTATAACGGCCTATTTACTGCCTAATTACGGCCTATTCAGCGGTCATTTACGTTACCACATCGTTACCACTACGTAACGTCAGAGTCCCCCTATTTTGCTATATCTACTTTGCAAAATTATGTATATTGGCATTTTTTTGTTCTAAAAATTTGCAAATTTCAATAAAAAGCAGTACTTTTGCAAACTTTTCGAAGGAAAAGATTGTTTGTTTGAAATTTAAGGTCTACAATGAAGATAGGTAATTTGCTATCAACGGCCATGCTCAAATGGCTGTTTGTTTTTTGTAATTTCGTTCTCGTATGTGCGCTCATGGGTGTGTACGCGCAGGGCGGAGAGAAGGCTCCCGCCGCTATTGCGGGTAAGTATGTCATTGATAATACGGTAGCTGTGCCGGCTGGAGCATATACGACGTTTTCCACCGTTTATGAAGGTAAGCGTTATTATCTCGGTATTGATACTACCCGTGCCAAAGCCATACCGGCCAAGGATACGGTAGCTTGGTACGATCAGCCGAACTACGCTTCCATGTGGGTCGTCGGTGGTTTGTATAACCCCCGTGCTACCTCGGAAACGGATGTCTTGCCGGACAAGAACTACCAACGTGCTATCGAGAGTCTCTGGATTCGCGAGCGGTGTAGTCGTAAGAAATACCTGGCCCTTGGCGATGCCCCGACCGGAGTAACGTACAACACCCTTATTCTCCGCGACTCCTCTACCGCTACTCCTAACGGTAATGTGGCGATTTGGTATACCCAAAAAGACGACCGCGAGCAGAACAAGTACATCCAGGGTTTCTTGTATTATTATTCCGGTGCTTCAGGTGTCGATTTCTACCGCTATCTGACTTTTAACCCCCTCTACGGTTTCAGCCGTGCCTATGCCGCTCGTCCCGAAGAATCCCAACGTATCTCAGTCTGGGATCGTAAAACGGGTAATGACGTTACGTGTACCTTGACGCCGCCCGGTTATATCTTTGGTCTTAATACGACGGAGGATATCCAGCGCCTGACGATTACGTCGCACGTCTATTATTATACAAACGGTGATCGTTTCCGCAGCCGTTATGACCAAACCGATGTCTTTGTGCGTCAACCGACAGTGTATGATGACCAATATGGTTTGACCCAAGAGCCGTACTACATGTTCGGTTTTTACGAGTGGGCCTCTAATCCTCGTCCTACACTCCCGACTACTCCCGCGGAGTTGGCGGGTCAGGATTATAATGGTCGTTCGTTGATGCCGGTCTATGTGGATAGTATCAATCGTCATGGTACGGACGATGAGTCGCAATGGACATTGGATAGCCTATGGACGGATTCTATGGTGTTATGGGTAAGCGATACGAAGTATTCGCTGGATAAAGTAAAGAATTTATGGTACGACACAATTTTCGCAATTGGCAAATCGCCTTTTGATAACCCGGAGAGAATGGAGATGTGTCGTGTGCTGCGCAAAGTGGACGATGACACCCCGCCGGTAGAGGGAGCTTATACGCCCCATACAGACTGGCTCCGCCAACATTTCTATGTAAAAAACAGTAGCGGAGTTTACGAGCATTTTGTGGACTCGGTGAATATTGTGCGCCGTACCTTCCACAAGGCGCCTTTTACTACCTTGAATACCTCGTCTTCGCCGAACGATACCGTGTTGGATTATAGTACGATTGAACTGACTGCTGATTTCGAAATCTCTGCTAAGTACAAGAACGGATATGACATCCTGTATGCAAACAACACAGTAGCACGGAGAGTAATAGAAAACGACGATGACTTGGATTTGACAGAGTTGACTCCTTATACCTACAAAGATACGCTCTACAACCAACTGATTGTAGAAGCACTATTGATAGATGGTACATCGGCCATTGGCGATGGAGAAGGACAGTGGATTAAATCCGTTTCGGTTCCTAGTAATAACGTCATCCGAGTAGTCACGAAAGCGATGACTGTAAGCGATTTGAGCAACCGTACAGCGCAAATCCGTTTTACCTATCGTTATCGTCACTCTATGGCACCTGGTGATCGAGCGGAAAGTACGCGTTCTATTTGGATTACGCAAAAAGGATATAGTTCGACAAGTGCCTCGATCTATGCGTTCGACCATAAAGAGGCGGATGGTACAAGCACCGATAACTTACAGCGCACGCACGAAAAGTCACAGACCTTCTATGCTATTCCGGGCCAAGAGATGCAGCTGCTTTTGCATCGTGACCACTGGGGTTACTACCGTTGGTTTATATACGATGCGGATAAACGAGAGAAAGATGTGGTGTATGATGGTACATGGACTTGGGGAAGTCAGCCGACTAATGAGCGGGACAGTGCGTTCATGGAAATCAACCATACGAGTGATGCGTCCTCTCGTGGCCGTTGGGATGTGATGACAGATGTGGAAAACCCTTCCAATCCGAGATTTACTATCCCTCACTTTAGTACGGCAGAACCTACACACATCCCAACCATCAGATACGGAGAAGTCAATAATAAACACGGTAAGATAGCGTGCGATGTAAGTGCGTACTATGATATTGATCCTACAGGTCAAGTAGATGTTAACTTGTCTGCCGTAAAAGAACCGACGATTAGTTATCGCCAAATACTCGATATTCACCCTGCGAAGGAACAAGCAGATACACTGCAGAAGTATCGTGGAAATGGAACCGGAGGCAAATGGATGGAGACACATACAGTTGTTGTGCCGGCGGGTCGTCCGTTCTCCTTGATCCAGCGTTATCCGGTGATAGATTCGGATAATGTCGTTCAGCGCGACCACTTGCAGTATATCTATTATTTCAATACCGGCAATGGAGGAGACGATATGGGCTTGAAGGGGACCTTGAATGATACGAAAAAAGACTCTTATAGTCGTGTGGGTGTAAAACGTACAGTTGAGTTACCCAAACGTCTAAAACTGCTTACCAAGAAAGACCTGAATGATATGACCTCCGGACAAACCAAGAAAGTCATCTTGGTGAACCCGCGTAAGACGTCTGGTCATTCGGACTATCAGACCTCCGGTTATGCCGTGGGTCGTACCGGAACGGAAGATATTGCGGCTCTGGACTGGTATTCGCAAGGTAGAACCGTAAACGATACCTCAGACTTGCGTGCCTATTTAATGACGAGTCGTGTCTTGGAAAATGCTAACTGTGAGATAGTGCTAACAAAATCCTCTACACAAGGCTATTTTACGCTATCCCAAAACAATTATCCATTGTATAGTTATCGCCGTATAGGTGAAGGCTATATTATGAAATGGATTTCTGGTAGAGAGAGTGATGTTACGGGTGATAAATGGATTCGATATGACGATTTTACTGGCTGTGGTGAAAGCGATATGGTGAGCGGATGTAAATACTCGTACAAAGGGAATTATAATTCCGATTCGTGTACGCTCTTTAAATTACACATGCAGTGGAGTAAAAAGTGGGGATTATCGACGTTCAGCCGAAATGGTTTTATAGCAGCTTCTGAGTGGGACTATCACTGGACTCTGACGAAACACTATGAACCTGATTTTGATGTGATAGAAGGAGGTGGTAACTCTGGTTCTACTGATGTCAACCAAGGTTGGATGATTTATGAGATAATCGAGTCCTCGAAAACGGATTATGAAGAAGTACCGGTTTGGGAGAAGTATAACCCATCTACCTCAACGTGGGATCCTGTAGCGCGTAAAGGAACCAATAACGCAAACTATCGTATGCTCGAAGATGGAACCTTGCGTATCAGCGCGACTACCCATACTTCAGCGGGACAAACGATATACTATCGCTTGCGTACCGACCACTTCCAATTGGCGCAGTTTACCGTTGTGACGCGCGATAAGGCGAAAGTGGGACCTTCTACTTCGGCGATCATATCGGAGGATAGTATCCAGAACCACTATGATATCTTGTTCACGTTGGGTAATGAGAACTTCGAAGCTCCGGGTACCACGGATGTAAAGGCATATTATCATACCTTGCCTTGGTCCTACACCGAATTCAGTTACCACTATCCGCGTACAGGTACCGGGTCAATTTCCGATGACTATCGTGTGTTCAAGACCGATCTGCCGGCTGCGGGTGAGTATGCGTACCTCAATAAGTTCACGTTGAACGGGCGTACAACCGAAGCAATGGCGGGAGCGGCGAACGGATATATGCTCTGTATCCATGCCGCGCAGAAGCCGCTATCCATATTTGACTTTACCTATCCGCAATTGCCCTGCTCCGACCAGCAGATTTACCTCACTTTTGACCTTGCGAATCCATTGCCTGGAACGGGTTATAACCCGCAAATCACGGCGGAGTTGCAAGGAAAAATAGGCGCAGGCGATTGGACACCGATTCACCGATTCAAGACAAGTGAGTTAGAGTATAAAGGAGATGATGTCTGGCAGCAGTTCGTATTGGAGATTCCTCGCGAATCCATCCTCGATAAAGATAGTTTCCGCTGTGTGGCTACACTGAACGGATCTACAGTAGATAACGCTTATGTGCTTATTGATCGTCTCCGTTTTATCGCCAAAGAGCGTCCGATGACGGTCTTCCAGAATAAAGCAACATGTTTGGAATCGGAGGCAGGAGGTGATGTGCATCTTACGGCTCGTCTCGACTATAAAAATTTACCGGATCTCTCCGGCAAATTGGTCGCATTCCAGTATCAGAAGAAAGCAAGAGGTGGCAGCGGCTTCGAGCCCTTACAAACGGATGTAGAGGCGGGTGGAACTTCCGGAGCCGGAGATATCGATGTCTATGTCAACGATATATCCCTCACTCCCCATACGGATCTCTCCGGCAAGAGTTGCGGTGTGATTCGTATCCCGTCTACCGCTCATATGCCTTGCAATGGGTCATCGCCTTGCGATTCGATTGTAGCTGTTACAGCCGTAACAACTAAAAAGAAATGTTATGTGAACGAGGGAACGGATGAGAAAAAGTACTATGTAATGTATTTATCGCAGCAGGTACATGCGCTTATGGGTGATACATTCCGCGTGGTAATGGCTGTCATTCCCAATGCGGAGACACACCCGAACTTCTCTACAGTAGGTTGTGCGGCGGTACGAACTATCCCTATTAAAAACCCGATTGAGATACATGTCTCCGGATTTGATGGCGTTTGGCCGAACTATAGGCGCGATGAATTAAATGGTAGTGACGCTGCGCATACACTTCGCACAGCGAATGCTACCTATAGCGTTACAGCTACTATCAATGATGCCTTCTTGCCGAGCGGTGCTTTATCGGGTTCCGGTAAGTGTATGTTCGATGTCGTTCGTACGGACTCTATTGACCGTAACATGACTGCAGATGAATGGTTCAAGAATCGTTTCGGTGTAACGCGTCACCAGTTCCGTGAAATAATGACTATTTTCCGTGCGGATGAACCGGGGAATCAAATGAAAACAGAGACTAACTGGAATAATGTGCGTCCTGAATACTTTATGTATGATAAACGTTATTCAAAGGAACAAGCCGACTCTATCTACGCGGTTCTCAACCACCTTATCGTGGATTTGGGCTATGTAGAAATAGGTGTTTCGTCTTACGATATCTACATGGCGGATAATAATAACTCATACGCGGTGTTCTGGCCGATACCTGCGAGTGGTACCTACGTGGATGCTGAGACCCGTGAAACGCGAGAGATTACCGTTTGTGCTACGCCGCGTTGGTTTGAGATACACTCCGATAAGTCCGATTATCACTTGCGTTTTGGATACGATAATCTCCAGCCGGGTAACTACTACATGACCCCTGTCATTCGTGCTACGGCTGCAGAAGCAAATAGTAGCCTGAAAGTGCGAATTGCAGATATCACCCACACAGAGCATGCAGGCGTGGTTATCGGTTGGGACTCGACCTATGTGATCGATAGTAATGATCCGGAATGGAACCCTGCTACCAAGACCTTCCGTTATCACCAGGACCGCATCGTGCAAGAGCGTATCTTTGATGAGTATTACAAAGCGCCGTCTAAAGAATCAACCATTGATAACCGCTATGTGACCTTCACCCCGGTAACGAGTGAGTATATCGCGCAATTGCAGGCAACCGATTGCAAATGCTATAATTATGATGCTTCGAAGACGACATGGGATGCCTCTGGAACAGGAGATGACAATGTATTAATCAAGCAATCGGATAGCGGTTGTAATAAGTGGGGTGTGAAATACATCGCAGAAGGAGGCGCTACACGTACAGGAACTGCTGACCACAACATGCCGGGTTATCAGGTAGCCAATAACATTACCCTCAAAGCGGGTTATTGGTATAAATTCAAAACGTCCTTCTTCGATGTAAGTAGCATCGTTTACTATAACGAAGGAGGAGATGGTACCTGCCGCGGTAATTCGGAATTCATTCTGGCTATCGCTCCTGATAAGGTACAATGGACACCTTCGCACCCGGATGGTATTAACTATTGGAACGATGATAACAACTGGACGCCTGTTATGGTGAGCGCCCCTGCCGATGGCTTCAAAGCCAAAGTGCCCATGGGTGAAACCCAGGTTATCATTCCGGAGATGGCTGCGGCTAACACCCTGCCTATTGTCAACAACACCGTTCCTCGTCGTATCGATACGCTCGATTATGGATTTGCGAAGAATACCTGTAAAAAGGTGCTCTTCAAGCCTCGTGCTACCATGCTCGGCCAGGAGAATCTGGATTACGAGAAAGCATTCGTGGATGTGCCTTTGGCAACAGCCGAGTATATGACCTTCTCTCCGGCACTCAAATACATCTATGCAGGCGATATGTATATCCCAAAAGTAGCCGATAATGTGGACTTCGATCCGAAGGAGTTTAAAGATCCCTCTACCTCTTATTCGGCTGAGTATAATCGTAAAACGCCGTATGCGATGTATGCCGCGTATTATAACCAGACCGTACCCTTCGCTTATTATAACACCGATACGGAAGGCAATGAATTGTCGTACAAATCCCGCTCTTCCGCAGACTGGGTATTTACCAACACGATGAAGATGCCGCTCACGCCGGGTACGGCTTGCTTGCTCTTGGCGTACGATAAGACGGGCGAGGATAAAGATTCGGTTATCGTTCGCTTGCCCAAGAAAGAGACCCATTATCCCTATATCGGTAAGAAACCCGATGGCTCTTGGGGCACCGGCTCTGTTGAGACTATGGAGGGCAAACCTGCTTTCGAAGATCTGTCCAATAACTTGGCTTTCAATAAGACAGACTTGGCTACTGCGCGTACAACGGCCGGCTCGGAAACAGCCGGTATGACCTATACGCTCACTAACGAAACGCCGTCTAAAGTGTTCTTCTTCGGAAACCCGACCATGGCGCTTATCGATGTGTATAAACTCTGCCAAGACAACAGTAGCAAGTTGGATAAGGGAGGAACTGGAACCTCTTATTACTTCACGGCTTATCACCTGCGTGAAGGAGAAGCCTCTTACAGCATACGTGTCATAAACGGACCCGGTCAGTTCTTCGTAGCACCGCAGCGGTCTGTAGGATTGATAGCCGCTTCGGCAGACACAGAATTAGAAGTGGAACTTCGTCCCGAAGCTCTCGTTGCAATGGCGGATGGTAGTGCTATCTCTATTGATACGATATCTTTCTCCGCTCCCGCAAGACGCGCTGCGTACCAAGAGCCCTCTCCAGTCAACTGGCTCTATATGTCTGCTGCAAACGAAACCGACGGAGGACTTTGCAAAGCATATCTGACCATCGGTCAGTCTGCGATGGCTTCGAGAAACTATGTAGCAGGAGAGGATGCGCTCAACCTCTCGTCCGGTACAAGCAATAACGTGGCATACGAGACCCCGCTCTCGATGTATACCATCGCCGGAAATGAAGCGCTGATGCTCGATGTCCGCGATTCCATCGGGACTATTCCGCTCGTCTTTGCTACGCTGCCCGACTATGAGTATGAGGATTATACTTTACTCTCGTTCGCTTTCGAAGGCCACTGGTCGACGCCGCTTTATCTCTACGATGCGCTTACCAATGATAGCATCCAGATTACGAACGGACTCCAAGTAGCCGTTCGTACGCCGGAGTCGGATCAAATCCGCTATTTCATCAATGGTAACGGCGCGCGCACAACGACCGACGGTGGCCAACCCGGCGTTACAACCGACATCGACGAGGTAGATGACCAATTACCAACTGCCAATAACCAATCTGCAATAATTTACGATGTCCTTGGACGACCTGTACTTAAACTATCTGAACACGACCTCATCTCTAATATCCAATTGCCTACAGGTGTATATATTATACAACGAGGCAAAAATACAGAAAGGATGGTGATTAGATGAGGAAATTAGTAAGTGTTTTAGTCTGTTTATGGGTCGCGGCGAGCGTTTACGCCGCGGAATACAAGCCCTTTGCGTATAGCGCTCCGCCAACGGAGTTCCGCTCTACATCGGCTTATACGGCATCGTCGAATTCCTTCCCTTCAGGAAGGGATAGGGTAGGCGCAACCTCTTCTCTTACCGCGATTAGTGCATCGAATTTTGCTACGCTCAATAGCGAAGGAGGAGCTTGTTATATACCTTCCGCTACTTGCGGATCTAAAAGAGTCAAGGTGAAAGAACCTGAACCCGATACAGAAGCGATCGGTGAAGGCGTTTGGGAGTCACCCGTCGGGGAAACCCCTCTCATCCTCCTCGCCCTTCTCGCCGCATTTTATGCCTTCTTCCTTACTTCCCGTTCTGGAAGAAAAGCAAGGCAATAAAGAAAATAGAAAATCGGAAAAATCGCCCGTAAGAGCGATTTTTTCTTGCATATATCAAAAAAAAGCTGTACCTTTGCACCCGATTTGTAATTAGGGGTGCTTCGGCTGAGAATATACCCTTAGAACTTGAACAGGTAATGCTGTTAAAGAAAATGAAAAGGAACATTCTTTTTTTATGCGCTTTCGCGCTGTGTATGTCTGCCTATGCGCAGACGAGTGAGGACACGATCCTTATTCAAGGACGTGACATTCCTGAAGTATCGATTATTGCGAAGGTGGAGCAACCTGCGGACACCCGCAAGAAGTTAAACAACGAGCAGTTGAACCGCGAGAATACGGGTCAGAACTTGCCGTTCCTGCTGCAGAACACGCCTTCGTTATTAGCGACGAGTGACGACGGTTTGGGTATCGGTTACACCTATTTCCGTGTGCGCGGAACGGATCACACACGTATCAACATGACGGTGAACGACGTGCCGCTGAACGATGCGGAGAGCCAGACCGTTTTCTGGGTGAACATGACCGACATGGCTTCCAGTCTGACCAACCTGACGTTACAGCGCGGTGTAGGTACGAGTACGAACGGTTCGTCCTCTTTCGGCGCATCGTTGAACATGAGTACGTTACCTACGCAGAAGATGCTGAACGACAGCGCACGTGCACACGTGAGGTTGCAGTTCAACGGCGGTATGTACAACACTTTCCGCGAGATGGTGAGTGCACAGGTGCAGTTCCCACGCAACTGGCGTATCGAGGCTCGATTGAGTAAGGTCAATTCCGACGGTTATCTCTATCGCGCGAAGTCCGATCTGTTCTCGTACTACGGTTCGGTAGGATACTACGGCAAAGCAACGAATATCACGTTCTCCGCCTTCGGAGGTATGGAGACGACGTATATGGCGTGGGACGGCGTGACGGCTGAAAATCTGCTGACCGACCGGCGTTATAACCCTGCCGGCGAATATACGGATGCGAACGGAGATATCGCGTACTATCCGCGACAGAACGACAACTACAAGCAACAGCATTTTCAGATCAATCTGGTGCAAAAATTAGCGCCACAATGGGTGCTGAATGCGACGCTGCATTATACGCACGGCGGCGGTTACTACGAGCAGATGAAGGCGGACAAGAAGTATTCTGCTTTCGGTTTGCCAAACTACGAGCCAAACGACTCGACCGTCATCAAGAGGTCCAATTTTATTCGTTACAAACACCTGGACAACCATTACTACGGCGGCATTTTCAGCATCAACTACCGCTCTGAACCGGCCGACCTGACGATCGGTGGTGCCGGTAGCCATTATATGGGCGAGCACTGGGGATTGGTGACGGATGACCTGTATCAGACCGTGACTGCTGAGGAGTTCTACCGCAGCAACGGCGTGAAGGCAGAAGGCAATATCTACGCCAAAGCGAACTGGCGAATCATCAACAAACAGAAACGGAAACTGACGCTGTACGGCGATCTGCAATACCGCTATGTATATTATCACATCGGCGGCATCAATGACGAGGATCTGCAACCGCTCACCGCTACACGCCATTACCATTTCTTCAACCCGAAGGCGGGTATCACGTATGAGGATCATGGCCATCAGGTGTATTTCAATTTCGCGATTGCTAACCGCGAACCGAGCAGAAAGAATTTCACGGAAGCCGGCGAGCATGATATCCCGCTGCCAGAGAAGTTATATGACTACGAATTGGGTTACACGTACTCGGGCGAGCGCTGGCACGTGGGCGCGAACCTCTATTATATGGATTACAAGAACCAGTTGGTATTGACGGGTAAGTATTCCGATACGGGTGCGTATCTGACACGCAACGTAGCGAAGAGTCACCGAATGGGTATTGAGTTGACGGGTCTTTGGATGCCGACGAGTTGGTTCCAATGGGCAGCCAATCTGACGCTCTCGCGTAATAAGATTCCTAACTACACGGACTGGGTATCTATCTATGACGCAGACTGGAATGAGATTCGTCAGGACGAGATCAATTTCGGCACAGTGACGATCGCTTTCTCGCCGTCTGTGATCTTCAGCAACACGTTCACCTTCGACTACGCGGGTTTCCGCGCAGACATACAGACGATTGCCGTCAGCAAGCAGTATCTGGATAACACGATGTCAGAAGAAGCGATCCTGAAACCCTACACGGTGACGAACGTGACGATGCACTACACGTTACCGCTGCCGGCTAAATGGCCGACGATACAGTTGATGGCGCAGGCGAATAACCTGTTCAACAGTGCCTATGAGTCGAACGGAGGAAACTGGATGTGCCAATTCGAAGACGGAAGCCGTTACTACAGCCCGTGGTACTACGCCCAAGCGGGCATTAACGTACACGCAGGCTTTGTCGTACAATGGTAGAACCTAACCACGCGAGGAGAATAGAACCTAACGGAATCCATCCCCATGCAATAGAGGACGAGAAGAAAATCGCCCAGTTATTGGGAATCCAACCCAGCACGATCGCCACTGTAGCCCATATCGCTACGGTGGCGAATCCTATTATTATGGCCGTGAAGGACCGAAAAGAAAAATGGTTATAATAAATCAAAAAGATAATAACCGGGATCGTCAGGAAAAGGACCGTAGGCAACCAGAATGAAGCGATACCTAATAGCAAAGACGAACTAAAGGCTTCTTGGATCGCGATCTTATGACGATCGAGTTTCTGCAGAATAACGATAATTGTCAATACCAATGCTGTTGCCGCAAAACCCCACCAATAATTCTCGTTGAAATCGGGAGATTGTACCTCTAATGCGGATAACAGAAAGGGTATCCCCACACTACCCGCTACTGCCAATGTCCAGAAGACAATTGGCAGCACGCGGGATAATATGGTCGCTTCATGTCGTTTCACCTTTCCCCTTTCGCCTTTCAATTTTCAATTTTCAAAAATCCCTTCCGTATCAACAGATATTTCGGATCTGCCTCTTTGCCGCGGAACTCCAGATACAACTCCTGTGCATCGCGTGTCCCGCCTTGCTCTAACAAGTGACGGAAACGTTTAGCGGTCTCGGCCTCAAACAGGTCGCCCGTCTCCTTGAAGGCTGCAAAAGCATCGGCATCCAGTACCGCCGACCAGGTATAGCTGTAATAACCTGCCTCATATCCGGTCGTGAAGATATGATTATAGAACGTCGGACGATAGCGAACGATGATCTCATCGATCATACCCATCTTCTTGAGACTCTCTGCCTCGAATGCATTGACATCCAAGCCCTCTGCACTCGTCAACTCATGGAAGTCCATATCCAGAATAGACGCACTCAGTAACTCAGTCGTTACAAAGCCCTGATTGAATGCACTCGCTTTGTTGATTTTCTCGATCAATTCGTCAGGAATAACCTCTCCGGTCTCGTAATGGAATGCATAGGTCTTCAGCACTTCCGGCTCATACGCATAGTTCTCCATGAACTGACTCGGCAACTCTACGAAATCGCGCGGCGTATTCGTGCCGCTCAGGCTCTTATAATGCGCCTTGCTCAGCAAACCGTGCAATGCGTGACCGAACTCATGGAACAGGGTCTCCACATCGTCCATCGAGAGCAACGATGGATTACCTGCCGTCGGTTTGTTGAAGTTACCTACATTGATAATTACCGGACGATGATCAACGCCCTCTGCATCGATGTATTGCGGCAGGATATTGTTCATCCACGCGCCCGGACGTTTACCCGCACGCGGGAAATAGTCCGTGTACAGAATACCTACTAACGAACCATCAGCCTCCGTTACCTTGAATACCTCTACCTCCGGATTATAAACCGGCATATTCTCTAATTTCTCAAATTGCAGACCATACAGTTTGGTTGCTACGCCGAACGCACCTTTGCGGACGTTGTTCAACTCGAAGTACGGCTTCAACTCCTCTTCGTCCAAGGCATATTTGGCTTTACGCAGTTTCTCGGCGTAATACCACCAATCCCAAGGCTGCAGTTTCTCGCCCGGCAGATCTTGCTCCAACAGGGCTTGTAACTCTGCGGCCTCACGTTTTGCTGCCTCTAATGACGGAGCCCAAACGGATGCCAGGAAGGCATCTACCGTCTGATGATTCTTCGCCATACAGTCAGCCAAGATATAATCCGCCGGATTATCATAACCGAACAATTTCGCACGCTCAATACGCAATTCCATCTCACGAATAATAACGGCTTTGTTGTCGTTCTCGTTGTCATGGTTGCAGCGTGTCGTGTAGTCCATCAGCAGTTGTTTGCGTAACTCGCGATTCTCGCAGTATTGCAGAACCGGGGTGAAACTCGTGCGCTTCGGAGTAAATAACCACTCACCAGGATGACCGGCCGCCTCTGCCTCTTCTGCCGCTGCGGCTTTTGCGCTCTCGGGAAGACCTGCCAACAGTGCCTCGTCCGTAATAAAGCGTTTTACATCGTCGCTATTGGTCTCTGCTACTACGTTGTTGCCGAACTTAAGCGAAAGCAAACTTAACTCCTGGTTAATCTCTTTCAGACGCTCTTTCTTGTCTTCCGGCAGATTAGCTCCGTTATCCGCAAAAGCCTTGTAGGTCTGCGTTACCAGTCTCATCTGCTCGGCGTTCAGACCCAACTGCTCACGCTCGTCGTATACCGCCTTCACGCGTTGGAAAAGGGCGTCGTTCAGAATAATACCGTCGCTCAGTTCACTCAGCATCGGGCTTACCTGCTCGGCAATGGCGTTCATCTCATCATTGCCGTCTGCCTCCAATACGTTGAAGAAAACACCCGTCACGCGATCTAACAGCAGACCGGAACGGTCTAACGCTACGATCGTGTTCTCAAACGTAGGCGCATCTTCGTTATTCACTATCGCATCAATCTCCGCTTTATTTTGGCGAATAGCCTCCTCAAATGCCGGTAAATAATGCTCGATCTTTACTTTGTCAAACGCCGGTACACCAAACGGTGTGTTCGGCTGCTCCAACAACGGATTCGTCTGTTTGCAAGCTAATAGACTCATAGCCATCACTCCTAAAATTAACGCTTTCTTCATAACTAAATATTCATTTTTCATTATTCATTATTCATTTAATTCGAACGTTTTTCTCCATCGATTGTTTGATGCGTTCTCTCAGTTCTCGGGACTGGTTGTCTACCTTCTGATACCAATGCGGCTTGAAGTCCTGCGCGAACTTGCATTTGGCCAACTTGATCTGTAAGTCGTCTATCGATCCGCTTACGTTGACTCCCAGATAAATCGGGCTCAGCACGTTGATGTCGTAGTCAAAGGTCATATTCGTGTTATGACGACCGCCTAAAGCTACCATATAATTATCCATCTGAACGCAGAGCGGATAGACATCTATCTGATTCTTATAGATCGTTAACTCCGCATTGATCGAGTCAATCTTGTTTTCGGTCTTCTTCTTGAATAGCAGTAACTTACTGATCTTATCAAACGTCTCTCCGTCCAAAACCACCAGGTCTTTACCGGTCAACGAAGCCGCACCGCGTAAAGTACTCATCTTCGGTTGATATTGGCTGTTCAGATACGTCTCTGCCGCTAAGTGGAACTCTGCCGCTCCTTTGAAACTGCTTAACATCGGTACCATCTCTTCCAGATTGGGTATCATGGTCAGCAATTCATCGATATCGACATCTATCATATGATAGTCCATTCCCAAATACAGGTGGTTGCGACGCGGCGAACGATACATGGCGGTTAACTGAAGTTTGGCTGCCCGGCATACAAAACCAACCTCATCCAGTATCAGATTACCTTCTTGCATGAAGATACCACCCTTCAGGTCCTTTGCTACTTGATTAAATATCTCCACTTCCTTCAGGTTCGTATTCAGCGCCAAATCCACATCCAACGGTACCATAAACGGTTCTATTTCTTTCGTTGAATCCGGCGTATTTTGTTCCGGAGTGCTCGTCAGCTCCTCTTGACTCTCGGCTTTTGACTCTTGACTCTCGGCTCCCGACTCTTGGCTTGTCTCTTCATCGGCACTGAACCATGCCATGAGTTGGTTCGCATCGCAGTGGTCGGAGACAATGTCTAACTCTCCTTCCAAAATCTTCTTGTGCCTGAACCATTTGCCGATATGACGTACATTACCCTTGATATTCAAATCCGAATTACCCAACTCAATGCGCGAATTGGCGATAGTCATCTCTTTATTCGAATACGCGAACTCGATAGACGGGATATAAACCGGCTCCGGCAAACGTTCCGGCATACGAACCTCTCCGTTCTTCAGATGAATCTTCAGTCTCGGATTCCATTGCAGCAGAAGATTCTCTTCTTTGCTGTTGTAGCGGGCTGCGGCTTCGATATGCAATGCCTCCGTCTTGGCCATCAACTCCTCACCCATCTCGGCTTGCAGCGCATCGGTTTGGATCTTTGCGCTCATTTTCTTGCCGCCAACGATATAGGCTTCCAGCTCCGCATTCGTCAAATCCGCATGGATATCTTCGAATCTACCGTCCAAAGAAGCCGTATGAATAGAGGCAAAATAGTCTTGCTCATTATTCAGCACATTCGCCGCTTCAATACGAATCATTGAGGCACCTAAAGCAGCATTTATCGTCGTATCCATCGAGAAATCAACCTGCTTCGTGTCTAAATCCACGCATGCCCAGTTCACCGATTTTCTGCTCGGATTCTTATTCGGAATAAAGATCTTTGCTTTGGTATGCGGCAGGGTAGCATACATGCTATCCATTGCGTATGCAATATCCGTCAGTGTCAAATCTGCATCGATCGTTCCTTTCTCTAATCGCATCTCGCTCAAATCGGACAGCCGTATCTTGGCATTCGCTTTACCCTTTGTTCGTCCCTTCAAGTCCATCTCTTTCGGCATAAAATAAGCGAAATCGGGTAGGTTGGCATCGATATCTAAATGCAGATCCAGCAACATGTCTTCCAGCAAGTCCTCTACCTTGCCTTTCGCAGCAATACGACTCTCTTTCGTCTTCGCCGATAGTTTGTTGATCGTTACTGTCGAAGGCTGTTGTTTGTTCAAATCCAAACGGGCATCGGCATCCAATTGCAAGTCGCGCAGCGTATAAGGCAGCGGTTTATAAGCACCTTGACCGTCCTTCAACTCCATATGCGCAGTAATCATCGGCATGATAGAATCCGCATATGTTCCCTTGGCGTTTGCCTCCAATGCCATCAAACCGTCCACCTTGATATCCTTCAACGATGCTTTAAAACGCTCCGGCACCAACGCCAGGATCTCTTGTATCTGCCATGCTCCATCGGTTGAAACCGTCGCATCACAGGTGTACACGCCGCTGCTCAAATCCGGAGTACCTGCTTCTCCATCCAGCAGAAGACCGAAATCATTCACTTGCAGCTTGGCTTTGTCGATATAGACATGCTCAAGACTCTTATAATAAACCGGCAGGTGAAGTCTCAACTCCAAGTCCTGCGCGTATTCCTCGCCTTTCAAGGTCGCGCTTACATGCTGCGCACTCAAATCCAATCGCGCCCCATCTAATTCATCCCGCTTCTGACTCGCCAAAACAATCGATGCTTCATCCAACGAAGCAGTAATCGTATCTTTCTCGTCCACGAAAGAGAGATGGCGTGCACTTACCTTCAAATCTTCTTCCCATCGTACCGACTTGAGCTGCCACCCGCCTTCATCCTCCTCTTCTTCTTCGTCGTCCTCCGACTTAAATACATCGAAGTTGGTCGTTCCGTCCGCCGCAATATAAATATTGGCGGTCGCATCGCGCAGATGGAAGCGCTTAATGCAGATATTGCCATGAATGGCATCTATCAGTTTGAGCGATACCAACAGTTCCGGAACAGCTACCAGCGTATCGGACTGCGCCCCTTCCATCGGGTTGATAAGGCACGCGTCCTTCACCGATACACCGAAATACGGGAAAGTGGAGAAATAGGTCAACTCCACTTCGTCTAACTCGTACTCGCAGGTCACATATTGATCCGCTACCTGATGCGCAATAGCAGTCAAACGCGCAGGAGTGAAAATGAGATAGCACGCGATAGATAAAGCGATTATAATCGCTCCAAATAGTCCTAAAAGACTCCAACCCGTTATGATGAGAACTCGTTTCATTTACTTTCTACGACTTTGGAAAAGTAGAACTTGTTCGACGTATAGTCTTTCTCGTAATATTCCAATTTCGTGTCCGTCAAAACCGATACGACGTACACTTTCGGTATTTCAGCTCCGCCGTTATCCATGAAATGGATCTCCGTCAGATTACCGTTGGTCTCAAATTTGTATTGAAACCATCCGTTGCCGCGAATACCTGACTGGGTCCAGGTGTCCAAGAGATCCTGCTCTGTTACATCCTCTCCTTCATCCCATTCGCGAGCGTAGAAATACGGATACTCCTCCGCGCGGTCCGCGGTGAAACGCACGTAATGTTGCGTGTTGTTCTCTTCCCAAAGACCCTGCAGGTCGCTGATTTGGAAATTCGGGTCATTCGATTTGCCTCCTCCGCCAAATAGCGAACAGCTGCTAAAAGCAATACTTACAAAGACGACAAGCGTCCAATAAAACAACTTTTTCATTGTGTTTATGCTTTTTGAATAGAAATACCTACGTTGTATCCGTCCATCTCCAAGTGCTGGTCCCCTTCTGCTTGCGCTTGCAATTGGATAGAAGTAGCCAACACCTGACTGGCAATATAATCCGAGCAATGCAGTACCGCATTATGAATCTCTTCGCGGTCTTCCAATACAATTGAGATACGGTCGGTAATCTCCAAACCGCTCGATTTACGCAGGTTCTGGATGCGGTTAATCAACTCACGAGCCAGACCTTCTTCAATAAGTTCATCCGTCAACTCGATATCCAGCGCGATGGTCAGAATTCCATTGTTGCTTACCAACCAACCCGGCATATCTTCCGTGATGATCTCTACATCTTCCGGAATTAATTGATAGTCCACCGTGGTCAATGGATAGCAACCCTCGGCTTCCATCTTCGCAATTTGGTCTTGGGTCATCGATGCAATCTCCGCAGCCACGGCCTTCATGTTCGCGCCCACTTTCTTACCCAGCACTTTGAACTGCGGTTTGATTTTCTTGACCAACTTAATCTCGCTCTGCTCGGCCGGAACAATAATCAGTTCCTTCACGTTCACCTCGCTCTTGATCAACTCCGCTACATGCAGCAGGGCCTCTGTAGTCTCTGCATCCGGCGTCGGAATAACAGCCTTCTGCAGCGGTTGACGAACATTCTTCTCCGCGCGTTTGCGCAGACTGAGAATCATACTCGTCGCCTGTTGAGCCAGGTACATCTGGCGCTCCAGACGCGTGTCAATAAGCGCCTCATTGGCCTTCGGCCATTCACTTAAATGCACGGTTTCACCGACTAAATCGCGGTATAAACGATCCGCATAGAAGGGCGCATTCGGTGCAGTCAATTGCGCTACGGTCTTCAGACACGTATAGAGCGTCTCATAAGCGGCCTGTTTGTCCGCATTCATCTCTCCGCCCCAGAAACGTTTGCGGTTCAGACGTACGTACCAGTTACTTAAGTCGTCCTGTACGAAATCGCTAATCGCACGACCGGCTTTCGTCGGTTCATAAGCCTCATATGCCTCGGTCACCTCCTTGATTAAGGAGTTGAGTTTACTCAAAATCCAACGGTCAATCTCCGAGTACGCCGCATGGCTGGCTTGCTCCGGTTCTGAACCGGCCCAGCCGTCTACATTGGCGTAGAGGGCAAAGAATCCGTACGTGTTGTACAGCGTTCCGAAGAACTTACGGCGCACTTCATCCACGCCTTCCGGATCGAACTTCAGGTTCTCCCAAGGACTCGAATTGGTCAGCATGTACCATCGTACTGCATCCGCTCCATAAGTGTCCAGCGCACCGAACGGATCCACGGCATTGCCCAGACGTTTACTCATCTTATTGCCGTTCTTATCCAGTACCAGACCATTCGAGATCACATTCTTATACGCTACCGTACCTTCGATCATCGTGTGAATAGCATGCAGCGTAAAGAACCATCCGCGAGTCTGGTCCACACCCTCCGAGATGAAGTCTGCAGTACGCGGAGCATCCGCGTTCTCGAACGGATAGTGGTTCTGTGCGTAAGGCATAGCGCCCGAATCAAACCATACATCAATCAGGTCTAACTCGCGCTTCATCGGCTTACCGCTCGGCGATACCAAAATGATGCTGTCTACGTACGGACGATGCAAATCAATGATACTCGGATCGTAATTCGCTTTGCTGTAATCACCCACTTTATGCTTCGGCCATGGGTTGGCTTGCATGAAGCCTGCCTTCACAGATTTCTCGATTTCATCGAATAATTCTGCGATGGAACCGATACAAATTTCCTCTGTTCCATCTTCGGTGCGCCAGATCGGCAACGGTGTTCCCCAATAACGGCTGCGGCTGAGGTTCCAATCGTTGAGGTTATTGAGCCACTGGCCGAAACGACCTGTTCCGGTGGATTCCGGTTGCCAGTTGATGGTTTTGTTGAGAGCAATCATCTCCTCGCGGGCTTTGGTAGATTTGATGAACCAAGAGTCAAGCGGGTAGTAGAGGACAGGCTTATCGGTACGCCAGCAATGGGGGTACGAGTGAACATGTTTCTCCGTGCGCAAGAGACGTCCGTCGGCTTTCATCTCAAGACAGAGGTGGAGATCGAGTGTTTCTGCCTTGGAAGCTGCGGTTTCATCGTATTTTCCGTCGATGGTGAACTGCGGGTCATAAGCGTTCTTCACCCAGCGGCCGGCATAGCGGCGGTAGAGTTCATCGTTGACATTCGCTTTGTACCACTCTTCGTCCAGGTCTTCCACACGCCAATATTTACCGGTGAAATCCACCATCGGACGCGGTCCGTTGTTCTTGGTCTGCATATAGAGTCCCGGCACGCCGGCTGCGTCTGCCACTTTCTTGTCATCGGCACCGAAGGTCGGCGCGATGTGTACGATACCTGTACCGTCTTCCGTCGTGACATAGTCGCCCGGGATCACACGGAATGCTCCTTCGCCCGGATTAACCCACGGGAAAAGAGGTTCGTATTCAAGACCCACGAGGTCGGCGCCTTTGTAGCGGGCAACGATCTTCGGCTCTACGGGTTTGCCTTCTTCATCCACGCCGCACAGATCTTTCTGATAAGCCGAGAGACGAGCTTCCGCAAGGATAATATGGTCGCCGGTAGGTGTTTCTACCTCTACGTAGTCGATTTTCGGACCGACACAAAGAGCCGTATTGCTCGGCAGCGTCCACGGAGTCGTCGTCCAAGCGATGATATAACGACCGTCTTTCAAGTGGAACTTGGCCGTACATGTCAGGTCTTTTACATCGCGATAACAACCCGGTTGATTCAACTCATGGCTACTCAATCCCGTTCCTGCGGCCGGTGAATACGGCTGAATCGTATACCCCTTATACAAATAGCCCTTCTTATACAGCTCTTTCAGCAGGTACCATAGCGTCTCGATATATTTGTTGTCGTACGTGATATACGGATCGTCCAGATCAACCCAATAACCCATCTGCTTGGTTAACTCCGTCCATTCCTTGGTGTATTTCATCACCTCGCGACGGCAAGCCGCATTATACTCATCTACACTGATCTTCTTGCCGATATCTTCCTTTGTGATACCCAACATCTTCTCTACGCCTAACTCAACCGGCAGACCATGCGTGTCCCAGCCCGCCTTGCGACGAACCTGATAACCCTGCATCGTCTTGAATCGACAGAACGTATCCTTGATCGTACGAGCCATCACATGGTGAATACCTGGCTTTCCGTTCGCCGAAGGAGGACCCTCGAAGAATAAAAACGGAGTATGACCCTCGCGTGTGGAAATACTCTTCTCAAACAACCCTTCTTTCTCCCACTGCGCTAACACCTCCCGGCTCAACGCAGCCAAATCTAATCGCTTGTATTCGTTAAAATGTTTCATATAGTGTGAAAATAAATTCTTTAGTATATACTAAAAACGGCGCAAAATTACAAAAAAATTTTGATATGTGCAAATTTTTTCGTACCTTTGCCGCATGAAAAATGAAATGAAAGAAAAATTCATCCGAATTGCGACGTGGCTGGGTATCATGCTGGCCTTAACAATCGTAGCATTATTGCTATGGAAAATCCTTTTCCATGCCGACCAATCTACCGCCTCTTTGAAGTGGTTGCAGTTCCTGCAAACGGCGGGTACATTCCTCCTCCCGCCTGTCCTTTGTGCCCTGATCTGGGATCCGAATAGACGTCCGTTTGCTTGGCTCAAAATGGACCGAACAGTGCCTTGGTGGTATTACATGGCGGGTATCCTTATCATGGTCGCGGCCTTGCCGGCTATCAACCTCCTCGCCGACCTCAACGGACGTGTTCAACTGCCGGAAAGTCTCGATTCCATCGAGCAATTTTTGAAGCAACAAGAGGATGCCGCTGCGGCTTTAACGGAGCGTTTTCTCCAGGCCGATAACTTCGGCGTATTGCTCATCAATATCGCCCTTATGGCGCTTCTGCCGGCAATGGCGGAAGAACTCTCCTTCCGCGGTACCTTGCAGCAGATCCTGGGCAATAAGCACATCGCTATTTGGGTGACAGCCATCATCTTTTCGGCGATCCATATGCAGTTCTATGGTTTTATCCCTCGTATGCTCATTGGCGCTTTATTGGGTTATATGTTTGTCTGGACCGGTAGTCTCTGGATTCCTATCCTCATGCATTTTACCAATAATGGTTTGGCGGTTCTGGCCTTTTACCTCTTTGACGAACGTGCGGTAGATAACAAAAATATCGCCGACTCCATAGGAGCAGGCGATACTTGGTGGTTAGGCCTTATCAGCCTCGTTATTACATGTCTTGGTCTACTAATATTCTACCGCAGAACTCACAAACAATAATTTTCTTGCGAGTACGGATATCCAATTGCTGCTGTGCAGGGATCTTTGCGTGACAACCGCCACAGGAGTCGCGCTCGATCTTTACTACAGCCAGACCGTTACGTGCATTCTTACGAATACGTTTGAAACCGGTCAACAGACGCTCGTCGATCTTCTTCTCCAATTCGCCTGCACGAAGAACCAATGCCTCCGTCTCAGCTTTTGTCTCCGAGAGAATCTGATCCAACTCCGAACGCTTCTGGTTCAGATCAACCGTACGCTCCTCAATGTCCTTGGTCGTCTTGGCTTTGTCTGCCAAACGAGCCTCTAACTCTGCAGAGTAGTGTTTGATCTTACGCTGCGAAGCCTCGATCTCCAATTCCTGATACTCGATCTCTTTGTTCAGGTTGTCGAACTCGCGGTTGTTGCGAACCGTGTTCTGCTGCTCTTTGTAACGCGAGATAGATGCGTTCGCATTCTCTGTACGAACACGATGGTCCGAGATCTGCGTCTCGCATTCCTTAATCTCATTCTCGATGTTGGTCAAACGGGTCTTCAAACCCTCCACCTCATCGGCCATGTCTTTTACTTCCTGCGGTAACTCGCCGGCCAGGGTGCGCAAGTTATCGATCTTCGTGTCAACTTGCTGCAACTCGTAGAGGTATTTCAGCTTGTCCTCTACAGTCAATTCTTTTGTTCTTGCCATAATAATATAGGTGTTTTATCTGTTTTACTAATCGTACAGTCTAAACCAAGATTCCCGATGAAATCGAGGAAAATCTCTCTCGCATGACGCTCGCTGATCCAATGGTCGATATCAATCAACCCGATTCGTCCTTCCGCGTCTTGGAACTCGTGATACTTGCAGTCCGCCGTGAGATATACATCCGCGCCCTGCGCAATAGCTTCCCCGATAAACTCGGCTCCGCTGCCTCCACACAAAGCAATCGTCTTCACTTGCTCTTTCTTCGGTCGCGTATAACGCACATATGTGCAACCCAATATAGCACGAATTTTTCCGATGAAATCGGTGTAATTCATCTCCTCTTCCAATTCGCCTATCGCACCCAAACCGTTCTCTATAAGCGGACGGCTGTTCTTTAACCCGATCTTCTTCGCCAAGCGTGTATTGATACCATCCGCCGCTACGTCCAGACTCGTATGCGCCGAATAAATGGCGATATCGTGCTTGATAGCCATCTCTACGATGCGGGCCTGCGGCGTTTGACCGCATACCTGCTTCAATCCGTGAAATAATAAGGGGTGATGAGAGATAATAAGCTGACATCCGCATTCAATAGCCTCATTGACCACATCCAACGTTACGTCTGTGGTCAAGAGAACGGACTGGATATCGCGTCCTGTGTCACCTACCTGCATTCCCGAGTTATCCCATTCTTCTTGGGCACTCCGTGGCGCTACAAGTTCTATGCTATTGATGATCTCCCTGAGGAGCACTTATGCTTTTTCCTCTTCAGCGGCTTCGTCTTCGATGCGGAAGTCCGTGATGCCTGCATTCACGAGGATATTATACCATTGGATGAGCTTGCGAATATCGGATGGATAAACTCGGTCGCGATCCCAATTCGGCAGCACTTGGTCAAACCATGCCTGTAACTCCTTATTGTCCGCTTTCTTCGCATCCATCGCTACCGGTTTCAACCCTTCTTTCTTGCCGGCGGAAGTCAGCACTTCGCTTAGCGTTACATCATCTCCGTCCGTGAACATCGATACATCGCTCAGCGCAACGATCTTGTCACGAGCATAGGTCGGCATACGCTTGCCGTCTACCAAGCTCTCTACAATCAGCATGTTGTTGCCGCGACTAACCAACTTATACAAACCCGGCTTACCGGTGATAGCAAGGATATTTTTGATACTTTCCATAATTCTTATCGCAAATTCGGCTGCAAAAGTACTGCTTTTTTTTCATATATACAAATATTTTTTGATAATTTCGACAAATACACCGGGCAAAATGACAAAAAAATGCAAAATTATTTGCACAATTCATAAATTTGTTGTACTTTTGCACGCTTTTTCGAAGAAAGAGCACTAAATCCGGCGAAGTTTTCATGCTTGCATACTGCTTTGGCCGACATTGTTTAACTTAAAAAGGAAACAGAAATGTATTTAACTTCTGAGAAGAAAGCTGAGTTGTTCGCTAAATACGGCAACGACGCTAAAAACACCGGTTCTGCTGAGAGCCAAATCGCTTTATTTACCTTCCGTATCAACCACCTTACCGAGCACCTCAAGGAAAACCGCAAGGACTTCGGTACAGAGCGCGCACTGACTGCACTCGTTGGTAAGCGTCGCCGCATGTTGGATTATCTGAAGGCGAAAGACATCGAGCGCTATCGTGCTATCATCAAAGAACTCGGTATTCGTAAGTAATTTTACGGAAAAATTTCAGAAAAGAATGGCATATGCTTGCATATGTCATTTTTTTTGTGTATCTTTGCACCCGCAAAGATGTATGATAGAGATAAAGCCCTACATAGAGCACGCAGTATTGGTAGGATTGATAACCCCTAATCAACCGGAAGAACGCACCAAAGAATACCTGGATGAGTTGGCTTTTCTGGCCGACACACATGGTATCGTTTCCGTCAAACGGTTCACCCAGCGATTGAATCTTCCGATTACGGCTACCTATGTGGGCGAAGGCAAACTCGATGAAATCGACCAGTATATACGGGAGCATCATCCCATAGACGTCGTGATCTTCGACGACGAACTCTCCCCGCGGCAGATACGTAATATCGAGAAAGCGCTTAATCACAAAGGCCTCCCGGACGTCCGTGTCATCGATCGCACTATTCTTATCCTCGAGATCTTCCTTCAACGCGCCCAGACATCCTATGCTAAGACCCAGGTCGAAATGGCGCATCTCCAATATATGCTGCCCCGACTTACCCGTATGTGGTCCCACTTGGATCGCCAACGAGGCGGTGGGGGAACCAACCGCGGTATGGGTGAGACCCAGATTGAGGCGGATAAACGGGTCATCGGGCAACGTATCGCCCTCCTGCGTGAGCAACTCAAAACGATTGATAAACAGATGGCTACCCAACGCCAACATCGCGGAAAGATGGTACGCGTCGCGCTCGTCGGTTATACCAATGTCGGTAAGTCCACCCTCATGAATCTGCTCTCCAAGTCCGATGTGTTCGCGGAGAATAAACTCTTTGCTACCCTCGATACTACCGTTCGAAAAGTGACGGTCGAGAATCTGCCGTTCCTGCTCTCCGATACGGTCGGTTTCATCCGCAAACTGCCGCATCATCTCGTCGAGTCTTTCAAATCAACCCTGGACGAAGTGCGCGAAGCCGATCTGCTCGTGCATGTGGTCGATATCTCCCATCCGAACTTCGAAGAACAGTACGAAGTGGTCCAGCAGACCATCGCCGATATATGCAAAGAGGACAAACCTACGATAGTTGTTTTCAATAAAATCGACAATTTCACCTATATCCCCAAGGAGGAAGACGACCTCACGCCTATTCAGCGCGAGAACCTCTCTTTGGCCGACCTGCAGAAGAGCTGGATGTCCCGTTTGGGCGAGGACTGTATCTTCATCTCTGCCAAAAACAAAGAAAATATCGATGCCCTCCGCACACTCCTATACGAGCGCGTGAAAGCAATCCATATAAAACGATACCCATACAACGATTTTTTGTTTCAGAACTATGAGGACAATTGACGAACAAGGTTATCATTTTGAAGAATGGTTCACTCCCGAGGAAATCGCGAAGGATGTGAAGCAAGTGGCTAAAAAAATTAGTAAGGACTATCAGGGCAAGGAACCCCTCTTTGTCGTCGTGCTGAACGGTGCCTTTGTGTTCGCTTCGGACCTCCTCAGAGCGCTTGACAACGTGCGCTGTGAGGTGACTTTCATCCGTGTCAGCTCCTATTGGGGCATGTCGTCCACAGGAAAACTCGAATTCATCGTGCCGCTGCAGCAGGTAGTGGAGAACCGCGATGTCATCATCGTGGAAGATATTGTGGACACTGGCCTTACTATCCATCAACTCAAGGAGCATATGCGCGGACTCGGCGCTTCGTCTGTGCGCGTCGCTGCTATGCTCTTTAAACCCACCAAACTCGAGTACCCGGACGCCAAACCCGACTATCTCGGAAGAGAGATTTCCGAGGAGTTTGTTATCGGATACGGCCTCGATTTCGACGGCTTCGTCCGTAACCTCGATGCTATTTACAAAGTCAAAGAAAATTGAAAATAATCGTGCGAAAACTAAGAATAAACTAATCAACATTATAAACATATAAACTTTAATCACCATGAATGAAGAACTGAAAAAAGTAATGGAGATCGCGGAAGTATGGACCCGCGAACCGTTTGACGCGGAGACCCGCGCACAAGTGAAAGCCATGATGGAAGCAGAGGACAAAACCGAACTCATCGATGCTTTCTATCGTACCCTCGAATTCGGCACCGGAGGACTCCGTGGTATCATGGGACCGGGTACCAACCGTATGAATAAATACATCGTAGCTATGGCTACCCAGGGTTACGCGAACTACCTGCTTAAGGTGCAGAAACAAGGTGGCTTCCAGAATGTACAGAACGGCCGCGTAGCGGTTGTGGTTGGTCACGACTGCCGTAACAACGGTCGTCTCTTCGCCGAGACCGTAGCGAACATATTCTCCGCGAACGGCATCCAGGTGTATCTCTTCGAGTCCCTCCGCCCGACTCCGGAGTGTTCGTTTGCTATCCGTCATCTCAAATGCCAAGGTGGTGTGAACGTGACCGCGTCCCACAACCCGAAAGAGTACAACGGTTACAAGGCTTACTGGGAGGATGGTTCTCAGGTACTCCAACCGCACGACCAGGGTATCATCGAAGAGGTGAATAAAGTAACCCTCGCGGACGTGAAATGGGAGGCTAACAAGGATCTCATCGAGATCATCGGTGGTGAGATGGACTACGATTACATGATGGCGGTTAAGTCCGTTATGATCGACCAGGATTCTATCCTGCGTCAGAAAGACCTCAACATCGTCTATACTCCGATGCACGGAGCCGGCCGTCAGATCGTGCCGATGTGTCTCCGCAGCTGGGGCTTCCAGAACATCCACGTAGTGCCCGAGCAGATGGTGATCGACGGTAACTTCCCCACTGTCGTTTCCCCGAACCCCGAGAACCCGGAGGCGATGACCCTCGGTATGAAACTCGGTACCAAACTGGGTGCCGATCTGGTAATCGCTTCTGACCCGGATGCGGACCGTATCGCTATCGTTTGCCGTAACGACAAGGGCGAGTGGGTCATCATCAATGGTAACCAGACCAACATCATGTACCACTACTACATCATCAATAACATGAAACGTCTGGGTAAGATGCGTCCGGATATGTATATCGTCAAGACCATCGTTACCTCCGAACTCATCCGTAAGATCGCGGACGCGCAGGGAGTAACCCTTACCGACGAATATACCGGCTTCAAGTGGATTGCTAACCGTATCCGTATGTGGGAAGGCAAACGCAAATATATCGGTGGTGGAGAAGAGTCCTTCGGCTTCCTGCCGTACGATGCCGTACGTGATAAATGCTCGCCTTCGGCTATCTGCTTGATCTGCGAGATCGCTGCTTACGCGAAAGACAACGGTATGACGCTGTATGACTACCTGCTCAAGATCTACGAGGACTACGGCTTCCAGAAAGAGACGACTATCAACGTCGTTCGTCCGGGTAAGACGGGTGCAGAAGAGATCGCACAGATGATGGTTGACTACCGTGCGAATGCTCCGAAGGAGATCGCAAGCGAGAAAGTCATCAAGATCAAAGACTTCAAGCTCCTCAAACAACAGGAACTCAAGGATGGCAAGTGGGTTGAGAGCCCGATCGAGATGCCGTTGAACGCTACTTCGAATGTACTCCAGTACTTCACCGAAGGTGGCCTCAAGGTTTCCGTTCGTCCGTCAGGAACCGAACCGAAGATCAAGTTCTACTTCGAGATCCCGGTTAAGTCTGGCAAACCGTTCACCGGTGCTGACTACGAGCGCTGCACCGCGGAAGCCGATGCCCGCGTTCCCGCTATCAAAGCTTCGCTTGGTTTGTAATATCGGAAATGACGAGGGATGCGAGTGTTAAGCCAAACACCGCCGTCACTTGCATCAGACTCCCTCGTGTCTCACAGCGCTGCGCCTGTTCGCTCGAATAGACGCAGCGTACTTTTTTATACGGCTTAACGCCTAACTTCTTCATGCGTGCCCGTACGGCTTTCGCTAGTGCATCGCCTTTGATATCCATTAACTCACCCGTCGTTACTTTCGTCGGATCGAGCCGTAATGCGGCCCCCATACTGCTGAATATCTTCACGCGTGCGCGCGTCGCGTTTATAATAAGGTCTGTCTTATCATTCACGCTATCGATGGCATCAATTACAAAGTCATACCCCTCTAATCCATTCGCCATTAACCATTCGCCATTAATCATCTCCGCTATCGCCTTTATCTCCGCCTCCGGGTTGATTTCCAGCAACCGTTCTTTGAGCACCTCCACTTTCGGCATATCCATCGTCGCCCGCGTGGCTGGCAATTGTCGATTGATATTACTCGGCTGTACAGTATCCCCATCCACGATCGTCAGGTGAGTCAGACCCGTACGAACCAATGCCTCTGCAGCATAGGAACCCACTCCCCCTACTCCGAAGATGATCACCTTCTTAGCGCGCAGGGCTTCCATGGCTTTAGCACCCAATAAAGCTTCACTTCTGCTGAAAAATTCGTCCATCATTCATTCAATTTGAGCGCAAAAATACAAAAAAATGCGCATTTATGCAAAAAAAGTGCAATTTTTTTTGGTCAATTCAAAAAAAAGCAGTACTTTTGCACCCGCTTTTCGCCTCAAAAGGCGGGAAGTCGCGCTCGCGAATCCTAATTAAGCCTTCGCTCGCGCGAAGCCCAGGTGGCGGAATTGGTAGACGCGTTGGTCTCAAACACCAATGGGAAACCGTGCCGGTTCGATCCCGGCCCTGGGTACAAGAAAGGAGGTGAATGCAATGATTATCGTTCCTGTTAAAGAAGGTGAGAACATCGAGCGCGCGATTAAGAAATTCAAACGCAAATTCGATAAGACGGGTGTCGTTAAAGAGCTCCGTCGTCGCCAACAGTTCGACAAACCGAGCGAGCTGAAACGTGTGAAGATGGCACATGCGAAGTATGTGCAGTCGTTGCACGCTCATGACGATATGTAATGAATGACCTCAATCATTACAAATAAAGGACCCACTTCGGTGAGTCCTTTATTTTTTGCTATTTGTTCGCAAAATTATTTGTTAGCGTTGCTTAAAATAGAGATGACGTCTGATGACATGTTATCGATTTGGCTCGCTAACTTATAGAACGCAGCCTTGAACGGTTCTGCCGAATTGACATACAACTCTGCACGATAGGAATAACTCTTCTCGCCCAAATAGATCTTCACACCTTTCCAGGAGTTGATTTCGTTCAAGATCGGAGTCAGATTCTCTTTCGTGATCTCGCCATACGGGTGCATACGCATCAGTACGATGAACATCGGATCAACATCTGTAGAAGACATTACAACGAACCAGGTAAGCCCCTCGCGTTTGAACTTGATATCACCATCGCTGTCAATCTCAGCGCGGAAACCTTCCTCATTCAAGAAATTTTGGATGTCATCTCTCAGTTTTGTTTGCTGAGGGTTCAACGCCTGTGCATTCATTACGAAGCAGAAACAAGCTACAATAGCAGAGAATAGGAACTTTTTCATTGTTCTTAGTGGCGGTTATATCCCATCGCCGCGTCGGTTTTTATTATTTTAACTGATTTCGCTCCAATTGAAACTCTGTTTTACGCGCAGAATATCCAATTGATGCTTGTAAATTCGGTTCATTTGATCTTCCAAAAGGGGATCTTTATCCAGTATCTCTTTGGCGGCCTGACGTGCCAACGTTATTATCTGACCATCCGTCGCTAAATTCGCTATATGCAGTTCAAACGGCGTTCCGGACTGCAGCGTTCCCTGTAAATCACCCGGGCCGCGTAGAGCCAAGTCTGCCTCGGCGATGCGGAAACCATCATTCGTAGCTACCATGATATCCATGCGCTTACGGGTTTCTTTACTCAACTCCTGGTCGGTCAGAAGCAAACAATAACTCTGGTCTCCTCCGCGACCTACTCGACCGCGTAACTGGTGCAACTGACTCAACCCGAACCGCTCCGCATTCTGAATCATCATTACCGTCGCATTCGGCACGTTCACACCCACTTCAATCACTGTCGTCGCCACTAATATCTGAGTCTCGCCGCTTACAAACCGCTGCATCTGCAGGTCTTTGTCTGCGGCCTTCATCTGCCCGTGAACCATCGAGATCTTGCAATCCGGAAAAGCCTCGCATAGCTCATTAAAGCCGTTCTGCAGATCCAGCAGGTCCATCTTCTCGTTCTCCTTAATCAGCGGATAGACCACATACACCTGCCTGCCTTCCTGTATCTGCTTGCGGATGAAGGAATAGACCTGTGCGCGGCGTTGCAGCGAATAGTGAACGGTCTGAATCGGCTTACGTCCCGGCGGTAACTCATCGATGATACTCACCTGCAAATCGCCATAAACCGTCATGGCTAACGTACGCGGTATAGGCGTCGCTGTCATAACTAAGATATGAGGCGGTGTTTGATTCTTGCTCCAAAGTTTTGCCCGTTGCGCCACGCCGAAGCGGTGTTGCTCATCAATCACCACAAATCCCAAGTTCTGCCATTGTACATTATCCTCCAATAGCGCGTGCGTACCTATCAGGATATGAATCGTTCCGTTCATCAAACCGTTATGAATCGGCACACGGTTCTTCGCGCTCGTCGAACCTGTCAATAACGCTACATGTACCTTATCACCCAGAGGGGCCAGGAATTTCTTCAACGTCTCGTAATGCTGGTTCGCCAAGATCTCTGTCGGCGCCATGATACAGGCCTGATACCCGTTATCTACCGCCAACAGACAGCATAACAACGCTACTAAGGTCTTACCCGAACCCACATCGCCTTGCAGCAAGCGATTCATCTGGTGGCCGCTCTTCAGGTCGTCGTGAATCTCATGAATCACCCGTTTCTGCGCGCCCGTCAGGTCGAAGGGCAGGGATTTATACAACGCATGAAAACGACTGCCAACCAGCGGGAAAGTATAACCCGGATTCTGCTCCCTACGTTTCATCACACGCAGGATCTGAAGCTGGATGTAGAACAGCTCTTCGAACTTCAGCCGAGCGCGGGCATTCTGCATCGAGAGCGAGTCCTTCGGGAAATGCACATTGATCAGCGCATCCGTCAGACTCATCAACCGATAGCGTTGTAATATATCCGCGCCTATCGTATCGGGAATACCTTGCTTCAGATCCGGCAACAGCTCCGCGATGATCGAGCGTATGGCTTTGGAGTTGAGACCATGCCGTTTCATGGTCTCCGTCGTGTTGTAGTACGGCTCCAAGCCCTGCGTCATCTCCGGAGTCACCTTACTCATCGGTGTCAGTTCCGGATGAACGAAGTTATAGATATGATTAAAGCGGGACGGCTTTCCAAAGAGCAAATAGGGCACATTACGCTGTAACTTGACGTACTTGACACCCTGGAACCAGACTAACTCGCATTGATGCGTGCCGTCGAAGAACGTGGCACTAAGTCGCTGCGCCTTACCGATACCTATCGTATGCCATTCCGTCACTTCGCCGACAATTTGAACATATGTATCTTCGTCGTCTAACTCGGCTATCTTATAGAACCGACTGCGGTCGATATACTTGTACGGCGGACACTTCACCAGCAACTCGAGTGCGGTGTTCACACTCAGTTCTTTACGAAGAATGTCGGCACGCTTAGCGCCGACATTCTTACAATAGGTTATATCTCTATAAGCTAAATCCATGTATCCGCATGGCTTTCGCCGAATGGCTTTAACAGGTGTCGATCCGATCGACTATTGGAGCTTGAAGTTAACCGGCACGGTATATTTCACGCGCACGGGTTTGCCACGTTGTTGACCCGGTTTCCATTTCGGCATGGACTTGATGACGCGAACCGCCTCTTTGTCCAGCGAAGGATCACCACCGGAACGAACGACTTCTACATCGACGATCGAACCGTCACGGTTAACGACGAACTGGCAGATCACACGACCTTGGATACCGTTCTCCTGTGCGATAACCGGATACTTCACGTTCTCGCTCAGATATTTGAATAACGCTTGTTGTCCACCAGGGAACTCCGGCATCTTCTCTACAACGACGAAGACAACCTCTTCTTCCTCTTCCTCAACAGGAGCCTCTACCGGCGCTGCGATAACAACCTCTTGCTCGGTCTCCTCGGTGTTCACCTCGATAGACTCGGTCTCGACGTTATCTTCCACTACGTTCAGCACTTCCACTTCCTGTACAGCAGGGGGTGGGGGAGGAGGAGGAGTCTCTTGACTCGTCTGTTGAATCTCTACTTCTTCCTCAAAGAGGAATTCGGTGTCGGTCACTTCATACTTAGTCACCTCTTTCTCAGTCCACTCAAGCGCTACGTAAACGAGGCTGAGCACGAAAACCAAACCCATCAGTACATAGACGAGTTTGTCCTTCTCCAAACTGGCTTTTTCAGATTTCTTGACTTGCATATCTTGTGTTTTTTAGGTCGTAATTAGTAAAACTGGCTGCAAAGATACAACAATTTTTTTATTTATGCAAATAAAATGTAAAAAATTTGCCATAAATACCATAAAATCGCACGATACCAACGAAAATGGAAGTGCCCGTTGTATTTTTTATCGAGCCAATGCCATATCCTGATTCGTTCTTTTTTGTAACGTATTTGTGCTCCGACGGACGATGGACGTGATACGGAAATATGCTCTCGCCAGACCGCCGTCGCTATAGGCAGATAACCGAATTGCGTATGCTGCGAGAAGATGCCGTAAAGTGGATAGTCCAATACCGGAAATCCTTGTTGCTCGATCTCCGCCAGGTCCGCTTCGTGTAGCAAAGACGCACGGAAAAGCACGGTACTGTTGGTCTGTCTTGCACCCGAACGGTCGTAGCACTGACTCATGTCTCCGGTAGGTATCGTCTCATCTCCTTGACCTTCGGCTGCTGTGTGCACGAACCCTACTTCCGGGTGCTCGCGCAGATAATCCACTTGCCGCTGCAACTTCTTCTCGTCCGTCCAATAGTCATCTCCGTCTAACATCGCGATGTATTCCGCTCCGTCTGCCATGATGCGCCGGTAAAGATCGATGGTGTTGGCACTTAGACCTAAGTTCTTCGGACGGCGGATATAGACGATGCGCTCGTCTTGAGCAGCGTACTGCTCGCATACAGCCCGCGTCCCGTCCGTTGAAGCGTCGTCACCGATATAAACCCGTATGGGTTCATCGCATACCTGCGCCAGCACGCTCTCTATCGCTTGCGCAATAAACGCCTCGTGATTATATGTCGCGATGCAAACAGCTATCATAGATATCTACCAGTTTCTTGCCTATTGTCTCTGCCTTGAACCGTGCTGATTCCTGACTTCTGACTTCTGACGGCTGAAAGCAGATGGCTTCCATAAACTCAGCGAAAGTGCCCGGTTTGTTCTGTGCGATCTCTTGTGGTACAATCAGATCTGCGACTCCTTCTGCAATACCAACCGGAGTGCTCAGTATGGGTAACCCTGCTGCTGCGGCTTCCGCTAACACGACGCTGTATGTCTCATATCGGCTACTCAGCACAAACGCATCGACCTCGTGCATCTTCTCCGCCACTTCTCTCGGCGTCAACTCACCTGTCCATTCCAGCAATCCTTCTGGTATGTCTAACGTGTCTGCAAACGCACGAACGTCCTCATAGTCCGCTCCCGTTCCTACCAGTACCAATTTCCAGTCTTGCCGTTTCTCGCTCAGCATCTTCGCGGCCCGCAACAATCCCTTCACATTCTTCGCCCGTTCGTCAAAACAACTCACATGCAGCAGAGTCTTTCTACTTTCTACTTTTGTCTTTTTACTTTCTACTTTTGTCTTTTTACTTTCTACTTTTTCGAAGAAAAACCCATCCACCACATTATCAATCAGTCCCCATTGCTGCGCCCGGATGCCACAGTCCTGCATGGCCTGCTGCAACCGCTGACTCACGCAAAGCACCTGTTCCGCTTGCGCGGCGATACGGCGATAGATCCGTTTCTTGATCGCCGACAGCCGCTTAAACATCCCGTTCTCCGGCAGATAACCACTCCAGTGCTCTACGATCACATACGGAATCCCATAGCGTTTCTTCAACCATAGAGCCAACAGGCCCTGCTTCTGAATCACATTCAGCTGCACCACATCCGGTATCCATCCTTCGCGCCGCAAGGCCTTCCATTGCCGTCCCGTCTCGCGCCATGACTCAGCGAAGATCACGCGTACCTCTACCCCTTGTGCACGAACGGCCTCCACGTGCTTGCGCACGAAGAGACCGGACATCTCATCCTTCTTTGAAGGATACCACGGTGTGAGAAAGAGGACTTTCAATTTACAATTTATAATTTACAATTCACAAGGCATCCTGGCAAGTTTTGTATAAAACTTAAAGAACCGTACGAATCTTAGAATTTTGTACTAAACATAAATAGCCCGTTGTGCATTGTTCATTGTATATTGTTAATTACCTGTATTTCCACTCGCGTAACTTCTGAATCCAGATCGCGAGGCGGAAGAGCGGTTTATAGTATTTCTCTACGGCGAAATAGGTAACAGGTGTGGAACCGAACTGCTTGTAGTGGTTTGCTATGCCGCGTTCCATCGAGCCTTCGAAATCAAAATGCACATGCTTCTCACGCGCAAGTTTCATCGCCTCGAGAGCTAACAGCGCAGAAGCTCCCGAGTCCTTGAACGCCGCATCGTACGTCGGAATCAGATAGTACATATACCTACTGTCCCAAACCAGGAACGCCGCGGCATACGGTTGTCCATCCGCATTATGAATAGAGATGATCTCGCATTGCTTGAGTCGTCTCGCTTTGCGCTCTAATACTATAAGGAACTCGCGCGTGTAACTGCATTGACGCTTGCGGGACTCCAGACAGCGTTCATGGAACCGGTAAAACTCCTCGATATCCATCTTCCGCTCCGCATGCAGACTAAGCGCTTTCTGTAACTGACGACGTTTGTTCTTGCTAAACGAAGCAATGAGGGCATCCAGGTCGCTCAGGTCCTCTACGCGATAAGTGATACGTTCTTTGGCCTTGAAACCCAGCGCCTTCAGCGCATCTACGCATAGGCTACCCGGGATATACTGCTGGTAGTAATACGCCAGGTGCATGCCATCCAACTGCTCTTTGATCTGGCGGCATACCTCCGCTACTTTCCATCGGTCTCCTGTCACTTCCGGAGTTACCCATATACCGCCTGACTGCGAGAGAACAGGCATCACGATATACTTGTACCATAACCGCTTGCGCAGCAGGTAGGGCATCATACCGAGGATGTTCTTGTTCTCATCTTCGGCGAACAGCACGTTCCATTCTTTGCCTGCACATACGGCATCAAGCCACCAAGGCTGCATCGAGATCGGCAGAAACTCCTGTGTGGCTGCCCATTCTATGTAACGTTCTTTGTTGGTCATCTGAATAATCCGTTGAAAAATCCGCTGCCTGCTTCGGGTGTCTGTTCTTGGGGTTCCTGAATAGGTTCTTCCGCGCGCACCTCGTCATTGAGGGGGGCGGTGTTCAGTCCGTCGTTGCGCTTGTATTGCTCCGGACGATAGAGAATCTGGATGTTCTCTGCGATCACTTCCGTCTTGCGTCGAATCTGACCGTCTTTCTCCCATGCGCGTGTTTTCAGTTTGCCCTCTACATACACTTTCATGCTCTTGCGAAGATTCTGCTGCGCCCATTCCGCTAAGTTGCGCCATAGAACTACGGAATGCCATTCCGTCACATCCGGCACTTGCGTTCCGTTCTGCATCGTGTAACCACGCTCCGTGGTCGCTAAATTAAAGGTGGCAATTGCTACGCCTCTGTCCAAGTAACGTACTTCAGGGTCTGCGCCTACGTTACCAATCAAAATCACTTTGTTTACGCTTGACATAAGATTAAATGAATTGTTTGTTGTTAGTAATGCGTTCGTTCAAAAATTTTTGCGCTGCAAAGTTACTGCTTTTTTTTGACATATGCAAAAAAAAATCGCACGAGAGCGATTTTTTAGTAGAAAGACCGTTTCGCTCAAAGTAAAAAGCCGATCCCCCGTAACCCATAACCGGTAACCCGTAACCCGTAACCGATTTTAGGAGGTGTGCTCAAAAAAAAGGGGCATTTAAGTTGAGCAAAATTTAATTCTTCCATACTTTACGAAAGCACCGAAAAACCTTTGCGGCCGCAAAGGTACAACAAAAAAATGACATGTGCAAATAAATGCCCGTTTATTAGTGCACATGAAAAGTCGTTTTTTGTCTTATTTTTTGGTGTTTACATGCACGCTCCTTATATTCGCGTGCACGTGCTGTAACAAACAAAAAGATCCTAAGCCC
>ONTT01000012.1 GCA_900320865.1 uncultured Bacteroidales bacterium | reverse complement strand
CATGTGCTCGCCCGGAGGCAGCTGCACTTTGAACTCTTTGATGAAGGTAGCGACGTTCTTGTTGGAGATGACTTCGCACTCCCATTCTTTGACGCCGAGTACGGCTTCATCCACCTTCATGGTGATGTCTTCTTTTACTTTCACTTGGCATCCCAGACGCCAACCTTCTTTCTGTTGCTTACGCGAGAAATGAACGGTCTCAGTAGGCAGGATCTCACCTCCACCGGAGAGGACCTGGCACTTACACTGACCGCACGAACCCTTACCGCCGCACGCGGAAGGTAGGTGTACACCTGCTTCACCGAGTTGGGCAAGGAGCGAACCACCGGCTGCCACGTCATAGACCTTGTCGCCGTTGATGGTCACTTTGACATTACCGGACGACACAAGGTATTTTTTCGCAACGAGCAGAATGATCACTAACAGGAGTATTACTGCAAGGAATACTGCCACTGAAATAAGAATAGTCTTCAACATAGTACAGTCCTCCTTTTAGATTTTAAGACCCGAGAAACACATGAAGGCGAGGGCCATCAAACCAACGGTGATGAAGGTGATACCCAGACCCTGCAAGGGTTTCGGAACATCGTTATACTCCATTTTCTCACGAATACCTGCCAGGCAGACGATAGCCAGGAACCATCCGATACCTGAACCGAGCGCGTAGGCAAACGCATCGCCGAGATTAGCGATAGCTTTGACGTTATCTGCGCTCAGCAATATACGCTGCTGCATAAAGAGCGAACCACCCATGATGGCGCAGTTCACCGCGATCAGCGGCAGGAAGATACCGAGGCTGGCATAGAGCGACGGGCTGAATTTCTCAACTACCATCTCGACGATCTGCACGATGGCAGCGATCACGGCGATGAAGAGAATAAAGCTGAGGTAGCTCAGATTCAGCGGGTTGAGCACATAGACCTGCAGCAGGTAGTTAACCGGCAGGGTGATCACCAGCACGAAGGTAACGGCTACTCCCAGACCGGCAGAAGTCTTCACGGTCTTCGATACGGCAAGGTACGAACACATGCCGAGGAAGAAAGCGAAGATCATATTGTCCGCAAAGATCGAGCGAACGAATAAACTTAATGCATGTTCCATTACTTGCCCTCCTTGTCATTAATGGCGCGGTGCGCCCAGATGATACATCCAACTAAGATAAGTGCCATAGCAGGCATCATCATCATACCGCAGTTCTCATAACCGGCAGCATACCAGCTATCCGGAATGATCTGGATACCCAGGAGTTTACCCGAGCCGAAGAGTTCGCGAACGAACGCTACGATGACGAGGATGAGTGCATAGCCGAAGCCGTTGCCCAGACCATCGAGGAACGAATCCCAGGGTTTATTGGTCATGGCGAAGGCCTCGAGACGACCCATGAGGATACAGTTGGTGATGATCAGTCCGAGATAAACGGACAGCTGCATCGCCACATCGAAAGCAAACGCTTTGAGCACCTCGCTGACGAGGGTTACGAGCGCCGCAACGACAACGAGTTGCACGATGATACGAATACGCATCGGAATCGTGTTACGAAGCAACGAGATGATGACATTCGACATTGCCACGATGATGGTTACGGCGATACCCATGACGAGGGCAGGCTTGAGTTGCACGGTTACGGCAAGCGCCGAACAGATACCGAGCACCTGTACTACGACCGGGTTATTGACATTAAGAGGACCAAGTAAAGTGTCCTTTGTTTTCTGACTTAACATAACTTATTCCTCCTCTTGATTTGGTTCAACAATCTCTTCTTCAGCGGGCTCTGCATTACCGATAAGCACATACAGGAAATCTTTGTATTCCTCGCTGAGGTTGGTCTTCAACATATCGCTGACACCGGTAGAGGTGATGGTAGCGCCCGAAACAGCATCTACCTGCTCCTCACCGTTCTCTGCCTTGTTGCCTTTCTTGAGAACGACTACACTGACGATGTCGCCTGCGGCATTACGGATATGTTTACCAATGAACTGCTCGCGGAAAGGTTTCTCTACGATGAGCGCACCCAGACCCGGGGTCTCGGACTCATGATTGAAGTTGATACCGAAGATGGTATTCTTGTCCTCATCTAGGGCAATATAACCACCGATACCTCCCCAAAGACCGGCACCGTGGAGACGAAGCACGTACTTGGTAGCACCTTCTACCTCAAAGCGAATAATGTTGGCCTTGGTACCATCCTCATTCATCTGGATGGTATCGCGCACGAGTTCCTCGTAACGCGCAGCGGGATTAGCAAAGCTATCCAGTTCCTGGTTAAGAGCCACCAACATCTGCTTCTGTTGGTCGAGTTTGATATTCGCCTGCTGACGCGGAGTAAGCGCTTGGCTGACAAAAGCCAACAGGACAGCTACGATAACTACCATGACGGTAGCATATGCGATCGTATAAACATTACTATTCGTATTCATAGCGTACCTCCTTACTTCACAAGTTTATCGCTAACGCTGTTTAAGCGCTTCGCGCGTTTATTGATGTTAACTTGAACAACGCACCAGTCGATGAGCGGCGCGAAGGCATTCATCAGCAGGATAGCGAGCATCATACCCTCCGGATAACCCGGGTTGAGTACACGTACGATAACGGCTACGAAACCGATGAGGAAACCGTAGATCCATTTACCGCACTCCGTACGAGCCGAGGTAACAGGGTCGGTAGCCATGAAGACAGCACCGAAAGCGAAACCGCCCGATACGAGATGCATATACCAAGGATACTGCGCTACGAGGTTATCTGCTGCGCCGAACTTATTGAACAGGAACGCGGTGAGTGCACCTCCTGCGAATACAGAGAGCATGGTCTTCCAGCTTGCCACACCGGTGATGAGAAGCAGACAAGCGCCGAGCAGGATAGCCCAGAGACAGGTCTCGCCTACAGAACCGGGGATCAGACCGTTCGCCATATCCCAGAACGAGAGTTGCACATCCGTACCGGTAGCTAATTGGGTAAGCGGGGTAGCGCAGGTGTAACCATCTACGAGACCGCCGTCCCAACCCCAGGTACCACCATCACGAACGAACATCTTATCGCCCGTCATGGACGACGGGTATGCGAAGAAGAGGAACGCACGGGTGATGAGCGCTACGTTGAAGATGTTATATCCCGTTCCACCGAACACCTCTTTGGCAAAGATAACAGCGAACGCTACTGCGATAGCTACTTGCCAGAGCGGCGTATTGATCGGCACGATGAGCGGTATAATGAATCCTGTTACCAGATATCCCTCCGCTACCTCCTCATGCTTGATTTGAGCTACTACGAACTCAATACCCAAGCCGACGATGTAGGAAACGAGGATATACGGCAGCACGGCCAGCAAACCGAAACCGAACGCTTTCCAGAACAATGCACAGGTGAGACCCTCAGCCAGTTGTCCGGTAGCGAGCAGGTGCTGATAACCGACATTGAACATACCGAAGAGAAGTGCGGGCACCAAAGCGAGCACTACGATGATCATCGTGCGCTTCGAGTCCGAACCGTCATGGATATGGGTGCCGTTTTTCTTAGCGGTGGTCTGCGGAGTGAACAGGAAGGTATCGAAGGCGTCATAGAACGAGCTCAACTTAGCGAGCTTACCGCCTTCTTCGAAGTTCTTACCGAACTTCTTCCAAATAGCATAAAACTTTTCCATCACTCAATCTCCTTTTTTAAATTGTCCAGCGCTTGACGCACGATAGCCTGCAACGGCATCTTCGACGTGCAGACGAACTCACAGAGCGCAAAGTCCTCCGGTGCCACTTCGTAAGCGCCGAGTGCCTCCATGCGATCGATATTACCTGCGATCATGGCTTTAATCAAATACTCAGGATAGATGTCCATTGGGAAGACGCGGTCATACTCGTTGCTAACGATGATAGCGCGGCGTCCACCTTTCAGACGTGCATCCCATTGGTATTTCTTCGGACCGAAGAGCCAACGGGTGAAGCTGTTGTCCAGCATCTTAGCGGGGTCTGTACAACCGGCGTTGAAGTTCGCGAAACGCGGCATGAGCCAGCCCATGAACTCATGACGGTCTGCGCCGTCCTCAAGCACGGTGAACTGGTTGTCGTACGGCGAAACGATGTCGCTCTCCGGGCATACCTGACGACCGCTCAGTACGTTGCCTGCGATGTAACGGCATGCTACCTCGTCATGAACGTTCGACTTGAAGATCGCAGCAACCGGCATACCCGGCAGCACGTTGTAGTACTGACGACCGTAAGCCAACGGACCGGTGAGCGCTACTTTCTTGGTGTAATCAACGATACCTTTCTGGAACAGACGTCCGATAACAGCCAGATCCTGGATGTTAATCGTGAAGACCGTCTCCCCCTTTGCCAACGGCGCGAGGTTGTTCAGTTGTACACCGACATTACCGGCAGGATGCGGACCATAAACCTCGAAGAGAGTACACTCTTTTAACTCTCTAAACTCAGTAGCCTTGGCTCCGCCACGGATACCGACATACACCGGCGCGAGTTTTGCGAGCGCCGATACACCGGCCTGCAGGGTAGGTAACTGACCTTTGAGCACGAACTCGTAGTCCGGCGCAGCAGGCGCTGTGTCAAACGACGAGATGAAGAACGCACGAGGCATCTTGTTCGGCATCGCGATGCAGTCATACGGACGCTGCTTGATGAGCGCCCACAAACCGGATTTGAGAAGCAGCGACTTCACATCACCCGAGGCGTCGAATTTCTCGTAAGCGATGGTAGCATCCGCCTGGATGTCTATCGACATCACCTTACGACGATCACCACGCACGATATCTACGACTTTACCCGAGACAGGGGACGTGAACTGCATTTCCTCAAACGCCTTGTCGTGAAAGAGGGGAGAACCTGCTTTCACCGAGTCGCCTACTTTCACATCCAGCTTCGGAGTGATTCCGGCGAAGTGGTCAGGCACAATATGAAAGACCTCCGGACGTCTCACGCTTCCAAGCGTAAGGGCTGCAGCTCCTTCAAACGGAATGTCCAAACCACGTTTCAGTTTGATTGTTTGCATAGTGTTAATAAATTATTTTGAATTTGATTTTAATTGGTCACAACAAAACCGGCTGCAAAGTTACAAAAAAGATTTTATATACGCAAGCGCGCGCGTTCTTTTTCCAAAAAAAAATAGTTTTATGGGGCTTATTTGCGAAAAAAATGGTGTCCTATTGGCTGAGTGATTTTTTTTTAGTAATTTTGCAGGCGAAAATGAGGATTATGCGATCATGTTAGCACAAAAGGACATATCAACTCTCTTTTTCTTAGGGATCGGCGGTATCGGCATGAGTGGCCTGGCGCGATATTTTAGTCGTCAGCGCAAAGCAGACGGTACGGCGCGTTACCGCGTGTGCGGATATGACCGTACGCCCTCGGAGTTGACGAAGGAATTGGAGAAGGAAGGCATCGTTGTCATCTATGATGACAGAATTGATGATTGTAGATTGAAGATTGAAGATTTGAAACCATCCGATACCTTAGTGGTTCGTACGCCTGCAGTACCGGAAGATAATACGATCTATACCTATCTGCGTAAGCAGGGATTCGATATCCGCAAGCGGGCCGAAGTGTTAGGCATGGTGACCCGCGAGAAGAAAGCACTTTGCGTAGCAGGTACACACGGTAAGACCACAACGAGTACGATGATCGCGCACCTGCTGAAGGATGTAAATGCGTTCTTAGGAGGCATCAGTTTAAATTACAACACAAATGTGTTGATTGAGCCTCAGAGTGAGTTTGTGGTAGTGGAAGCAGACGAATACGATCGCAGTTTTCATCACCTGACGCCCTATATCTCAGTGGTAACGGCTGTAGATCCGGACCACCTCGATATCTATGGTACGCCGGAAGCTTATCGTGATGCGTTTGCGCATTATACGAGTCTCATCACCGGTGCACTGGTGATGAAGAAAGGGCTTGAACTGCAGCCGCGCTTGCAACCGGGTGTGAAGCTGTACACCTATAGCATGGATAACGCGGAGAATATACGTGTGCGGGACGGACAGATCATCTTTGATTACGTATCGCCCTTGGCTACGATTCGAGACATCGAGTTAGGTGTGCCGGTCTGGGTGAATATCGAGAACGCCGTTGCTGCTATCACGGTGGCATTACTGACGGGCGTATCGGAAGCGCAGATCAAGCAGCAAGTGGCTTCGTTCAAAGGTGTCTGGAGACGATTTAACATCCATGTGAATACGCCGAAAGTAGCGTTTATCGACGACTATGCGCATCACCCGCAGGAGATTGCTACGGCCATTGATTCAATTCGAAAAATCTATCCGGAGCGGAAGTTAATCGGTGTGTTCCAGCCGCATCTTTACACCCGCACGCGTGATTTTGCGGACGGATTTAAGGCGGTGTTGGGGACACTGGATGAGTGTATCTTATTACCGATCTATCCGGCGCGAGAAGAACCGATACCCGGAGTGACAAGCGAGATGTTAGGTGGAACGGTAGTGCAGAAAGCCGACCTGATCGCAGAGTTGAAACGACGGGTAGCAGAGAGTAAGGAACCGGTGGTAGTACTCACTGTGGGTGCCGGCGATATAGATCGCTTGGTCCCTGATGTGGCACAAGCGTTGAACGTTTAGCGTTTAGATTTGAGATTTGACAGAGCGTGTTCGGAACATATGGAAGGGAATAGGTATCAGTGTGGTAGCCGCTATCGTGGTTGCAGCGCTGATATGGGGTGTGCGTGAGACACCGAACACTGTGAAGTGCGAGTCGATCCGTTACACGATAGAAGATTTGGATGAACGTCAGTATGTGACGGAAAGGGAACTGAACGGATTATTAGAGAAGGAAGGTCAGTACCCGGTAGGTAAGGCTCTTCGCAACATCTCGCTACAAGGAATAGAGCGTACCATCCGTGCGCATGACCTGGTGCGTACGACGGAGTGTTACCTGACGCCGCGAAGAGAAGTGCGGGTGCGGTTGACGCAACGTGTGCCTTTGTTACGCGTCGTGACGGCCAGCGATACCTATCTGATAGATGAAAACCGGCAGGTGATGCCTGCTAAAGCCGTGGTGAAAGACAGCGTGTTAGTCGTACGCGGTGCAGTAGGGGTACAGATAGCATCCGGTGCGTTAGGTGATTTTGCGGAGTGGTTGCAGACGAACAAGTATTGGCGTGAGCGCGTGCGATACGTATATGTGCAGTCACCTCAGTTGATTTATCTGTATCTGCGCGGCGGTTTACCCCGTGTGGTATTAGGAAACATGCAAGGCTATGAGCGGAAGTTAGCAAAGCTACGTATGTTCTTAGATGAAGGTACAGAAGCCATGGCCGGAAAGAAATATACGGAGTTGGATGTGCGATTTAGAGGACAAGTAGTCGGACGATAGTTAATTATGGCGAGGAGACAGAATCAAATAGCAGACGCATTGCCATTAGTGGCAATTGACTTAGGAAGCGACAGCGTACGTGCGATGGCCGCTCGGCGAATAGCAGCTGATTTATTTCAGGTGCTGGGTGTCGAAGAGCGTGCTCAGAAATTAGGAAACGTATGCGTGGAACAAGGTATCATCACGCAATCGAGTAATGCGGGATATGTGATTGCAGAGGTGCTGAAGTTATTAGCTAACCGTATCGGCGTGACGGAGTTACCTACCGCCTTTGTATCGGTAGGCGGTCAGTCGATGCAGATTGTAGCCGTTCATTCCCGTCGAGATCAGGCCCGTAAGAAAGAGATCAGTCAGGCGCTGCTGGATGAGATGGAGTTGGAGTGCAAGGAGAAGATAGAGCGTCGTAATCCGGAAGTGGCCGTGTTGGGCCTTGTGCCGAGTTATTTCACGTTGGACGGAGTGGAGCAGGATGAGATGCCGAGCGAAGAACAACGTGCAGCCCTGGTAGAAGCGCATTATATTGCTTTCTACGGTCGCAAAGCGATGGATACCCAATTGCAAAAATCGTTCTCGCAAGCAGGACGTAGCATCGAGCATGTGTTCGTCCGTCCGGAGACCCTGTTATCCGCTTTTGCTACCTGCGACGGCAATCATATTCTGATGAACGGTTGTGCAGTACTGGATTTCGGCGCACAGACGACTTCGTTAACGGTGTATAAAGGCGGGCAATACCTGCTGAATAAAGTGGTGCCCAAGGGTGGATACCATATCACGCGTATGTTGGAGCAGCAGGGCATGAACTTCGCGACGGCAGAGGTGCTGAAGAAGAAATACGGTTGTGCTTCGCCGGCCTTTGTGACCAAGGAAGTGAAGTTACGTATTCCGGCTTCGCCGGAGATGGGTGGCGACATGGTAATCAGTGCTCGAGAGTTAGCGGAGGCTATTGAACTGAAACTCCAGGAGATCTTAACGCCGCTGATGGAGGAGTTGAAGAAAGTAGAAGGTCGTATATCGACGCTGTATATCACCGGAGGCGGCAGCATGCTGAGCGGTTTGGCGGAGTATCTGCAGGGCTTAACGTCTGCGAAAGTGCAATTTGGTGCACATAACCTACTGTTGCACCGCGATACAGAAGAGAAATACCTCTCGCCGCAATATACGTCGCTGGTAGGTACGATTCTGTTGGGTCAGGATTATCGCGACAGCCATAAGAACCAGTTGGTGCGCAAGCCCGGGTTCTTCGATCGCGTCAAAGAATCAACATTAGATATGTTTATAGATCAACAGTAATATGGAAGATGAAATGATCACACTGCCGTTGGAGGGTCTAACGGAAGATAGTATTATTAAGGTAATTGGTGTAGGTGGCGGCGGATGTAATGCCGTGAACTACATGCATCGTCAAGGACTGAAGGACGTATCGTTTTTGGTATGCAATACGGACCGTCAGGTGCTGGTGAAAAGTTCTGTTCCCAGCAAACTGCAGTTGGGACCGGGTTTAGGTGCCGGTGGCGATCCGGAGACCGCTCGTCAGTACGCAGAGGAGAGTAGGGAACATATCCGCGAGGCCTTGAATGATGGTACCCAGATGTTGTTTCTGGCTGCCGGCATGGGTGGCGGTACAGGTACCGGTGCATCCGCTGTAGTAGCCGAAGTGGCGCAAGAAATGGGTATTCTGACGGTAGGTATTGTGACTATTCCGTTCGCGTTTGAAGGCAAGAAGAAGATCGAGAAAGCCATGACGGGTGTGGCTCGTTTGGCCAAGCATGTGGATGCGCTTCTCATTATTAATAATGAGAAACTGAAACAGATCTATCCGGAACTGAACCTGCTCAACGCCTTCAGTAAGTCGGACGACGTGGTTGCGAATGCTGCGCGTGCGATTGCAGAGATCATCACCGTCCCGGGTTATATCAATACGGACTTTGCCGACGTGCGAAACACCTTACGCAAGGGCGGTGTGGCGATCATGAATATCGGTCGCGCATCCGGTGATCAGCGTATTACCAATGCCATCAACGATGCCTTGAACTCGCCGCTCGTGAACACGAATGACGTGCATGGTGCGGAGCGCATCCTGCTGCAGTTCTATTGCTCCACGGAGCATGCGATCGTGATGGAGGAGATCGACCAGATTAATGAGTTCGTGCAGGAAGTAGGCGACGATATCGAGGTTCAATGGGGGGCTTCGATCGACGAGACGCTCGGCGAAGAAGTGCGTGTGACCGTGATTGCAACGGGTTATAAAGTGGATGGTCTTCCTTCGGAAGAAGAGGAGGAAGGTAAGAAGACGATTGCAGAGGCGATCGATGCCAATTATCCGCCGCAGGTGCCGAAGCAACTGGAGGATGAGAATCCGCAGATGATTGATTTGAGCGATACGCTTCGCGCAGAAGGCATCAAAGAACCCCAACCGGTTAGAGAACATAGTTCTTCTACTTCAGCCGACGAAGTAGTTATCACGATAGAGGACGAGTCGAAGACCGAGGAACCCGCTGAACCGCAACGTACCAGTCCGTTTGCGTGGATCCGCAGGAAGTAAAGTTTAACGTTTAGAGATTAGAGTTTAAAGATATATGGAACAACACGAAATGAATTTTTGGGACCTCTGCGTGGCGATAGCTCGCGCGATAGGTCGAGCATGTGTAGCAGCATGGGAAGTGATCGCCCGCATGATCCGTCTGACATGGCGTTATTGGTGGACCGTAGTACCGGTTGTGGCGTTGGCCATTGCTGCCGCTGTGTACCACACCCGTCCGGACAATATCTGTTTTCGCGTCAACGCGATTGCCTTCCTGAACGGACCCAGCATCCAGCAGTTTGAGCAGAAGTACGCTGCGTTGCAGACAGGTTCCCTCATCGACGGCAATGTGCGTATTGCGCAGTTGCTGAACAATCGCAAAGTAGAAGCCTTTACGAGTTATCGCGTAGTAGACTGCTTGCACGACGGAACAGCCGATATGATAGATTTCAAACGTAAATCCTCTCCTACGGATACCTTGCGTCTCCAGATGGACGATCGTCTGTGTCTGCAGTTCCGTTTACGCGGATATTGTTTAGGTACGGTTGCGGAAGTGGAGAACGCCTTGCTGAACTGGTTAAATGCCGACGAAGCGATGCAGCAGTCCTATGCGGTGTATCTGGAGAATCTGAAAGAGCAAGTAGCCTTCAATCATAAGCAGGCCGTTAAACTGGATAGCCTCACGAGCGCTTATTACTACAACGCCGGAACTACATCTCTAACCTCGGATGTAAATGGTTCGGGTGTGAACTTCTACGGCGATCGTAAGATCCGTCTGTTCCTGAACGAAATCTATCGTCAGCATAAGCATATGCAGTTAAGTGATTATCGCTTACAGTTAGCGACTGCACCGGTGACTTTGGAGAACCATTTTACGGTAGATCCAAAACCCGTTCACAGTCGCTCTCAAATCGTGCTGATCTTCTGCCTCTTAGGCTGGATAGCAGGATGTGTACTTGCTCAGATAATTGACAAGCGCAAAGCTATTTACGCTTGGTTAAAGCAATAATCTTCTTGATTACAAAATAAAGAATCACTGCACCAAGCAGTACCAGTATAGCCACACTTAGTTCGTGGCTATATTCTTTTATACGGTCCATTTGACCGGCTGCTACGTAGCCAATGGCAGCGAGGATGCAGTTCCATATGAAAGCACCAAGGAACGTCCACCAAAGGAATGAACCAAAATGCATGCGGCTTAATCCTGCCGGAATGGATATCAATTGACGGATACCCGGAATGAATCGACCGATAAAAGTAGATACATTGCCTTTCTCTCGGAAATACTCCTCTGCTTTCTGTATCTTCTCGCTCGAGAGCAGACAAAGGTGTCCGACTTTGCTGTCCGCAAACTTATAGATGATAATACGTCCGAGCCAAACACTCAATCCATAGTTGATGATCGCACCTATCATCGCACCCAAGGTGCCGAAAAGCACGATGATCAATACATCCACAAGATAGTTACCCGTTGCACACAGTACACTCTCCGGTTGACCGGCTACAAAAGCAGCAGGTGGAATGACCACTTCGCTCGGAAAGGGGATGAAGGAACTCTCCACCGCCATCAACGCAGTAATCGACGCATAGTTCATATGCGCCGAGTACCACGTGATAATGTTATCAACGAGACTCATTTAGATAAAGAGGAGTTGAACGATGATATAAACCGGTAACAAGATGATCAAACTGAACTTAATCATATAGCCGAAGAATGACGGCATCTTGATGCCGCTCTCCTCTGCGATGGCCTTGACCATGAAGTTAGGTCCGTTGCCGATATAGGTCAGTGAGCCGAACATCACAGCCGCGATGGAGATAGCTTTGAGCAGTATCTCCGGAACACCGGCTACGAAAGGTGTGCCGTTGAACATACCTGTTACGACACCGGCTTCAGCGGCAGCAAGCGACTCCGGCAGGCCGGAAGCTACGCCGTGGAAGGCAACGGCTGTCGGCGTGTTATCGAGGAACGCAGAGAGCGCACCGGTCGAGTAATAGAACTGCCATGCGTGGGTGAAACCGAGGTCGGCTGCGTGCGCCTTCAGATAGGCGAGGGCAGGGGTCATCGTCGTGAAGATACCGAGGAACAGAACGGCTACCTCTACAATCGGCGTCCAGCTGAACTTGTTGTCGTCATAACGCACCTCTTTCTTGGTGGTGTAGAGCGAGAGACCTGTGAGCGAGAGCAGCACTATCTCACGCAGGTACTTGAGCCACAGCGGAGCGTCTGCTTCACCCATCTGCTTGATGGTTCCTTCGTTCACAAAAGCCACTGCCAGCACTACGCCTAACAGATATACGAAATTGATAGTACCTTTCATTACCATCGGCGTCGCCTCACGCGAGTCAGCGGAGAGAGAGGTCCAGTGCTCTTTCTTGTAATAATAAGTGTCCATCGCGAAATAGAGGCCGAGCAGCAGCAGACCCGTTACCGCCCATTCCGGAGCAAGGTGCAAGAACCATGAGAAATGTGCGCCGCGGAGGAAGAGCATGAACAAAGGTGGGTCGCCCAGCGGGGTCAGCAGACCGCCGCAGTTAGCTACCAGCGCGATGAAGAAAAGGATGGTGTGAACCTTGTGTTCACGTTGTTTGTTGGTCTCGATGAGCGGACGGATAAGCAGCATGGCTGCGCCCGTCGTACCCATGATAGAGGCTAAGATCCAGCCCAAGCCCAAGAAACCGGTGTTGACCCAAGGCTTGGCTTTCAGGTCTCCCGAGAAATGAATACCGCCGGTGATGACAAACAACGCCAGCAGAAGGATGATGAACGGCACGTAGTCGAAGAATATCTGGTGCTCCAACTCGTGCATCATTCCACCCATAATCAGGCATACCGCTACCGGAACGCCTAAGAAGAGCGAGACAATAAGTTTGTTGGTGTTCTTCTCCCACCAATGTTCGGCCACCAGCGGACCGATCGCAATCATCAGAAGCATGAGTCCGAACGGAATTAGCGACCATGCTGAATGTACAAATTGTTCCATAGTATAAATATTTTTTTTAATCAAGTTTCAGCACAGCAAGGAAGGCTTTCTGTGGCACTTCTACATTGCCGATCTGCTTCATACGTTTCTTACCGCGTTTCTGCTTCTCGAGCAACTTACGCTTACGACTCACATCACCGCCGTAACACTTCGCGAGCACATCTTTACGCACCTGCTTGACGGTCTCGCGGGCGATGATCTTGGCGCCAATGGCTGCTTGGATGGCAATATCAAATTGCTGACGCGGAAGGAGTTCCTTGAGTTTCTCGCACATACGACGACCGAAATCAACGGCATTGTCTCGGTGGGTGAGGGTAGAGAGTGCATCAACCTGCTCGCCATTAAGGAGGATATCCAGTTTGACGAGGTTAGACGGACGGAAACCGTTCATATGCCAGTCGAAGGAGGCGTAGCCCTTGGAGATTGATTTGAGTTTGTCGTAGAAATCGATAACGATCTCGCCGAGCGGCATGTCGAAAAGAAGTTCCATGCGGTTGCCGGAGATATACTCCTGTTTGACGAGTTCGCCTCGTTTGCCGAGGCAGAGCGTCATAATAGGTCCGATAAAGTCGGCGGTAGTGATGACCGACGCGCGGATATACGGTTCTTCGATGCGGTCTATCTCCGTCAGATCTGGCATGCCGGCGGGGTTATGTACCTCTATCATACCGCCGTCCTTGGTATAGACGTTATAACTTACGTTCGGCACGGTCGTGATGACATCCATATCAAACTCACGATCCAGACGCTCCTGAACGATCTCCATATGCAGAAGACCTAAGAATCCGCAACGGAAACCGAAGCCTAAAGCCATCGAACTCTCCGGTTGGAAGGTCAGACTCGCATCGTTCAATTGCAGTTTTTCTAAACTCGCACGCAGGTCTTCGTAGTCTTCACTCTCGATAGGATAGACACCGGCGAAGACCATAGGTTTGGCTTCTTCGAAGCCGTCTATCGCCTTCTCGCACGGACGGGCCACATGGGTGATTGTGTCACCCACTTTGACTTCGGTCGAGGTCTTGATACCCGATATAATATAGCCTACGTTACCGGCACTGATCTCTTTACGCGGACTCATGTCCAGTTTGAGAATGCCTATCTCATCGGCATCGTACTCCTTGCCGGTGTTGACGAAGCGTACCAGGTCGCCGCTGTGCAGGGTACCGTTCACTACTTTGAAATAAGCGATGATACCGCGGAAAGAATTGAACACGGAGTCAAAGACAAGACACTGCAGCGGTGCGTTCGGATCGCCTACCGGTGCAGGTATCCGCTCGATGATAGCATCCAGTATCTCGGGAACTCCCTCTCCGGTCTTGGCAGAGCAACGGAGTATCTCTTCACGTTTGCATCCCAACAGGTCCACTATCTCATCCTCCACGCGCTCCGGCATGGCGTTCTCCATATCGCATTTATTGAGAACCGGAATGATCTCCAGGTCATGCTCTATCGCCATATAGAGGTTCGATATCGTCTGCGCCTGCACGCCCTGCGTAGCATCCACCACAAGCACGGCACCTTCACAGGCCGCGATGGAACGACTGACTTCATAACTGAAGTCCACGTGTCCCGGAGTATCAATCAGGTTGAGCGTATATCCCTTATAAGCCATCTGGATAGCGTGCGACTTGATGGTGATACCGCGTTCCTTCTCCAGGTCCATATCGTCGAGCACCTGATTTTCCATGTTCCGAACATCTACGGTTCCGGTGAGCTCCAACATACGATCTGCCAGGGTACTTTTCCCGTGGTCTATGTGCGCAATAATACAAAAATTACGTATCTTATCCATATTCGGCTGCAAAGATACACTTTTTTTTGCACATATAAAAATTTTTTTGTAATTTTGCGCAAAATTTACCAATTATTGTTGTAACGTGAAAAACGCATTAGATCATCAAACTCAGGTGACGAAGAAAAACGTCACGATTCGTTTTTGCGGAGACTCGGGTGACGGCATGCAGTTAACGGGTAATTTATTTGCTCAGTTAGGTGCGGAATTAGGTCATGAGATCTCCACCTTGCCGGACTTCCCGGCAGAAATTCGTGCGCCGCAAGGTACATTAGGCGGCGTGAGTGGTTTTCAAGTTGAGTTAGGAAGCGAGGTGTATACCCCGGGTGACAAAGCGGATGTTATTGTAGCGATGAACGCTGCGGCGCTGAAGGTGTGTACGTTAGGCTCGCATTTCAACCATCCTCAGGCGCACTACGATGAGCAGTTTGCGCTGTATCATCGTCATGCCATCGTGCTGGTAGATACCGATAGCCTGACAGATAAGGACTTGGAAAAAGCGCAGTATCATACCGATAACCCGTTTACGGAACTGGGTATCCCCGAGAGTGTACAGGTTGTGCCGGTAGCCTTGACGACGCTGACCAAAGAGGCGCTGAAGGACTCCGGCATGGATAATAAATCCATGCTCAAGAGCCGAAACATGTTCGCCTTGGGTCTTGTCTGCTGGTTGTTCGACGAACCCATGGATAAAGCGATTCACCTGCTGGAGGATAAGTTCAAGAAGAAACCGGCGCTCATCGCTCCGAATACGAAAGTGATGGTTGACGGTTACAACTACGGCGCTAATATGGCACTTAGTGTAAACCAAATTCGCCTCGGTGAGTCTGGTGACAATAGTCAAGAGAAGGGTGTCTATACCTCCATAGCGGGCAACAGAGCGACGGCGTTCGGTCTCATTGCTGCAGCCGAGAAAGCAGGTAAGCACCTCTTCTTGGGGTCTTATCCTATCACGCCGGCGACGGATATTCTCCACGAGTTAGCGGGTCGCAAAGATATGAACGTAATGGCTATTCAGGTCGAGGACGAGATAGCCGGTGTATGTACGGCAATTGGAGCGGCTTTTGCGGGTGATTTGGCTTGTACATCGACCAGTGGTCCCGGTCTGAGTCTGAAGTCCGAGGCAATTGGTTTGGCGGTGATGGCCGAGTTGCCATTAGTCATCGTGGATGTCCAACGAGGTGGTCCTTCGACGGGTCTGCCTACGAAGACCGAGCAGACCGACTTGCTGCAAGCGCTCTATGGACGTAACGGCGAGTGCCCGGCGGTGGTACTGGCGGCATCCAGCAGTGCGAACTGTTTCGATTTCGCCTACGAGGCATGTAAGATTGCCTTGGAGAATATGACGCCTGTGGTGCTCCTGACCGACACCTATCTGGCCAATGGTACGGGCTTATGGCGTATTCCGAAGTTAGTTGACCTGCCGGAGATAAAACCGCAGAGCGTGCCGGAGGAGCTGAAAGATAAGTACAATCCGGCGCTACGTGACGAACGTGGTGTACGCTATTGGGCTTTCCCCGGTATGGAAGGTTATGAGCATCGTAATATCGGTTTGGAGCGCGATGCTGAAAGAGGCACGATCTCTACGAATCCCGAAAACCATGAGACCATGGTGCTGGCCCGCAAACATAAAATCGAACAAATTGCGGAGAGAATACCGGAATTGAAGGTAATTCATGGAGCTGAGAGCCAAGATACTTTGCTGGTAGGTTGGGGTAGTACGGAGGGACACCTGCATGCTGCGGCGAATGAGTTGGGTTGCGATCTGGCGCAGTTCAATTATATCTGTCCGCTGCCCAAGAATACGCGCGAGGTACTGAGTCAATACAAACGCATCGTCGTTTGCGAATTGAATACAGGTCAGTTTGCGACATATCTTCGTTCGCAATTCCCGGAACTGCCTATTGAGCAGTATAATGAAATACAAGGACAGCCTTTCGCTGTAGAACGTATCGTTAATTTCGTAAAACAGTAAAACTATGGAAGCTTCTCAATTTAAATCGGATCAATACGTACGTTTTTGCCCGGGTTGCGGTGATCATGCGATCTGTATGGCTTTGCAAAAAGCGATGGCACAGATAGGTATCCCGCCTCATCAGATAGCTGTTATCTCAGGTATCGGCTGCAGCAGCCGCATGCCGCATTACCTCAATACATACGGTTTTAATACCATTCATGGTCGTGGCGGAGCCATTGCTACGGGTGTAAAGACGAGCCATCCGGAGCTGACGGTTTGGCAAATAAGCGGTGATGGAGACTGTTTGGCTATTGGAGGAAACCATTTCATTCATGAGATCCGCCGAAATGTGGACCTGAACGTCTGCATGTTCAATAACCGTATCTACGGTCTAACCAAAGGGCAGTATTCGCCTACCAGCCCCAAAGGTTTCGTCAGTAAGTCGAGTCCTTTTGGTACAGTAGAGCGTCCCTTTGTACCGGCTCAATTGGTTTTGGGAGCCGGAGGTACGTTCTTCGCTCGTACGCTGGATGTAGATGTGCCGACCACAGTGAATTGTCTGGTAGCCGCCAACGAACATAAGGGTTGCTCGATCGTGGAGTGCCTCGTGAACTGCGTGATATTTAATAATGGTACGCACGCGTGGATAGCCGATCGCGAACAACGTGCGGAGCACTCGATTATCCTCAAGCACGGCAAGAAGATGATCTTCGGTAAGAATAACGATAAGGGTTTGGCGGTAGAGATCGACCCTGTTACGTTTGTACCTAAGATAATTGTTGTGCCGGCGGACGATCCGCGTGTACTGACGCACGATGCAACACAAACGGATCCGACGCTGCATAGACTCTTAGCCTTGATGGGGCAGAATCTGGTAACTGATGTGAACACTCAACCGACGGAAGATAGCCTGCCGATTGCATTAGGCGTGATCCGCAGCGTAGAAGCGGAGACCTATGATGAGGCTGTAAACAAACAAATTGCCGACGTTCGCGAGCATGCTAAAGCGCATAACTTCGACGAACTGACGGCAACTTTGGATAGTTGGCAGGTGTAGGCGTTAGAGGGGGAGATAGATCAATTGTTTGGTCTCGAACCCGGAGCGTCCTCCCGATGAAACGGGAGGAGCGGCCTCCGCCTAGAAGGGTAAGTATATTATTTGTTTGGTCTCGAACCAACTTCCTTTAAACCATTTACTGCAGGGAGCGATCTCTGCAGTTTTTATATACGGCGCTACTTCTGCTTGCAGGTCTCCGCCTTTGAGAACAATAAGTCCGTTTGGCATCGCATTACGATGCTTGTTGGATATATTCTTGCGCACCAGTTTCACCAAGTCGGGTAGGGGCATCACAGCGCGAGAGACGACGAAGTCGAATTTCTCCTTCTCTTCCTCCACGCGCTCCTGTTTGCATACCACATTGGTCAGACCAAGTGTCTTAGCCACCTCTGAGGCCACTTTGATCTTCTTACCGATAGAATCCACTAAGACGAAGCGGCATTGTGGAAACATTATCGCCAGCGGAATACCCGGAAAACCACCTCCGGTTCCTACATCCAAAATCGTCGTATCGGGTTGGAACGGAATCCATTTTGCGATAGCCAATGAATGAAGCACATGATGCTCATAGAGGTTATCGATATCCTTGCGGGATATGACATTGATTTTGCTGTTCCAATCGCGATAAAGTGCGTCAAGCTGAGCGAATTGCTCAGCCTGACGATCGGATAATTTGAAATAATCAGAGATTATTGTCATTGGTCGCTTGGTAAATTACTCTGCCATGTTGGTGAATACGTTCTGAACGTCTTCGTCCTCCTCGATCTTATCGATCAGTTTCTGTACGGACTCACGCTGCTCGTCGGTCAGCTCTTTGGTGTCGTTCGGAATACGAACAAACTCCATGGACTGGATCTCAAAGCCGTTGTCCTCGAGGTATTTCTGCATGTTAACCGCCTCGTTGAAGTCCGAGTAGATGACAATGGTGTTCTCTTCTTCATCTACGCCTAACTCCTCTACACCGAAGTCGATGAGTTCGAGTTCGAGTTCATCGAGATCGATACCATCTTTCATTGTAACGGTGAAGCATGCCTTGCGGTCGAAGAGGAACTGAAGGCTACCCTGTGTACCAAGTGTGCCGCCGAACTTCGTGAAATACGAGCGGATATTGGCTACCGTACGCATGTGATTATCCGTAGCTGTCTCCACGAAAATAGCAATACCATGCGGTCCGTATCCTTCGTAGTTGATTTCCTTATAACCTTCAGACGATTTATCGGTCGCTTTCTTAATGGCGCGGTCGATATTGTCCTTCGGCATGTTTTCGCGTTTACATTGTTGAATCAGCGTACGCAGACGCGGGTTCGAATCCGGATCCGGTCCACCCTCACGGGCTGCAATCGTGATTTCTTTACCTAATTTTGTAAATGTACGGGACATGTGTCCCCAACGTTTCAATTTTGTCGCTTTGCGATATTCAAAAGCTCTTCCCATAATATTATTTTTTAACGAATTATCAAGTTAATGAGTTAGTGATTACTCTGCAGGAGTAGGATCAGCATGATCCAGAATAGTCTCTACATGTACTTCCTCGAACGTGATGATGAACTGTACGCGGCGGTTCTTCTGACGACCTGCTTTGGTCTTGTTATCTGCGATGGGCTTTTCTTGGCCGTAACCCACTGCGGTCATGCGGGTCGAAGAAACACCTTTCTTCACCAGATACATCATCACGGCCTCTGCACGTGCTTGCGATAACTTCTTATTCTCAGCTGCTTTACCGGTTGCGTCGGTGTGACCTTGCACCTCGATGATATAATCTTCATTCTCGATGAAAGTCTGAGCTATTTGGTCAAGCAGAGCGTAAGATTTCGATTTGATGGTTGCCTTCCCGGATTCAAACTCAATACCTTGCATAGCTTTCTGCAGCAGCATTTTAATTTCGCGTTTTACTTCCGGACAACCCTTGTTCGCTTTTACACCAGGTACGTTCGGACATGCATCCTTATAGTCAGGCACACCATCTTCGTCTGTATCCAGTTCACAACCTTTCTCATCTACGAATCCAATAGCGGTGATCGGAGTATCGGGACACTCGTCCAAATAATCAGGAACTCCATCTCCATCGCTGTCCTTTGGACAACCCTTGTCATCAACGGTGCTCCAAGCGGCCTCCGGAGTATCAGGGCACTCGTCCAAATAATCAGGAACTCCATCCCCGTCGCTATCCTTCGGACAGCCGTTGGTGTTCACCTTACCGATAGCTTCAGCCGGAGTATCCGGACATTCATCGAGGTAGTCCGCAACTCCATCACTATCGCTGTCCAGCGGGCAACCGAGGCTATCTACCTGACCGCGTGCTTCTTCCGGTGTCTCCGGACATTGATCTTTGTAATCCTCAACGCCGTCTCCATCGGTATCCAACGCGCAACCTACGCTATCTACATGACCGATCGCTTCAGCAGGAGTACCTAAGCAATGATCCATATAATCGGGTACACCGTCATGATCCTCATCCAGAGGACAACCTACACTGTCCACTACTACACCTCTCGGGGTATCCGGACACATATCGATCTTATCCCATACACCGTCTTTGTCTTTGTCGCGACGGTTGGTGCCCCAGCATACAGAGAATCCCAGTGCTACGTTCACCATCTTCGCTTTGTACGGCAGAATATATTTCGTTTGCCCCTTCACGTCGATACCCGCATAACTCGTCGGGATATAATCCAGCGCCAGAGTCATGTTGATTCCGTCATACGGCATGATACTCAAACCCGCGCCGATATTGCTGTACTTACCGTTGTTCATCAGCGAGTAGGATAGGGCAATATTCAGCCAGTTGAACGGACGGAACGCTGCACCGATCGTTACCTCTTCGTATAAACGGTAGTTATACAGACGGGTAGCCGAAACAATACCTACGCCTACGCGATTATCCCAGAAATTGGCATCCAAGCCGATGTTCAGACGCGCAGAGGTCATATGTGCCTTACCATGCGCACCCTGAGACGAAAGACGGAAACCGTTCAGCATATGATAGAGGTTGCTCTTCACTGTATCCATCAGAATAGCCGTGGAGAACTTACCCTCTGCATCACGATACGCCGGATCGCCGTAGTCAATTTGACCTGCACCCATGAACGTCGTATCTACATTACATGCGTAGTTGCTGCTGTGCGACCAGTATACAAAACCGAGGTCAGTCAAAGCAGCGCTGATCTGTAACTGCTCAATGGGTTTATACGTAAAACCGATATCGATCGCAGCTCCGTAGCCGGCCGGAGTCAAGGCCTTGCGAACTAACGGCAGAATATTACCGCCACTGATATTGCCGCCGAAGATACTATCTACGACGAACTTACCCGCCTGAATAGCCTCAATCACTTCCGTCATCGTGACGCCATCCAAGATACCATCCAGATACGGCGCATTAATAGGCGCCGCGATATCGATTTCCTGACGACCATAGATGCGCCAAGACTCTGTGCTCGCATCAATAGCGAGGTTACGGCTTCGAACACCTACGTAGGCTTGTCCTAACAGGAACTTGAACTTACCACCGACGGTCCATTGATCATTGAGTTTATGGCTGTATCCGCCGCCGATCTCCATGTAAGCGGTCATTCCTGCTCCAAAACCAGACAGATTTAACGTGTTGATACCTCCGTCCAGGTTGGTCATACCTCCGCCTAACATGAAGTCAAAGACAGAACGCGGAGTGGTTGCTCCCGACTCAATACGCTGGTTGATACCTACGGTCAGATAACCCGCATCTTTGATGCGCAAACCTAAGTTCACCAAGCCCATACTCATGTCCTCGTTCACATACAGCATCGAGCGCAAGGTACGAAGGAACTTATTTGAATCAGCATCGGGGTGAAGCGGAGTAATAGTATTGCCGTAATAAGGACTATTCATAACGTTGTCCCGGAAGAACAAATCACTTACCGTCAACGAGTTGTTTCCGAAACTCAAACTATACCAACCGAGGGGACTGATGTTCACAAATCCATCGCTCACCGGTTGGAAAGCCGGGTTGATCGTATGACGCATAGGTGCGTTCTCCAAGAAATACAGCGTGTTTACTTGCTGCGCACTGGCACTAACCGCCATCATAGCCACGAGGGCTGTAATCATATAATGTCTTGCTTTCATGATTCAGTCCTCCTATAGATTAATGATTGCATCTACTTGCGCCGCTAGCCCGATCTTAAGCGTCACGCTGCCATCTTCGGTGATACGAACATGGAATTGTCCCTTCTTATACGCATACTGCAGTGATTCATCATCGATAATCGCCGTGTATACGATATAGTTGATTTCCGGCAACTTAGCCATTTTCTCTTTCGAAAGTACGGCTATTAGTGTCGTGATACCCGGTTCTACTTGCGTCCAACTACCATTCTCGAACGCATAGGTCGGAGCTACTAACGTCACTGTGTCTTGCTCGAAGAGCAACAGCGGTTTATCCGTGCTATCAGGATCCATAATCATGTTGCCGATCGAGTCGTAGCAACGCATCGTCGCTTTAACATCCAAAGGAATGGTGTTCAGTGCCTTCAGCACAACACGCAGATTAGAACTCTTTACCGTATCTATCTTCGCTATACCCGATACCAATGAGTCAATCGTGTATTGGCTCAAGTGCACATCTTTGATCGTGTCAGAGTAAGAAATGAACAATCCATTGTTGAAGATCAAAGGCAGTGTGCAGAGAGCATCAACACGCACGTTCGTGTTCGGCACGATACGCACTTGAGGCGTCATCTGATAGTTGAAGTCAATATTGAACTTATAACCCAATTTCTGCGGCATGTTCCTAAAGAGGCTATCTATCGTACCTTCCTTCGGATCCTTGCTGAAATGAACAATCATGTTCGTTGTCGAGTCGCCGATCGCACTTGTGATAGGATCCAGATACTCGCCTTCCTCAAACTGCTTCGGGTAATTGCGATAAGTCTGATTTCCGCGTAAGAACTCCGCATAGTGCTTGACTCCATTGGCGTCTTCCGAATACAGATACTCGCCGTCCATCTTCATCGCTCCCGCGATATAGGTCATGACGCTCATATCTACTTTCGGATCCGCAAACGGGATATTCGAACGGGAAAGAAATGCTAAATCACCCCAACTGTCGCTAAGGTCTACTTCCGCTTCGTCATACATGGAGTTCGAACGAATGAACTTGCCCCAGATAGCCTTGTACGTAATAAACTGCACGTTCAGTTGGTATTCGAATCCGGCATCCTTCGGCACATCTACCGTCGTGCCTTCCGGAACAGTGAAAGTGAAGTTAATATAGAAGGTGCAGGAGTCAATGACGTTGTAATCATACAGCGATTGTTCCGTTTTCGGGTTCAACTGCTTCTTCATCAAACTGATCACGAAATTATCCACAGCGGTCTCGATCGGCGTACCGTAATCGTCCGCGTCGCCTTTCGTGTAAACCTGCATCGTGTTGCCTTTCGGACGATTGATCTGGGCACCTAACTCCAGTGTCACGCCATCTACCCATTCCCATTTCAACGGAAGACCATTCTTCTTATTAATCACCGATTGGAAACTGGCCATGTCGATTAACGCACTGTCCAGACGCTCGCCGCCTAACTCCTTGTTCACACCCTTCAGGTTCAGCGGAAGTTCAAAGCGTAAGGTGATAGGATCTCCCGTACCCGTGATACGCTTGTTATCACCTATCATCGTGGCAGCGGGTAGGTGATCATATACATCCAGAGTCAGTTTTTTACTGGAGATCATGTTCGTCAGGTCCAACGAGTCTTCGTGGAATTTACGACTGATTTGGAACGTGCTCTGCCAAGTAAGAACACCTTTGTTTTGCAGCGAGTCAACGTATAAGTGACTTACGCTGTCGCCCAAGAAATCACCAATAGTTGCACGTACGCTTCCCACCGGCAGCGCCATGCCTAAATCCAATTCCGCTCTTGGATCGATGTTCTGCATGTCCACATCCGCGTGACAGCCTGCTAATAGCATCGCTATTGTCAGAACAATAGGTCCATGTAAATGCTTGAAAATCATACGATTATAAATAGAGTTGTTTGTTACATACCAATTCGGCTGCAAAGATACTACAAATTTTTTAAATTTGCAAGTATTTTAGCAAAAAATATCGTCTTTATGCAAATTAGTTTTATTTTTTGCCCATATAGCCCCTAATTAGACTTTAGTAAGAGGAAAGTAAGAGGAAAGTAAGAGGCAAATCGGACTAAATACGGGTTGTCAATTTTAATTCGTACTTTGATCACTAAGGAATTTTATCGCAAAAGGTAGATTTTTTCGGAAGAACGGGTAAGGGCCGTGTATAGCCAACGAAGGTATTCGAGGCGCTCCTCTTCGGTTAAGCCGCTAATCCACTCATCCCCTAATCCGTTGTCGATATATACATGCTTCCACTGACCACCTTGCGCCTTGTGACAAGTCACACAATACGCAAAACGCACCTGTAACGCATTGAAATAGGGAGAGTCATAGATCTTTTTGACCAATTCTTTTTTGTTCCGTATCTCCGGATAGTCTTCTGCAATTCGCGCGAACAGTTCCCTTTGCAATTGATAATTGGCTTCAGGACTATCAGTAGTCAGCGTATCTAACCATATAAGCGCATCTATTTCCCAGTTATAGTCCACCGATCGAAGCGAAGCTTTGGCGAAATGAAAACCGTATAGTTCATGCCGGTTGGTCAGGCGTTCGATCTCGAACATATCGCCATTGGCGATAAACTCCAAGTCCTCATACTCCTCTGCCCAGAAATAATTGTTTTTGGTCACCATAAGACGGTCACCATTCGACAAATCATCTTCTTTCCACAGCACTCTCGCCCGCACTCCTCCGTTATACAAATTAGTCATCTTATTGCTGCGTGCAATAATCAGCGTCTCTTCTGCTCCCACTTCCCGCCAACTGCTCTCTAACTGCTCGATCACTTGTTCACCCGGAACGTGGATAATATCAATGCCATTCGGAATAATCTGAATATTGTGAGTATTCTGAGAATTCAACAATTCCCTCAGACGCGTCGCTTCGCTTAGGATGCCGCTATCCAAAGCCTGCCGTGCTACAGCAGTTAATTGGTAACTTGTAACCTGTAACCCGTAACCCCTCATAAAATCCGCATCAAGGGCAGGACTCAGCGTGCTTCCTACAGGCGGTAACTGCGCATCGTCTCCCACAAGTAACAACGAACAGTTAGACCCGCTATACACGTATCGAACCAGGTCATCTAACAAACAACCGCTACCAAAAGTGGAATTATCCCGTTGACCCGAAAGCATAGAGGCTTCATCTATGATGAAAAGGGCTCCTCTATGCAGATTATCGCCGAGTGTAAAGGACTCTTTGCCCAATTGCGTTTGACGATAGATCTTCTTATGAATCGTATATGCCTGCGTTCCGGAATATCTACTGAATACCTTCGCCGCTCGACCTGTAGGCGCTAATAAAACCGTCGGTTGCTTGAGCTGTTTCATCGCCCGTACCAAGGCACTGATGACACTCGTCTTACCTGTACCTGCATAGCCTCGCAAGATAAACGCTTTGCGTTCGTCTCGACTCACCAAAAACGCCCCCAACGCTTTCAATAATTCTTCTTTTTCTGCGTTGGGTTCGAAGGGCAATTCAGCCTTAATACGTCCTATAATGAAGTCATTTAGCAATTTTTTTGCAATTTTATTTGCGTATGTCAGAAAATTGTTGTAATTTTGCACCCGCTTTTGAAAAGCAAAGTATAGGCAGGTGCTATACGACCAGCTCCCTCCGAACTCCCCCAGGACTTGACCGTAGCAAGGGTACGAGGTTGTAGCGGTGCGATGTAGTTAGCCTGCCTTTTTTGTGCCCTTACCGCACGCGTTGTCCTGAAATCGTATATTCAATACCGTTTCGCAGGATGATTATTTGCCCGTTCCTTAAGATCTTTTGACAACTGTTTGTTTCCGTTTGAACGTCTTCTATTCCTTCCGGTCCCATTGTATAGGCTTTCCATGCGTTCGGAATACCATAGCCGTATTGCTGAGTATCCGGATTCAGATAGCGATCCGCCGAACGAATGATACGGCTTCGAATCTGCATAGCGTTCTCGTCGGGCAAAGCGGACCATAAGGAGGCGGCCAAACCCGCCAAAAGCGGAGTTGCAAAACTAGTACCGTTGGATGTGACTATATTTCCACCCGGATTAATCAGTTGCGTCCTTACGCCTACAGCACAAACCTCAGGTTTGATACGTCCGTCGGAGGATGGTCCATAACTGGAGAAATTTCCTATCTCTCCCCATGTACTAACAGCTCCCACGGTCAGAATACTATCGGCATCCGCAGGGACTGAAATGGTTCGCCATGCATTGTCTCCCTCATTGCCGGCTGCTACGCAAACCAACATGCCTTTACGGGCTGCGATAGTCGCAGCACGACTCACACGGGTTGTTTTGCCGTCTAAGTCGGTGTTTTTGTTCAGCGACCATTTATCATTGTCAAAGTAGGCATATCCCAACGAAACGGAAAATACATTGACGCCTAACGAATCCGCTGTCTCCAAAGCAACTACCAAGTTATCCATCTCTTTAGGACTCTCTGTTTTGCTTTCTTCGGAACGCATCAAATAATAATTCGCCTTGGTGGCTGCTCCTTTATAAATGGTCGTGCTACCGGAGATCGTACTCAAGCACTCTGTTCCGTGCGTACCTGTATGGCCATAAATGTCCACTGCATCGTCCGTAAAGTCAAAATGACCCAATTCTTGCTCCTGACGAAAACAGGTAAGGATATTGGCATTATAAAAACCTCCATCGCAAACAGCCATAAGGATACCTTCTCCTTCAAAACCCGCTTCATGCAAGGGCAGAAGATTATAAAGACCTAACTGCTGTTCCGTAATTATTCCCGGGTCGTCTGAGGTTTCTTCACGTGTAATTACCCGGCGTTTGGAAGCATAAAGCGATTCACTATTATCCCGTGTCATCTCTACGGCTTCTACGAAATCCAAAGCCTGCACTTTCGATGCCAACTCATCCGACATCTCAACTGTCGCCCCATTAAACCAACGACTGGTATGAAATACCTTCGCTCCCATGCGGCGCAGACTATCTACATACAAGTGCGCTACCGGATAATCCATCGCATCCGTAGGAATATCCCATTTCGCACGTTGCTCTACGGCACGCGGGGACAAGGCCGGTGCACTCTTCTCCGGTTTATCGGTGAACGAAACAAAAAACACATTAAGTAGGATTAATAATTTCAGCATATCGGGATTCCTTAATTTTTCGTTTTTAACTCCAATTGCACCACATTTTCTACGTGCTGGGTGTGCGGAAACATATCTACGGGTTGTACTTTGGTTACACGATATTTGGCGTCCAGCAATTGCAGGTCTCTTGCCTGCGTAGCCGGGTTACAACTCACATATACGATGCGTTTCGGCTCCGCATCGAGAATCACATTCACTACGTCCTCATGCATACCGGCACGAGGCGGATCCGTGATAATCACATCCGGTCTTCCATACTGCGCCACAAAATTCTCATTGAGGATATCCTTCATATCTCCGGCAAAGAACAACGTGTTTTCAATGCCATTGATGGCAGAATTCACTTTCGCGTCTTCAATGGCTTCCGGTACATACTCAATACCAATCACTTGACGCGCTTGACGAGCGACGAAGTTCGCAATAGTACCTGTTCCGGTATATAAATCGTACACTAATTCATTGCCGGTCAATTCGGCAAACTCGCGTGCGACTTTATACAACTCATAGGCTTGTTCCGTATTGGTCTGGTAGAAGGATTTGGGACCTACTTTGAACTGCAATCCCTCCATCTCTTCCATGATGTGGTCCTGACCGAAATACACCTTCACATCCAAGTCTCCGATCGTATCATTGAACTTCGTATTCTCCACATAGAGTAGGGAGATAATCTCAGAGAACTCTTGATGTAACCACTCCAGCAATTCCATACTTGCGTCTGTTACCGGCTCGCCGAAGGCGACAATAAGCATCAATTCTCCTTCGTGGTTGTTTCTTAAGATCAACGTCCTTACTTGTCCCTCATGCGTGTGTTCATTATAGAATGTCAGCCCGTGCGTACGCGCAAATTCCCGCACCCCGTTTCGAATGCGGTTATTGATATCCGGCATTAAATGACACTCCTCGATGTCCAGCACTTTATCAAAACAATTCGGGATATGAAAACCAAGTCCGTAACTGCTGTCTACCTTGTCTAATCCACCTGCCGCTTCAATGACTTCCCATGGAAACCACTTCCGGTCGGCACAGGTGAACTCTAATTTGTTGCGATATTCGTAAATATGCTTCGAACCCAGAATAGGACTGATCTCAGGCAGTTCAATTTTTCCGATACGCGTGAGGTTGTCTACAATTTGCTGTTGTTTGTATTTCAACTGCTCCTCGTACGGCAAAATCTGCCATTTACATCCGCCGCATACACCGAAATGCGCACAACGAGCAGCACAGCGCACCTTACTCGGTTGTACCAGACGAAGCACCTTTGCCTCCATGAAAGAGTGTTTCTTCTTCGTGATCTGCAGGTCCACAATATCTCCGGGAACACAATTCGGCACAAACGTAACGATATCATTGATACGCACCAGTGCCTTTCCTTCTGCGGCTACTCCGGTAATCTCAATATGCTCAAAAAGCGGAAGATTCTTTTTCTTCATAGATTAACCATTCAATGGAATGTTTGTAAATTTTTTCAAAGTCTTGCACGGCCTCTAAGGGGAAGCCATAGACCAAAGTCTTACTCTTTTGACCTCTATACCCCACAGCTGCACCACAGCGCATATCTTCGTATGTCGCCATGCGAATGGCTGTTGTGTCTGCGTTTTTCACCCCTTCGGGCCTACATGTGAAGATTTGTTCTTCGTTGGGCTCCAACATCAATTGGTACAAACGATGCATCGGAGAAGAGACTCTTCCGCTGCGTGTCGCTTTCGCCGCATAGTAGGCTGCATGCAGATTTTCCTTAGCCCATTGCGCATCAATGGCACTAAAATGATCCGTACTCAGCAATAGTTTTCCACCCTTTGCCAGATACTCTGTCAGCAGGGCATAGTGGGCTTCTTCGAGTGGCTGACGCTGTCTGCCACATACAAAATCGACCAATTGGAATTGGGGTAGTTGCGATGAATAATTCACCAACATGCCGGCCGTACAGGATACATACGAGATACGCATTTTACGCAGCGCATAGCCGTGTCGAGCACACCAATCGTGTGTGTTGCCGATCGTCAATTGACCCGCGTGGTCTCTGTAACAAGCACCCCAACCGCAGTTATCGTCATTGAGCCATTCATGGCTGCGAGTGAAGTCCCATTGCTCACCGATATACGCGCAGCTGAAGCCGTTTTCACACGCATAACTGCCCGGCATAATACCGGCATAGGTGCTGTCGGCAAACCATTCTGGACCATAACTGTCGCTAAACCCATCGACGATCAGAGCCAACGGCGCCTCTTCCCGTTCACTGCGATACGCACTGATGATAGGACTTGGAAAACTGAGACCTCCGTCATTACCGGCTACTACGTAGAAGTTATACCGTACGCCCGGCTTAATATCCACCTGCAATTGAGTTGTTTTCTCCACTTGCTGAATATCCCATTCGCCTTCATCCGCTTGCGTATATACCATATAATAAGCGGGCGTTGCATTGGCCTCTAAAGCGTCTTCGGTCGGAACCCATTGCAGCACTCCGTTCGGATCAATACCCAGTTCCTGTACCGGCAAGGGCTGCACAATGGCGTTCGCTCCGTTCAGATAGCGCAAGATACCTTTATATACTGCGCGAGCAGCCGTGAAGCGGAAAGTAGGATCCAAACCGTACTTCATATCCGCCATGTTTTTATGACTCAGCAACTCCAAGATCAGACTCGGAACTACCGGCACACGGGTCTCACAGTAATTCGCTTCTTTGAGTTGACGTCTGGTCCACTCCGGAGCTATTGTGCGCAGGTCCGAAACAATTTGCGTCTGTATCCAATCCGCAAAGTTGCGGTTGGTGTGTTCGCGGTCTTTACCATTGCGCAAAGTGGTCTTGCCTTCATCGTCTTTAGCAGTATAAATCACCAAGGTACCAATGATGGTTGAGTCATTTCCACTATCTTGTCCGTCGGTATGAAAAGCAAGACAGAGGTCCACCGGTACATCCAGTGCGTTCACCCACATCGCACGACATTTCAGGTCGTCTTTATACTCGTCTCCGTCGTATAAATTCCATATGGCTGAGTCGGCTCCCTGTGCCTTCACCCAGTAGCGAGCACCTTCGGTCCATTCGGGCATCCCGGATACACCGAGCGTCTGTTGCTCAAGTCCCGCACGCGGCATATAAATTGTTGCGCCGGCATTCTCCAACATCTTCTTAATCAACCGTACGTATTCCTGGCTATACAGGTCTTCTACGGTCGTCCATAGCGTAGCTCTTTGCCAAATCCATTCTCCGCGGTCTCTATTATAATAGAGACCATGACTCGGGTACAATGCGATATTGCGATCCGTCAGGTCGCAATTCTGATTAACGGCGGGTTTGCTCTTTCTGGCACAGTCTGTGATGAGGTCATCGATATTGGTATTCAGCGCCTGAATAGTCACTTTCCCTTTCTCGTGTCCCAACACCCACTGACTCACTTTTCGCTTCAGCTGTGCTACGTTTTCCGGTGTCCAGCGCACATCACGTAAGACACTATTGGTGCGTACGGTGACATTATTGCCGTTCACACGCAGGTTCTTTATCTGCACAGCCGGAGACCAGACGGGGGAGAAACCTGTCCAAACCGTCAAGGAGTCCCCTAACTCGTGCATACCGATTTGTGCCTTGGCCGGAAGAACGAACAAGGAACAAAGAGCAAGGACGAATATACTCTTAAAAATCCTCATCACTCAAATCACCATTCGCTTTTTTGTTCTTTTGGCTGGCCTCCAGATACGATTTCAACAAGTCGGATGCCATACGTGCCTGATAACCCTCGGCGATCTCGTAGTTGCGAACATCGTTCTCCTTGAAGACCACACGTATTTTGGTGATGGCAATACCGTTTTTGAGTCTCTCCAGCACTTCCGGCTTCATCTCATAGGCCGTGATAGTCTTGTAGTACTTGATCGTCGCAGTACCGGCTTTCTTGGTGTATGTCTCGCGCTTCTCTTCCGAGCCACCGATACGATTCAGACGCACTTTAAGTCCATCCGCAAAAGCGATCAGCAGACGGGCCTCATCGTTGAACTCATGATACGTGTTCGGCTGTACGGTCCAAAGGAGTAGGGACGTGATGTCTTGTCCGTCCTTATGCTCTTGACAGAAAGCTAACTGCGGCTTGAGATCTTTGTTCGCCGAGTTATCCACGTGAATGAACTTGCCGCGTTCCGCAGCGTTGATACTCATTGTGGTAGCCAATACTAAGGCTACGAATACAGAAAATACTTTTTTCATATCTATGTTAATTCTTTAATTGCAACTTCAGCCCTCTATTCACGGGACGCACCCGATAGCCTGCTGCCCGTAACTGCTCCAATAATCCTTCTTCTCCCCCTAAATAGATGGCATTAAGCGTGATAAACGCGGCTCCTTCCGTCAGATACGGTTTAAGGCGTTTCACCCATTGTTGGTTTCGCTGACAATAGACTTTATAATCCGAGAAGGAAATAGAACTGGTGTTATCCGGTCCCTTCACCTGATACGCAATATCGCTCAGTCGACCGTCCAGATACATGGCTTTAATCGCACGTTCCTGTTTCACTTCGTTCTCCGGATATTGTATCACTTTCAGCAGCTCCTGACATTGCCAATGAAAGGGTTCTCGGTCGAAGAGCATATACATCGTCTCGCCTATCTTATCCAAACCGATCACAGGCATGTTGCGCTCCGCAGCTACCAGTTCAAAGAAACTCTCCATGGATTGCTGTTCATCGTATTGTAACCATTGCTTCATCAACTCGGTGCGAAACATTTCTGTCAGGTACGAGGGTTTCATGCGACATAACTGATCCAGACCCATCCCTAAATTGATGCGCAAACTATTATCGATATACTCATACTCGCTCTCCGTATAGAAATTACTCAGTTTGACCGAATCCGGTAATACGGCTGCCTGCCGCAGTGCCGAAAGGGCTTCATAGTCTTGCATCGCGAATTCCGTAATGACCTTATCGCAGTTTCCGAAGCATTTAAACACGTTCGGAATGGTATCCAGAAACTGCATCGGTACCAAGCGATTAATGGCCAGAATATACGATTTCTGCTTCGCACTGTTTCCGCTTACCTCATATAAGAGTTGTGCTCTTAACGGGCAAAAGGACAACGTGCAAAGGACTATAATCAGAATATATTTTATCGAACTCTTCATTCTTATTTAAACCTTGTAATCAGGTTATATGCCTGATAGATACCCAACTCGCCTGCTTTGGAGAGATCTGCTAAACCCTTCTCGTTCTCGCCGATATAGATGTACGTCAGGCCTCTATTAAAGTATGCCTCCGCAAAATCGATATCTTGCGCAATAGCGCGTGTATAATAGTCGATAGCAGACTTAAAGTCACGCTGCGCACAAAGGATATTCGCCTTGTTATAAAGCGCAAAGACAAAATCGGGTTGACGGCGAATGACCTGGTCGTAGTCGCGCAACATGATTTCAAAGTCCATGTTGGCCGTTGCGTCTTGTTCTCCGATCGCTCGCTGGTACTCCAAGAGTCGATAGCGCCAGTTAGCCCGACTGAAGGTGATGATCGTCGATAAGTCCGTATCGATCGTAGCTAATTGCAGCGCTCGGGTACAGTCATCAATAGCACTCGTATAATCCTGTACAATAGCAAACTCTATCGCTCGGGCAAAATAGAGGATTACCGAAGGAGCCACATCTATTTGTTGCGAGAGACGGGTGATCTCCGTGAAGTGGAAATCTACCATATCGGCCGTCAACGTGATCTCTTGCGGTGTGAAACGCAAAGCCGAAGGCAACACATTACTTTTGTTGAGTTGATCCACGATCGGGTGATAGTAATTGGTCCGTCTCAGACTCAGGTCCTTGCTATAATAACTCAAGACCACATGCGGTTCATTAATCACATCCTGATAGCGTTTCTGCACCGTACCACGTGTCTGCGAGTCGTATTTCTGTTCCTCATCCGGGATTTCCGTCTGATTCTGAGCAGTAGAAGCAGAGAACTCTTTGCGGTGATCTTTCTTCTGCGGCTGTGCCTCCGCGATCAACAAGTCCGTATTCGGTTGAGCCGCCTGTTGCGCTTGTATCTGATCTTTGCGTTCCTCTAACTGACGAGCTTTGTCCCGATAGCGATACGCCGCTGTCTCATTGCCTTGTTTGGACTTAGCCTGCGCAGCCATGTAATACGCCGGTAAGAAATACGGATAGCGCTCAATAAGGGCTTTCATATCTTCCTCAACGGCCTTCCATTGCTTGAGCTGCATTTCCACCAAACCGCGTTGATATCGCATTTCTGTGCGCTCCGGATCTAACTCAATGGCTGTGTTGAAATCTTCCAAAGCCCGGTTATAATCGCCTACCTCTTGTCGCATCACACCGCGGTTATAATACGTGTCCGCTTCACGCGGTGCTAACTTAACAGCCTGGTCATAATCCGACAAGGCACCGCGATAGTTATGGCGCCGGTAATGCAATAAACCGCGGTTGATATAGTCGCCTGCCCATTTCGAACCCAAGTTAATCGCCTGAGTCAGTTGAACATACGCGTCCTCTTCATGTCCCAACATAAGGTTTGTTACACCTAATGCGGACCAAACTGCAGGGTTCGCTTTGTCGTACTGAGCCGCTTTCTCAAAGGCTGCTAAGGCACTGAGCGTGTCCTTCTTATAGATGCATATCTGCCCTTTCTCGGTCCATACCGATGCAGCCTGCGGCTCCCGACGCAACATATGCTCGATATCCTCCAAGGCGGCATCGTACTGCTTCATCTGCGCACGCGTATCTGCGCGTAATAACATATAGGTGCGATTCTCGGGACTGAAATGCAGGGCCTCGGTATAATCCTTCTCAGCCTCTTCCCATTGATTCAGTTGGCGATAGATATAACCGCGTGCGTAATAGCATCCGGGAGAGAACGGATTACGTTCTATCGCCGCATTACAATCCCGCAGCGCCCCTTGATAATCCTCCAATTGAATCTTGGCTATCGCCCGATAGAAATAGGGTTCTGCCAAGTAGGGCTTGAGACGAATGACCTGATTGAAATACTGAATAGAAAGAATATAATCCTCAAAATACAAAGCGTTCCGCCCGATCGCAGTAATACGATCGGTATTGAATTGTGCCTTTGCCGGTATAATGAACAACGACAAAAGCCCCAGGATTACTATGTATCTATAAACTTTCAACTTTCTGCTTTCTACTTTCTACTTTCTACTTTTATCTTTCCACTTTATTCACAACCTTCATTAGGATCGAACCAAACAGGGATATCGAAGTCTTCGTCTTGCGAATAGCCTAATTCAGGATCCGCATAAATCTTCTTCATATAAATCGCGCAGATAGGCAATGCCATGGATGCACCTTGTCCTTCTGCCATGTTATCAAAGTGGATGCCGCGGTCTTCTCCACCTACCCAAGTACCGCTGACCAGCGAAGGCGTGAAGCAAACGAACCAACCATCCGAGTTGTTATTGGTCGTACCGGTCTTACCTCCCATCGGAGCCGTGATACCATATTTATAACGTACACGAACACCCGTACCGTGATCAATGACCTGACGTAGCATATAAATCATTTTGTATGCCGTTGTTTCGCTGATGATTTCATGTGTGCGCGGGGTGAAGGTACCGATGATATTACCATTGTTGTCCTCAATACGCGTTACATACAGCGGCTCGGTACGAATACCTTTGTTGGCGAAGGTGGTATAAGCATCTACCATCTCTTCTACACTTACTTCGCAAGGACCCAAACAGAGGGATACTACAGGATCGAGTTGACCTTGAATGCCGAAGGACTGCATGATTTTCACCAATTGCTCCGGTGTGAAGAGCGACATCAGATAAGCGGACATCCAGTTGGACGACTCTTTGAGTCCCCATGCTAAGGTCACCGTGTCGCCTTGGTATTTCTCGTGTGTATCGCGCGGTGTCCAGGGGTTGCCATTGGCGTCAATGAGGGTGACCGAGTCATAGACAAAAGTCTCGCACGGCCACATTCCTTCATCCATCGCTAAGGTGAAGAGATAGGGCTTCACAGTAGAACCTACTTGTCGTCTACCCTTAGTAGCCATGTCGTATTGGAACTGCGCAAAATCAGGACCGCCTACATACGCTTTTACATGACCTGTACGCGGGTCCATGGACATGAATCCGCATCGTAGATAACTCTTCTGCCAGCGAATGGAGTCGTATGGTGTCATGATGGTATCAATAAGTCCATTCTCGTACGTAAAGATCTGCATTTCGCAGGGTTGGTAGAACGACTGCATGATGGAGTCATGACTGATGCCGGCACGTTTCATGACGCGATATCTGTCTGTCTGACGCATCGAGCGATTCATGATACCATTCACTTCCTCTTGTGTCAAAGAGCGCGAGAAAGGAGCATTCTTCTTACGCTTCAGCTCCTTGAAGAACGAAACCTGTTGTGCACGCATATGTTCGTCCACTGCCTCCTCGGCGTATTTTTGCATACGCGAGTCGATCGTCGTATAAATCTTCAGACCGTCTTGATAGATGTCGTATTTGCTACCGTCCGCCTTACGGTTCTTTTCGCAAAAACCGTATAAGTCATTGTTGTCCCATTGATAGCGATCGATCTTATATTGCTGTTTATTCCAGGACGGATAATCACTCTCATTCGGTTCTTTTGCCGTCAACATCACGCGCAGATATTCCCGGAAATAGGGTGCACTTCCCTGCTTGTGATCCACTGAGCGATAATGCAAGGTTAGCGGCAGAGCCGAAACCGAATCACAAGTCGCTTTATCTATATAGCCGTATTTCTCCATCTGGCTCAGTACGGTGTTGCGGCGATTTCTTGCCCGCTCCGGGTGTCGTACAGGATTATAGAGCGACGGGTTCTTACACATACCTACCAGCATCGCAGCCTCTTCGATCTTCAGGTCCTTCGGGGTAGTGGAGAAATACACCTGCGAAGCGGACTGAATACCTACGGCATTATACAGGAAGTCAAATTGGTTCAGGTACATCAGCAGAATCTCGTCTTTCGAATAGAGTCGCTCCAATTTCGTGGCAATGATCCATTCGATCGGTTTCTGCATGGCGCGCTCCAGCGTGTTGTTGGCGCGCGGCGACCATAACTGCTTTGCTAACTGCTGGGTGATCGTACTTCCACCTCCGGCACGACCGAGTTTGAGCACCGCACGGAAGAGGGATTTGAAATCCACTCCTGTATGGTTATAGAAGCGTGCATCCTCGGTAGCAATGAGTGCCATCACAAGGGTATCCGAAAGGTCCTCGTAGTGAACGCCTACGCGGTTCTCGTACCGGTAATAGCGACCTAAAGACTGATTATCGGAAGTGATGATTTCACTAGCGAAGGTGTTCTTCGGATTCTGCAGTTCCTCAAAAGGCGGCATATAGCCCCATGCACCACTGATAATAGCCCACATCGAGAGACTGATGATCAGGATGCCTCCGAAGAAAAGACTCCAAAACCAAATTAAAAATACTTTATACCAATTTTTCATATCTTGTATGTGTTTATTCGATCATTAATTCACCGATAATGCGGTTCAGGATATGTATCCCTTCCTGCGTTGCCACTATATTTCCCTCCTCTGTCTCGCGCAGCAATCCTGCTTTTATAAAAGTCTGCGGATCGCGTTGTAAGATCTGTCGAGGTACACCTTGACGGGTTCGTAGTCCCAACATAATGCGCTCGTTATAACGCTCTTTTTCGCCTAATACTTCCTGCTCGCGTACCCAAGTACCTTCTTTTATGCCGCGGATATAGGCTTCGAGCTCATCGGCATTCCAGCTGCGTATATCCCCGATATAACTGTGTGCCCCTGCTCCGATCCCTATATACGGTGTGCCGTTCCAATAGGCGCTGTTATGCTTTGACTCGTAGCCGGGTAGAGCAAAGTTACTTACCTCATAATGCACAAACCCGGCTATTTGCAGACGACTACATAAAGTATCGTACATCGCGTTCTCTGTATCCTCATCAATAGGCGTGAGTGTACCTTCTTCGATCATCCTCGTCATTCTCGTCCCTTCTTCATACATCAGTCCGTAGGACGATATATGCTGTACGCCGAGCGATAAAGCCGTCCTTATGTCTTGCTCCCATTGATCCATCGTCTGGGTTGGTAGGGCGTACATCAGGTCGATCGATATATTTGTTATTCCGGCCTCCTGTGCCAGACGTACCGCCGCTTTGGCTTGCGCAGCATTGTGTCGTCTGCCGATCAACTGAAGCAACTCGTCCTGAAAGGACTGAATTCCGATAGACAGACGGTTTATCCCTGCTTCCTTAAGCGCCCGTATATATTCCTCAGACGCATCGCCCGGATTCATCTCCATCGTGATCTCTATGGCGTCCTGCGTGCCGATCGCCTCAACAATCCGTTGTATGTCGCGTGCAGCCAGAGTGCTCGGTGTTCCGCCGCCGATATAGATAGTTCGTATGGGCTCGTGTGCTTCGCCTTTACGAGCTTTTATCTCTTGCAGCACCGCTTCGATATAGGCTTCTCTTTGCTCCAACAAGGTGGTGGAGAAGAAATCGCAATACAAGCAGCGCTTCTTGCAAAACGGAATATGTACGTATACGCCGGCCACTAATCGCTAAACCCTAAACGCTAAATCCTAAACCTTAATCCTTCTTCCAAAACGTCGTTCCTTTTAACTCGTCCGGTAAGTACTGCTGTTCCACCCAGTGTCCCGGAAAATCGTGCGGGTACTTATATCCGTCCGAGTAGCCCAAGTCCTTCATCAAACTCGTCGGTGCGTTCCGTAAATGCAAGGGCACAGGTAAGTTACCCGTCTCACGCACTCTTGCCAACGCATCGTCTATCGCCAGATAGGCCGAGTTATCTTTCTTGCAGGTAGCCAGATAGATGGTCGTCTCCGCTAAAGGAATACGTCCTTCGGGCATACCTATCTTATTCACCACTTCAAAACAGGTATTGGCTAACAGCATCGCGTTCGGGTTCGCCAACCCGATATCTTCACTGGCCGAGATCACCAACCGCCGTGCAATGAACTTCGGGTCTTCTCCACCTTCTAACATACGGGCTAACCAATAAATAGCCGCCTGTGGGTCACTGCCGCGAATAGATTTAATGAAAGCCGAGATGATGTCGTAGTGCATTTCCCCGTCCTTATCATACGCCACAGGATTTTGCTGCAATTGTTTCGTCACCGTATCATTATCAATTACCCGGGCACCGCTGTTACTTACCAGTTCCATGATATTGAGCAGTTTGCGGGCATCGCCTCCGCTATAGCGCAGCAGCGCTTCGGTCTCCTTGACCTTCAGTCCCAGATTCCTGATGTACTCGTCTTTGATCAGCACCCTGTTCATCAATTCCATCAAGTCCTCTTTGTCCAGCGGCTTCAGTACATATACCTGACAGCGACTGAGCAGCGGAGTGATCACTTCAAAACTCGGGTTCTCTGTTGTCGCACCGACCAAAGTGATCGTTCCTTCTTCTACGGCGCCCAATAAACTGTCCTGTTGACTCTTGCTGAAGCGATGGATCTCATCGATGAAGAGAATAGGACTTCTCCCGTCTGTCGGTGCAAAGAGACCGCTGTTGATAGACGCATTGCGTTTGGCTTTGTCTATCACATCCCGTACTTCCTTCACGCCGCTCGTCACGGCACTCAGCGTATAGAACGGTCGCTGGAGTTGATGCGCGATGATACGGGCGAGAGTCGTTTTGCCGACTCCGGGAGGGCCCCACAGGATGAAACTGGCGATATTACCGCTCTCTATCATCTGGCGCAGGATCGCTCCTTCACCTACCAAGTGCTTCTGGCCTATGTAATCGTTCAGCGTCTTCGGACGCATGCGTTCTGCTAAAGGTAACATAATAACTGTTTGGCATTAGCAATAGCTTCGGGTGAGGGGTTCTTACCACTCAGCATCGAAGCGATCTCTATGATACGTTCTTCTTCGTTGAGACGGCTTATGTGGGTCTCCGTGCGAGAACTCGTATCGGCTTTATATACTTTATAATGGTGCTCTCCCCGTGCCGCTATCTGTGGTAAATGGGTGATAGCAATAATCTGTCGATGTTTCGCCATTTCTCGCATGATGGACGCCATTTGGGTCGCGATATCGCCACTCACACCCGTGTCTATCTCATCGAAGATAATCGTCGGTAGACCTTTCGTTGTGGCGATCAAGGCTTTCACGCATAGCATGAGTCGACTGATCTCACCCCCCGAAGCCACTTCACTCACATTGCGCAAACTCTGGTTGAGGTTGGCTGCAAAAAGGAGTTGCACCTCGTCGCATCCTTTGGGTGTGAAGTCCGAAGTGGGGTTCAGTTCGATAGCTACGTTCGCGTGTGCTACACCTAACAACTTGAGGTTGGCTATCAGGCGTTCACAAATCGGTTTTGTCACCGCTTTGCGACTCTTTGTTAAGGCCTCTGCCGCTTTGGTCAACGCCGCACGCTGCTGCTCCACTTCTTTTTGGGCGTTAGCGATATCAAAATCAAAACTATCCAGCCGATTTACTTGTTCCGCTAACTCATCGCGCAGCGCGATCAGTTCCGTTTCATTGGCTGCATTGAATTTATGCAAGAGGGTATTCAAACTCTCCATGCGTTCTTCCACCCATTGCAGTCTTTGCGGGTCCATCTCGACACGACCGGCCATACGCTCGGCTTCATGGCAGATATCTTGTAACTCTATGCGCGCACTGTCGATACGCTCCTGCAGTTCCGGAGCCGCTTCGTCTAAACGACACGCACGCAGCGCCTCTATCGCACTGCCTTGCTCACCTTGTAGGGCCGCTACCGCGGTCTCGAGGGCCATTCGAATCTCTTCGGCATGGCTCAAACGGTACTGCTCTTGCTCTAACTGCTCCAGTTCACCTTCCTGCAGTCCCGCTTCGTCTAAGAGCTTATAGCGATACTGAATATAGTCGGCATCCTGCTGACTTTTCTTGGCCAAGTTCTGCAGTTTATGCAAAGCTTCAACGGCTGCTGTGTACGCTTCGTATCGAGTGCTGTAGTCGGCCTGCTGAGGTTCGTTCTGCGCGATGGCATCTACGATCTCCAATTGGAAATCCGCGTTCTCGATCAGCAAGTTTGCATGTTGGCTATGAATATCGATCAGTTTATTGGCCAGAACCTTCAGTTCCTGCAGTGTGACCACACTGTCATCCACGAACGAGCGACTCTTACCATTGGCATATAACTCACGACGGATAATCCCCTCATCAAACTCCGCCTCAATGATACATTTCTCTTCTCCGTCCGTGATAGCTTTGCTGTCGGCACGGGCACCCAATACCAAAGCCAGAGCACCTAAGATGATACTCTTACCGGCACCTGTCTCACCGGTCATTACGGAGAAACCGGATTCAAAATCAATATCCAGGTGACTGATCAGTGCGTAGTTTTGTATGTGTAAATGCTTGAGCATTAAATCAAAAATCTAAAATCTAAAATATCGAATTATTCATTGATTCGATCATACGTATTCTGCCTCGTAGGATCAATATCGATCAGCAGATCATACACTTCTTTTTTCTCTTTGTCTGTTCCTTTGCGGAAGATATCTACCAGTTCATCGGCCTTGGCATCCAGGAAGGTATTAATGACATATGTCGCCGGACGGGCACGATAGGCTTCTTTCAATACCGGCAGTCCTTCGGCAATACGGGCTCTACCGTTCGTCACATTTCCGCTCATCTCATCCAAACCCAGACGATGGTATTCGTAGTAGAAATTACGGTATTTCTTAAAAGCCTCGTCCTGCAGGTTATTGATCAATGCATACCGGTTACGGTTGCTATCAAAAGCTAACCATCCTTTCTGCTCACTGCCCTCCATGCTGGCGGACTGACAGGCGTTCACGATCTCCTCGCACATACGGAAACAAGGCGTACCACCCAGACGCTGGTAACTATCCAGGTCATGACCGATGATCAGATAGCAGTAGTACGCCAACATCGCCGTGAGGTTCGTTGTGAACTGATTTTGTTGCCATTCGATACGGTCGAACTCCTGATAAGTGAAGTTAAACGCATTGTCTTTGAAGTTCAACAGCGGGGTAGTGTAGGTCGTACCATACACCGGACGACGACTCTGGAGCGTCATTTCGCAGGAATACGAATTACCCAGCACCTGTTTCACAACGATCAGCATGCTGCATTCGATCTTCTCTGTCTCCGCAAAGGTCATATTCGTCCAGCGGTTCTGATTCATATACTCCTCAATACCTTGCTTCAGGGTCTCGTATACTTGTTTATTCGAACCCTCTATCTGGTCGGAGTTAATGGTCACGGTGCAATTCAGTTCCTGCGCACCGGCCGAAACGAACCACATACTGAAAAGCCCCAAGACGATATATCTCAAATCAAAAATCATATTACTTTGTAATTGATTCTACATTTCCTGTTTGCTCGTTGAAGAGGATGGTCGGCAGGTCAGCGGACTTGAACAACTCCTTCGTTAAGGGTACATCGACTCCTATTTGCGCAATAGCGATATTGCGCTCACCGAGAGCATTGTCCTTATACACCACTTTCACATCCGCATTACCCGGCAAGTTATATACGATCGGACTCAACTCCACGCTTTTTTTCTTCTTCATCTCGTCCGGCGTAGAAGAGAGATAGCGTTGCGGGTGCATTTCGACCTGTACACGAATGGTATCCGCATCGATGTTCTCTGCGTCGGTAAATCCGTTCTCTTCCGAGAAGAACCACATCGTCTGCGCAGCTTCTGCCGGGTCAAACACTACGCGCTTGGTCTCTGTCGAACGAACGGTCTTGCCTATAAAAAGTTCCGTCAAGGCCTGCTCTTGTTTATCCAATTCGTCCAACACCAGTTGCATCGCCTTACCGTCAGCCGGTTCTTTCTCCACTTCACCGCTCAGCAGGAACATACGAGTCTCGCGAATATGCAATATCTGTTGTGCTACGGCATGCGCCTGAGCCAGCGGGGTCGCGGCTTTCAGTACATTCTCCATGTAGGGAACAGCCAGTTGAGCTGCTTCTTTCGCTTTCTCCTGCGGGTGCTTCGGGAAGGCTTTCTTCTCACACTTGTCTAAGGGTACGTTATAACCCACTAACAAGCCTTTGGCGTTGATGTTGAGCAACATCGGAATACCTGCGTTTGCACTCACTTTATGCGGACGACTGTAGTCGGTGGTCGTATGAGTGGTGATACGCACGTCATTCAGACGATGAGTCGTCTTGGTCTCTTTCACCCATTCTTTCACACCCAACATACTCTCGGCATACTTGGCATAGATACCTGCTTCTTGACGTTCTACCGTGTAATTGAAATTCAGCACCACGTCGGTCTTCGGCGAATAATACACGAGTGCCGACTCATCGCGTGCTACTACCTGTGCCATGGCTGCACCTGCCATACATGCTCCTACGAGCAACAAAAAAATCTTTTTCATATCTCAAAAATATTCATTATTCATTATTCATTGTTCCATATCTCCCATGCTGCTTTGGCTTGTTCTTTCAGCATCTCCATGCCATTCTTGATGCGTGCTCCTTGTGTCTTGCCTTTGCGTAAGAACAGCGTCTCTTCCGGGTTATACACACAGTCGTACAACAAATGTTGTGCCGAAATACAGTCATACGGAATTGGCGGATAACTGTCCACGTCCGGAAACATACCCAAAGGCGTACAGTTGATGATCAGTGTGTGCTGCTGCATCACTTCGGCGCTCAGGTCCTTGTACGTGATAGCACCTTGTTGCGGCGTACGACTGACGATCGTGGGCGCAATACCTAACCGGTGCAGCGCGTAACATACGGCTTTCGAAGCACCACCTGTGCCGAGAACCAAGGCTTGTTTGTCAAAAGGTCTCAACAGCGGACGGATCGAAGCCATAAAACCGATGCAGTCGGTGTTATAGCCTTTGCGTTGATAGACCACATTCACCGCACCAATCGCTTTTGCAGACTCATCCAGTTCGTTCAGATAGGGTATAATCGTCTGTTTGTACGGATAGGTCACGTTGAATCCGTCCAGGGTGTCCAACAAATTACCAATGACCAATGACCATTTACCATCAGGTACGGAGTACAAATCATACTCCGCCTCAATTCCTTCAGCCGCAAACTTCTCGTTGAAGAGTTTGGCTGAGAGCGAGTGCTCTAATGGATATCCTATTATACCGTAGTGATGCATAGTTTCCCCTTTTTTATCACCGCTTTATGCGTCTTAGACCTGAATTCTTTCCCTCCTTCTCCGCGTTGCAGGGCATCATATATCTTATCAATTTCCGCGAATCCGTACTCGCGAAGTTCTTCGTATAACTGCGCAATACCTGCTTCGCGCGTATTTTTACCGTCTAATCTATCGGCATAGCCTTGTATGTATTCGGCGGTTTGAGCGATGTGTTCGATCTCCGCTTTGCTGAATGTCTTCAACTGTTCACGCACTGCATTACGGGTGATCGTTGTGTCGCTATTCGTGCTATCGGTCATCCAGGCCAAACCCCTTTTGTCGCGTAAGTAATGCTCGATATAATCGCGCGTTGTACAGAGTAAAGGACGAACGACCGGTACTCCTTCCGGAGTCATAGGGTTCTTACTGATCGGTCGCATACCGCATAGGCCACGAAGACCTGTGCCACGTTTGAGGTTCATCAGGATGGTCTCAGCCTGATCGTTTTGGTGATGCGCCACAGCGATAGCTTGACACTCTTTCGTGCGGGCGATTTCCCCGAACCAGGTATAGCGCAGTTCCCGAGCCGCTACTTCGATACTCACTTTCTGTTGCGCTGCATAGCGCTGCGTATCGAAATCCTGCACTTCTAACGGAACATTCATATGAGCACATAACTCCCGCACAAAGGCTTCATCCCGATCACTCTCTGCGCCGCGTAAATGAAAATTACAATGCGCCGCGATGCAATGATAGCCGGCTCTCACCAACACATCCAGCAGGGCGACACTGTCCGCACCGCCACTTACTGCTACCAACACCGGAAGTCGTTTATCCAACAAACCCCGCTGCCGAATATATGTCGTTACCCTGCGCAGCAATTATCAATTATCAATTATCAATTATCAATTAGTCCGCGGTATTTGACGCGTTTCGGCTCGCAAGCCTCCTCGCCGAGTCGCATTTTCTTATTCTCCTCGTATTCCGAGTAACTGCCTTCGAACCAGAACACTTTTCCGTCGCCTTCATACGCGAGGATGTGGGTGCAGATACGATCCAGGAACCAGCGGTCGTGCGAGATCACTACCGCACAGCCGGCGAAGTTTTCCAGACCTTCTTCTAAGGCACGCAGGGTGTTCACATCGATATCATTGGTCGGCTCATCCAGCAGCAGCACATTGGCTTCGCTCTTCAGCGTCAACGCAAGGTGTAAACGGTTTCGTTCACCGCCGGAGAGTACACCGCATTTCTTCTCTTGGTCCGCACCGGTGAAGTTAAAACGACTCAGGTAGGCACGTGCATTGATCTCACGGCCTGCCACACGGATGAACTCCGTACCACCGCTGATGGTCTCAAAGACAGACTTGTTCGGGTCTATGTCTGCGTGTTGTTGGTCCACATAGCCGATCTTCACGGTCTCTCCCACAGAGAACGTACCCTTGTCAGCTTTCTCGGACCCGATGATCATACGGAAGAGGGTAGTCTTACCGGCACCGTTCGGACCGATCACTCCCACAATTCCGTTCGGCGGTAACATGAAGTTCAGGTCCTCAAACAGCAGACGGTCCCCGAACGACTTCGCTACGCCTTCGGCATTAATGACCTTATTTCCCAGACGCGGACCGTTCGGAATGAAGATCTCCAGTTTCTCTTCTTTCGCTTTCTGCTCCTCGTTCAACATGCGGTCGTATGACTCCAGACGGGCTTTCTGTTTCGCGTGACGCGCTTTGGGGACCATACGAATCCATTCCAATTCGCGCTCGAGCGTCTTACGGCGCTTACTCGCCTGTTTCTCTTCCAAAGCCATACGTGCGGTCTTCTGGTCCAACCAAGAAGAGTAATTACCTTTCCAAGGAATACCTTCTCCGCGGTCCAGTTCCAGAATCCATCCGGCTACATTATCCAGAAAATAGCGGTCGTGCGTGATACAGATTACCGTGCCCGCGTATTGCTGCAAGTGTTGCTCTAACCAATCGATACTCTCCGCATCCAAATGGTTGGTCGGCTCATCGAGTAACAGCACATCGGGTTGCTGCAGCAGCAAGCGACATAACGCCACACGTCTGCGTTCACCTCCGGAGAGGGTAGTGACATTGGCGTCGTCGGGCGGACAGCGTAATGCGTCCATCGCGCGGTCTAACTTCTGGTCGATATTCCATGCATCGGCTGCATCCAGTTTGTCTTGCAGTTCCGCTTGACGGGCCAGCAGTTTGTCAAAGTCGGCGTCCGGCTCTGCGAAAGCCATGTTGATATCGTCGTATTCCTTGAGCATATCCATGATAGGCTGCACACCTTCCTGAACTACCTCGCGCACGGTCTTATTGGGATCCAGATGCGGGTCCTGCTCCAGGTATCCTACGCTATAACCCGGACTCCAAACGACTTCACCCTGGTATTCTTTCTCTATACCGGCGATGATCTTCAGCAGCGTCGATTTACCGGCGCCGTTGAGACCGATGATACCTATCTTGGCACCATAGAAAAAACTGAGGTAGATGTTTTTCAGTACCTGTTTCTGCGGACCGAAGTTCTTACTCAGCCCGACCATAGAAAATATTATTTTTTTATCGTCTGCCATAAGTTGCGAAAGTATAATCGTAGGGGTTCTTTTCATCTGCGAAATGGCGCTCTGCGTTCAGCAGTTTCCATTCGCTTTCTTTGATTTCAGGGAAGAAGGTATCTGCGTCTTCCCAACTATGATGGATATGTGTGATATAGAGTTTATCCGCTAAAGGCATCATCTGACGGTAAACCATACCTCCTCCAATGACGAAAGCTTCCTGCTCTTGCTTCACTTTAGCGCACATCTCATCGAGTGAGTACACAGCCTCTGCTCCCTCGAAGGTCTTACCGGCTACATCTGTCAGCACGATATTCCGTCTATTGGGCAGCGGGTGTTTGGGCAGCGAGAAGAAGGTACGCTCACCCATCATCACGGTTTGCCCGCTGGTGATGTCTTTGAAATGCTTCAGGTCCGCCGGCATGTGACATAACAGGTCACCTTTCTTGCCGATGGCATAATTCTCTGCTATTGCAACAATGATAGAAATCATAAATCTAAAATCTTAAATCAAAAATTAGACGGCCACTTGTCCGGCTATATGAGGGTGGGGATCATAGTTCTGAAGACTGAAATCTTCATACTGAAAACTAAATAGGTCCTTCACCTCGGGGTTAATTATCATTTTCGGCAGCGGACGAGGCTCTCTCGTTAACTGCAGTTTCACTTGCTCCAAGTGGTTTAAATAGATATGTGCATCGCCGAGCGTATGAACGAAGTCACCGCATTTCAAACCGGTCACCTGTGCCATCATTTGCAGCAGCAGGGCATAACTGGCGATGTTAAACGGTACACCCAAAAAGATATCGGCGCTGCGTTGATAGAGTTGCAGACTGAGTTTACCGTCCGCTACATAGAACTGGAACAGGCAATGACACGGCGGTAGTGCCATCTTATCCACTTCTGCTACGTTCCATGCGCTGACCAACATCCGTCGGCTATCAGGATTCTTTTTTATTGTTTCTACGATATTGGCTATCTGGTCAATGGTCCCTCCGTTATAATCGGGCCAGGAGCGCCACTGATGGCCGTAAACGGGTCCCAACTCACCGTTCTCGTCCGCCCATTCATTCCAGATACGCACCCCGTGCTCCTGCAGGTATTTGACGTTCGTGTCGCCCTGTAAGAACCAAAGCAGTTCATAGATGATGGACTTCAGGTGCAGTTTTTTTGTGGTCAAGAGCGGAAAACCGTCTTCCATTTTAAATCGCATTTGGTGACCAAACACGGAAATCGTACCTGTTCCTGTGCGGTCGTGCTTCACCGTGCCTTCTTCCAGCACTCGCTTGCATAAGTCTAAATATTGCTTCATAAATTAGTTATTATAGACCGCAGTTAAGCTGCTCAAAGTATAAAGACCGCTACGCTCAAAGTATAAAGCGTCTTGCGGCTTTGAGTCCACGGACGTGGACGGTCTTTTATCTTTCTACTTTCTACTAATACAGTTTGTACGTTGTTTTTACAACTTTAAATTCCGTGCGACGGTTGATGGCATTACATATCTCCTGCTGCTCCGGTTTGAGTTTGAGGATGAATCCTTCATCCAGCACTTGCTCTTCCGGAATCCACGGATATTGGGTGTGCAGCGCTTTGTCGGCAATGACGGGTTTGGTCTTACCGTATCCTACCGGCGTGAGGCGTTCTTTCTCGATACCATGCGCGATGAGGTAGTTACAGCAACTCTGGGCACGTTTGAAACTCAACTCGTTGTTGAACTCATCCGTTCCTTTCATATCGGTGTGCGCACTGAGTTCAATGGTGATATTGGGGTTATCGTTCAGCAGTTTCACCAGTTGCTCCAGTTCCGCCTCAGAGGCTTGCGTCAGTTCCCATCGTCCGAACTCATAGAAGATATTCTCCATTTTCACGGGTCGGCTGATCGGGCTGAGCGCAAAATTGAGCGTATAGGTCTTGCTGTCCTTCAGACCAAAGGTGTTCCATTGCTCTTTGGCATTAAGGAAACCGCGTGCTGTAGCCAGCATCACGTATTTCACGTCTTGTTTGATCTTGATCTTATACGTACCGTCGCGACGGGCGTTGAGTTTACTGTTCGTACCGTCCGAACCCACGAGTCGCAGTTTGGCATCGGCTATCGGGTTGCCTAACTCGTCGTTCACCACACCTTCCGCGATGAACTCCATTTCCGGCAGCACGAATTGGTATATCTTATCCAAGCCTTTCTTGTCATTGCGGTTGGAGGAGAAGAAACCGTTCTGGGAGTTCCCGGCAAAGGTGATGCCGAAGTCGTCTCCGGCCCCGTTGAAGGGGACACCCATGTTATAGAGGATCCAGACGGTCGAGTCTTTGACCGTTGTGTCGCGTGTTGCTTTGAAGATGTCGAGTCCTCCGTAGCCCGGGTGACCATTGCTGGCAAAATACAAGGTCCCGTCTTCGTGGATATAGGGATACATCTCATCGGCAGAGGTGTTGATACTCTTGCCCAGCGGCTGCACGTCGGTCCAGTCGTCTCCGTCCAGCACGGCCATCCAGATATCTTTTCCTCCTTCTCCGCCGGGAGCGTCACTCACGAAATAGAGGGTGTCGCCCGTGCGGTTCAAAGCGGGGTGACCCACTGTGATGGAACTGTCGGCAAAGAGTTTCACTTCCTGCGCCTCACCCCATTCACCGCTGGCACGTTCGCTGCGGCATATCTTTGCTCCTAAGTCCTGACCGTTGATCGGCTTCGAGTAAGTGAAATACATCGTGCGGCCGTCCTGCGTGAAGCAGCATACACCCATCTCGGCACTACCGCCCTGTTTGGAGGTGGAGTCGTTCTGTTGCTGCTGTTCATCGGGACTGCCCATTAGACCTTCCACAGGCTCGAAGTTCTCCCATTCGCCGGCTGCGTTCTTACGCGTCTGATAGAGTTGGAAGAGCTGCTGGCCGGTTACATTACTCGGGCGTTTCAACTTCTTCGTACCCGTCTGTTTCTCCTGTCTGTTGGTAGTGAAGACCAGTGCATCGTCGCCTGAACCGATAAACATAGGCGCGAAGTTACTCGTGCGTTTCTCATTGAAGGCTTTCGCCTCGCTGATCTTATACCGACTCGTCTCGCGCTTCCACTCGTCTATCTTGGCGCACGCGTACCGACCGGCTTTGGCTACATAACTATCGGGATGCGCCTCGAGGTAGATCTCGTAGTTCTTTGCCGCGTCTTTGTACTTACCCTGGTATTGCTGCACTTGCGCCATTCGGAGATAGATGATCGAGTCCTGCTGCTGGTATTTGCAGCGCAGCGCACTCTGGTAACAGTTCGCCGCACGGGTGTTGTTCAGTATCCGATAGCACTCGCCTTGCCGGAAAGCGACATAACCCTTCAGGTCGCGGTCTTTCTTCGTACTCAAGCGACTGTAGCACTGTTTGTAGATATCTCCGGCCGTGTAGTACTCGCCGATAGCGAACTTCTTATCCGCCCGCTTGATACGCTGCTGCACCGAGCACCCGCTCAGAGTAAGGAACAATGAGCAAAGAGCAAAGATGAATATATGTTTCTTCGAAAAAATATTCATTATTCATTATTCATTATTCACTATTCATTGGAGCTCGTGAACTATCAAACCGGAACGCAGCTTCGGCTCAAACCAGGTGGTCTTCGGCGGCATGATATTGCCCGAGTCGGCGATGTCGATAATCTGCTGCATCGTAACGGGGTAGAGGGCTAATGCCACTTTCATCTCTCCGCTATCTACACGACGTTGCAACTCGCCTAATCCGCGAATACCACCGACAAAATCGATGCGTTTATCCGACCTTAGGTCCTTTATGCCGAGAATCTTATCGAGAATCAGGTTACTCGATATCGTCACATCCAGCACACCGATCGGGTCACTGTCATCGTATCGACCTTCTTTAGCCGTCAGACTGTACCATTTCCCGCCTAAATAAAGGCTGAAGTTATGCAACTTCTTCGGCTTTACACCATTTGCATCATTTGCATCATTATAACATTCGATATCGAAATCTTCAGAGACTTTCGATAGAAACTCCTCCTCGCTCAACCCGTTCAGGTCCTTCACCACGCGGTTGTAATCGATGATATTGAGTTGGTTATCCGGGAAACAAACGGCGAGGAAGAAATCGGATTCGGGATTTTTGATTTTTGAGTTTTGATTTTTGATTTTCAGCTCCTCTCCTACACGTGCTGCCGCGGCAGAACGATGGTGTCCGTCCGCAATATACATCGCCGGAATAGAAGCGAATATCTCGGTGATACGCTCAATGGTCGGTTTGTCGTTAATTACCCAGAACGTGTGCCTGAATCCTTCCGGAGCAGCTACAAAGTCGTATTCGGGAGTCTGTTTGCATACTTTCTCAATGATCGCATCCAGATCGTCGCGATGCGGGTAAGCAAAGAAAACCGGCTCCATGTTGGCGTTCAGCGTACGCACATGTTTCATGCGGTCCTCTTCCTTGTCGCGACGCGTGAGTTCGTGCTTCTTGATGCGGCCCTCGAGATAATCATCCACCCATGCTCCGACCACCAGACCGTACTGGGTCTTGTCTTTTCCGCCCGAGAGAGGGTTGGAAGCCAAGATCGTCTGGGCATAGACGTAGTATTTCTCTTCGAGGTCTTGTTTCAACCAGCCTTTGGCGCGAAAACGCTTGTATTGCGAAAGTGCCTCCGGGTACACACGCGGGTCGTGCTCATCGATAAGCGGGTTAAAATTGATCTCCGGCTTGATGATATGATACAGACTCATCTCATTGCCTGCTGCCTCCGCTTGTGCTTCTTCGCTATTGAGCACATCGTACGGTCTGCTGCTTACCTGTTCCACCAATTCCTTCGGTGGCCGTATTCCCTTAAAAGGTTTTATCTTCATATTAATGTACAATTTATAATTTACAATTTATAAAGGGCTTTAGGAGTTTGGTACAATGTTTTAAGATCCGTACGGACTTTTCGGTTTGTACCAAAGCCACTAGGACGCTTGTGAATTGTGAATTGTGAATTGTGAAATAATCGTGCCCCTTGTGGGCTAAGAATTATTTGGAAGGCGCCGTTTTCGCCGCTCCCATAGAGCAGGTACCGTTGAACAATGCTCCCGGCTCGACGATGAGTGTCTTGGTATTGACATCGCCCACGATCTTACCGCTCGCGCGGAGCGACAACTGGTTGCTGCAGCTGATCTTTCCTTCCAGCAATCCCATGATCTCTGCGTTCTGGCAGCCGATCGTACCTTTTACTTTTCCGGCCTCGCCGATTACTACTTTACCGGTACACTGCAGATCGCCTTCTATCAAACCGTCGATACGGTAGTCGCTGTCCGCCGTGATGTTACCTACAATTTTACTTCCTGCGGTCAATGCATTGAACATCAATCCGCTCTGTTGTTTGTCATTTGCCATAATATATCAATTTTTCAAAATATTCATTATTCATTATTCATTGAAAAAAAATATTCATTATTCATTATTCATTATTCATTGAAAAAAAATATTCATTATTCATTATTCATTGTTCATTGGAAGAGTTTTGGCAAAAATCTTCCCAAATAGTCCTGCCAATTGGGCCAGTCATGCCCGCCCGTACTCTCGTAATACGTATATTCGATGTGCTCGGCCTCCAGCCACTCGCGATATTCCTGGAACGAATCCCAGAGGAAATCCTCCGTGCCGATCGCAAGCCAGAACACGCGGGGTCGGGTAGGAGCGTTGTGTACAAAGGTCGCCGGAGAGAACATCGCTACGTATTCGAACTGTCCGTCCAGCACCGACGATACGCGCATTGTATGGTATCCGCCCATTGAGAGTCCGGCTATAGCACGTTGAGCCGGCTCGGCACTGATGCGGTACTCCGACTCCGCCTCTGCCATGAATGTCGCAAAGTTTGCCTCCCATTCGCCGGTTGTAGCATTGGCTTTCTCCTCCTCGGACGTCGGCCTACCCGGACAGTTATCAGGCATGATGACTACCATTTCGCGTACAGCGCCCGCGCGTAAAAGAGAGTCCATGATTCCGAGCAAGTTGCCTTTCAGAGTCCAGTCGAACTCATTGCCCCACATACCGTGCTGCAGATACAGCACCGGATACACCTCCGTACGGTCTACATAATGCTCCGGCAGATAGACGCAACAGGGCACGCCGTTGAGCGTGTCGCGTATCACCTCTCCTACACCAGGCACTTGAGCGTTCTGAACTTGCCCTTTCGGGCTACACCCGGCAGCAAACAACCCCGCTGCCAGCAGGGCACTAAAAAGCAACTTTTTCATATATTTTTAAATATATAAAACCAAATCGGGCGCAAATTTACAAAAAAAAATTTGAAGTACCAAATAAATTGACAAAAAAATGAATAATGCTTGTATTAATTCAGGTTTTTGGCGATTTAGTTGGAGTTCGCTAAATTGAGCGAACGTAATTTCGGGGGAATTGCAACGCAAGGCGGAGTCCGAAGTTCTACAAATATTTGACATATGCAAATATTCGGGCAAAAAAATAAAAAAGCGCCCCGAAGGACGCTTCTACATGTTCCATAGGAACAATACACGGCTCATTAGCCTCGCGGGCATACCCCTCGTACGTGTACCTAAACTACGTTCAGGTAGGAAGTACTCGGGGCAGCTCCGCTCTCCCCAAGGATTAAAAATCCTCGGGGGCCCCAATTAAGGGTTAGCCGTTGTGGGCTGCGTCATACTCTTGACCGCAGACTTTCCACAAGTAGGCGCGCATGGTCTTTTTGCCACCGGCTTGATCCTTCTGAGCCGCGAAGTTCTGTTGGTCCGTAGTGATCTTGTTCAGATCGCTCTTACGAGCCTTCACAGCAGCCGCTACAGCAGCGAAGCGAGCGCGTGCATCCAACTCATTGGACGTCAGCGCGGTCGTACGCTCGTACGAAGTGCCCTTACGGATGTACAGGCGGGTACAGTTCGGGTTTTCCGTTGCAGCGGTACGGTGGGTACCAATCAGATAGTCACCGCAGATGTGACCGTCTTTCTTTTTCGCTTTAGCCAAGGCACCTTGTACATACTCGATACCCGGCGAATAAACTACTTTTCCCATAGTGTTTGCGGTTAACATAACTCCTAACCGCTTGGAGGAATAGTGAGTAAGTAGATGTGTGCGCTTTCTTTTGAGCCGAGCGCCCTTTGCGGCTGTGGGAGGTGTCGGATGTCATCCGACCTAATTGACGACGCTACTTTTTCTTCACACCTTGGTACTCCTCTACCGCGGGCAAACTCCTCGTACATGTACCAAAACTACGTTTTAGTAAGGAGTACTCGGAGCAGCTCCGCTCTCCCCAAAAATCGGCAGATTTCCGGGGACCCCATTATTTCTTCCGAACACCTACGTATTCTTCAGAAGTTTTGGTAGTGATGGTCGAGGTCGTCTGGTTCTTGACCGAGTCGTTCTGCTGAACGTAAGTTGCGGTAGTGGAGATGGTTCTCCAAGCCTTGCAACTACAGACGCCGATGGTTACGGCGGCGAGTGTGACTGCGCTAAGCAGAATAATCGTCAATGATTTCGATACATGTTTCTTCATCTTCGTA
>ONTT01000013.1 GCA_900320865.1 uncultured Bacteroidales bacterium | reverse complement strand
AGCATTTGCCGCTCATCTCCAGATAAGCGATAAGCATGGATGCATCTTGACGACCGATGTTTTCCGGAATCTGTTGCAATGCCTTTTCTGCCCACGGACTTGCGTCCTCGCCGTACATATCGCGTTTTGTTTGGTACATGGCGAGGTTAAAGGTGAACGAATTGGGAATGTGCATTGCCATTTCGTCCAATACAGCCTTTTTGCGATCGGTCATCCCATACTGCTCGTTGAGCATATCCGCGTATCGTGCTGCGCTGAAGCACTGTTCCCATGCGTGCTCGTCAGTAGGATTGGCTTGTGCCTTCTTTAACCACAATGTTTGCTGTTGTTCGTACCATGCGGCATCGTGCTCATCTACAACAATACCGCGGATTTCTTGGGGTTCTTGCGTTTCCAAATGTGTAAACGCTTGGAGAGTCCCGATGCAGCCCAGTGCTAATACTGCTACTGCAATAATCAAATACTTTTTATCCATTTCGGTTGAAATTTTATCGGTTAATATTCTGCTTTCTGAGTGCGCTCTCACTACTGCATACACCGATACTTGTCAATCGTTCATTTTCTCTTGCAAAAAATATACCACTAAGGTACAATATTTTTTCGAGATATGCTAATAAAATTTTGATTTTGATAGGGAATGTTTTGATATTTGAGTTGATATTTGTGTTGCTTTCCTCGTTCTTTCCGCGTTGCTTCTTGTGCATTCTCTTCCAAATCTAAAGATTTATTTGTTTATGTCAAAAAAAAGTTGTAACTTAGAATCTTATTTTTGGACCGTAGTAATAGTACGAAAAATGAACTGCCAAAATGGAAAATGCATGGCTTTGGCATAGAATTTGTCGTAATATTTATAGATAAATTATATCGGACGTTCTTTGGATTTATGGTAATGTTGCTAATCATAGGAAATGTTCTTGTCCCTGATTGTGCCGTTTTCGCCCTGCCTACTTTGTGGGATATAGTGGTTGACGGTTTTTCATTTATTCATCTAATTAAAGAGGAGGTTTGTATGAAACTATCGAATATTAAAACAACGACAACGAATTCCTTTACATGTGGTGGGGCAGAAGCGAGCCGGTGCGTAGCTTACAGTGTGGTCAGGTGCCAAGTCAACGTTTCATGACATGTATTTCCTAAGTGCGCATATCTAACACTATTATGGTGAGTAGAGCATTAGTATAAATACATCCGTCATACTGTAGCAGGTTCGACTCCTGCCTTGACCACCCTTTACCGGCAACAAACGTAATGCGATTGTTGTCGGTATTTATTATAGAATTATAGGAGATTTTAGTAGGATAGTGCAAAAAAAAAATGATGGATTATTATAATTAATATGATATTTTAGTAGAAAATTTCATTTTCTATTTGCGCAATTGAAAAAAAAGTTGTAACTTTGCGGCCATAAAAAGAATAGAATGATATGCTGTGTTTTGATTTGATATTGTAAACGTCGGTATCTTTATGAATAATTAATGGTAGAGTATACTTGTTTTTTGTTTAGTCTTGAAATATGTGGACAATCATAAAAAAATATTGGGTATGGCTTGCAATAGGCTTGGTTATTATAGTGATTCCTATCTGTTTCTTATGGTTAATAGATAGTACCGATTCCAAGACTACTCTAATATATTACACTTTTGAAATTGTAGGTGGCGTAGGAACATTGTATGCAGTCATTATAGCACTTTTTAGTAACGATTTGCAAAAATTATATCATCGTCCTGCCATAGCAATAGAGTTAACACCACCAACACTTGGTAGTGATACTCAGACTCAAGGACAACAATTACAAGTAAATAAATATTATCGTAATATTTGTATAAAAAATGGAGGAGATGTACAAGCTTCTGAATGTGAGTTGTATATAGAGAGTATTAAGATTGCAAATAGGATAGTAAAGGAAGATGTTGTTGTTAAATGGAATAGTAATTTAGAACGTACTTATATCCCCGCAGGCGGTCATAGGACGGTGGATCTTTTAGAAATCAAACCAACTCCCGATTATATTAAGAGCGATGACGTAGAACCTGATTCTCAGGTGAATAATTTAAGAGGGCAATTGTGGTTGACAGGAATGGTTGCCCAGGGAGATTGGTATAATAATGAAATTGCTGTGACAATCGCAGTATATTCTATCTCAACATCAGAACCAGTCCGTAAGACAATAAAAATTAATTATAATGGGCAATGGTCTGCAAATAAAGAAGAAATGGAACAATTTATAAAGATAGAGTTACTATGAATATAAACTATTACATTATAATCTTTGACAAAGAATTGGTCGGAAACCAAGTTTTTCAAGATAGAATAAATAGATTAGGTGACTCGTTCTATTTATTAGATGGAAATATTGTACTGCTGAAAAGCAGCTCAACAACTCGAGAGATATATTCATCAATATCTGCAGAAGAATTTAGTACAAAATTGATGATGGTTATGCAGATTGACAGAACAGACTATTTTGGCTATATGCAGAGTAATTTATGGGGATGGCTAAAAGAGCAACCAACTAATCATCAAAGTAATTCTTAACATTGGGTTATTTTGTTTGGGAACAATAATGGAAGCATTTATAAATATGAGATTCCAAAGAAACCCATTGTTATCAGAATACCAGACACAATAAAATTCGTGAAAAAGTTATATTTCTTTTGAAGACTTGTCTTTGAAAATTTTATAAGTCAAAAAGAAGTTGCTTTATCGCGTGGAAATAATAGGTTATTATGGACAATTTTACGGCTAAAAAATATGTAGAGCATGTGCTTTATATATTGAACAAGGCAGGAGGGTTAGATTATTATAAGCTCTTCAAAATAATGTATTTTGCCCAACGCTCATATCTCAAGGAGTATGGTTTAAGCATATTCCCCGATAAATTCTGTGCGTTACCCAATGGGCCTGCGCCATCTATGTTGTATGACGCTATAAAGCAAAGTCAGTATACCCCTATTACTACAACATTAAATGAGGCGGTTGTAAAAGGAAGTGACGATGCTTTCTATATGCTTATACCAACTCGTCAAGCAGATTTGAAATATATTTCTCAAGCGGCTCGTGACACAATCGATTGGGCGTATGATAACTACTTCCCAAAAACATTTAACCAATTGAAAGATGAAAGTCATACGAAAGTTTGGGAAGAGGCGTTTAATGCCGGAGGAAAAGAAATGCTCCCGTATGACATCGCTCGTGAAGCAGGTGCGAATTCAGAAGCACTTGAAAGTATTCAAAATGATTTATCTTTCAAGCAGGCTTTTCAATGCGCATAGGTGATTGCATATCTGGAGACACTTTGGCTTTGCTTGCTGAAGCACATGTGGAGATAGGTAATGTGTACGCGTCTCGTATGGATGAGACGAACGGCATTACTCCCAAAGATGGACTGAGGGATAGAAGAAAGTACTTTGTCGTTTTAGGAGTCGATGATGATGGAACTATCTATGGTGGGGTTGTCATAAATCATGCAATAAATCCCAATATATCACCAAAGAAACAACACTTACATCATCCTATCCCAAAGAGCAAGTATGCATTTCTGGATGATGATAGTTTTGTGAATTGTGTCAATTTGAAAACTCTATCATTGGAGCAATTGCTATCAGGTGAATTTCTCGGTAACATTCAAGAGGAGGATTTGGATATTATTACAATGTTGGTAATCCAAAGTCCTTTCAGTGATAGCGCGACATTAGAACGTTTTCATGTAAACTGAAGATTTGTTCTTTCCAAAACAAGGTAATAATATAATTTTCATAGTGAACCACTTGACATGAGTGGCTCACATTTTTTTATCTAACTAGTCGACCTTTTTCCTTTCTTTTTTCATAAGAATCTCTTATCTCACTTCGGTCGAACGATTATTCCGTTTCACTCATGGCTGGTTTAACGATTTTTTTCTTTCCCCCGAAAAAAGGTGTTCGCTTCGCTCACGGCTTTGTCTTTGCTCTGCAAAATTTCTTTATAGGATGGGGTCGGCTTACCGCTTGCATCGCCGGACATGCTATACAAAGAAAGAACCCCCAAGACGAATCTTAGAGGTTCTCAAAGTGCCGTCTCCCTTACCTCTTCTACGTTTCAGTGTGTCGGATAGTAATCATGGTGTTTGTTTTTAGTTCGTCAATTATCTCTTCGTCTGCCGGCAACCACTTCACCGAGTCTAAGTCTTTGGCTTTGAGCCATTTGGCGGCTTCGTGTTCGCGGAGGGTCATGTGGCTATCAGATAGTTTGCACTTGAAGCAATGCATCGTCAAATGAAACTGCGGATAATCGTAGTCGATAGTCCGCAATAACTCGCCGACCTCAATCTCCGCGTCTAACTCTTCCTTAATTTCGCGTTTTAAGGCCATTTGTGGCGTTTCCCCGGTTTCTATCTTACCTTCGGGGAATTCCCACCAGTCTTTCCACTCGCCGTAACCACGTTGCGTAGCAAAGATCCGTCCTTGTTCATCAACGATAACGGCGGCAACCACCTCGATGGTTTTTATTGAACTCATGCTAATTGGCTTTGTACCACTTGAGCTACCATCTTGCCGTCGGCATTGGGTAGGGCAGTTTTGATGGCTTTGACGAAGAGACCCATGTTCTTCTTCTCAGCTTCCCAGCCGTTGGCTTCTTTGGCGGCATTGAAGGCACGAACGATGTCTTCTTCGCTTGCTGCTTTGGGCAGGAAGGTCTCCAGCACGTCTATCTGCGCCTGCTCGGCATCGGCCAGTTCTTGGCGACCGGCAGCGACATATTGCTCGACGGACTCTTGACGTTGCTTGACCATCTTTTTGATGATCTGGATCTCGTCCGCTTCGGTCATTTCTTTACCTGCATTCTCTTTGCTGGTAGACCAGTTGAGGAAAGCACTCTTGATGGCGCGCAGGGACTCTGTGCGCACGGAATCATGGTTTTTCATTGCCTCCATGATCAAGGCATTGATGTTATTCTTCATATTATCAAACAATTTTTTAGGCAAAAATCAGGTTAGCGGATGGAGGTAGTAATGACGGTCGATCTTACCGACGAGGTTAATACGGAGATGTCCGTGCTCGAAGCGGTAGTTGTCGATGCGCAGACCGGCAGGTAGGAAGGTCGCCATGCTTGCTTCCAAGCGACGTCGTATCTCTTCTTCCGTTTCCCGTAGTTCATCCTTCAGGATGACATATGCCACGAGCGGTTGTTTGCCGGTTTCCACGCGGCAGACGAGTGCTTCTTTGACCGCCGCATCTTCGCGCAGTTTATTTGCGATATCGAAGAGGTACACTTTCTCTCCGCTTTGGGACTCGACAAACTGGGCCATTCGGCCATAGACAAAGAGTTTGCCGTTGCTATCCAGTTCGCCGAGGTCATGTGTATGCAGCCAACCGTCTTGGAGTCGCTCTTGCGTGAGTTCGGGGTTATTGACATAGCCCATGGTGAGCGCATCGGTCTTGACACGAATCTCTCCGCGTTGGTTAGGCTCCAGTTGTTTTCCGTTGGCATCAAAGATCCCGACGGTGACACCCGGGAAGGGCGGTCCTACAGAGACCACAGGACGGGAGTAGTCCTTATCGAAACCGGTGGGTTCATAATCGACCGTGCAGACCGAGAAGGTCTCACTCAGTCCATACCCGGAAGTGAGTGCCACGGGACTGCCACATGCCTCGAGCACCTCGTTGATATGCTTGAGTGCGTCGGGAGTACATCCTTCTCCTCCCATGACGGGGAAGCGGAAGAAACTGAGGTCGGGACGTTGCCCGCGTTGGATGAGTTGATCGATATGTTGGATGAAATGGATCCAGTTGCCACCAGGCGTCAAGACGACCTGAGGGCGGAAAGCGAGGACATTCTTGATGAAGCGCTTCACGTCCACGCGCGGGTCGATATAAACGGTCATGCCTTTAAACAGAGGTGCGACGACCTCGACAAACATACCCGTGCAGACAAAAGGCGGCAGATGCCAATAGGAGATTGTTCCTTCGCGGAAGGGTTCTCCTTTTTCGTTGAAGACCAGCGCATTGCGGCACATAGCGATCATCGCCTCATCGCTCATGCTGATCTGGTTTGCCACTCCTCGTTTGGATGTACCGGATGAGCAGAAGACAAAGGCTGTCTTGTCCTTGACTGCAGGAGTGTCCAGCGGACCTGTAAAACGCCCGAATCGCCGGATAGCCGCATCGGCCGTTATGTATTTGTCTCGTCCGCGCAGGGACAGATGCTTGAGGGTATTGACGGGTGCCGCCATGAGTTTGAGCGGATATCCCATGGATCGGGTAGCCGAGATGAGGACGACCTGCTCGAACTGCTTGCGTTGGAGTGCATGTCGCAGCGTGGATTCGAGTCCATCGAAGACAAAAGCGACGCGGCTCTTTCCGACCATGTCCTCAAGTGCTTCGGGTTTGGCCATGAGGTTAGGCAGGTTAGCCGTCACTCCCGTTTTATCCGCAGCGAGCATGATATAGACAAACTCGGGCAGACAGGGTCCGAAGATCAGCAGTTCATCGCCCGGTTGGAGACCCATTCCCCGGATGACACGTGCCCACGTCTCCACTTGCTCGAGGAGGGTTTGCCGGCTGATGCGGCGACCGAAATAGACCAACGCATCATGGCGGTTATGATCGGCCAGGATACCCTGCTCGAGGAATTGCCATAAGGTAAGATTCATATCTTTTTTTTCTTCTATCATAAGTCATTTTACTGTTTTATAAAACCGTTTCATATCTTCGGGGTTCTCGACAAATGCCATCATCATCAGTCCCATAAAGGCGATAATAAAATGCGGATTCATACCTCCGTGCGGTACGAACCGCATAGAAGGAACAGCGAGCATGTGAACCAACGGATTTTGTCCCTGGTTGCTGATGGCGCGGTACTGGTCATAGGCATATTTAAAGGGAAGCATGTCGTCCACCGGACTATGGGCGATATATATGGAGTGCGCCGGAGTCCAGCCTTCCATGTCATTGTATTTCTTGAGGCAAGCCAACCAAGCCTGTATCTTCGGGCAATCCAGATCCACCTGGCCGTCATCCATGAGCATATCCGGTGCAACCAAGCCTGCGAACGAATCGATTGTCTCGGAGAGGGGATGCATGGCCTCCGGGATATAATGACAAACGGCTTCAATGAAAGATATCTCCCGTCCGTTCACTTGGAATTTCGCATCCAACCACCACTGGGGAACGTACTCTTCTGGTTTATATCCGCCTAACTGCTCCGCCGTAAAGGCTTTGAGATAGCCCACCACCGTCACAGGCTTCAAATGAAAATCTTTCGCATCCTGATAGATATATTTCGTTACCTCCGGTACTATGGATACTCCCTCTACGATGAAGGAAGACCGCAACCGCAGGGCGTCCTTGAACCATTGCGGTGCCTCGGTGTCGTACCACTTGTCGAAGTAGAGCGTAGGCATTGAGCCTTGCGAACCGCCCCAGTTGGTGGTATAGCCGTCCGGCGCAAGAGATACGCCGTGTTGCTGCATAATCTCCAAGGCCGCAACGGTGCAATCGGCGAGTTGGCGGGCCATGTGCATAGCCGATCCGCCGCCGTCAAACTCTATTCCGTGGGTGATACCCCATTTCTGAAGATCGGGCTCTATAACAACAGAATCCCACATCACTTTGAGCGGGACGTACATCAAGTTATGAAGCGGCGCCCAGCTGGGGTCGAAGAAAGCCTGGTGGGTATGTAGTGAAATCGTCTTTGCTTGGTGGGGAATGCTTGCTTCTTTATGGTGAAGGAACGTGACACGACCGGATAAAACGACGTCACGGTCGTCTACCGTCCGGCTACGGTAAGTAAAGGTATAACTCTGGATTTCCCAACAGCGCTTGGCAAACCTGCCCAGACCGCACTCTTTTGCAAAACGCCTGTTCAGACGAGGTACGTGCGAGAAAACGGCTGCTTTGAAAAGTGTCTTTACTCCCCAAGGGGCATAGGACTTTACGCTCTTCAGTAGTTTAGTGAAAGAAGGCGAGCCCAAAGAAGCGGCAAACTCACCGGGTGTATAATGATTCTCGGAAAGGATACTTACCAGACTCTGCCGCGCCAGTTCCCATTGCGCTGTCTTTCGTTTTGCTGTCATTTTTCCACAAAGATATAAATACAAGTTGCAAAGGTACTACAAAAAATACACATATACAAATTTTTTTTCTTTTTTTCAGCAAATGGCTTGTGAATTTGAAAAAAATGTAGTAATCAAACACCCGCTATTATGATTATGGCGGGGTCTTACAGCCGGGGGCATGGGCGATGATTCGTATCCATGCCCGGCTATAAAGCAAGAAAAGCGGGACGAATTACTCGTGGCAGTTGCTCTCGCTGAGGAAGGTCTGCTCGCGACGAGTGGAGTTTGCACCGGCCTTCACATAGAGTTCCAACTGCGCATCGGCTTCTACACCGGTGCCGTAGAAATAGAAAGTCTCAGTCTGACCGGAGGGATAGCCTACATACATCTTCCAGCATTGTGCCTTATTAGGGTCGCACGAAACCATAACTGCGCAGAGCGTCATCAAGCAGCACGCAGCTGCTACAAAAAAGAACTTTTTCATAATAATTATAATTGGGTTAATAGAACTCTATGTTACATTCCGAGGGAGCGTTGAACCTCTTTGATGGAGCGCTTGAGGGCTTCTGCTTCATTCGGATAATCGCTATTCATCCAATCTGCCATTTTATCCATGAGTGAGAGCCCGAGTTTCATCGGGTCGCCGGACATCTCTACAACGGCATCCATGGTATGGGTATAAGCCGGAAGGGAGGTCAGTCGATTGAGTGTCTGAAGGTCCTCTATGGTAAAACTTTTACTGAAGTGTGACATGAGCACTTTGGACATGTTGCGCTCGGTATATTGGATGAGGTTTTTGACGATTTCGTCGGCATTGGCTACGCCTTGCTGCTTGAGGGCATTGGTGATCATCCCCGACATCGAGCGGAAAGCGCCCATGGCCACCTCGCCTGCGCGCGAGTTGGTATAATAGGTGTTGAACAATTCCTCGTATTCCTTATCCACACCGGCGGGAGTGGGGATCTCTTGCGGTTTCTGGCCCTGCAAGATCTGCATCATAGCCGCTTGGTATTGCTGCATGAAGGCCTGAAAATCCGGAGATTGGTTGAAGTTCGAAGCCAGTTCCACCGATTTAGCCTGAATCTCCTGCATTCTCGGGTCCTGCATGATGGTAACGAGTAGCTGTAGTTCGGATTCGGAAACATGGTTGCGGAAGGCGGGTTCGAAGAGGTCGATGATATCCGTTATCATCTGCGATGAAGCATATTGACCGACGATATCCATTCCTTTTTGTGCGTCGTTCGGGAAGGCGCTGGTAGCCAGCGGTTTCAACATTTCCGAATAGGTACCTTTGTCCACCAGATTGCCGACTTGCATGTATTGCGTAAGCAGGTCGCGATACGAATCAGCGGACATAGAGAGCGCCCCAAAGCAGAAGGCGATAAGCAGAAAGAACTTTTTCATATGGCAAATAAATTAACAGGTTAATAGCAATTCGCTGCAAAAGTACAACTTTTTTACGAATTATGCAAAAAAAATGCGATAAAATTTGCGTATATCAAAAAAAAGCAGTACTTTTGCACCCGCTTTTAATCGAGAGAGTGTAATTCTCGAGAAAAACGGTTTACTTAACCGCTTTTGAAAAAAAGCACATTTCAGACACAGCTCTGAGGAAGGGTGGGTGAGTGGCTGAAACCAACAGTTTGCTAAACTGTCGTACGGGTAACTGTACCGGGGGTTCGAATCCCCCCTCTTCCGCAAAAAGGCACCGAAATGGTGCCTTTTTGCGTAAAGAGCGGGGTTCTTCACCCCCGGTCGGGGGTTCTTATCTCGGCAAAGGCCTCGAACGATTATTGCTTATCTCGGCAAAAGCCTCGAACGATTATTGCTTATCTCGGCAAAGGCCTCGAACGATTATTGCTAAAAAAAATGAATTAAAACTTGCGTATATGCAATTTTTATAGTAATTTTGCAGCCAAATACTACGATTATGGCAAAGAACACAGAGATTGAACGGAAGTTTTTAGTGGCGTCTGATGCGTTTATGGCTCAGGCAACATGTCATTACGAGATAGTGCAGGGGTATCTATGCAAAGAGGCAGGTAAAACGATTCGAATACGGATTCGTGATAATCAGGCGTTTCTGACAATCAAGTCCGGTAAACTGCGTGAAGGCTTGGCGAAGTTCGAATGGGAGAAGGAGATTGCGTTGGAAGATGCCCGCGAACTGATGCAACTTTGTTTGCCTAATCCGATCATTAAGACGCGCTATATTATCCCTATTAACGCGGATCGCAAGTGGGAAGTGGATGTGTTCCATGGTCATAAAGAAGGAATGGTACTGGCTGAGATTGAGTTGGGAGATGAGAACGAGCGTTTCGATAAGCCGGCATGGCTGGGGGATGAAGTAACCGGCTTGCCGCAATATTACAATGCCAATATGTAGGTATAATGTTTAAAGTTTAAGGTTTAGAGTTTAACGTTTAGAGTTTAACGTTTAGAGTTGAAGAGGTTCTTTTTCATAGGATGGATGATGGTTGTAGGATGGGGGATGTGGGCGGCAATGCCGACGAAGACCTTACCCATCGTCTATGTGAATACAGATAACAACCGTTCGATATCGGACACTGAGACCCAGGTGCCTGCTTCGGTTTATATCGATTCTATTTTACCGGAATATCACTCGTTAGGCACAAAGAATGCACCGCTTCGATGTACCATCAAGGGGCGCGGTAACTACACATGGAAGGACTTCGCGAAGAAACCCTATAAGATTAAGTTGGACACGAAGCACAAAGTGCTGGGAATGCCGAAGAATCGGCACTGGTGCCTATTGGCCGGCGCGGATGATAACCTGGGTTTCTTGCGCAATCCGGGTGGATTTATGGTGAGTGAGGGTGTCGGTTTACGTTGGACGCCTCATGTCGTACCGGTGGAACTGGTGTTGAACGGGCAATATCAGGGTTTGTATTTCTTAACGGAACACGTGCGTATCGCGTCGCATCGCGTGAAGATCCACGAGCAGGAGAATGGCGAAACGCATAATGATTCGATTAACGGCGGATGGTTAGTGGAAATCAATAACTATTGGGAGTCCGGTTGTATTGAGTTTAACGAAGGCAACGGACAACATATGGTAATTACCTTCCGCGAACCGGATTCACTCTCATCGCAGCAACGCGCGTATATCGAAGGTCAGATGAATCACCTCAACGAGGTGCTGTATGGCTCGTCTGCCGCAGCCTTGATGCAGGCGCTGGATATCCGTGAGGCGGCGAAGTACTATCTGGTGCAAGAGATCATGGAGGATTGCGAGAGTTATCACGGCAGTTGTATGCTATACAAGGATCGCGATAGTCTGGGTATGACCGACCCTTGGAAATTCGGTCCCGTATGGGATTTCGGCAATGCGTATCATCGGCGTCAGGAGACCTGGATATACGACAACCCGACGTTTGCGCAGTATTGGATAGGTCAGTTGGCTTCTTGGCCGGTTTTTCAAGCGGCAGTGAAAGAGGAATGGTGGATCTATTATCATACACAAAAGGATGTGGTGCGCAATGCTATTCGTGAGTTTGCGGACCGTATTGAGACTGCGGCACAGAAAGATGCGGAGGTATGGCGAGGAACGCAAAACTATAATGATAACAGTAATTACGCGGATGTACGCGACCGTTTTTTCCGTCGCTATGATTGGCGTATTCAGTGGCTCTACTCGAAATGGGGCGAAGGCACGAAACCGGCGACGTGGGATATCGAACTGCTTTCCGGTGAAGAACAGCCAATCAAGAGTCAAAAGATTCTAAAAGACGGACAGATTCTCATTCTCCGTAATGGCGCCATGTATAGCATTACGGGAGTAAGAGTACACTAATTTGGGCAAAAAAGAAGGTTGTCTCACGACAACCCAACCTTTTCATTTAACCTTAAATCTAATACCATGAAAAACACGGTGCAAAAGTACTGCTTTTTGACCATATAGCCAAATGTTTTACGAAAAAAGTGTTAAAAATCTATTTTTTGTAAAGTTCGGTTGACAAAATGGCATATTTCCTTCGGTTTTAGTCGCATAATGAGAAAAGATCTTCTCTTGGGTTGACGAGCATGACGGGTACGAGTGCTCGTTGGATGGCTTTTCGTTCGGGCGGACCAAACAGGATGTCATCCAAGCCATAGTCACGACTTGCGGTAAGAATGAGCAGGTCATGTTGGAAATCTCGCTGTCGCTCCGAGGCCTCTTGCATGAGTTTGAAGGAATCTTTGCGGGCAAGAACTACTTCGTAGGAGATCTCTGCATTCTGTTCGCTGAACTCTGAATTTTGAATTCGTTTATTGACCGCCTCGATATGCGTAATGATACGATTGACGTTCTGCTGCGCGTGCGAACCGTAGTCATTAGCCTGCAGCAGGATGATATGGGCGCCGGTTTTACGAGCGATATAGGTGCATATCTCCGCTTTGTAGGTCTCTTCTTCCAGCATAGAGACGGGTACAAGGAGTCGACGCAGAGGTTTAACGGTCATCGTAGAGGTGATAAACACATATGGCCGTCTCTCTTCGCGACTCTCGTTGAGATTGCGCTGAATAGTGCGTTTTTCATTCGCGCATTCAATGAGTTTGATATCTTCGTTATTCTCCCAGATCATTCAGTATTCAGAATTCAGTATTCAGATTAATTCCATTGTATCGTATCCATGGTGTGGCGATATTGGGCAGCAGCGGCGGCATGATTGCTATAGGTGGAGGAAAAAATATGGGTTCCGTCCAGCGCCGGATTCGCACACATATAGAGGTAATTCGTCTTCGGGGCATTGAGCACGTAGTCGATCGATTGGGGATTCGGACATCGAATCGGTCCGGGTGGCAAACCGGGGTTCTTGTACGTGTTATACGGCGAATCGACCGCCAAATGCCGATAGAGGATTCGCTTGAGTTTGAAATCGCCCACGGCATATTTGATGGTCGGGCAGGCCTGCAGCGGCATGCCTTTCTTGACACGGTTGAGATAGAGGCTGGCGATGATTGGTAGTTCCGTCTTGCTGCGGCTCTCACCTTCGATAATCGAAGCGATGATAGTTACTTCGATGGGTGTGAGTCCGAGTTCTTCCGCTTTGGCGCGTCGTTCATCATTCCAGAACGCATTGTATTCATACTTCATTCGGGCGAAGAGTTGTTCCGGTGTGATGGTCCAGAAGACCTGATAGGTATTGGGAATGAAGAGGCAGCGGCTGGTTTCTTTATTGAGTCCGTACTGCTTCAGGAAGTCTTCGTTCTCCAGGTATTGGAGCAGAGTAACGCTATCCATCATGATGTTATTCGTCACTTTACCCGCCAGTTGTTCGCGTGTGAAGACGGCATTATTCCAAGTGATGTTCACCGGCGTCTGTTTACCTAATCGCAGGCGGTCTATCATTTCGCGGTTACTAATTTTTGAATCGAAGGTATAATGCCCCGGTTCGGGATAGTTAAAGTGCATGAGTCGCGCATGGAGCATGAAGTCCTGATGGCTACCAATATCGTAGTCTTCGTCCAACATGTTCAACACGTCATCGATGGTGGTACCCGGATAGATGTTATAACTATGCTCCGCATTGTCATGGGAGCGGAAGTTACTAACTGTCAGGTGGTAATAATGCTTCGCACAAATACCACAAATAGCTACCGTTATTCCGCAGATAAGGAACAGAATTGCGCGGAAGATGTATCGTTTCTTGAATCGCATCGTTTTAGCCTCCTACCAATTTCTTTATTTCGGATAGTTTATTGAGCGCCTCAAGCGGCGTTAAATTATTGATGTCAATTGATTTGACTTCGTCTCGTATCTGCTCCAGCACCGGATCGTCGAGTTGGAAGAACGATAATTGCATTCCTTCTCTTGTCTCGCCGATTTGGGCAGTAGGCTTGGAGATAGACCCGTCTTTTGCCGCGCGTTCGAGGTCGGTCAGGATATGATTGGCGCGCTCGATGATAGAAGTCGGCATACCAGCCAGTTTGGCCACGTGAATACCAAAACTATGCTCCGAACCGCCGCGAACGAGTTTGCGCAGGAAGATTACTTTGCCGTTCAGTTCTTTGACGGACACATTGTAATTGCGAATTCGCTCAAAGGTCTTCTCCATCTCGTTAAGTTCATGATAGTGGGTAGCAAACAGCGTCTTGGCGTGTCCGCGGTTCTCATGGATATATTCCACGATTGCCCAAGCGATGGATATACCGTCGTAGGTGCTGGTTCCTCGTCCGAGTTCGTCGAAGAGGACGAGACTGCGTTCGGAGAGGTTATTCAGGATGGATGCGGCTTCATTCATCTCCACCATAAAAGTCGATTCGCCCAGCGAGATGTTATCGCTTGCTCCGACGCGGGTGAAGATTTTATCCACCACACCGATAGACGCACTCTCTGCGGGTACGAACGAACCCATCTGGGCGAGCAGTACGATCAGTGCCGTTTGGCGAAGCAGGGCGGATTTACCGGCCATGTTCGGTCCGGTAATGATGATAATCTGTTGACTGTTGTTATCCAGTAGCACGTCGTTGGCGATATACTGTTCCCCCGGTGGCAGTTGTTGTTCGATGACCGGGTGACGACCTTGACGGATGTCGATGATAAGGCTGTCGTTCACATCAGGACATACATAGCGGTTCTCAGCAGCGACCACGGCAAAGGAGAGCAGGCAATCGAGTTGCGCCAGTACGCGAGCATCGAGTTGCAACTGCGGCATCCATTCGCTGAGGGCGAGCATCAGTTCCTGATAAATGCGGTTCTCAATGATCTGGATGCGTTCCTCGGCCGTACGAATCTTCTCTTCATAGGTCTTCAGTTCCTCTGTGATATAGCGCTCTGCGCCCACGAGCGTCTGTTTACGAATCCATTCTGCGGGAACTTGGTCCTTGTAGGTGTTGCGCACCTCGAGGTAATAGCCGAAGACGTTGTTATAACCGATCTTCAGGCTCGTGATGCCCGTCGCTTCTATCTCGCGTTGCTGAATCTGCAAAAGGTAGTCCTTGCCATCCGATTGGATAGCGCGCAGTTCGTCCAATTCGGTGTCCACGCCGCGAGCGATGATGTTCGGGCGTCCTTGCGCCAAAGGCGGGTCAGGAACAATCTCCCGTTCGATACGGGTGCGCATTTCTACGCAGGGATCAAGTTCTTCGCCCAACATGCTGAGATAGGTATTGTCGCGCGCCTCGTCGCAGATAGTCTTAATGGGTTTGATAGCTCGGAGTGCCCTGCCGAGTTGCACCATCTCGCGTGGGCCGATACGACCCGTTGAGACCTTGCTGACGATGCGCTCGAGGTCGCCTACTTGGCTCAGCGCTTCTTGCAGCGTCTCTCTCGCTTCAGGGTGCTTGAAGAGGTATTCCACCACAGTTTGCCGATTGCGGATTGGTCGCACTTCCTTGAGCGGGAAGGCCATCCAACGATGCAACAGACGTCCGCCCATCGGCGTGATTGTGCGATCGATGATATCATATAGCGTACGACTCTCTTCCGTCTGACCGCCTAACAACTCGAGGTTACGAATCGTAAATCGATCCAACCACACGTATTTATCTTCTTCAATGCGACTGAGGTGCTGGATATGGCCTGTTTGCAGGTGCTGCGTCATATCGAGGTACATCAATATACCTCCTGCTGCGGTTACACCGGCCGGCATCTTCTCCAAACCAAAGCCCTTCAGCGAAGAGACGCCCCATAACTTCTGCAGTCGCTCCCGAGCTGTGGACTCGACGAGCATCCAGTCCTCGAGTTCAAAGGTAAAGAATTTCGAGCCAAAGAGGTTTTCGAGTTCCGCTTTGCGTCCACGCAGGTGCAGCACTTCCTTGGGTGCGAAGTTCGTCAGCAGTTTGTCGATATAGTCGCTGTCGCCTTGTCCGGTCACAAACTCTCCTGTGGAGATATCGAGAAAAGCGACACCTATCTGATGCTTATCAAAATGCAGACAGGCAACCCAGTTATTCTCTTTCTGCGTTAAGGTGGTATCGGAGTAACTGACGCCCGGTGTCACCAGTTCGGTCACACCGCGTTTTACCAGTTTTTTCGTCAGTTTGGGATCCTCTAACTGGTCGCATATAGCTACGCGCAACCCGGCCCGCACCAACTTCGGAAGATACGTGTCGAGAGCGTGAAAAGGGAAACCGGCCATCTCCAGCGCTTGAGTAGCCGAACTGCCTCCGTTGGAACGGTGCGTCAGGGTGATGTTCAGTATTTTACTTGCTTTGACAGCATCTTCAGCGTAGGTCTCATAGAAATCGCCGCAACGGAACAACAGCATCGCATCAGGATACTGCGTCTTGATGTCGCGAAACTGCTTCATCATCGGGGTTAACTCTTCTTTGCCGTTCGGCACGATTTTTTCTGCCATATTATCGCAAATCAATTGTTACTTTTAAATTATATCGACGTCCTGTCAGGTAGTTGGGACTCGCCCACTGGTTATTATACGCATCGGCCACCCAGAAATAGGAGTTCACGTTCTTCCATCCGACGAGGTTAAACACCTCAAATTGAATGGCCCATTGCTTGACATGCTTGGCCGAAGCGGCGCGCATGAACTTGGCCGTTTGAGCGTTGAAGATATACGTTGCACCCAGGTCAATACGTTTGTACATCGGCATTCTTCCCCAAGCCTGACTGTTACGAGGCGCATAGTACGGTTGACCTTCCGCAAACAGCATCTTCAGGTGAAACTTCAACTGCGGCAGTTGCGGCAGGTAGTCCTGAAATAGCATAGAGAAGTTATAACGCGATTCTGTCGGGCTGGGTATCCACGCTCCGCCATTAATCGGTCGTTGCCGTGCTACCATCGTGCTGAAGGAGATCCAGGAGTCTGCACCCGGCACAAGTTCGCCGTAAAGATTCAGGTCCAGACCTGCGCCATAGCCCTGGGAGTCATTCTTACCCGAATAGCGTACACGCACATTATCCACGGTATAACTCTCCATTCGATCGATGTATTTATAATACGCTTCGGCGGTGAGTTTGAACGGCCGACCCCATGCGCGGAAATAATAATCGCCGCCCAACACCACATGCACCGAACGCTGCGCTTTCAGGTCGCGATTCAATACGATACGTGTGATACCCAAGGCATCGGTCACGGTGTCGCGCAGTTCCTTGTAGAAAGGCGCTTGGTAATACAGACCTGTCGCCAAACGGAAACAGAAATCCCGCTTCCATCCCGGCATCCATTCTACCGAGGCACGAGGAGAAGGAAGCACTTCGTTGTTCCAACTCCACCACTGTAGACGACCACCTATAGTGAAGATCCATTGGCCCGAGGCGGTGTTCCATTTATGTTCGTTCTGGATGTACGCTTGCACTCGCGCGGATTTCATCGAACTGTCGCCTCGCATGGCATAATAAAGTTCCATCGTTTGGCCGTCGTTAGGCAACGAATAACCTGCAGAGTCGCGCCATTCCCATTCGGAAATATGATCCGAGATGAGTTCCGCCTGACCGCTCACGCCCCATCGGAGTGTATTAGCGTTATGTTTCCATGAGCCGTTGTGGGCCAAGGTAATCACACCTGCTTCGAGGCTGTTACGTGCATGCTGATGAAAAATACCCGTACCTATAGCATCAGTCACTTCCCCGCTGGGCGCATTCGACAGGACGTATTCGCCTGTGATATCGAAGTTCTCCCGCTCGTTGGTGTAGAAGCCTGATAGGTCAAAACCGATCTCCACTTCTTTGCTCACTTGTCCCTTGGTGCTGAGCGCTGCGAAAGCGGTGAGGAACTTATCTTTCTCTTGACCTTCATAATAGATGGTCAGGTTCTTGGCATTCTGTCCGCCGAAGGACTCGGATAACGAATCCGGGGTAAAGCGGTAATCGTTCTGACTCACATTCGCCAGGAACGCCATCGACCAGGGACTCTTGGCCCGTTGTGCTTTTGTTTTGCCGCCTACTTTCCACGTGATATAGGTCTGGTAGTCGATAAACGTAGGCTGATAATTGCCGGAGGTGGCCAGGCCGCCCAACATATATTTCGAGGTCTTATATCGCAATCCATGCATTTGAGAATATGTGCTGTCGCCGTGCCCCACATAGACTTGAGCACCCAATAAACTGGCGCTGAGGCTGGCTTCAAAAGCCTGCGGACGCTTGTAGGTGATATCCAAAACGGACGACATCTTATCGCCGTACTGCGCATCATAACCGCCGGCCGAGAACTTCACATTCTCTACCATCTCCGGATTGACGAAACTCAAACCCTCCTGTTGGCCGGAGCGAATCAGCAACGGACGATGGACCTCAATACTGTTGACATAAACCGAGTTCTCGTCGAATGCACCTCCGCGAACGTTATATTGCGAACTCAGTTCGTTGTTCTGATGCACACCCGCAAAAGTAATCAGCAGGCTTTCTATCGAACCGCCTGTAGCATCAGGCATGATGCGCGTAGCACCCGCATCGATATAATCCATTGTACCCTGTGTATGCTTGATTCCGCGCACTTCGATCTCCGTGAGCAACTGCTCATCTGTCAGCAACTGAACATTGACGTTGATGACGTCGTGTAAGTCGATAATCCGTTGCTGCACCGAGGTGTAACCGATCATCGAGTAGGAGAGAACCACCGTGTCCGCTTCGTCCAAAATCAACTCGTAGTAACCGTTTTTGTTGGTGGCTGTACCCAACGGCACATCGCTATTAAGTACCGCTACGTTCACCAGTTCGATACCAATATTATCCTGGTCCACGACGTAACCGTACACACGAGCGCTGCGCGCGTAGGCAAAAATGCTACACGAGCACAACAACAAAAAGTTTACTATTTTTAAGATTTTACCCACTTGTAGAGTGAACGTACTTATTACGTGGTTAGGTACTGGTTTTGTACTGGTTAATACCTATGCCAAAATATACACGATTATTAAGATTTTACCTCTTGATTCAGTTGCTCAATATACGCTGTTAACTCTTCTCCTCCCAACTCCGTTTCTGCGGAAGTGACAAATACCGGCGGCAGTTCTTCCCATTCTTCCAACAGGCGCGCTTTATATGCCTCCACGTTCTCTTTCAACCGCACTTTCCCGAGTTTGTCTCCTTTGGTGAAAACGATCGCAAAAGGAACACCATTCTCGCCCAACCAATTAATGAACTCCAAGTCAATCTTCTGCGGTTCATGCCGACAGTCCACCAGCACGAAAAGACATACCAATTGTTCGCGCAGCAGGCAATACCGTTCGATCATTCGTTTCAGCGCTTCGCGTTGCTTCTGGCCCGCTTGCGCATAGCCATAACCCGGCAGGTCCACCAAGTGCCAGGTCTGGCTTTGAGCAGCTTCGCTGCGGTCTTTCGACTTTTTACTTTCCACTAAAAAGTGGTTGATCAACAGTGTCTTACCCGGTTTTTGACTCGTCTTCGCCAACTTCGGGTCGTGGCATAGCATATTGATCAGACTCGACTTGCCTACATTGCTTCGACCGATAAAGGCGTACTCAGGCAGCCCGCTCTGCGGGCAACTCGTCACATCCGGAGAGGAGATGATATAGGTGGCGGATTTGATCATTGAAACTTGTGTTTTTTTATCCATGTGATGAACGCGGACAGGCATCCGAGGGTAAACAGACCGGCAAAGATATAACCGGTCGCGTGTTTCTCGGGCGCAATATGCAGACCCTCCGGAGCAATGAGGATATAACTGCTGCATACCATCGTCATGAACAACGCCGGTATGAGCGCGACGAGGTAGCCGTTTTTAGGATTGAAGATACGGGTATGGTTATCGGTTGCGGGCGTTTGGCTCTTGGCAGCATGCTCTTTCTTGAAGAGCCAGACCGCGCCCGCCCAAAGAGTGAAGCATGCCAGCGTCTGGTTCGTCCATGCGAAATAACGCCAAACGACATTGAAATTCACGAATACCATGCCGAACACGCAAAGGAACAAAGGCACAGCGATAATCAGACGTTTGGGAATAGGACGCTGGTCCCATTTCAGGAAATCCGCTACAATCAGTCGTGCCGAGCGAAGAGCCGTGTCACCGCTGGTGATAGGCGCCGCAATGACGCCGATGATAGCCAGAATACCTCCTACCGTTCCCAGCCAGTTGCGGCTGACGATATCAATGACCGCCGAGGGGTTGTCTTTATGTTCATGCAAGAAGGCCTGCAGGTTCTCGATGCCGCCGGTCCCCGTTTCCGGATCAGCAAAGAAGGTAGCCGCTGCGGCCGCCCAGATAAGCGCCAGGATACCTTCTGCCACCATCGCGCCGTAGAAGATCCATCGACCTTGACGTTCATTGGTCACGCACCGTGCCATAATAGGACTCTGCGTGCCGTGGAAACCCGAGATGGCGCCGCATGCAATGCTCACAAACATCATCGGGAAGAGAGGCAAACCGTTCGTCTGCCTGTTCTGAAGACCGTCAAAAACCTCCGGCATCTCGCTGCTGTGCCAGCCTAACATCACGACCATGATGCCCAGACCCATAAAGAGCAGAATACCGCCGAAGATAGGGTAGAACCGACCGATCAGTTTATCTACCGGCAGCACCGTCGCCAGTGCGTAATATCCGAAGATGATCAGCACCCACGCGATAGGAATCATTGTACCATGAAAATCCAGTGTGCTAAGGGGGGCGAGCCCTTGAAGCAACGAAGCCGGACCGCTGAGAAATGTGGTCGTTAATAGAATAAGCAACACCAAGGTCAACAGACGAATAAACATCTTCAGACCCGAACCTTTACCTAACTCGTCTCCAATAATATTCGGCAGCGAGACACCACCTTTGCGAATAGAGAGCATACCACTCAGGTAATCGTGTACACCGCCGGCGAAGATCGTACCGAACACAATCCATAAAAACGCCGCAGGACCGAAACAGATACCCATAATCGCTCCGAAGATAGGACCTAAACCGGCAATATTCAGAAACTGCACCAAGAAGATGCGCCAAGGCGACATCGGTACAAAATCCACACCATCCGTTTTCGTCAACGCCGGAGTTTTCCGATCCGGCTCTATCCCGAAAATATCTTCTACCAGCACGCCGTAAGTAAAGAAACCTACGACCAAAAGTACTAATGCTACTATAAAAGTAATCATGCCAAAAACAATTTTGCGACTGCAAAATTACTACTTTTTTTTGACATATGCAAGAAAAAAGAAAAAAATCGGATTCGAGCATTGCAGTTTACTGCAATAATCGTTCGAGCGAAGCGAGATAAGAACCCGGACCGGACATCGACAGAGCGCAGCGGCGGAGAACCCAGACCGGTACTGCGGAGAGAAGGCCGTAGCGCCTTCCACAACAAAGAAGGATACCTTTCGGTATCCTCTTTTTGTGTGGGCGTTTACGGATTCGAACCGCAGACCCTCTGCTTGTAAGGCAGATGCTCTAAACCAGCTGAGCTAAACGCCCTCAAAGTTGCTTCTTTTTCGAAAGCGGGTGCAAAGGTACTGCTTTTTTTTGATATGACCAAATTTTTTTGAAAAAAAATGCACTTTACCCCTCATTTTTTTGCTAAAACGCGGTAATTATACCATTTTTGGTCCTCATATCGATGCAAAATGGCATAACAAAGCAAAGAAACAAGAATGCCCACTAACGTGCCTCCGAAGATATCAAAAGCGAAGTGTTGACTCAGATAGATGCGGCTGTATCCGCCTAATACGGCTAAGCAGAACAACATCACTTGCACAGCCGCACTCCAAACCGGCTTGTCTTTCAGTTCCTGGGTTGCAACATAGCATACCACAAACGAAAGAGCGAAGAAACTGGTGGTATGTCCGGAAGGGAAAGAGTACCAGAAGTTCATCTTAACTCCTTCCGCCAAGGGCAGTTGTATATCCGGGAAGTGTTGTCCGAACCATGTCAAAGGACGCGGTGCCACGACGATATGTTTGATGATCTGGGTGACAAGCGTCGTTCCTAACATCGCCGATGAAGCAAACACCCCATCGCCTAACCGACCGAAGAGCAATAAGCTGATGCAGACTATATACGGAAACCACTCCGCGATATGCGTGTAATAGCGGAAGAAGATATCTCCGAATGGTGTATGACGATCACAAAGGAAGAGGTGCAAATCTCCCTTGGCTACCATCAACAAGGCGCCGCCTAATACCAGGATAAATAGTAGGCTAAGCCCCAGAAATATACCGTTTCGTTTAATCATCGTACGCGTTGACCGTAGATATCAAAAGTGTGCTCGCCTTTCTGAATAACGATACGATCGTTCAAAATCATCTTCCGTGCCGTTGCTTGAGTCGGTTTTGCCGTGTAATCACGAAGATCCTCCTCTTTGATGGTCTTCGGGCAGGAACGTAACGTCATGCCATCCGGGGTCGTCAGTACGATCCATACTTCATCGCCAACAGAGAACGATTTGCCATGATAATAAACCGATTCGGTCGCACCTTCTACCGCACTACCATTCACATACCACTGGTAGGCCGTGAACTCATAGCCGGTATTACCGCCATGTCCCTTCTGATAAACGGCCAGTACGTCATTAAATTTTAACTTGAAGATATTCTCCGGATAGTAGATATCGAAATCCAAGGGCAAGAAGAGCGAATCGCAATATTCATCGGCTACCGCTACAAAACCGTGATATCTTCCAGGTCTCTTGATTTGGCTGGTCGGCAAAGTGATCGTCCCCATGGTAACATCCTCGTTGCTGATGGTAATCGGTACGTTCAGCGTTCCGGGCACTTTAAAACGAGCACCATGAATCGTTCCTCTTTTCTTCTCATAATTGACCTCCATGTCTTCGCCAAAACAAGCAAAGTAGGGTTCTGCTTCATAGGGATAATAGAGACTCATGTCCAAACAACTGGTGACTGTTACATGATAGCGGCGATAGTGATTGCAGCCTTGCTCATTCACCAGCGTATCTTCAACATCCGCGTCGGTATAATAGGTCTTACCGAATACCGTTACGCTGTCCACTCCGGCAAAGGGACCAATCTGCTCTGCTGTCTCCACACCATAGAACATATGGTACGTATAAACCGTTTCCCAGCAGTTCTCCTGCTCGCTCCAACTCTTTCCATTCGCAATCAGTTCATCGCACTCCGCTTTATGCGCCGCATAATAATCGACGGTGAAGCACTCCTTTTGGGCTTCTGCTACCACGGTGTCCGGACGAATAACCCGGAAAGTGAAGCTATATATTTCCTCGTACTGCGTAGGATCTGCGCAATAGAAACGTGCTTCCAGCGGGTACCAGTTCGTAACGGTGTAGGAATGCGTTACTGCCCAACCCGTAGCAGTGGTGGAAGTAGCCGTAGTGCCATCGCCGAAATTCCATTCGATGCGTTCAACGCAATCACCTAAATCGGATGCTTCGAATACCAAGTCCTGGTCTACGCAGAACGGTTGAACGTACGTGTCCCCCGCGTTGATGAGCGTGCCATTCAACGTAATCGTAGTAGCATGCAGTCCCAACAAGGGAAGGCCGCATAATAAAGATAAGAAGAATCTTCTCATATCTTGTGTTTTAACTCTCTTTTATTGAATCCGCTGCCCTTGCAGGGAATACGTCTCATTATTGCGTATAATAACCAACTGTCCATCGCGAAGCACCTTTGTTGCCGTTTCCTTCTCTACCTCAGGCGTGGCAATAGGAGTGGTATCTTTCTTCGGACTCAGCAGGTATAATTCTTGCATACATGCGCGCTTAGATGTACTTCCGCCTACTGAAACCATCCGGATAGATGTAGTGTTTTGCGGTATAGTGATCCGGTAACGCACTTCATTACGGGTCTCGTTCATTACTTCCACTTCGATGGACTTAACCAGTGTTTCGTTGGCATAAACATCCAGTTGCATAGAGGTGGCGGTGTTGTAAGGCGATGCCCGGAAGGCTAATACCGCCGTGTCCGCCAGTTCGATGCCTGTGAACGAGATCTCGCCGTTATTGGAACCATTCCCCATGGTAATCGAGGAGGTACCGTTGCTCTGAACGGCTGTCTCTGCCCCTTTGATATTGCCGTTGACGTACGTGCCGGCAGCGTTTTTGGGGATTGCCGGGAGATTAATCAGCGTGTCGTATAATTGCGGTTCCGGCGTCGGGATAATCGGTTCGGGACAAATACCCGTTCCCGCTGTACAGGTGAGGGATGCAAGGTCAACCGCCTCGCCTTTTTTGTTGCCCCATATATATTCCACCAACTCCGGATAGTCAATAAACGGGTTACGGTTGTGCTGGATATTGGATATCTGGTCTGCACGGCATATCTCTTTGTCGCTCACCGGATCGGCACGATGCCAGTCGAGTAAGACCTCAATCAACCACGGTTTGAATTCCAAATAAGAGGTGTTATCCATGGCGAGTGCGGCATCAAAAGGAGCAGTGCCGCTTTTCCATGTGAAGTCTTCGTATGCCGTGGCGATGTAGAAATAGGCGCGTGCGAAATCACCACGGTATTCCTCGGAAGGTTCGAAACAGATAAATCCATATTGCGATTTCGCCTTGGAGTCCATGCGGAATGAACCATTGTCAAACTTATCTCCCTTTACTACATGTCCCGGAGGATAATTACTCTTTTGTCCGTTAGCCCGCTGATCGGATGGGTTGAGATGGTACAAATCTTTATAGGCGTCATTTACGTCTCCGCCCCACCAACTCTTGGGAAGGCAGTGCTCTATGTTGAGTGAACAACCCGAATCACCTAACTTATTCGGATAATAGCGCACACAATTCGAATACATATCCCAAACAATACCGTCGGGATGCATGTCTGTGAAGGGTAACGCCTGCCATGTACCATAGGCTTTCAAATCACCGGCCATCCACTCAGGAGGGTTGTTGGTCGAGTGGTATTGGTTCGTTCCATACTCATAGCGTACTCCGCCACGTACCAGCAGACTGAGTGTTGATTTGAGCACAGAATCCTGTTTGCCGTCAATGGCATCATAGTAATTAGCGGGAATCGCCTCGGCCATCAGGCTGAGTGCGAACATCGCAACGATACTGAGTGAGATAAGTCGTTTCATGATATAGAATGTGTTTTTTTTATTTCTTCGGAATAACAGCCAGCAGCAGATTCAGCGTGACATACCATATGATACAAGCCGTTCCGCTGAGGCATGCGAAAGCCAATATATGGGCGCTGACAGCCTTGAATACGCAGAAACCAATCAGAATCAGACATCCGCATATGAAACTGATAATCAGCGCTTTCTCGCGTTTAAAACTCTTGAAACTGAAGAAAGGTATCTCGGCATTCAGCAGGTAACAACTCAAGAACGAAACACCAATCAGCACCCATGCCACCCAGTCATAAGCAATCACCGAAATCGGCAGACTGCATAAACCGCCCCAGAAGATCGCATTCGCAGGAGTTGCCAAACCGATAAACGAATCATGTTGACGCTCATCGACATTGAACTTCGCCAAACGAAGGGCCGAGAAAGCCGCCATGATTAAAGCCAAGCCTGCCCACCATCCCAGAATCGGGCGAAGCCAACAGAAAAGCATCATCGCAGGAGCCAGACCAAACGTGATATCGTCTGCCAGCGAGTCCAATTGAATACCGATAGGACTCGGTGCCTTCAGAAGCCGTGCACTTAATCCGTCGAAGAAATCAAAGAATGCACCGGCCAGAATGAATACAAACGCCCAAAGAAAAGCGTTCTGCGTAGCCAGAAAAACAGCGATACTGCCGCAGAGCAAATTCAAACTGGTGATTGTATTGGGAATAATTCGTTTCGTCATAATCGTTTATATACAAAATAGGTTATTATAAAGGTCGTTATACTGCATGCATTCGCAATCCAGAAGAAAGTCGAGTAACCGACAGCCAGTTCCAATGCGCCTGCTACAAATCCCGGTATCATCATACTCAGCGCCATAAAAGCGGTGCAGATAGCATAGTGTGCGGTTTTGTATTTACCTTCCGAAAAATGCATCATATACATCATATAGGCCGTAAAACCAAAGCCATAACCGAATTGCTCAAAACTGACGGCTGTGCCAATCAACCAAAGTGACTCCGGTTGAGCCATACTCAGGTAACAATACACAAAACTCGGTAAGGTCAACGCGGCTGCCATGATCCAAAGGGACTTTTTCAGGCCTTTGCGTGATATATAAATGCCACCTAAGATTCCGCCTAATAGCAAAAAGATTACTCCAATCGTGCCATACAGCAAACCTACGGTGTCCGTGTTTAACGCAAGACCTCCGCCGAAGACTTGTCCGTCGCGTATAAAACACGCTTTGCTATCTACCAAGAACGGTTGGCTCAGTTTCACCAAAAATCCTTCGCTCAAGCGGTAAAGGAGCATGAAACCGATAGCTAAGCCTACGCCCGGCTTGGTGAAGAAAGTAGCGAACGATTCGCCCAGTTCATGCCATACCTGTGCACCACTCACCTCTTCTCGCGGTTGGTCTTCCTCCGGCTTCGGTAAAAAGAAACAATGGTAAACTGTCACCAGCAGCATCACCACGCTTGTCGCACCTAAGGTCACTTGCCACGAAAGCGGGATATTCCCCGTCTTGTTCTCTATAGCCCCGGCGATATACACGAGCACGCCCTGCGAGAACACAGCCGCGATACGGTAGAACGTCGAGCGAATACCCACAAAAGCCGCCTGACTCTTACTGTCATGGGCCAGCATGTAATAACCATCCGCTGCAATATCGTGCGTCGCAGAAGCAAAAGCGGCGATGATAAATAAGATGAGCGTGAATCGGAATGTACTAACCGAAGTAGCCTTTTCGGCAATCGTCTCTGCGGCCGGGTGCGGCAGACTGATGGTAAGCAATACGCACAATGCAGTTAATAGAACCTGCATCGCAATAATCCACCATCGTTTAGTGCGCAAGATATCTACAAACGGACTCCATAAACCCTTTAAAAACCAAGGAAAATATAGAAGTGTCGTAAAAAAGGCCAACTGATCATTGGGCACTCCCATTTTAGCAAACAGCATCACGGAGATGCTGTTTACTAAAAAATAGGGTATACCTTCCGTGAAGTACAACGTCGGTACCCACACCCACGGCGATATGTATTGTTTACTCCTTATAATTATTACGCGCGTGCGCACATATTATTGGAAGTTCGCGCGGTTATCCGTAATCTCAGTCTCTTCTTCGATCAATTGCATAGCTTGACCGATGTGTTGCTGAGAACTGCTATAACCTAACTGCATTTTCTCAAGAGCTGGTTGGAACTCATCTGTGCTGTTGTTGGCTGCACCTGCTTTGACTACAAAGACGCCGGTGTTGCCTTGGATGGCCTCGCTCAATTGATTCTCGTCCAATGCGAGCGTCGCACCAATCACAGCGGGCTCAAAACCGGTATTCGCAAAGCGATAGTCACTCAGCGCTACGCGCTCCGTGCTCTGAATCGGTTGAGCCAGGATCTCAGCTACTTCCTCCAAGGAGGTAGCATTCTTGATCAAACCGGCTACATACTCGTATTTCGCTTTGTTGGTGGCCAGATAAGTCAACTCGCCGCGTACCATCTCCAACGGACGGTATTCCTCTTCGTTCACGTCGGTTAAAGTAGCGATGATATATTGGTCGCCACAATCATATACGGTACTGCTTACTTCACCTTCTTTGGCTTCGAATGCCCAACGAACGATCTGACGGCTGTCTTTGATATTGCCTACTTTTTCGGCCAGCGCCTTCAAACCATATTGCGGGGTAACTACCCAACCGTTTTCCTGTGCTCCGGCCTCAAAAGCCTCTGCGTTGTTATGATCAACGACAAAAGTAGATGCGTTGTTGTAGATAGCGGACTCGGTCTTGCTGGACGCAATCACTGTGTGCGAGAGAATAGCCAACTTCACTTTCGGAGTGGCTTTGCTAACCTCCATGATCTCATAGGTCATCTCACCCATACCTACCGGAATGGTAAACTGCGTGCCGCGCTTGCCGGCAAAGGCTTTCTCGATCAACGCCTTCGGCGCATTACCGCGAATCAACTGCTCCTCGGTAACCCATCCAAGCTCGCGATCCTCACCGCCTTCGATGATTGCCTTCAACTCTACAGAGTCAGGCAGCGAATAACCGGCTTTCATGATACGAGCCATTGCATAGGTCTCGCCGTCGAACAGCAAGTCCGTGCAATCACCCTCTTTCGCTCCTTTCGCAAAAGCGAAATCCTTGAACTGAGCAGGTACGTTCTCTTGCGAATAGTCGCGACCGTCGTATACGGTTTCCGAGTTCTGCTGAACAACCAGCATCACGTCGTCCGTCGTACGGAACTCCTCCTGTACGCGCTCCATAGCTGCCTTGGCTGCCTCGAAGTCCTCTGCACTCGGGGCTTTCGCAAAACTGACGTATTTGATGGTACGCGTCGGCTCTTGTTTGTAGCGATATAAGTTCTGCTTGTACAATTTCTTGATGTCGCTCTCGCTCACCTTGACCAAACTGTCTGCAATCGCATAGTAAGGCTGCATAACAAATTCTGCACTCACGCCGTGCTGGCGGTTGTTGAACGAGAACTCAGCCTCTAACGAATTCACGCGAACCAGACTCTGGAGCAGCTTGTAGTATTTCTCCTGCAGATACATGTTACGAACCGTCTTCTCCAGGTTCATCCAAGATGCTACTTGCTGTACGTACTCCGGGTTTTGAAGCATCTCCGGATCTGCATCATTCAGGCTGTTGATGAACTGAATGATACCTTCGCGGTTCACATCGCCGTTGGCATCCAATAAAGACGGATTCTCTTTGATGTAATGGTGCGGATTAGCACCCAGGAACAACTCCGTCAACTCTGCTGCCTCGTCCTCACCGATACGGTCCGCCTTTACGATCATTCCGATCTTCTCAGCCTGCGTACGGAAAAGACGCTCCTGAAGGAAACTATTCCATACCTGGTCACGAATCTGCGCATGAATCTCTGCTTTTTGTGCATCGGGATAGAAACTCTCAATTTGTTTGATTTCTGCTTCATACTCAGCGTAGGACAGTGCCTCGCCGGCAACGATGCCTACTTTATCGCGGTCGCGATGAAACAGCGAACTTCCATCTCTCAAGAAGTCGCCAAGGATAAATGCTAACATGGCTACACCCACAATCACAATCAACAGGGCGCCATGATTTCTGATCTTTTGTAAACTTGCCATTTTTTGTATTTGAAATATTTATTTTTATTTGTTTCTTACTCTTGCGGAGCTTCGAGAATCTCCACATCACCATTTTTCATTTCCGGTGTTGTGTTATATTTCATTATCACTCCGGTTAGACGTACTTTTGCACCTACAGGAACAGCCTCACCATTCGGTACGTTGCAGTAATAAGCCTCAAATTTCTTAGTTCCATTAGGTGTATCATCAACCCAGAAAATCTGTTGACCACTACTTACGGTAGCAGAGTAGCCCGCGCTCTGTACATATCCTTCGACAATATATATATCCTTACTAGGAGTATTATTTCCTGGCAATGCCAATGCTGCTGCTGCTGCTTCGGCGCAGGTTGCGTGAATAGTGTCTGGAATAGGGAACGCTTCGTTGTATGCCACATTATTAGAAACCTCAATTGAACATGTGCCTCCATTCTCAATAGTTGTTCCTCCGAAGTTCAGAATATTACATTTTACGACTACAAAATCGCCAATTTGCAGCACATCGTGACTCGGCAACTTTGCACCTGCACGCCCTAAAACGCGGTAGCAGTAGAACTCTTTTGCTCCTCTGCCATCATTGCGAGCTTTCAAATAAATGTAGTCGTTTCCGTATTGTGCAAACTTTTCTTCAAAGTCTTCTTTTGCGCGTTCTTTTGCATCGAAATGGTCTACCCAACCTTTGATGTAGTAAACTTTTTCAGAAGGATATTTATTGTCCTTGTTTGAGGCTGGTAGTTTTTTGCCAATCTTTACTGCTTCGTTTACGTTGATTGTACCCTCAGGAATTACCACTCCTTCAGGATCGGGTGTGGGATCTGGATCCGCTATGCTAGGGATGGAGTCATAGTTGAAACTATTGTCACCCGGCTGGTTGATATACGGACTCTCCTTGCAACCAAAAAATACCATTGCGACCACTGCGGTCAATACTAAAATGCTCTTTTTCATAACTGTATTGTATTTAAGATATTATATTCGAGGTTCACTGTGCTACACATTTATTCAAATTAGCGTGCAAAGATACGAAAAATATTTTACGCGCGCAAGCAAATAGTAAAAAAAGTGAAAAAAAATTATCAAAAGCACAATTATTCTTCGAATTTTCTTGCGTATATCAATTATTTGTTGTAATTTTGTCCGCTTTTTCGATGGTAGGGCAAATTGTGCCCGCGCGGAAAGCGTTAGGTTTAACAAGAAAGGGATAGGCGGGAGGCGGTCTTTCTACTTTGAGCAAAGCGGTCTTTCTACTTTCTACTTTCTACTAAAGGCTAAAACTATAGCAACTATTCCTCCCAGACCGCGTGGCGGTCGAGTTATTAAAGAAGACCCGCATCGTATTAACGATAAGATCCGCGGTGTCGCACAAGTGCGCCTTATTGGCGATAATGTAGAGCAGGGTATCTACTCGTTTCAACAGGCTATGAAAATAGCGGATGACCAGAACCTCGACCTCGTCGAGATTGCCGCTACGGCGAATCCGCCTGTCTGCCGTGTGATAGACTACCAGAAATTCCTCTACGCCCAGAAGAAAAAGCAAAAAGAGGCGAAGGCCAACCAAAAGAAGCAGGAAGTGAAGGAGATTCGTTTCGGTCCGCAAACCGACGATCACGATTACAACTTCAAACTCAAGCACGCGCAGGAATTCCTCAAAGAAGGCAACAAAGTGAAAGCATATGTCTTCTTCCGCGGACGTTCCATCGTGTTCAAAGAGCAAGGCGAACTGCTTCTGGCGCGCTTCGCCGCTGATCTCGAGGAATACGGAAAAGCAGACAACGTACCAAACCTCGAGGGGAAACGAATGATAATGTTCGTTAGCCCCAAGAGTCAAAAATAAGGATTGGAACGACAGTCGAACGACGGTCAAGCGACGGTCAAGGCTGATGTTAGACTCCTGTAAAGCCCAAAAACAAGTCGTAGGGCCTACCTTTTTACCGCGTCTGAGTACGCGTGGCTGCCCGAGACTTTAGTATTAATATTTTAAATTCAAAACAAAATGCCAAAGGTAAAAACGAACTCCGGTGCTAAAAAGCGTTTCACGCTTACCGGAACCGGTAAAATCAAGCGTAAGCACGCTTACAAAAGTCACATTCTGACGAAGAAGACTAAAAAGCAAAAACGCAACTTGACCCATGTTGCGCTCGTAGATCAAACGAACCTGCGCTCCGTACGGGAGATGCTGTTGCTTCGTTAAGTACTAACCATTAAAGTGAAAGGACAGAAACATGCCAAGATCAGTAAATCACGTTGCTTCGCGCAACCGTCGCAAGAAGATCATGTCGCTCACCCGTGGTAACTTTGGTGGTCGTGCTAATGTATGGACCGTTGCAAAGAACACATGGGAGAAAGGTTTGCAGTATGCTTACCGCGATCGTAAGAACAAAAAACGTACATTCCGTGCACTCTGGATCCAGCGTATCAACGCTGCCGCTCGCCTCGAAGGTCTGAGCTACAGCCAGTTGATGGGTTGCCTCAAGAAAGCAGGTATCGTTATCAACCGCAAAGCCCTCGCTGACCTCGCTATGAATCAACCCGCTGCATTCAAAGCAGTCGTTGATCAGGCGAAAAAGAAAGCTGAGAAAGCTAAGTAAGGTTAATCTTACAAACCAAGAGACGACCATTAGGCCGTCTCTTTTTTTTTACCTGTTCGGCATCCAATCACCTCACTTTCTGTCCTTGAATGGTGAAGATGTGTTCTCCGCGGAGGATGTAGATAGTGCCGTTGATGAGGATTTCCTGCGGAGCGGCGGTATCGGAAGCAGGGATGTCCTCTATGCCTTCATGCGATTTCTCCGTAGCCGTGAACTGTGCGGTGTAGTCTGCATTGGCTACGGCGGCTACAATCTCCGGCAACCAACCGCAGAACTCGTAAGTATAATCTTCATCTTCCGGACGAGTCGGGGTGACACCCGTATAAACAGGCATTGTCCCCTCTTCCAACAAGTATTCTTCCAACAATTCGCCATCCCAATTAACGAACGTAATCGTATAACTCGGTTTCGGGATTTCGGCAGAACGATATTGCGCCGTGTAATCCATATTGGAAGATACTGCCGGTAGATTATTCATGTTGGAATACGTATAATCCACTCCATTTGTATCTTGCCATCCGATAAACGTGTAGATATATTGCTCATCTTGCGGTTTGGTAGGAGTAGTTCCGTTATAGGTTGGTACATTTCCTTCCAGCACTTGCGTATTCTGTAACTCCGTGCCGTCGTAGTTCAGGAAGCGGATGGTGTAACTTGTCGGCTGCGGCTCATTGTTGAGCACACTCACCTCGCAGGTGTCATACACATACGTTTCGCCGCTGCTTATACGGGCGATGATTTGCGTGTTGCCTGCCTTCTTGGCGGTTACCAAGCCATTGCTTACACTCGCGATAGCGGTAGATTTTGAACTCCAGGTAATGCTCAGATTGCTCTCCGGAATAATCATCGCATCCAGCTGATAGGTGTCACTTACATACATGCTCAGTTCATGGTCGCTCAAAATAAGTTCGTGTAGTCTGACGGTCACCTCGCAGGTGTCATACACATACGTTCCGCGGCTGCTTATACGGGCGATGATTTGCGTGTTGCCTGCCTTCTTGGCGGTTACCAAGCCATTTTTTACACTCGCGATAATGGACGATTTGGTAATCCAGGTAACATTCAGATTGCTCTCTGGAATAGTCGTTGCTTCCAACTGATAAGTTTCGCCTACATACAGGGTCAGTTCGTGTTCGCTCAAAATCAACTCGTGCGGTTTGACAGTGACGTGACAGGTGTCATAGTGGTAACCATTGCTTGAGTCGCCAGCACGAGCGACGATATCTGCTGTACCTGCCGCTTTAGCAGTAATGACTCCCGTACCGGATACCACCTCTACCGCCGAATAATTGGTAGTTGACCAATATATGGATTTACTCGATGCATTCTCCGGCAGTACCGTTGCTTCTAATTGGAGACTCTCGCCAATATACACCACCAACTCATGGGTATTGAGTATCACATCCTCGACGGGGATATCTTTGATTTTGAAGTACGCGTATGCTTCAACATATTGTTTGCTTGAGCGTGCATAAACAGTCACGCTATTACCATAACTGCTACCCTTCACTGCGGTCACTAAACCATTTTGATCCACTGTCGCATAATTGGTGTTGCTTGATTCCCATGTGACAGTCTTGTCGGTGGTGTTCTCCGGCAGGACGGTTGCCGTGAGTTGGAAGGTCTCTCCTTCGCGTATTTCGATATTGGAACCGGTGTACTCATTGATGGTAATGCTCTGTGCTTCCACCGCCTGAACAGTAATCTGAGCCGTAGTGCTGCTAATCTCCGTTCCCACAGCCGTTGCTGTGATGGTGGCAGAACCAGCACCGACTGCCGTTACCAAGCCTTCTTGATCCACCGTCAATACGTTGGTATTGGATGACGACCATTGGATCGTCGGCAGATAAGAGATATTGTCGGTGTAGTTGAGTCCTCCGTTATACATATAAGATGCTTTCACCTGAACACCCAACTGTCGCGTACTTCCGCCTTCCATCTCCGTTTCGGGTTCCGGATAAACGGTTCCATAATACGCTTCGTATGTGGGCGGCTGATAGATACTGATCCACGCCAACTCTGCCAAATACGGTTTTATACCATAGTCGGCTCTCAAACCACTCGGAAGGGAGGCATACACCTGTGCTGCCGTTTCGCTTTGTTGTTTAGCCCGAACAATGGCACGCGCACAATGGTAGGTGCCATACACACTGGCCAGATAACACGTTGTGTCTGCCATCGGGGTAACAGAAAGGATTTGTTCGTCGCTTACCGACCAGTTGAAGCCATGATTGGTGGCATCAGGCGTCGTATAAGCAATCATCATATATTCGAAGTTCTCAAAGAATACGCTTTGTTTCTTATATACCCATTCGCTCTCACCTATACGGCGATAAGCCATCGGTTCAATATACGGGCGAGGTTGCACGATCTTCAGTTTGCAGGTTGCTTTGTAGTCTCCTTCATGGGAAGTAACCGTAATGGTATATGTATTTGCATAACCTAATTGGTTCTCAACCAGATACGTAGTAACAAAGCCATTCTCGTCTATCGTGTACCATGACGGACTGTCACTTATTGACCATGAGAGACGCTTATCTTGGGCATCCTCAGGCAAGATCGTTGCAATGAGTTGGAAACTGCTTCCTCCTATGACTGTCGTGTCCGTTACGTTGAGCGTGATACCTGTTACCACAATCGGATCTTCGCTATCTGCGGGTGCTCCTTCATAGAAGACGCGCAAGTAGGGGTAGCCGTCATTGATGGCTTCGTTACGTCCCCATATATTCTCAAAGTCCCAATCAACGAATGTCGCTTTCGCGTGCATCTCGTTCGTGGTCTTCGGGCCACCGATATAGTGAACTCCGCCCCACGAATAGGAATCCATTACGTTGACTAATTCCTTGTCATAATAGCAATTCGCCACTTCATCACCGTACGAGTTATTGGCATTGGCGAACGAGTGATGGGTATGTCCCGCACTGTAGCTTTTCGTAATAGGAATTTGTTTGCCAAATACCGCGAAACCATATCCCTGAGGATTGTAATCGATCGTATCCACAGGGCTGGTGTTATGAATATTGACGCGCGAATAGCAGTTGGTGATTTTGGCGATATTATAATAGAACTCATCACCCAATTGTCCGATAAATCCGCCTAAGCCGTAAAAGCCATCCGATTGCACGAAGATATTTCCCTCGGTATAACACTGGTCGAATGTAACAGAATCGACTACGAAGCCCGCCATCATACCAACGCGACTCGGATTGCCTTGTGTTCCCACACCGCATTGCAACCAGTATTTGGTAGCATCGTCATAGACACCACGCGTATCGTAATTCTGATAGTCCAGACAGGAAGCCGCAATACCGACATTCTTGATGACCGCGCCGTCACCGACCCATCCAAAGAAACCTCCGTAACCGTCACGCATAGGCATACCGGTGTTCTCTTGGTACAAACCGTAGATTACATGTCCTTGACCGTCAAAGGTACCTTGGAACCGGTGTTCGCTTTCGTTTTCTACACCGTAGTTCGATCCGATGGATTTCCAAGGCAGACCAAACGCGCCGCGTCCCCAATACTGCCAATCGGTAGTGTCACACAATATGATATCGTTATCCAACACAATGGTCTTGCCGGCGAAACTGATAGGCGCTAACGTTTGCGAAATCGGATTTGTCGGATACATCAGTTTGTTGGAGTTTCCATTACAATCGTTCTTCTCACCCCAATCGTACAAACCGTTTTGCAAAGCCATCAGACCACGCAGTTGAGCGGCTGTCTGGATATGATAGGTCTTGGCAAAATCGTTCTGGAACGGCGTTATATCTACATCCCAACGTTGATCTTCACGCCAACGGGCATACAGCGTCATACTCGCCGTTGGACGTTCGGCTTTCCATTCATAGAACTGCGTGAGCCCGGCATCTTTATACCAACCGGCGAAGAGATACCCGTCACGCAACGGGCGTTGTGGTGCCAATGCCTCACTATTTGCATAGACATACTTAGTTGGAACAGCAGCCCCGCCATTGGAGTTAAACGCGATGGCTACTTCCGGACGCCATGCGGCATCCACAGCTATAGTAGGATACTCACCTTCGTTAAACTGCCAATAATTCAGTTGCAAATCCGCGTCGTGACGGGCATTCCAACGGCTCACACCGTAATTCAGCAGGTTGACAAACTCTTTCGATTGCAACCATTGAGTGGTTTCACGTCCGTGGAAGCCGTCTTTGCCACAGTTCAACCCAGGGTGTTTGTCTCTATCGATGAACTCGTTCTCATTGTATTGGAATCCCGCGTAGGAAGAACCAACGATACATCTCTCGCCGTTATTGATGTTTCCTGTGAAGAGGAAGTTGATACAGGTATCCTGTGACCATACATGGAAAGACGAACCATGTACGATACCGATGCCGTTGTAGGCACCACCGCCTACCATCTTGGCTTCTGACGAACAGTTAAGCACCAAAACATACGCGCCTAACTCGCCGGTGAAAGCACCTATACTGGCTCCGTTATTGGTTTTCCATTCTACATCACCGGACGTATGACATTGGATGATACGTGCCGATTCGGCCAAATAACCGGTCAAGATACCGATATTGCCATCCGCGCGGATATAAGCGTCGGTCACCTTGAGATTGCGCACTACCGCATTCTTTCCCACATAACTGAACAGACCATAGTTACCGCTTGTAAGCGAGTTGATGTACATATTCTCCACTTTGTGGAAATCGCCATCATAGGTACCACGGAACCAGTTCTCTATCGCCGTCGAATAGTAGGGATGAGTGTTCTTGGCAGCAATCGGCGTCCACGCAGTCGGCGCCGTATATTCCCATTCGGCAAACGGTGCATTGAGTGCAATATCCGCTGTCTGCTTGATATACTGATTAAAGAACGTCATACCCATGCTACTGAGTAGCGCCAAATTCTCCAGGTGCTCTTTCGTGCTGATCAAATACGGATTATTCTTCGTTCCGTCTCCACCACCAAGGAGTCCTGCCGTAACGGGTTGATAAACACCGGACGGTCGAGGCAGACCGTCACGCAACTCCCATTGACTCGTTCCAAAGAAAGCTGCTAATTGATTCAGTTTGTTCACAAAAGCCTGCGTCTTCATATCTGCCAGCGGCATGCCGATACCGTTCCAAGATGCACCGGATTGCTCGGAGATAGTCGGCAATCCCTCATTAGCAAAGAAACAACCGATCTGTTGGGACGGTTCTACATTGCCTTGGTATTCCGTATTGAATCCACCGAAATCGTGATATTTGCCGATGAACGGATGAATGGAATTACGGTAATAATTGGCGTCATGATGACGGATCGTGCTGGTGGTGTAGCAGTTGAATATATCACCGCGATACGCATCGTCAGATTGATGCTGTGCATTCTCACCGTTGTTGTAACAGAACATCGCTATCGTCGGGTCGCCGCCTACACCTGTGCTATCACTTACGTCGCGCAGAGCGCCGGTGCAGTAACTGGATTCAATTCGTCCGTTCCAGTTCCGATAAGCAAAACCGGCGATAGCACTTGCCCATACATAATTGGTGCTTGTGCCTTCTCCGTCCACACCACCCAACGCAGCACACTCACGAACCGTACCGCTGTTCTCTAATACGAAACCTGCACCGCTGCGGTAATTGAACGTGTGACCACCTACTGCATTCGTCTGTGCATCAGGTCCACCCAATGCCTGTATATGCACGTTCGCCGTACATTTCTCTATAAGACCGGTGTTCGAACTTACGAATCCTGCGCCGGCTCCCATCGTGCAGCGCATAAAACCATCACTCGTACAGTTGCGGATGACACCGGTCGCTTCGTTCGTGCCCACAAAAGCGCCCCCGCCTTGCAGGTTCGTATTCACCGTTGCCGAACAGTTCTCAATCAGACCTTTATTCGTATGAGCAAGGCCGTTACAACCGCTTTGCGTACCGCGAAGTACTCCTTCTACGTGACAATTACGAATGACCGAATTGGCCTCTGCATTCAGTACCAACAGGGCTTGGTTAACACCAGCCATCTTGGCATTTGCTATATTCAGGTTCTCAATGGTACCGCCGTCTAAATTGACAAACAACGCCTTGTTCATCACAGAGAAATCGTAACTGCTCAAGTCTAAATCCAAGTCCTGCGGGTTCCAGTCGTCCGCCCAGTTCATGCCCTTGCCGTAATACAGGTTATATACGGTATGACCATTGCCATCGAAATGACCGCGGAAATAGCCGTAGTCGGTTTCTTCGCCCCACTGCATAAGTGAGTGTGCAATCGGCTCCCATTGTTTCCAATTGGCAGTGTCGGGGTCGTTGAAATTGGTGAGATAGATATCCGCCGTCAGTTTCAGATACTTGCCGGCGAAGTCTTCTTTATCGACATTCGTCCGTTCGGCAAGTCCCGCTAACTGCTCCGGCGTGGAAATCAGATACGGGTCAGCCTGCGTTCCCGAACCGCTGAACACTTTGTTACTTGTACCGTTCCAGTACGTTTGTGCTTGCATCGCCACTACAGACAGGAGTGCCAATGTAATAAAAAGAATCTTTTTCATATTCATGGAAATTTATTTACTCATTATATAAACAGCGCGCGCGGAAATCGCGTGCGCATTAAAAAGGCAATACCGTTTGCTGCGGAAACAACTTCCTTAGACGGTAGCGGACACTATATACCGATTGTGCATCGACATGGAAAATCTTGGCGACATCGCACACTTCCATGTCTATCAGAAAGGTCAGTATATATCTGAGTTTGGTGGGAGTAAGCGGTTTCTGTGCCGCATTGCATAGGGTCTCAACGCGCTCCAAACGGAGTTCGTTCAAACGTTTTAACAACTCATCCTTCATGCCCGGGTTAAGAGAGGAAGAATGGAGCAAAATGCGTAATTGCTCTATCTGTGCTTCTATGTAAACATGTTGCGTCTGCATGTGCCTTTTTCAAATCGACTGCAAAGGTACTGCTTTTTGCGCACATGACATATAGACAAATATAGATTTTTTTTAGAAAAGCCCCCTAATAGAGCCGTTTTTTTTCTTAATTCGGTAACGTACAGTATAGACACTGGCAGGGGAAATGCAGAAAATGTCGGCTGTTTGTTCGGCGGTCAGACCTGCTGCAAAGCACATGAGATAGCGTTTGTCCATGACAGATAATTCTGCTGCATCTACAATCATTTGTTTAAAAACAGACAGGTTGAGTTCCTGCATCCGGCGGCGTGCCTCCGTCTTGAACGGTGTCCGTGCCGGCAGTTCATCTATCTGCCGGAGCAGCCCCTCGCGCAGCACTTCCAGTGGTTCTACGGCATTGTTTGCACGCAGTTTGACGAGTTCGTTGTGTATGTTCTCCGCCTCCAGCGCTTTTGCGTACAACTCCTCTTCCGTCCGTTTCTTGCGATACCATATAGCCGTCATCGCCGCTACAACAGCCACCAACACCAGCACACCGATAATCAGCAGCAAACGCAATGTATGGCTACGCGAACGCTCTTTCTCCAAAGCCAGTTCTTTCTGCGCCACCTCGTATTTGGTCTGCACATCGTCCAGCACCCGCTGACGCTCGATACTATAGCGTTCCTGGTCGTTCTCCGTCAGTAACTGTTGATAATGCAATGCCTCGGAGAATCTGCCTTGCTCTTGGTATAGCATCACCAAAAAAGCATACGCCTCGCCGCGTTCCGTAATGACGGTTGCCGGAGATACTTGTGCTATTGTGTCAATGAGTGCCAACACCTGCATCATCTGTCTTTCCGCGCGCACGTATTCCTTTTTATAATAATATAACCACGCGCGCAGGTCGTTTATGCTGATCATTACTTCCTGATAATCCACCTCTTTTTCAATACGTGTGCTCTGTTCAGCGAGGTCAAGGTAATGGGCGATGCTGTCTGTCTGAGGAGAATCATACAACAGGTCATACACTAAAGCCTGATTGTAATAATTCCATGCAGGTAAGATGTCGTATGCTTTCAAGTTCTCAATCTGCTCCATGTACGCAATACTCCGGCGACCGGCTTCCTCTGCCTGCTCACGCGCCTCGTGGGACATGTACCATGCAAACAAAATCGAATAATAATTGTACTGCGTCAGAGCCGAAGTGTCCTGCTTTGCCAATGATTGCAATTCGTCAAGCAACACCTTCATGTGCAGCGTGTCTCCGATCGAATGGTAGGCAATGCACCGCTCGTACAGGCACAGCGAAGCCCAGGAAGGTTCGCCCAGCGATATATACATGTCGTACGCCCGCTGCGCGTATTCCTGCGCTTCTTTTGTCATGCCGAGTTTGTCGGCGGTATAGGCATAGTTGCGGAAATTGTGCGCTTTCTCTTTGCTTGCAGGAGCATTTTCCGATTGCTTTATCATACGACCTATGCTATCCAGCGCGTATCTGTTGTAATCAGTTGGAGATATACTATCCGCCCGCATAGTTTCCCCGAAAGCGGCGAGAATCAAAACGAGCCATATGGACAATATCCGTTTCATTGTGTCTGTATCTCTTTGCGGATGGCTTGTTGCAACCCTTCGCTTGCAGGAACCAAAGGCAGACGGAGAATGTTTTGTATGATGCCTTTTTGTGCGAGGACGGCTTTGATGCCGACAGGATTGCCTTCGGCAAAGAGCAGTTTGACCATCTCGTCGAACTTCGCCTGTAAAGCAGCATCCTTGTCATGTACAATATGCCAGAAGTCCTCAGGAAAAGCATTGCTTGCCACACTGATCAATCCCGCTCCTCCGGCTTCCATCACTTCGCACGCAATGCCGTCATCGCCGGAGATGACTAATAGACCGTCTTTGCCTGACGGAGTACAGACCGCTTCGCTGACAGAGTACGGACTGATTTGGTCTGTATTCTGTACTCTGTATTCTGTACTCATTTTTATTAACCTCTTAATCTGCTCGATATTGCCGCTCGCCTCTTTGATGCCGAGGATCTTGTCGGGCTGTGCTTCATAAATCCGCATGACGGTCTCCGGTAGTAGGTTCACGCCTGTGCGCCCGGGTACATTATATAGTAGTACAGGTATAGGACTCGCTTCCGCTACTGCGCAGAAATGCTGGTATAACCCTTCCTGATTCGGTTTGTTATAATACGGACATACACTCAAGATCGCTTCATATCCCCTCAGGTCTATCGTCTTCAGACTCTCGCAGACGACTGCAGTACAGTTCCCGCCAACACCCAACACCAAGGGGATGCGACCGTTTACATATTGGCGAATAAACGTCCGCACTTCCGCACGCTCTTTCTCCGTCATCGTGGCTGCCTCACCGGTTGTTCCGAGTACTACGAGGTAATCCACAAAACCCGTCAGTTGTGTGTCTAACAACCGTGCAAGTGCTTCGTAATCTACCTTACCATTTGCATCAAACGGCGTTATAAGCGCTGTGCCTAATCCCTTAATCATTGCTCTTAATAGTCACTAAATAACTCATTATTTGATGGTATAACCACGAGGTTTCAATAGCAGCCTCATCTCCTTGTTCCGGTGTGAAATCGGGTAGGGAAATCAACATGTCGTGCAGTCCTTCTCCGAGGTTCATACCCACTTTGAAGTCTGCATCCGTGTACATCGCCAGATAGCGCAAAGGCAGTAAAGGACGTGTCGTGAGATCAATCATCAAATCATAGTGCTCTGCCTTTAAATCCGTCAACACGTAATCGCGTGGCTTGCCCAGAAAATTGTAATCATTCACACCCAGAATACGACTTTGAGGAAGAATGAGCGTTTGGATCTCTTTCTTCTCAACATACCCCCACATGGTCACATCCATCTGTCTGCGTAACAAATCCTGACGAATGGTCTTAATCGCATCATTTCGTTCCAGCAGGTCACTCTCATAGATAATCATCACCTTGAGCGGTCGGTCTAAATGCGGAAAACGTGGATCGCGTGCTTCCTGCTTACTCCGCAAATATTCAAATATACGTTGTTTCAGTTTCATAAATCACCAATTACAAGTTACCATTTACCAATTCGAGGAATTCGTCTTCTGTCATGAGGCGAATTCCGAGATCTTCGGCTTTCTTCCGTTTCTCGGGACCCATATTCTCGCCGGCCAGAATAAACGAGGTCTTCTTGCTCACCGAACCGACATTCTTTCCTCCGTTCTCCTCAATCATCGCTTTGTATTCATCGCGACTGTGATGACTGAATGTGCCGGAAATAACGATACTTAGTCCCGCCAACTTATCGGACGTCGGCTCAGGCTCTGCTTCACCTTCCATCTGCAGACCTGCCTTGCGCAAACGGTCTAAGATCTCCAGATTGCGGATGTCCTCGAAGTACTTGACGATATTTTCCGCGATCTGCGGACCCACATCTTCGATGGCGCAGAGTTGTTCCGCCGTCGCCCATTGGAGGGCATCAATCGTATTGTATTTGCGGGCAATCTTCTTCGCAGTAGTCTCTCCCACCATGCGGATTCCGAGGGCAAAGAGCACACGTGCCCAAGGTACGTTTTTCGAGGCCTCAATACCATCCAGAATATTCTGTGCACTCTTCTCACCCAAGCGCTCTTGCGAAGCAATATCTTCCAGTTTCAAATCGTAGATGTCGGCTATATTGTGCAATAAACCTTTCTGGTAGAAGAGATCAATGGTTTCTTCACCCAGACCGTCTATGTTCATGGCTTTACGGCTCACGAAATGCTCTATCTTACCCTTTATCTGCGGCGGACACCCTGCTTCGTTCGGACATCGCCAAGCTGCTTCACCTTCCACGCGCACTAACTTCGCTCCGCATTCCGGACAAACATCCGGAAACGAATACATCATTCCATCATTGAGCGACGTAGTCGCGCTCATTTCATCATTTCGGTCGGCACGACCGACGATCTTCGGAATAATCTCTCCGCCTTTCTCCACCCAGACGCGATCGCCGGGACGGATATCCAGCGACTTAATGAAATCTTCGTTATGCAGCGTCGCGCGTTGGACTATCGTACCGCTTAGTTGTACGGGCTCAAGGTTCGCCACAGGCGTTACAACTCCCGTTCGTCCTACCTGATACGTGATCTCTTTGAACAGTGTCAACTGCTTCTCCGCGGGGAACTTATACGCGATAGCCCAACGGGGTGTCTTGGCCGTAAAACCGAGTTCCTCCTGCTGGGCAAGGTCGTTTACTTTCAGTACGATACCATCGGTCGCCACCGGCAGGTTCTTGCGTTCCGTATCCCAGTAGGCGATATATGCCATGACCTCGTCCACATTGTGGCACACCTTAATGGCATCAGAGATATGAAATCCCCATTGTTTGGCGGTCTCCAGTCGCTCATAATGGGTTGTGCCGGGCAGATTCTCGCCCAACATATAATACAGATACGCCTCGAGTCCTCGGCGAGCTACTTCTTTCGGGTCCTGCAGTTTGAGAGTGCCGGACGCCGCGTTACGCGGATTCGCAAAGAGCGGCTCTTCCTCTTCCTCGCGTTCTTTGTTGAGTGCTTCGAAACGCTCCCATGGTAGCAGCACTTCACCTCGTAACTCAAAGAAATCAGGGATGTCTGTTCTGTCAATTCGCCAAGGAATAGAAGGAATGGTCTTGATATTGGCAATCACATCATCGCCTTGCACACCGTCACCTCGCGTGAGCGCCCGCGTCAAGACACCGTGCTCGTACCAAAGGCTGATGCTTAATCCGTCGAACTTCAGTTCGCAAACGATCTCCACACCTGCAGGCAGCTTGCGCACCCAGTCCTCTATCTCTTCGCGCGAATAACTGTTCGCAAGCGACAACATCGGATACTTGTGCTTGACCGTCTCGAATTTGTTTCCCGTAACCCGTAACCCATTACCTGTAACCCCTAAATCCGACCCCACATGCTGCGTCGGACTCTTCGGGTCAAACATATCCGGAAACATCGCCTCCAGTGCTTGTAGACGATGCATCTTCTCATCAAACTCACGGTCGGATAGAGTAGGCATATTAAGTACGTAGTACTTGTAGTTTGCCTCCTCTAACTCTTTGCGCAGGTTTTTCAACTCCTCGCGCTCCGGTTCTTCTATCTCCGAAAACAAATCCATCATCTGACGATGAGCTTGTGCGAAACAATCTGTCCTTTGTAGTAGAAATGCAGAATATACAGTCCGGAAGGTAAGGGCAGGAAAGCCTTCACCTCGTCCGGCAGTTTGGGATTGTTATTTTTCAGCGAATAATACTTGGTATGACTCTCGAAGATATCTCCTTCGTAGATGATGCGCGTCGGAGGACAGATACGAGTACCGTTGACGGTGTAGATGTCGAAATAAATCACCGGATCTTCCGTTGTGGTGGTATAGACGTAGTAGAAACCTACGCTGTCGCTGGCCATGATATCATTGTTGATATACGGTTCGAAACTCTGCGAAAGGGTGCTGTCCGGTTTGAGACCCACCAATACCGGGTCATGGTCCGAACAACGGAACATCGTCTCATCGCTGGATTTATCGTAGGTGTATTTATCGTCCTCATCCGAGTTGATGTGATACGCCGCCATACCTGTGATCTGGCGATAGAGTGTCTCGTTACTGATGGCATGGTCGATGTAACTGGCCAAACCGCCGAACAGATAACTGTAACTGCTATCCGCATGGTATGCGCGATGCAGGTCTATCATACCGTTGTTCAGGAATACCGCAACGGGTGCGGTCTTCGCATAGCAGTTGAAGTCGCCCATGAACAGCACGTCGTTCTCACGGATGTTGGCGTTCTGACGGTAACTATTGTATAACTTCACTACCGCTCTTGCTTCGTTCTCACGACGGTCCGCACCTCCGGTGTTCATCGATTTGAAGTGGTTGATGGAGAAGATGAACTTTTCACCCGTTGCTTTCTCGCGGAAACAAACCATCTTCTTGCGGTATGACAACTCCACGTTCGTCTCCGCCGGAGTACCGATCGGTTCAACCACATTAGCGTCATAGACGAAGTCTACCTTTTGACTTGAACCCGTCGTACCATCGTTGAAATACTTATAGTTACGTCCCGGCAGGTTCTTATTCAGGTCACTCGCTATCTCCGCAATCGCATCGTTTCCCTGCTCCAGCTCTACCAGACCGTAGATATCCGCGTTGATGCGCTTCAGCGCTTTACTTACCTTCTTGCGCTGCTGCTGGTGCTCCGCATAACTATCCGGACCCAAATACTGGGAACCTAAGTTCTTTACAAAGTAATTCTCTAAGTTAAAGGCGCAAACCAGGATACGATAGTCTCCCAATTCCGGCAGACGACTCTCTAAGTCCGAACGGGTATCACCTTTCCAAGTACCGCCTATCATACTCAGACTGCTCGCACTATTCACTTTTGCCTTCAGGTTATAGATCTTTTCGCCACAACGGTGGTAACCGCTGATGCCCGTCAGACTGAACGTGGTCGTGTTGTTAATACGCACGGTCGTACTATATTCTGCCGAACCTGCATATCCCTGATTCTCAGGCTGATAGCGACGCCACGGACCTACCGTGTAGTTACCGCTCGCATTCGAACTAACCACAATCGGGGTATCGAAAATAACCGTCTGGCCCACCAAAGACGATAACTCACTCGTCGACCAGGTCGAGTCCGATATAGTGATGTGCACTTGAGAGAACATCGGAAACGCCATAAAGAGCATAGCGAAGAGGGAAATACGTATTTTCATATGTATTAATATTAAATCGGCTACAAAAGTACAAAAAATTAACGAATTATGCAAATTTTCAATTTTAAATTTTCAATTTTAAATTATTTTTTGTATCTTTGCACCCGATTTTATCCATATTTAGTCGCTAATGAACTTTTCTGAACTCTGGAATAAGATTAAAATTCGCAAATGGGCGAAATATGTCATCACACTGGTGGTCTTTTTGATCATCTATCTTTTCGTGAGTGATCAGAGCATGCTGCAGTTCGTCAAACGCGGTAGAGAGATTCGTTCGTTGGAACAGCAGCGCGATATCTATCGCGAGCAGACTGAGAAAGCCGAGAGCGAATTGAAAACGCTCATGATCAAAGATAGTTTGGAGCGCTATGCGCGCGAACAATATTTCATGCATGAGAAAGGTGAAGACATCTATTTAGTAGAAGAACCCTAAAATCACCAATCACCAATCACCAATCACCAATGAAATTATCCTCAATAATTTTAATCATAGGCCTTGTTATCTTGGCCGTAGGTGCTGCTCTTAGCGTAGCGGATATTGAACCCTGGGGTGACTACGTCCTCATCGCTGGAGCCGTCGTCGTCATCATCCGCGGATTTATCCGTAATCACGAGAAAGATGACCACTAATCCACTAACCCACTAATCCACTAACCCAATGATCGATCGCAATCGATCCGAACATATTATCTTAGGTATCGACCCGGGCACCTTGTTCATGGGTTACGCCCTCCTGCATACCGTCGGTCAACAGGTCGAGATTCTCGATTTTGGTGCCTTCGACGTGCATAAACTGGAAGGGCAATATCCGCGGTTACAAAAAGAATTTTTCTTTTTGCAGGAACTGATTGATAAGTACAAGCCCTCTTGTCTCGCTATCGAAACGCAGTTCGTGGATAAGAACCCGCAGACGATGATTAAAATCGTTCATGCGCAGGGAGTGGCGATTGCCGCTGCGCTCAGCAAAGACGTGCCGATTTATGAATACTCGCCGATGAAAATCAAAATGGCGATCACGGGAAACGGACACTCTACCAAACAACAGGTAGCCGGCATGCTCCAACGATTCTTGCACATCCCGGATGAGCAGATGCCCAAGAAATTGGATGCCACTGATGCACTCGCGATTGCCTATTGTCACTACCTTCAATTAGGGATGCCGGTTTCTTCGGGTGGAGCGAAAGATTGGACCACCTACGCCAAGCGTAAAGGACTGACGGACAAAGAGTTAACGGGTCCGAACGCCCAACTTCTTGCCGCCCTTGCTACGGCCAAGAAAAAGAAATAATCTCTTTTGTCTTTTCTCTTTCTACTTTGAGCGAAGCGTTCTTTCTACTTTGAGCGAAGCGTTCTTTCTACTTTCTACTAAATTTTTTAATTTTTTATCCCTAAAATTTGGTAGTCTCAAAAAAAAGTATTAATTTTGCAGCGGAAAATCATCATTGAATCATTAAAACATTAAAACATTATAACCATGGCTTACAAAATTTCTAACGACTGCATCGCTTGCGGTACTTGTATTGATGAATGCCCGCTGGGCGCTATTCATGAGGGTGAAGAACACTATTCTATCGATCCCGAAGTGTGCGCTGAGTGCGGCACCTGTGCGGATGTTTGCCCCACCGGAGCAATCAGCCTCTAAAAAAGGTTCTCTTTTTTAATAAAAAAGACAGTTTTTGAGGAATTACGTCATGTAGTTCCTCATTTTTTTGTAAAAAATGCACTAAACTATTGCAAAATTAAAAAAAAAGCAGTAATTTTGCGCCAAATTTTCAAAAATTCATGCCGAAAGGTGTAGAATTTCTAATTTTTTGCATAAAATGGAGAAAATTGAAACTGTAACCGTAGAAGAGCTGGTTGTGGAAGAACAGCAGAAAGCTCCTATGTTAGACGCGTTCTTTAGAATCCACGATTTCCTGGTGGCTCATTCCTTCATGCCTATCCGCAGGCAACTGATGGATGAAATCAATTGGGACCACCGCCTCATTGCTATCAAGGGTGGACGAGGAGTAGGAAAAACGGATTTTCTCCTTTCGCGCGTCAAAGAAATCGAAACCGAGTGGAAAAACACACCTGAACCCGTAGTCAAAGGACGAAGAAAAAAGAGAAAACCGCTCTCGGAGATGCGTCCTTGTCTCTATGTGAACTTCAATGACTTCTATTTCACGGAGAACTCGCTCCTGGATTTGGCACGTCAGTTTGTGAAGGAAGGCGGACGCTATCTGTTCCTGGATCAGCTCTTTAAATATCCGAACTGGTCGCGCGAACTCAAGCGCTGCTATAATCGATTCAAAGATCTGCATATCATCTTCTGCGCTACGCCCGTCATGCCGATCGACGAGGAGAATAACGACCTCAAGGATATTGCCGATACCTATAACCTGCGTGGTTTCTCGTTCCGCGAGTACCTGAACTTGCAGACAGGCTTGCGCTTCCAGTCCTATTCGCTGGAGGAACTCATGCAACGTCATGCTTCTATCTCGCGCGAGATATGCAGTCGCGTGCGCCCGCTCGATTATTTCAAGGCATATCTGCACCATGGGTATTATCCTTCCTATCTCGAGTCGAAGTCCTTTGAGGCGGAACTGCTCAAGACGATGAACACCCAGCTCGAAGTGGACGTGCTGATGATCAAGCAGATCGATGTCACCTGTTTGCATAAGCTCCGCAAACTGTTGCAGATCTTGCTGCGCGAAGCGCCTTGTGCTCTTAACATCAGTAATATATCCGAGGAGATCGGGCTCAGTCGTGCAACCACGATGAACTATATCAAGTACCTCAAGGACTCCCGACTGATCAACCTCCTCTATCCGGAGGATAAGAGTTTCCCCATGAAGCCGACCAAACTCTATATCCACAATCCGAATGTCGCGCAGATGATTTTTACCCGTCAGATTCCTATGGCTGATCTGTATGAGACCTATTTCTACACGGCTGTGCATGGAGCGCATAAGGTGAATGCTACCGATCGCTCGGCGATGTTCATCATCGACAATAAATATTATTTCGATGTGAAAGAAACGTCCTCCAGTCGCGATACGATTCGTCCGACGGCTGTCGGTGATCTGGAAACCGGTCGCGGCAACCAAATGCCGCTCTGGTTGCTGGGATTTTTGTATTAGTCGGTATTCCGGTATACCGAAATCCCGTTATCCCGAAAAAAAAGAAAAGAAATTTATGACCATGGATGGTAACGCCGCTGCGGCGCATGTAGCTTACATGTTCACCGAGGTAGCAGCCATCTATCCTATCACGCCGTCGTCTCCGATGGCGGAGAACGTGGACGAGTGGGCGGCTCAAGGTCGCAAGAACCTCTTTGGTGAGACCGTACTCGTGCAGGAGATGCAGTCTGAGGCTGGTGCCGCAGGTGCTGTTCACGGTTCGCTGAACGCAGGTGCGCTCACCACCACTTTCACGGCTTCGCAGGGTCTGCTGCTGATGATCCCGAACATGTACAAGATTGCCGGTGAGTTGATCCCCACCGTCTTCCATGTATCGGCTCGTACGCTGGCAAGCCACGTGCTCTGTATCTTCGGTGACCACCAGGATGTCATGGCGTGCCGCCAAACCGGTTTCGCTATGCTCGCTGAGGCTTCCGTACAAGAGGTAATGGACCTCGCCGGTGTAGCTCACCTCGCTACTATCAAGAGCCGCGTGCCATTTTTGAACTTCTTCGACGGTTTCCGCACGTCCCACGAGTACCAAAAGGTGGAAGCGATGGATATGGAGGATCTCCGTCCGTTAGTGGACTACAAGGCGCTCCAGGAGTTCCGTGAGCGTGCCCTCAGCCCGATGCGTCCGGAGATGAAAGGTATGGCGGAGAACCCCGATGTCTTCTTCGCGCACCGCGAGAGCTGCAACCGTTTCTACGACGCAGTGCCGGATATCGTTTCCGACTACATGAAGGAGATCAGCAAGATCACCGGCCGCGAGTACCGTCCGTTCAACTACTACGGTGCTCCCGACGCAGAGAACATCATCATCTGTATGGGTTCCGCTTGCGAGGCAATCCGCGAAGTCATCGACTACGAGGCTGCCAAGGGTAACAAGAAACTCGGTCTCATCAACGTACACCTCTATCGTCCGTTCAGCCTCAAGTATCTGCAGGAGGCGCTGCCGAAGAGCGCAAAACGTATCTGCGTGCTTGACCGTACCAAAGAGCCGGGCGCAAACGGCGAACCGCTCTACCTCGATGTACGCGACGCACTCGACGAACTCGGTCTGAAGGATATCCTCGTTGTAGGCGGACGCTACGGTATGGGTTCCAACGATACCACTCCGGCGCAGATGCTCGCAGTATTCGAGAACCTCGCGCTGCCGCAACCGAAGAACCACTTCACCGTAGGTATCAACGATGATATCACTTTCACTTCGCTGCCTGTAGGCGAGGAGATCGCGATGGGTGACGCTTCGCTCTTCCAGGCTAAGTTCTACGGTCTGGGTGCCGATGGTACCGTAGGTGCTAACAAGAACTCTGTAAAGATCATCGGTGACACCACCGACAAATACTGCCAGGCTTACTTCTCTTACGATAGTAAGAAATCCGGTGGATTCACTTGCTCCCACCTCCGTTTCGGCGACGAGCCTATCCACTCCACTTACCTCGTTACCACGCCTAACTTCGTGGCTTGCCACGTTCAGGCTTACCTCCACATGTACGAT
>ONTT01000014.1 GCA_900320865.1 uncultured Bacteroidales bacterium | reverse complement strand
AACTAAAATTGAAAATGAGCCCGGTACAATACCGAACTCACTTTCAAAATCAAGTCAAATAGATTTAATAATCTGTCCAACTTTTTGGGGTCACCTCACCGAATGGCCGTCTCTCTTGGTTTAACCAAAAGCCTTAACCGAATGGCTAAGTGTGTCCGGAGACTCTCCGGTTACTCAGCATCCTTCTTGGTGGCTTTCTTAGCAGCTGCTTTCTTAGCCGGCTTCTCCTCTGCGGCTTCCATAGAAGCTTTGAGGTCTGCGAGAGCGGAGAGATCACCGAGGGTGGTCTTCTCTACCTTCGGCAGGTCGAGAGCGGGTTCTTCAGCCTTAGCGGCTTTCTTAGTTGCCTTCGGAGCTGCCTCTTTGCGCTCCTCCCATGTGCGGAGGTGGCTTACGAGGATACGCTTAGCGTCACGGTTGAACTCAATCACCTTGAACGGCAGTTCGTCACCCACAGCAACCGGGCTCTTGTCCTCTTTGGCGAGGTGGCGGGTGGTGCAGAATGCCTCAACGCCATCCTCGAGCGAAACAACAGCGCCCTTGTCGGTCAGTTCAACAACTTTACCGTTAACTACGGTGTCCACGCCGAACTTAGCTTCGAGCTCCTCCCAAGGATTCTCCTCGAGTTGCTTGTGACCCAAGCTCAGACGGCGGTTAGCTACGTCGATGTCGAGAACGACAACTTCGATCTGTGCGCCGATCTGGGTGAACTCATTCGGGTGTTTGATCTTCTTGGTCCAGCTCAGGTCGCTGATGTGGATGAGTCCGTCAACGCCTTCCTCGATCTCAACAAAGACACCGAAGTTGGTGAAGTTACGAACCTTAGCCCAGTGACGAGTACCCACAGCGTACTTGGTCTCTACGTTAGCCCACGGATCAGCCTTGAGTTGCTTGATACCGAGGCTCATCTTACGCTCAGCGCGGTCGAGTGTCAGGATAACAGCATCTACCTCGTCGCCAACCTTCAAGAAGTCGTTAGCGGAACGGAGGTGCTGGCTCCAGCTCATCTCAGATACGTGAACAAGACCCTCAACGCCTTCTGCGATCTCAACGAATGCTCCGTAATCAGCCATTACGACTACCTTACCGTGAACCTTGTCGCCCACTTTGAGGTTAGGATCAAGAGCATCCCAAGGATGCGGAGTCAACTGCTTGAGACCGAGCGCGATACGTTTCTTCTCCTCATCGAAGTCGAGGATAACGACGTTGATCTTCTGGTCGAGTTGCAACAGCTCGTGCGGGTCGTTTACGCGGCCCCAGCTGAGGTCGGTAATATGAATGAGACCGTCCACACCACCGAGGTCGATGAATACGCCATAGTTGGTGATGTTCTTAACGGTACCCTCGAGTACCTGACCCTTCTCGAGCTTGCCGACGATCTCAGCCTTTTGAGCCTCGAGTTCAGCCTCGATGAGTGCTTTGTGCGAAACAACGACGTTGCGGAACTCAGGATTCAGCTTAACGATCTTGAACTCCATGGTCTTGCCTACGAGGATGTCGTAGTCACGAACCGGCTTCACGTCGATCTGGCTGCCCGGGAGGAATGCTTCCATACCGAGTACGTCCACGATCATGCCGCCTTTCGAACGCCATTTGATGTAACCGGTAACGATCTCACCTGCGTTGTAAGCCTCGTTAACGCGGTCCCAAGCTTTAGCAGTACGTGCCTCATTGTGCGAAAGAACGAGTTGTCCTTTTTTGTCCTCCTGGCTCTTGATGTAGACTTCTACTTTGTCGCCTACCTTGAGGTCCGGGTTGTAGCGGAACTCAGAAGCCGGAACGATACCGTCGGATTTGTAACCTACGTTGACAACTACCTCACGCTTGTTGATACTGATAACAGTACCCTCAACGACTTCGTTGTCCTTGATGGCGCTCAGCGTGTTGTTATACTTTTGGATTTCTTCTTCGTTTTTTGTGCCTTGCTTTTGTGCTTCATAGGCATCCCAGTCGAAGTTCTGGAGAGAAAGATTTTCTGCCATGTGGTAGAATTGTGGGGAAACAAAATTTTAATGAATAATGATTAATGAATAATGAATATCTTCATCGCAAATCACTAAACACCAAATTCCGAATTCCCGTTAAAAGTTAAACAATAAATTAGCCTTTTTTCTCGCGGGCAAACTCCTCGTACGTGTACCAAAACTCCGTTTTAGTAGGAAGTACTCGAAGCAGCTCCGCTCTCCCCAAAAATCGGCAGATTTCCGGGGGCCCCAATACCTTCTGGAGCGAAAAAAGCGTGCAAAATTACTACAAAAATTTCACATACGCAAATTTTTCTGCACTTTTTGTGTGACAAAATGTTATTTTGGGCAAAAATTACCATTTTTGGCCGAGGAGAGAGAAGCGCCGGCCGTCGGGGAGGAGGATGAAAAGTTGGCCGTTTTGGAGAATGAGACGGCCGGATGGTGTAGAGGAAGAGGTGTTCTCTATGCCTTCAAACGAACCCGGCGGGCAGGTCCAATGACCGTCCTGATAGGTGAAGAGTGCTCCGGCTTTGATGCCTTGGGTAGCGACGAAGGTGCTATCGGCATTCATGAGCATGGCAGGGTTGAGGGCGGCGCCGGTATAGACGAAGTCGAATCCTCCGCCGGTAACCTGATAGATCGAGTCCTGTTGACGCGGTGGATTGACGAAGAAGATCTGTCCGTCCGCTTCGTCTGTGCCGAGGATCTCGGCGTTATGTTCGGTGGTATAAAGGGAACCTTCGACCGTCAGTTCTCCGCCGATGATCATTCGTGCAGAAGGTTGCATCGTATCGCGCGGACAGATGGTCCAACTGGGCGAATAATTGATGGTAGATTGCTTTTGGTCCGCCCATGTACCCCAGTCATCTATGTCGTAGACATAGAGTTTGGTGTTTTGGGGGATGATGGCTTGTGCTCCGGGTGCCACTTCCACTTGTGCTCCGGGTAAGAGGGAGACATCGTGTTCGACGGTAAGAGTACCGCTCTCGGCGCGGATGGTCATATAGGTGCTGACGGGCAGGATATACTGAGAGGAATAGAGCGAGAAGTCCATCGTTCCCATTTTGAGAATGATACTCAGTTCGCTAAGCGCAGCATCGCCATTCGTAGCCCATGTGACGCGGTCGGTAAGCGGGTCATAGACCTTGCTGACCGAGGCATTCGTGCTATTGCGCATGATGAACAGAGCATCCTGATCGGAGATGAGTCGGATATTATCGCACGCAAGACTGGCGCCCTGTACGGATACGTAGGCGGACCCAAAGGCTTTGGCTCCGGCCAGATAGGTGATAGGCGATTCGATATTCTGGTAGAAGAAATGGGTGAGCGGGTAGACCCGTTTGGGATTGTTAATCATCTGATAGATGACCGTTCCGCCTTTCCATTCGCCGATCTGCAGCAGTTCGTAGACGGCAGAGCCGGCTTGGGCGGTAATCGTTCCCGGGCCGGTGATATATCCCCACGCGTGCAGTCGGGCGTTATCGACGAGGGTGATGGAAGAACCTGGTAACATATGGATGCGTCCGTAGCCGTAGTCGCTGGAGACACAGCCTTGGTATTCATACGTTGTCTTCTGCACACCACTCACTTCGAGTGCTCCTTCGACGAGGAGGTGTGCACCTTCTTTGAGCGTGAGGCGGACGTATTCGAAGGGTTTGAGATAGGAGACCGCAGCAGCTCGTCTGGGACGGATTCCCATGGCTTCTTTCTGATCCTCCATGTACGGAACCACGAGTGTGGCATTGGCCGGAATACGATAGGTAGCAGGACCCAGACGAAGGTCGGCCGTGAGGACGATGGTATAGGTCTTAGCGGGGTCGTACGAGATATAGGTGAGGGCATCGGTCAGACTGTTGAAGCGCCCGATGAGCGACACTTTCTCCGCATCATAGACGGCCGCAACGGACAGACCGGGGTTCTCGGCATCACGTATCGTATAGCGATAACCTTGGTTAAACTCCACACCGCTGCGTAAACGATAGACGCCGCAGGTATCGGAGGGGAGGTACATCTTGAGATTGGTGTCGTCGGTATAGAAACCGCTTTGGATGGTCAGTCGGCCGACGAGGGAAGAGAGACGATTAACAGGTCCGTAGTCTTTGGATGCGTTTACCTTTAGGTAACAGCCGCGTATATCGACCGTATCACAGGTGTTGGTGGCATAGACGCCATAGGCAGAAGAATCAGCTTGCACATTCATCTTACAGTTGGCTATTTGACCTTTGCAGTAAAGCTGGATACCATAGACTTTGGTTTTCGCTCTGCTGTTGATCTCGCTCCCCTGGATGTGGATGTGGGATTTGGAGGTAGCATCTCCTGCGGCATAGATACCGGAAGCTCCTTCCCTTCCTTCGGCGGTTATCGTGCAGTTGACGATATCAGCCTGCGTAGAGCGGTTGACATAAAGACACCAGACGCTCTGTCGGCCGGTAGCCGAGAAGGAACAATCGGAGGCGGTGAGATGCCCGCGATAGATATAGGCGCCATAGGCATGGACGTAACCCGTTTCTACGTTAAAAGAACAGCTATCGAGGAGGAAATGGGCGGAGTCGTTCTGGGTGTAGAACCCCATGCCGTAGTCGCGTTCGGTCTTGCCGACGATGGTATCGCGCGAGAGGACCAGCGGCGCTTTGGTATAAATACCATAGAAGCGGTCGACGGCTTGGCCATGAATCGTGACATGGTTGATCGTGGCTTCGGCATCCTGAAGAGTCGTGGTATCTTTGAAGTTATTGACCTGGATGCCGTAGGCATAGGTGCCCGCAGAAGCCACTACCTCGATGCTACAGTTTTCGATGAAGGACGTGCCGTAACACGAGATACCATAACTGTTTTTCTCTCCATGGGCGATGATTCGGCAACGACGGATATCGGCGATGCAGGCCGACTTGGTATCGCCCAATGCGCGAATACCTCGCGTACCATCTCCACCTTCGGTGATGAGATCGCAGTCGTGGAGCGTGAGACGAGAGGTGCTGTTGGCCGATGCACCAATGACATTCTTCGCCAGGGCGGTGTTTGTTCCTCGTGCGTTGAACGAGCAGTTAACGGCAGAACAAGACATGGAGTCCTGACTCATATAGAGCGCGTAACAGTTCTCGTACGTCGTTTGGGCATAGAGGGAGTCATTCGCTAAATAGAGATGCCCTTTCGACTGGATACCATAGGCTCCTTTGGTGCTGCTGACGGCTGTCATGCGGGTGTTGGTCACGCGAGCGGTATCGGTCCAATGCAGATCTTTGTTATAGGCCTGCATGTTAATGCCATAGGCATTGAGTTCGGTTTGCACATCGAGCTCGCAACTATCCATGGTGAGGGCAGAGAAGCAATAGACAGCCGACGAACCTTTGACCGCCCGGATTGTGAAACGGCAGTTGCGCACATCCATTCGTCCGGCCGATTTGGCATCTCCTGCCGCGAAGAGGGTATTCGCTACTCCATGACTCTCCAAAGAGATAACGCAATGATTCATCGCAAGCGTGCTATACGCACCTACATACACGCCGCGTGCTCCGGCATTGGGGTAGGCTGTGGCATCCTCGGCGGTGTTGGAACCCTCGATGGTGATGTCTTCGATCTCCAGACGACCTTTCGTGCAATAGACGGCATAGATAGAGCCGTTGCGCTTAGCGGCCATACGGATTCGTCCATTAGGACGAGAAGAGAAGATACGCAAGGTGAGAGAGTCGATCGCCAAGGAGAAGAGTCGGTCGGAAGTAAGGCTATCGCCGAGGGTATATCCGTTGAGGTCGATGGAGAGGTTGGTCTTAATCGTCTGTACGGCAGCTTTGCCTTCGAAAGAGACATCGTCCAACAGGGTTAGTCGGGCGGAAGGCTGTTTGTTCGCCTTTTTGAGGGCATCAGGGAAGGTCTCATAATACGCAGTATCCGTTTCGCTAACCAGCATGATCGGTGTCGCTCCGTATAACGAAACGCACGAAGCCAGAAGGGCTATCCAAAGTATCAGACGGTTACGCATATAATAAGAGATAAGGAGCAAGGATGTTTCATGGTACTGCAAATTTGACGCGCAAAGATAATACTTTTTTTCGACATATGCAACAAAAATGCAAAAAAATGTACCAAAATTTGCATAAATGCAAAAAAAGTTGTAATTTTGCACCGCAATTTATGGGCAAATAGTTAAAATCAATCAATATGGCTAATTACAAATGGAGTTTTGCGAATGTGGGTGGAGTGACCCGCGTATGCATTCAATCGGCGGAGGATATCCGTCATTTGGGCGAGTTGGATAAGAAGATGTGGACCGTGCTGAGTTGTCCTGTGAACGGTCTGGAGATCAGTTCTGATTCGCTGAGTCTGATGGATCAGGACGGAGATGGTCAGTTGCGTCTGAAAGAGGTGGTAGCTACGGCCGAATGGCTGTGCGCGACTTTGAAAGACCCGCAGAGTTTATTTGAGCAGAGCGATGTCATCACTATTGAAAATATTGCTGACGAGGGGATACGGGTTATAGGTGACAGGTTACAGAAAGAAGGAAAAGTGGCCCTTGCGGACGTACAGGCGGCAATAGATGCGGTAACGATAGAGGCGCAGGAAGTACCGGCAGCTCCGTTGGAGGCCGATGTGATTGCGGCATATAAGGAGAAGAGTGCTGAATACGCCGCTTATTTCGAGCAGGAGAAACTGCAGAAACTGGGCTTGGCGCTTATTCCGGAAGATGCTCCGAAGCCCGGTATGACAGAGAAGAAATTCGTTGAGATGGGTAAGCAGATTGCGGACTGGGAAGCGGCTAAGGCTGCGGCGGAGACGGCGAATGCAGATGCGTTGGCTGCGGCGAAGGCAGAGTTTGAACCGCTGCGTAAGTTGCTGTTGCTCCATCGTGATTTCTATCGCCTGCTGCGTAACTTCGTGACCCTTGAGGACTTCTACGATAACGACGAGAAGACGGTGGCTTCGTTCCAGGCAGGTACGTTGATCCTGGACCAGCGTGCATGTAAATTATGTATTCGCGTGAATGACTTGGCGAAACATGACAGCCAGGCTCCGTTAAGCGGAATGTATTTGCTATACTGCAACTGCGAGAACAAGAAGACGGGTAAGAAGTTGCAGATCGTGGCCGCTATGACGCAGGGTGAGATCAAGAACCTGAGTGTAGGTAAGAACGGTATCTTCTACGATAACGACGGTCTGGATTACGATGCGACGGTCTTCAAGATCATAGAGAACCCGATCTCCATTCGTCAGGCGTTCTGGACTCCGTATCGCAAGATGGCGAAATGGGTAGAGGATAAGATCAACAAGTCGGCAGCCGAGAAAGACGCTAAAGCTTTTGACGACATGACGGCTAAAGCAGATGCTGCAGCTAATCCGAATGCGGAGAAGAAACCGGCATTCGATATCGCCAAGTTCGCCGGTATCTTTGCTGCCATCGGTATGGCGTTAGGTATGATAGGTACGGCCTTGGCTGCTGTAGCAGGTGGTTTGGCTTCGCTCAATTGGTGGCAGCTGATCATTGTATTTATCTGCATCTTGCTGGTCATCAGCGGACCGAGTATGATTATGGCCTGGATGAAGTTACGTCGCCGTAACTTAGCTCCGGTGCTGAATGCGAATGGTTGGGCGGTGAACGCAGATGCGATCATCTCTGTTCCGTTCGGACTGAAGTTGACCGAGCAGGTTCGTTTCCCCTTCACGAAGAACCCGGTCAAGAAGAGCCCGGCAGGTAAGATATGTCTGGTTATTCTGCTGCTGATTATCTTGGGTTTAGGCGGATATGGCATCTATAAGTATATCACGAAAGAGGAAGTAACGGCAGAGGAAGTAATGGAGGTTACCGAGACGGAGGCTAATCCGGCTTTGACGCTGGAAGAAACAGAGACTCCGGCTGAGACTCCTGAAACAGAGAAGGGCGCAGAATGAAAAGAGGATTGTTTGTAATCGCCTTCTTGGCGGCCTTCAGTTTCTTTGCCGCTGCGCAACATATCCCTGCTGCGCCGAATACGCCTTTGGACAGTGCGGCGGTAGATAGCGAAGGCGATGAACTGGAAGAGTTGGATGATATCGACGTGCGTGCCACCCAGTTGCCGGAGTGTCTGGCGGGTTTGTTCTCGCATGACACCTTGATTCTGGGTTGCGACCTGGAACTGTTGCCGGGTAAGATCATTGTGCGTACCAAAGACGGCGATGTAGTGTATAAGATCACCCCGCAGTCTCTTCTGGATACGGCATTGATGAATCATCACCCTGCGGATAGCATCTATCGCTTCAATTGGACGGACGAGCGCGTGAATCCGTATGGCACGTTGTTTGACAGCATTAAAGATGACGTGCATGTAGCGATGGACGGGTTTGTATTGCCCGCTCCGGGTTATGTGACGAGTCCTTACGGCTGGCGCCGAAACCGCATGCACAAAGGTACGGATATCAAAGTGCAGGTGGGCGACAGTATTCGTTCCGCATGGGAAGGTCAGGTGCGTATCGTAGGATGGGACCCGCGCGGTTACGGTTACTTCGTTGTGATTCGTCATGAGAACGGACTGGAGACCGTCTATGGCCATTTAAGCCGTCCGCTCATAGACGAGTATGAGCGTGTTCCGGCCGGTTACGTGATCGGTTTGGGTGGTAACACAGGACGCTCGACCGGTAGTCACTTGCATTTTGAGTTGCGTTACTTGGGTGAGGCGATCAACCCGGCTAACGTGATTGATTTCGCGACCGGTAAGTTGAAGAATGAGAAAGAGTACGTCATCGGCATCAAGGCGATGAAGCAGGCCAAGGCCGAGCAGGCTGCCATGAAGTACCACAAAGTAAGACAAGGCGACACCTTATCGGGCATCGCGAAGAAATACGGTACGAGCGTGAAAGCGCTTTGCCGACTGAATAAAATCAAAGAGACCAAGATCCTGCAAATCGGGCAGAAGATAAGGGTGAGGTAGAAGTTGAAAGTTTAGAGTTTAAAGTTTAGAGCTCACTCATGATGATAGGGTTCACCTCGAAGAATGGTCATTGCGCGGTAGATCTGCTCAATGGCCATTAATCGTATCATCTGGTGCGAAAAGGTCATTTGTGAAAGCGCGATCTTTCCGTTCGCGCGTGCGTAAACCTCTTTAGAAAAACCATATGCGCCGCCGATGATGAGGGTGAGGTCTTTTCCGGAGCCCATTTTCTTTTGCAGGAAATCGGCGTATTCGATAGAGCGGAACTCCCGTCCGTGTTCGTCCAGAAGCAGGACGTCCATGGCGGGGGTAAGGAAAGAGAGGATAGCTTGTCCTTCGGCGGACTTGAGTTGCTCCTGGCTGAGTGTCTTGGCATTTTTGATATCGGGCACCACAACGAACTCAAACGGGATATAGTGTTTGAGTCGCTGTTGGTAGTCCTCGATAAGGGCTTGCAGACGCGGATCGGTGGTTTTGCCAACCACGAGCAGGGTGATTCTCATAGACCGGTGTTATCATTTGAATCCGGGTCCGCATCCTGTTCCGTGAAGTAATAATTGGTGGATTCACCATCCCATTTGAACTTATAGATGACATGATGGTTGAAGGCGCCATCGAAGCCGGATATATAGGTATAATAGGTATGTCCCTTTTCGAACTCTACGGAAGAGTTCCAACCGTCGTTCTCAACGGCTTTGACGCCGAATAAGACATTGGCCCATTCCGGATACTCAAGCAGGTCAGCATACCACAAGGCGAAATACAAAGCCGGCGAATCGCCCGATTTGGCGATATCGAGGCTATCCCGGGTTGTAGTTACATAGGGATAGATATCGCGTATGTTTCCGTAACCATCCATGGGGTAGGTGTAGTCCCAACGGCCCTTCACGCGATATTCAAAAAATATCGACATCGTACTTCCTATGGCTGTTTTGACGGTAGTGAGGAATAGTTTTCCGGTCGGTTTCATGGTCTCAGGATTCACCACGAAGGCATATACCCAATAGTTCGTAGCGGCATGCAGGCCGGTGAAGACGAAATGGACGTCGCCATATTGGAGCGAATGGCTCTCGAAGGGCGCGATGTTAAACTCGCCTTCGTAGAGCAGACGGCTACGCCACATCAGATAATCGGAAAAAGCCGAGTCGAGGTTCAGCGTCATGAACTGTTTCTGAACGGTCATCGGGTCATAATCCGAACGTGCGGGTTGGCAGGCAATGAGGTAATAAGCCTCTTTATTGGTCGAGAAATTACACTCAATGAATCCGGCAGAAACCGTACCTATGTTCATCTTCACGATCACATCATCGGTCTCCCACTTCGCCTCCGGGTTGCAGGAAGCGAGCATTATTATTGAAAACAATAATGCGATTAGTGATTGGTGATTGGTAATTGGTAAACGGAACTTATTCATATTGACTCCTTTCTTCCTCTTCTTGTATGAGGAGTTGTTGAACGGAACCGATAAAACGGAGGCAGGTCAGGACATGCGTGCCATAGTGGCCGAAGTTATAGGTGATATTCGCGTCTCTCCATTTTGCTTTGGCGTTGGTCGCATTGGTGTAAGGTACGGTCTCGTCGTCCATGGAATGCATGATATAGACCGAAGCCTCGGGTGTCCAGTTGAAGATAGCGATCGAGTTCTCGGTCATTGCCTTATAGAGTTCCGCCACTTTGTCGGATGTCTGGTCCATCGCGATTGGCGTGAGGATCTCGTGGGTGACTTTGGTGCCGATGAGTTGGTTGATCTGCGCGGTGGTATAGCGCTTGCTGTTCACCCAATCGTCGATATGTTCGCAGAGCCATGGTTGAATCAGGTCTTCCATGGTGAGACTGAGGTTATTGCCTTTAATCATTCCTTGCAGCACCAGTGGTACAGCGACCGGATAGCCGGCAGTGTCGGTTGTGACAAAGCGCTCGAAGGTAGCCTTCACGTCGTAGGGACCACCTCCGGCAAAAACGCGGTGGATGGGGATGTAATAAGCCGTGTCGGCAGGGTCGTTATAAGCCATCTCACAGAGGTACTCGACGGCCATGGTGTTTGCTCCGCCTTGGCTATAGCCCATGAGATAGATATCGTCGTATTCGGGCGCCATATCGACGGCTTTGAGCCAATCGCGCACAGCGAAGTACATATCGGTGACATGGATGGCCGTCTCAGTCATCACGAGATAGGGATGCACGCGATCCACCGTCACGCCATAGCCGAGGTAATCGGGGATGATAAGTCCGTAGCCGAGTTTGACGAGCACGCCTTCGAGCGAGAAGCAATTGGAGGGTGCTTCGGCATTGGAACCCACGGTATAATGGCTAACGAGAATCATACGTTTCGGTTTACGTCCCTTGGGAAGCATGACTTTGCCGGACAGGGTGACCAGATTGACATCGCTATCGATACTGGGGTAGGTGCCGACGATCTCGATGACTTTGTTCTGGTTGCCGTATTTGAGCAGTTCCTGAATGATAGCAGTTCCGGTCACGCTGCTGGTCTGCGGTTTTTGGAATCGATCGGAGGAACTGTCTTCTATGGCTTCGTTATACTCCGAGATGGGGGTTCCATCCGGCAGATAACAGCAGTAAGGCAGACCTTCGCTGAGGTCGGTCTCCGAAACGCTGATGACTTTAAACTTCAGATCCTTCGCTGCATCTAAGTCCGTGAAATCGACCGTGTAGTCGTCGCGGAACTGGCAGGAGGAGAGCATTATTAAGAATAATAATGCTATTGGTAATTGGATATTGGTGATTGGTGATTTCATTATGGTCGAATTTTGATGTTTTAGAATCGCATGCCCACGCTGACATTCATCATTCGGGAGAGGGCCATATAGATGACATTGGCATTCTGGAGAGCCGTCATACCGCCCAGATCGAAGGTTGCGAAGAACTGTTTGTAGTTCGCACTTACGCCGAAGACCGTAACGTTCACCGCAGCTCCGACAGCTGTGTGGCGTCCTTTGGCGTCGGTTTCCGTCCCTCCGTTGATATCGAGTCCAAATCCAAGCCCGGAATAGAGGTTGACATTCGGATGATGGTAATAGGTGAAACGCACCGTAGGCATGATGACCAAGTTGAAGAAATGTTGGTTCTTGTTTCGTCCGACTTCTGCGCCCGATCCGTCTCGTATCACATCGTCCCACTGCACACCACTACCGTCGATCATACCGCCGAAGGACACCCAGTACTTAAAGCGATAATGATACTCCACCCATATATGCTGGCTGTAGACGAAGTTCTCTTTGTAGGTCTTTTGCCAGGTGGTAGGCATGGAGGTGATGATAGCTGTGGGTTTATGCCACATCAAGGTCTCAAAGAGCTGGTCTCCCCAACCCACACGAATCTCATGAGGCCGATCGATCACGCCCCAACGATTCTCTGCTCGCACTCCGCAGCAGAGGCAGCAGAGGGCGAAAAGGATAAATACAATTCGTTTCATCATAACTGGGTGCAAAAGTACAACTTTTTTTTGGTATATGCAAATATTTTTGTGCTTTTTCTGCCAATTTGGCAGATATTTATGTAGAGGCATAAGAATTGATAATTGATAAATGAAAAATTGAAAATTTTAAAACACAATTAATATGGCAAAAGGAAATATTGGGGTGACGAGTGATAACATCTTCCCCGTGATTAAGAAATTTTTGTATTCCGACCATGAGATCTTCTTGCGTGAGTTGATCTCGAATGCCGTGGATGCAACGCAGAAGTTGAAAACCCTGAGTTCGGTAGGCGAAGTAAAGGGTGATTTGGGTGATACGCGTGTACGCGTTACGATAAATAAGGAAAAGAAGACCCTGACCGTAAGTGATCACGGTATCGGCATGACGGCTGAGGAGGTAGATAAGTTCATTAACCAGATTGCATTCTCCGGAGCGGAAGAGTTTGTAAACAAATACAAAGATCGCACGGAGGCTATTATTGGTCATTTCGGTCTCGGTTTCTACTCGGCTTTCATGGTGAGCAAGAAAGTGGAGATCTTCTCGCTTTCGTATCAAGAGGACGCCAAGGCGGTTCACTGGAGCTGCGAAGGCAACCCGGAATACACGATGGAAGAGACCATCAAAGCGGAGCGCGGAACGGATGTAGTACTGCATATCGACGATGAGTTCAGTCAATATCTCGAGGATGCGACGATCGAAGGGCTTTTGAAGAAATACTGTAAGTTCCTGCCGGTAGAGATCGCGTTCGGTAAGAAGAAAGAGTGGAAAGACGGTAAGGAGGTCGAGTTGGACGAAGAGAACATCATCAACGATATTAACCCCGCGTGGACCCGTAAGCCGGCTGACCTGAAGGATGAGGATTATGATAAGTTCTACCACGAACTCTATCCGATGCAGATGGACGAACCGCTCTTCCATATCCATCTGAATGTGGACTATCCGTTCAACCTGACGGGTATTCTCTATTTCCCAAAGATCAAGTCGAACCTCGATGTCCATCGTAACAAGATCCAACTCTATTGCAACCAGGTCTATGTGACCGATGAGGTGGAGAACATCGTGCCGGAGTACCTGACCTTGCTGCACGGCGTCATCGACAGTCCGGATATTCCGCTGAACGTGAGTCGTAGTTACCTGCAGAGCGATAACAACGTGAAGAAGATCAGCGGCTATATCACCAAGAAAGTGGCTGACAAACTGGCAGAGATGTTCAAGAACGACCGCGAGAACTTTGTTTCCAAATGGGATGATATCAAGATGTTCATCCAGTTCGGTATGCTGACCGATGAGAAGTTCTACGAGAAAGCGAAAGACTTTGCCTTGCTCAAGAACTTAAACGGCGACTACTTCACACTCGAGGAATACAAGGATAAAGTGCGTGAGAATCAGGTAGATAAGGATGGTAACATGGTGATCCTTTATACCCAGGATGCGGACGCTAACTATACCTATATCGAGCGTGCGAAAGCGAAGGGGTACGACGTGCTGCTGCAGGATGGCGAGTTGGACGTGCATTGTATGTCACAGGCGGAGCAAAAGAACGAGAAACTGCGTTTCGTACGTGTGGATAGCGACACGATTGAGAACCTGATCAAGAAAGAAGAGACGGCGAAAGATACGTACTCCGACGAACAGAAAGAAGGGCTGCGGAAGGCGTTTGAAGGATTGCTGCCGAGTGATGCCGACAAACTGCGTTACTATGTAACCTGCGAAGCAGCTGCAGCTGACGCACTACCTGTCTTCCTGACTCAGAACGAGTTTATGCGCCGAATGAAAGAGATGGCGGCGCATCAGCAAGGAATGTCCTTCTACGGCCAGATGCCGGACCAATACAACCTCGTGGTGAACACCAATCACCCGCTTATTCAGGAGCTGGTAGGAAAAGAGACAAGCGAGGAGGTTCAAGAAGAAGTGGAGAAAGACGGAAAGAAAGAGACCGTCGTGAAAACGGTCTATTCTTTGGCGAATGAGGATGAGCGTATCAAGCAACTCATCGACATCGCGCTACTGGCGTCCGGTCAACTCAAGGGCGAAGCCTTAGCGAAGTTCGTTAACCGAAGCGTAGAACTTCTTTAGAGATGTATAGGCGCACATTTGCGTGCAAGGAAGTCAGCCTCGTCTGCATTCAGCAGCGGGGCTGTCTCTTTATAGACGCGCTCATGATAGGCGTTAATCCACGCGATCTCCTTATCGGTCATGAGAGACATGTCTATGAGGTTCGTGTCGTAGAAACAGAGCGTGAGGGTCTCGAACGTCAGCCATTCGTCTTCGGTCGTCGTGGCTTCGGTCTGTTTGGCAGGGGTGACCGTGATCAGGTTCTCCGTGCGGATGCCCCATTGACCGGTGCGATAGATACCCGGTTCGTCAGAGACGATATGTCCTACCTCAAGCGGAGTGGGGTTGTTATCCGTGCGTACGTTCTGCGGACCTTCATGGCAGCCTAAGAAATGGCCGACGCCGTGGCCCGTACCATGTCCGAAAGTGATGCCTGCTTCCCACATAAACTGCTTAGCCAGTGCGTCGAGTTGGTTGCCTCTTGTGCCTCTGGGGAAACGAGCCGTCTGGAGCGCTATATGACCTTTTAAGACGTACGTATAATCACGTTTGGCCTGTGCCGGTATCTCACCGCCGAGCCATACCGTACGTGTGATATCGGTTGTTCCGTCCAGGTACTGCCCTCCGGAATCAAGCAAGAGCATTCCTTCCGGTTTGACTTCCGCGCAGTTGTCCTTCGTTGCGGCATAATGGACAATAGCACCATTGCCTTTGTAACCCGCAATTGTTCCGAAAGATTCTTCTACGAAGTTCTCGCCCATGTCGCGGAACGCATGCAGTTTCTCCATGAGGTCCCATTCCGTTTGTGTCTTACCGTTCGCGAAGGCCTCTTCTTCGAGCCATTTGAAGAAACGCGTGAGAGCTGCTGCATCCTGCCTCATGGCGATGCGTTCCCCCTCTAACTCAACGGCATTCTTATGCGCCTTATCGATGAGAATCGGCGACTTGGTGTTGATCTTCTTGCGACCCGCAGGAATGGCTTCGAAAAGCGCTTCATTGACGCGTGCTCCATCGTAGATAACCGTGCCGCTGAGGCGCGCGATATACTCGAATACTGCCTCGTACGGTTGCACGTCTATGTTGTTGAAATCCAGGTAGTTACGAGCGACCGTATCGATCTTGTTCGCATCCACGAAGAGCGTACATTTATCTGCTTTGAGTACGACATAGGAGATGACTACCGGATTGTACTCTACATCGTTTCCGCGGATGTTAAGTAGCCAAGCGATTTCGTCCAATGCGCTTACGATAATGGCATCGCCATGCAGAGCGACTAATTTCTCTCTCATTCTCGCCAGTTTGGACTCTACGGTTTCTCCGGCAAAATCAGCCGAGTAGGGATAGAGTTTGTCTTGCGGAATAGCCGGACGACCTTCGATCCAAAGCGGTTTGATGAGATCGATGGATTTAAGGGCTATTTTCTCATTCCAAGCGGAAAAATCATTCACCGAGAACATCTCCGGATTGACGCCCACAAGGCCTTGCACGTTCTCTGCCAGCCAATCCACGACGGAAGGACAGTCAATATCCGATTCGCGCATGAGTTCGATGGTAGAGTCTTTTAGTTCGATTCCGGCCTGCAGGTAATAACGACTATCGGTCCAAAGCAACGCTTTGTCGGTCGTCACCACCATCGTTCCGGACTCTCCGTTGAAGCCCGACAACCATTGCATCTCACACCAGTGCGACGCCATATATTCACTTGCGTGCGGGTCATTTCCCGGCACCACATACGCTGCGACCTTTGCTTCTTTCATCGCTGCTCGTAAGGCAGCTAAACGATCTAATACATTCATAATACTTCCAATTTGGCTGCAAAGTTACACTTTTTTTTGCAATTATCCAAAAAAACGAGATATTTTCTTACTTGCAGCCAAAAACGAGCCCTTTGGGGCTCTTTTTTTGTATTTTGTTTGCATATGTCAGAAAAAAGTAGTACCTTTGCACGCTAATTTGGATATTTATGGACTCATTTATACAATTATGCCAGCATAGACGGTCGATTCGTAAGTATACGAATCAGCCTGTGGAGCAGGAGAAGATAGATTATCTTCTGCGCTGCGCGTTGATGTCTCCGTCGTCCAAGCGCACCAATCCATGGGAGTTTGTGGTAGTGCGCGACGAGGCGAAGTTGCGTCCAATGGCGAGTTGTCGAACGTACGGAAGTCAGATGTTCGAGACGGCTATGGCGGCTGTTGTGGTAGTGTTGGATACCCGCCTGAGTGACACGTGGATGGCCGATGGTGCGATTGCAGCGGAGCACATATTGTTAGCAGCTGCAGAGCAGGGACTTGGTGCCTGTTGGTGTCAGGTATATCAACGCGAAGGCGCGGAGGAATTGGTTAAGGGTCTCTGTGGGATTCCGGAGGACAGAACGGTGCTGTGTGTGATCTCGCTGGGCTATCCGGATGAAGAGCGGAAGGATTATGATTTAGAAAAGTTAAAATACGAGAAGATACATAATGAAACCTATAGTAGCAATAACAGCCGGTGATACGAATGGCGTAGGATACGAAGTGATCATCAAAGCGCTGCTGAACGGCTATGTGTTTGAGATCATGCGTCCGGTGGTTTACGGTAATGCCGCCGTAGCGAAGCATCATATCCAGACGCTGAGTGAGGACTATCGTAATATCACCTGGAATATCATCGACACGCCGGAGCAGGCAAAGGACGGTCGTCTGAACCTCATCTCCTGCTATACCGATAACTTACCGGTGGCATTAGGTAGTGCTTCTCCTGAAGCCAATAAGGCGGCGAAAGCATCGTTGGAACGGGCTTGCAGGGACCTGAAGGCCGGGAAAGTACAAGCCTTAGTAACTGCGCCGATTAACAAAGAAGCGCTGCATGGCGGCCATACGGAGTGGTTGGCAGAACAGTTTGGAGGAGAGCAGTTAATGATGCTTTGCGCGGGTAATTTGCGTGTGGCCTTGGTTTGCAACCACGTGGCCTTGGCGGATATACCGGCTCAGATAACGGAAGAGCGTATTATCGCCAAACTGACCTTGTTGAACCGCTCGTTGAAACGTGATTTCGGATTGGAGAAACCGCGAATTGCGGTCATGGCATTGAATCCCCATGCAGGAGACGCCGGTTTGTTGGGAAAAGAGGAAGAGACGATTATCATGCCGGCTATTGCGAAAGCGAATGAGCAAGGTATCTGGGCGTTCGGTCCATATGCGGCGGACGGATTCTTCGGCTCCGGTCGCTTCACCCATTTCGATGCGGTTCTGGCGATGTATCATGACCAGGGTTTGATTCCGTTCAAGACCTTGGATATGACAGGCGTGAACTACACAGCGGGTCTATCCATCGTACGTACTTCACCCGATCATGGTACGGGTTATGACATAGCCGGTAAGAACCAGGCAGATGAACGCTCGATGCGCAATGCGCTATTTATGGCGATAGATGTGCTGCGTCAACGCGAAGAATACGATGCGTTGACCGCTAATCCGTTGCCGTTCATCGTACGTGGGGACGGAGAAGGCAAACCTCGTCGCGAGTTCATCGACTTCAAGACCACGACAGGTGGAAACCGGTTTAATAATGGTGCGAATGGTGAAAATGGTGCGAATGATAAATAGCAAATAACGATAATGACAAGTAAAGAGATTAGACAATCCTTTTTGGATTTTATGGCATCGAAGGGTCATCAAGTAGTACCCTCGGCGCCGATGGTCATCAAAGATGACCCCACGCTGATGTTTACTAATGCGGGAATGAACCCGTGGAAGGGTATCATCTTGGGCAATGACCCTATTAAATACCCCCGCGTAGCGGACAGTCAGAAGTGTCTGCGCGTGAGCGGAAAACATAATGACCTGGAAGAGGTAGGTCACGATACGTATCACCACACGATGTTCGAAATGCTGGGCAACTGGTCGTTCGGCGATTACTTCAAGAAAGAAGCGATTGATTTCGCATGGGAGTATATTGTGGATGTGCTGAAGATCGACCCGAGTAACCTCTATGCAACCGTCTTTGAGGGTTCGCCGGAAGAGGGTTTGAGTCGGGATGACGAGGCCGCTTCGATCTGGGCCAAGCACCTGCCGGCCGATCATATCCTGAACGGCAACAAACATGATAACTTCTGGGAAATGGGCGATACGGGTCCTTGTGGTCCGTGTAGTGAGATCCACGTAGACAGTCGTAGTGCGGAGGAGCGCGCGCAAGTGCCCGGACGTGAGTTGGTGAACAAAGATCACCCGCAAGTGATTGAGATTTGGAATATTGTCTTCATGCAATATAACCGCAAGGCCGATGGTTCCTTGGAGCCGCTTGCAAAGAAAGTGATTGATACGGGAATGGGCTTCGAGCGTCTGGTTCGAACGATTCAGGGCAAGACCTCGAACTACGACACGGATGTGTTCCAACCGATGCTGAAGAAGATCGGCGCTATCTGCGGTTGCGAATACGGTAAGGATGAGAAGACCGATGTCGCGATGCGCGTGATTGCGGATCATATCCGTACGATAGCGTTTGCTATTACGGACGGTCAGTTGCCGGGCAACGAGAAAGCGGGTTATGTCATTCGTCGTATTCTCCGTCGTGCCGTTCGTTACGGTTATACTTTCCTCAATATGCGTTCGGCTTTCCTCTATCGGCTCGTGCCGCAGCTCATCGCAGACATGGGAGAGGCCTATCCGGAGTTGGTGCAACAAGAGGCACAGATCACTCCGGTTATCAAATCTGAGGAAGAAGCTTTTCTGCGTACCTTGGACAAGGGTATCGGTCTGTTGGATAAACTGATGGACGAAGCCCGCAGAGCAGGTAAGACAGAGATCAGCGGAGTGGATGTATTCACGCTCAAAGATACGTACGGTTTCCCGCTCGACTTGACGGAACTAATTCTTCGTGAGAACGGATTCACGACCAATGAAGAGGAGTATAACAAAGCGCTTGAACACCAGAAATCGATGGGTCGTGAGGCCAATAAACAGGACTTAGGCGACTGGACGGTATTGGAAGAAGGCGAAACGGAGTTTGTGGGATATGACACTTTAGCGTGCGAGACCAAGATTCTTCGTTACCGTCAGGTGAGCCAGAAAGGCAAAAGTTTCTACCAAGTTGTGCTCAATAAGACGCCGTTCTATGCCGAGATGGGCGGTGAGGTCGGAGATACCGGATATCTCCGAATTGAAGATTTAAAATTTAAGATTTCAGATTGTAAGCGAGAGAATAACTTGCCCGTACATATTCTGGCTGAACTGCCGAGTGAACCAGGGGCTACATTTGTCGCAGAAGTGGATGCAGCGCGTCGTCAGGCTATTATGTGCAACCACTCGGCTACGCACATCCTGCACTATGCGCTGCGCGAAGTGCTGGGTAAACACGTAGAGCAGAAGGGTTCGCTCGTAACACCGGACAGTTTGCGTTTTGACTTCTCGCACTTCCAGAAAGTAACGCCGGAAGAGTTGCGTCAAGTGGAGATATTGGCCAACAGCCTCATCCGTCAGGATATTCATCTGGAGGAGCATCGTCATATGCCGATTGCTGAGGCGAAAGCATTGGGGGCCATGGCGCTCTTCGGAGAGAAATACGGGGACGATGTACGTGTGATCAAATATGGTCCTTCTGTCGAACTTTGTGGTGGATGCCATGTGTCTTCGACCGGTAAAATCGGCTGTGTACGTATTCTGATGGAGACTAGTATTGCTGCCGGTATTCGTCGTATCGAGGCGGTTACTGCAGCCAAGGCGGATGAGCTCTATTACATGGCGCAAGATACGCTGAACGGGCTGAAGTCGCTCTTTAACAATGCACCCGATCTGGCGGGAGCTATTCATAAGTTCATCGACGAGAACGCTGCGCTCAAGAAACAGATCGAGCAGTTCATGGCTGAGAAGGTCGTGCATTATCGCGATGAACTGATTGATCGGGCGGAGGACTTTGGCGATATCAAGTTGGTTCGTTTGCAAGGTGAAGGCAACCCGGAGTTGTTACGCGGTGTATTGCCTTTGCTGCGCGGTAAGTTCACAGATGTGAAGTTCGCAGTATTGGCTGCGATTGAATGCGATGGTAAACCGACGATTGCAGTCTTCCTCAGTCAGCCTCTGGTAGACGCAGGAAAGAATGCAGGTGCGATGATTAAGTCGGCCGCTAAGAATATCCAAGGCGGCGGCGGAGGTCAACCCTGGATGGCTACAGCAGGAGGTCGCGATGTGAAAGGTCTTCAGGCCGCTATGGATGAGTTACTCGCCGCCCTGCAATAAGCAAATCAGACAGGCGACACACTAACGAGAGAGAATCGAGTAAGAGGTATATTGAACGTATATGCGACTATTAACCAGTTATTTGCCACCTAAGATTCGTACGGCAGTGCGGTTTCTTATAGTGGGTACGACAGGAGCGGTGGTACAGACCTGGTTCTTTATGGCTGCGCTGTATTTCCTGTCGCATCCGGAGAAGGGTTCGGTGCTGTATTACGTGGCGTTTGGTATCGGCTATGCGATAGAGATGGTTCCGAATTATCTCTTCTCGAATTGGTATACCTTTGGTACCCAACCCGATTTGAAGAACGCGAGTGGTTTTCTGCTGGCGCGTGTGGTGAACGTAGGCGTACAGTTCGGTTTATTGCCGGTGGCTTTGGCTGCGTTCCCCGAATGGCGGGATGACTATATCAGCTTCGCGGTCATCTTCATCGGCGGATGTATCAATTACCTCTTATGCTTATTGTTTTTTAAGAAAAAAGAAGAAACACAAAATCCTCAATAATCATGAAAATCTACAGAGCGAACATTCTGTTCACCCCTACACCGGAAGCGTTTAAAGTGTTGGAGCACGGGTATGTTGTAGTCGGAGACGATGGCAACGTAGTGGATACGTATCAGACTTTGCCCGAGCAGTATGCCAATGAACGGGTTATTGACTTTGGCGATCGTTTGTTGATGCCGGCCATGAATGACCTGCATGTGCACGCACCGCAGTATCGTAACTTAGGTATTGCGATGGACCTGGAGTTACTGCCTTGGCTCAACGCCTACACCTTCCCGGAGGAAACGAAATACAAAGATATCGGCTATGCGGAGAAGATGTACCGTCGTTTTGTACGCGATCTTTGGAAGATGGGTACGATGCGTGCAGCGATCTTCGCTACTATCCACCCGGATGCCACCTGTCTCCTGGCGGACCTGCTGAACGAAGCCGGTTTAGGCGGTATGGTAGGTCTTGTTGGCATGGATCGCAACGGTCCCGACACCTTGAGTAACACGGTGGAAGAAGCCGTAGAGGGAACGAAGCGCGTGATGGAGCATACGAAGAATATGCCGTTGATCTCCGCGATCGTCACCCCGCGTTTCATTCCGAGTTGTACGCCTGAAATGATGACCGCGCTGGGTGAATTGGCTAACGAATACAAACTGCCCGTCCAATCGCACTTGAGTGAGAATCAATCGGAGATTGCATGGGTAGCAGAACTGGAGCCGGAGTCCACTTGTTACGGCGATGCGTATCTGCGATATAATATGTTCGGTCAGACACCGACCCTTATGGCACACTGCTGCTATACCTCGGGTGAGGAGTTTGAACTGATGCGTAAGAACGGGGTCTTTGCGGTTCACTGTCCGACGTCCAATTGCAATCTCGGTTCAGGTATCGCGCCGATCCGTCGTTTCTTGTCGGCAGGTGTTCCTGTAGCTCTGGGATCGGATGTATCGGCAGGTAGTGGTTTCTCGATCTTCCGTGTGATTCATTATACGCTTCAAATGTCGAAGATGAAATGGGTGCATGGCGGACATAAAGAGGCTTTCTTATCGTTGAGCGAAGCCTTCTATCTGGCGACTAAGTCGGGTGGTTCGTTCTTTGGCAAAGTGGGTTCGTTTGAACCGGGTTATGCGTTCGATGCGTTGGTAGTGGACGATAGCGATTTGAACTTCGATAACTACTCGATTCAACATCGTTTGGAGCGCTATATCTACTTGGGAGACGATCGGCAGTTGACGCATCGTTTCTGTCAAGGTAAAGAGATACCTGCTCCGCGAATCATTGAGTAAAGCTTGAAAATTGAGCGCGTCATAGAAGGTCTTCCGTTGACGGACTATCTGGCGATGGAAGCAGATATGGTGAAGACGATTCAAGAACCGACGTTTTTCACTTGGGTCGTATCACCTACCGTCATCTATGGTCGTCATCAATGCGCAGAGGCGGAAGTGAATGAAGCCTATTGCCGCGCACATGGTATCGCAGTCGTACAACGCCAGAGCGGGGGAGGATGTGTGTATGCCGATCGAGGGAACCTGATGGTATCGTTCATCTCGCCTTCGACCCGCTCGCAAGAGGTGTTTGACCAGTTTTTAGTGTTGCTCTCCGGAGCTTTGCGGCAGTTAGGCTACGAAGCCGTGACCACAGCGCATAACGATGTGTTGGTAGGAGATCGCAAAGTGTGCGGAACTGCGTGTTATACCACGCCCACGGGCACGGTAGTACATGCCTGCATGTTATACAACGTCAACCTGACGGACCTCGAAGCGGCGATCACTCCCTCGGAGGCCAAACTGGCGAAGCACGCTGTAGCGTCTGTACGACAACGGGTGAGAAACCTGCGCGAGATACAAGACCTCGGAGACATGGTGCTCTTTCGCGAGGCGCTCGAAAAAGCAATCATAAATCAAAAATCATAAATCAAAAATATCGTATGGAGATAAGTTTACGGGCACAATCCATGCCGGAGAGTCCTATTCGTAAATTGGCCAAGTACGCCGATGAAGCGAAACTCGCAGGGGTGCATGTCTATCACCTCAATATCGGTCAGCCGGATATCCAGACGCCGCCTCAGGCACTAGAGGCTGTGAAGAACTTCACGCAAGATATCTTGGCGTACTCTCCTTCTCAGGGACTTAAGTCCCTGCGCACGAAGATGGTCAGTTACTATGCGGCGTATGGTATCGACCTTTCGCCGGATGAGATCATCATCACTTCCGGAGGTTCGGAGGCTATTATGTTCGCTTATATGAGTTGCCTCAATCCGGGTGATGAGATCATTGTGACCGATCCATCCTATGCGAACTACATGGCCTTTGCTATCTCGGCCGGTGCTGTGGTGAAGAGTGTGAAGACCGATATCAAGAACGGATTCAAACTGCCGCCGGTAGAGGAGTTCGAGAAGCAGATCACTCCGAAGACACGCGCGATTCTGATCTGTAATCCGAATAACCCGACGGGCTATCTGTACACCAAGCAAGAAATGCGTCAGATACGTGATCTGGTGAAGAAATACAACCTCTATCTGATCTCGGATGAGGTATATCGCGAGTTCATCTATACCAAGTCGCCCTATATCTCCGCCTGCCACCTGGAGGGTATTGAGCAAAATGTGATTCTCGTGGACAGTGTCTCGAAACGCTATTCGGAGTGTGGTATCCGTATCGGAGCCTTAATAACGAAGAACAAAGCCGTTCGGGAGGCGGTGATGAAGTTCTGTCAGGCTCGTTTGAGTCCTCCGCTCTTCGGACAGATTGTGGCCGAAGCATCGCTCTCTACGCCTGAGGAATACATGCAGGAGGTATATGACGAGTATCTGGGTCGTCGTAATTTCCTGATCGACCAACTGAATCAGATTCCGGGTGTCTTTGCTCCTGCTCCTACAGGTGCGTTCTACGTGATGGTTGAGTTGCCGGTGGATGATGTGGAGAAGTTCTGCAAATGGTGTCTGACCGATTTTACGTACGAAGGAGCGACGGTTATGATGGCTCCCGGCACCGGTTTCTACACCAATCCGGAAGACGGTCGTCATCAAGTGCGCATGGCGTATGTACTGAATAAAGAAGACCTTGCGAAGGCTATGCTCGTGTTACGCAAAGCCCTCGAGGCATATAATACTGCTCATTAAAATTCTACTCTCATGAAAAAGTCCGTTAAAATTACACTATGGGTGTTGGGCTCTTTGGTCACATTGATCATTGCGCTATTCCTTTGTGCAGACATCATCGCTTCGCGATTAGTGAACAAAGAAGTGAAAAAATCGCTGGCAAACCTGCCGGATGTAGAAGCCTCTGTAGGCGGCGTGTATCTGAACATCATCAGTGGTTCTGCTATCGTTACGGATATCACGTTCAGTACCAATAGTCTGAACTGGACCGATTCCGTGTCTGATAGACGTGCACCGGGGCTGGCTGTCCACGTGCCGAAACTTGAGGTATGGAATATCCGTTATTGGGAACTGTTCCACGACCATCGGTTGGTTATTCAAAACGTATCACTGGATGACCCGATCGTAGAGGTGTATCTGGATGAGAAGAACCCCGAGTCCATTCTTCCTACGCTCCCGAAGGACACGACGCTGCATAAAGCGAACGAATGGTTGCAGGACGTAAAGGTGTGTTCGTTTAACCTCAACCGCTTCTGCGCACACTTGCATAGCACGCGCTCTCCGCTGCATGTACAGGTGGATAGCCTCTCGCTGTCAACCAAAAATTTAGCGTATGACATCATGGACTCGCTCTTCACGTTCAATGACTCGGTGTATGAACTCAATTTGGAAGGTTTGAGTCTGCAGACTCCTGACGGCATGTTCGCCGTAGAGTTGCATGACCTGAATACGGAGGATCAAGGACCGATCGAGTTAGGCTATACACGTGTGCGTAATATCCCGACGCCGAAAAAGATCGCGGATAAACGCAAAGAACCGATCACATGGATCGATATGGAGTTGAATAAGGTCACTACTTCTGCCCTGAACCCGATTCGTAAAGCCTTTGCAAAAGACTATACGCTCGATGCGATTGATGTAGATGTGAAGCGGATGCACGTCTATCGTGACTCGCGCTATAAACCCAAATCGCCGTATGGTACGCCGCAGGATTTCTTGCGTAAGTTGCCTGTTAAATTCTGCATCAAACAGGTGAACGCTTTGGCCCGTAAGATTGATGTGGAGTTTGCCAGCACGGATATTAACTGCGGAAAAATGCATATAAAGGACGGTAAAGCGACGCTGACCAATATAACCAATAAGACCGGTGCTGTTTGGCGGAATGTCGCGCATGCACCGTTTGGTGAAGAAGGTAAGGTAGAGGCGTCTTACACGATTCGTATGGATAAAAGTTCCAGCTTTGATATCACGTTGGATGGATGGAATATCAATACGGCTGACCTGAACTCGTTTATTCGTCCGTTAGTCGGTATTACCAGCGAATGTCATATTGACCGCTTGGATGCGGCCTATTCGGGTGACTGGAACAGCGCGAAGGGTGAATTCTGCATGCAGTATCACGGCCTGAACGTGAAGGTACACAAAGAGGATAATATCCCCTATGAGATCGTGAAGCGTAATGCGGATGTGTTCACCAATCTGGCGAACTCGCTCGTGCCCAAGAGCAATCCTACTTCGGTAGATCCTGCTCCGCGTAGATACTACGTAGAATGGAAAAGGGACGAGTGGAAACCCTATCCCTTATACCTCTTTGGCCCGAGTATCGATGGTATCAAAAAGACCATGTTACCCGGTTTGTATGTGCACAAACAAGTGTCAGCTAAGAAACCGCAATAAACGCTCCAGTGCTTCGGCCAGCACCTCGTGGGATGTAGCTAAGTTAATGCGCACATAGCCTTTTCCGCCGTACATCTCAGAGGGATTGAGAAGCACCTGTTGCTCTTTCGCTAAATGCTCGCAGAAAAGTTCTGCGGGCATTTTTGTTGCCTCGATATTTACCCATGCCAGGTACGTACCTTCCGTCTCATGCAGTTGCAACATCGGCAGGCGCTCGTGGATGAAATCGCGCAGGTAATAGAAATTGGCATATATCTGTTGGTTTAGTTCGTCCAACCATGCTTCGCTCTCGTTATAGGCGGCCACTTGTGCGACGAGACCGAAGGGATTGAGACCGTTCACTTCATGCACCTCAAGGGCATGGTTGATCTGCGCAAAGAGGTCCTTATTCGGCACGAAGATATTCGCGCACAGCAGGCCGGCAATATTAAAGGCTTTACTGGCAGAAGTGCAGACACAGAAATCCGTATCGTTGATGGCTATGGTAGCAAAAGGTGTATAGGCATGGCCCGGAAAAGCGAACTCACAATGTATCTCGTCGGATAGCACAAACAGGTGCTCGCGACGCATGATATCTGCCATGCGTTCCAACTCCTCACGACTCCATACGCGGCCTGTGGGGTTATGCGGGTTGCAAAGCAGGAACACATCGGCTTTTTTTGCTTTGGTCTCCAGATCAGTCCAGTTGATCTCAAAGCGATTGTTCTGCAGCACCAGAGGCGAAGGTACCAATTCGCATTCCATATTCTCGATGCAGGAGAAGAAACAGTTATACGCGGGGGTAAAAGTCAATACCCGAAGCGGTTGGCAATCCGAGGTGCGAAGCAGTTCAAGGGCTTTCAAAACAGCCGATATAGCCGGTACCACAGCGGTAGTATAGAGTAGGTTGTCGCGGTTGATCCCTTTCCAACCATGGCGACGTTCGAACCAATGAGCTACCGCATCGTAGTTTGCTTGGGGGACGATCGAGTAACCGAATACGCCGTGCTCTAAACGACGTTGCATCGCTTCTCGAATCGGTTTTGCTGCTGCAAAATCCATGTCGGCTACCCATAAAGGCAAAGTGCCTTTCGCTTGCTCGCTGTCCCATTTATAGCAATCCGAGCCGCGTCTGTCAATATACTCTAACATGAGGATGATATAGATTTAAGGTGTTGTTTATTCAGTTTTGTTGCAGCCATTCCAGCAGGGCGTGCATCGTAGGGAAGACGCGATCCGCTCCTTCGGCTGTTAAATCAGAGTCGGGTAGAGGACCCGTGTTAACCGCTGCCACAAAGAGTCCTGCGGCTTTGCCTGCACGCGTGCCCAAAGGTGCGTTCTCCACCACCATACACTCCTCTTTACGAAAACCCGACCGCTCCCATGCCTTTAAGTAAGGTTCAGGATGCGGTTTGCCATGCTGCACGTCAAAGGCTGAGATAATATGATCGGGTTGTAGAATCCCTTCGAAAGTCGCGCAGAGGTTGTTCAGTAGGGAACGTTGACCCGAACCCGTTACTACCCAACACTGGATGCCATGCTGATGCAGGAAACTCAGCAGTTCCCGTACACCGGGAATGAGATCCGGCAGTTTACCTCCTGTCAGGCGGTTAAAATAGTCCGACTTGGCAGCATACACCGCTTCAATCACTTCTTGCGGTGCATCTACTCCGTGTATAGCGCGATAGTTCTCTTGTATCACCGAAGCGCCTGTTCGTCCTTCGTTGCGATAGGTCTGTTCGGCCGAAAAAGGCATACCATTTTCGGTCATCGCCAGTTCCCAGGATTTCGCATGGAATGGCATCGAGTTGAAAAGTACACCGTCTTGATCGAAGAAGACGGCTTTGAGGGTCTGCATAGACGGTTTGGGTGTCGGATAGGCTCTGTTTCCGAAGATCGTAGAACCAATTCGTACCATGTTGGACCCACATTCTATAGCAATCCGAAAATCGTCGCTCATGCCCATGGATAAGACCGGCTTTGCTTGAAAGACCGCTTCGCTGTTAGACCGCTTCGCTGTTAGATCGCTTGCTACGCGCGCTGTTAGATCAAAGCATCTTCTTATCTCCGCTTCATCGTCCGTGTTGGTGGCCATGCACATCAGGCCCCGAACATGAATATTCTGGTAATTGGAGATCTGATATTGGATATTGGAGATTTCTTCCAGAGTGAAGCCTGATTTGGTTTCTTCTTTCGCCACATGCACCTCGAGCAGGATATCTTGTATGATACCGAGTTTAGCAGCTTCGTCCTGAAGGGCTTGCAGCAGTCGTTCCGAGTCCACGGAGTGGATGAGGTAGGGACGTAACTTCAGCAGGTCGCGTACTTTATTCGTCTGTAGATGACCGATAAAATGCCAGTGAATATCGGTCGGCAACTGAGGGATCTTGGTCTTCAGTTCTTGCACTCGACTCTCCCCGAAATGACGTTCTCCGGCTTCGTACGCTTCGCGTATGGCTTCTACGGGGTGAAACTTACTGACGCAAACAAGGGTTACGTTTTCCGGTAACTCAGTGCGCAGGGCTTGAATATGTTGGGTGATAGCTGTGCTCATGCTTTATTATGCAACCAATTGGCATAGGGTGCGATATACCGTTCTTTCTTCTCCGGATAAACAGTATCCACATTCACCATTATACCGGTCTCGTATACATTCGCCAACTCATCGTTGATGGCATTGCCAAAGAACTGCAAGTCATTAGTCAGGTTAAGATAGGCGGAGAACATAGGCGGAATAACCGTCCCTTGTTCGCGCACAGCCAGTTGCAGAATATGATAGTTCTCCTGCGGGTCATTGCCGACAAAAGGACTATTGCTTAGCGGCTGGGAGAGGAAAGGATGATAGGGTTCAAAGAGTCCCTGTTCGCCTTTGTGATAGTGATTGAGGTACGCGTATATCAACTCCCGTGCCGTCGGGTTATAATTCGGATAGATGGTCACTTTACCGATCATCCAATGTATCTCAGGGTGATTATACAACACCGCTCCGATTCCATCCCATATGTTATCGAGCGCGAAGAGTGCTTTGACACCCAGTTCACGTTGTTGATACATGGGTTGCACAAAAGCGCGACCAAACTCAATGGTATTGGGCAGGTAGTCGCGAATGAAGCGCTCGGAGTAGTGGAAGAGGTGCGCAGAAGTGATGAACGGTTGTCCGTTACGGATCTCCGCTTCGTGTCCAAACAGATAGCGGTAACCACCGATGATCTGTTGGTGCTCCGGGTCCCAGACGATGAGTTGATGGTACGGACGAGGCATGGTATCCATTTCGTCGATATCCATGTCTTCTCCGGTCGCTCCGCCTCCGTTGCGATAACTGATCTCACGTAAGCGTGCGATCTCACGCATGACATTCGGGCACTCGTGAGCTGTGATGTCATAGATGAGGTTACCGGCTTTGTTGGAAGGACGCAATAAATGGCCTTCTAATTCCTGCAGCAATAGTGCCGTTTCAACGGGAGGAATTATCTGCTTCATAAACGACATTTTTTATGTGTTGTGCCCATTCTTTGGGCGTTTTACTTTGGTCTAACGAAGTGTACGGAATAGGTGGTAACACGTGCACTTTGAAATGCTTACCATGCGCACCATACATCTCGTCCACGAGGTATAGCATTTCAATATTCAGTTTGATATGCAACCATTTACGCAGTAATGCCAGGGTATAGAAGAACTTACTGTTGCGTCCTTCGAAATAGATCGGCACGATATCGCGGTGGTATTCGCGGGCACGCTGAATAAAATTCTTCTGCCATTCCAGGTCCTGTACCTGCCAATGACCATCAATACGTTGCAGCCGGCTGCATGCCCCGGCGGGGAAGGTCAACACGTCGGTCTCGGATTCCCACATCCGTTGTTGCGCAACGGCCTGTTCTTTGCTTAAACGTCCTACTTTATTGACCGGAGCCCATAAGCTGTTGATCGGCTCCATGTACATAAGCAGTTCATTTACGATCACTTTGAGTTCGCGCTGCTCTGAGCGGCTCTCATGGATCATCTGTGCAATCATCATTCCGTCTAATCCACCCAGAGGGTGATTGCTGGCAAAGATGACCGGTCTACCGTCAGTCGGGATATTCTCAATACCTTCGATCGTAGCGGAGCACCCTAACTCCTCGTCGATCACCAAGCGGATGAAATCATAGCCTTTTAGGTCCGGATACTTACGCAAAAATGCATTCATCTGTTTGACATGCGTGATACGCTCCAAATACCGAATAACGAAATTCGGCACATGCGCTTTGGGCGCCTTGGTTCGGAGGATCGCGCGTATGTCAAATTGTAGCGGCATTATTGAACAGCGTGTAGAATATCCATAATATTCGTTTTGGCGATGGAGATGATCTCACAATCATACGATTTGATGGCTTGCTTGAGGGCGAAGATGGCATCGTCGGCCTGGTTCGCTTGCACCAACATGGCTACGTTCTTACGGGTCTCTTTCTCACCGTCAATTGTGATCATTTCGACACGTGCTTTATACCAGTACGCACCTCCTTCGTTCGGGAAGACCTCAAAATACTGGCTGCGTTTGCAGTTCTGTACTTCACAATCCCCGAAGATGAAGGGTTTGATCTCCTCCATCAAACAGTTCTCTGCATCGGCAAAACTAACTGCTCCGTCGATCAGATACACTTCTTTTACTTTGCCCGGGTTGTCTTCACCCGTCTGACGATCATAATGAACTTTAATCTCGTGAAATATCATATCTATCAAATTTTAAATCAAAAATCTAAAATATCAACTCTGCAACGTCCGTTGCAGTAAGTTGATTTTGCGGCATAGGACGGAGTGTGCCGGTCCAGAACAGCAGGGGTGACTCAGGGTTTTCATCAATCACCCGGTCTAACTCTTTGTTATCGTCCTGCATGAGTCGCCAACCGGGTTGGAGCAGGAAGACTACATCGCCCGTATGACGCTTGCATAGGGTAGTCTGCAGCATCGGATAACGCACCGCTTCATGGTTGGGCATCGCTAACTGCACGCCCTCGAAATCCATCAAGAAATTAGCTACCTGTCGTTGTATCGTCTCGAGGTTGAGTCGTTTCTGTTCGATGAGCGAGCGGTTGAGATAAACCGACTGACCGAAGGCTCCATCCACCCATCGTTCATGACCATACAGAGCCATCAGATATGTGCCTGTCAGGGCTGCTGCCCGGTCGGCATTGAAACGTTGCTCCGGCATATGTATCGCACTCAGCATCGTAGGATCGAGACCTAAGATAGGACGACCTACTACCAAGATCTGGTAGTTCGCATGGCCGATTCGTTTATCGAGTTGCTCCATGAGGTAGCCTAAGTCTTGGTTCAGACGCAAGTACATGTCTTCGTGTTCCGCCGATGCAATACGATCCGAAGTGGCTTGCGGGCTGAGACTATTGAGTTGCAGCATCAGCATATCGGGCGTGGCATCCATGCCTAAGCGCTGTTCCTCTTGCAATGCCAACGCCAGTTCAATGACCAGCGTATTGGCTTCCGGTGCTTTACTCAATACAGAACCTACTTCATACGAAAAACTCTTCTTACGCTCTTGTGCCGTAGGAGCCGTGTAGGCGAAGATATCCATGCGAGGGGTCCACTGGCGTGCTGCGAGGGTCTCAATACGCCCGCTTTTATTCTGTTCGTAGGCAGCCGAAGGTAAGCCTTCGGTGTACGCCGCTGTAGCCACCCACTGACGTGTGTTAGGGTCCAACCAACAGCAGGCGTTCGCGGCATGTCCGGCTAAAAGCACCGTCGTCTGCGGTTGGATACCAACTGCGTATATCTTCGCTTCGGGATAGAGGAGTCGCATCTTATCCGTCATGGTTTGCGAGAGTAGGGCATTCGCAGACACACGGATGGACGTACCAATTCCGCGCATACTCTCGTCTTCCAACATCGCATGCACTCTGCGGTCGCGACGCAGGAAATAGCGGTCCATCGTATAGCCGTGCCGATCGGGGGTAGCACCTGTGACCAAAGTAGCCGTGGTCTCATTACCGCCATAGACAAGATGCGGATAGGAGACGGTGGTCTGAAAAGCCTCTTCACTGAGTGTTCTCAAACCGCCTTTCTGCCAGTACGGACGAAGGGTGTTGAGGTTCTCTGCCGTCAATCCGTCCACGACGGCTACTACCGTCAGACGAGGTGCGGCGGTAACACTTGCGGCCCATAGTAGCAGGCTGATCACCAGCGAATGATATAGATAAGTCTTGCGCATAGATGAGTTACAGGAATAATGATTAATCGCCATCCGAAGCCAACCAACGGATGACAAGAGAAAAACGTAAGGAAAAAGACGATTAGCAGCAATACGCCATAGACGCTGCCTGCTGCTATCTCCGGCCATTTCGACCACTTGCCGCGACGTCGGTCATAGGAACTGATGCCGGCTATGGCGAGGAAATAGAGGAAGAGTCCGACCGGCCAGCCGAAGTACCAAGGCGTCGAGACGATCTCAAACGGAGCAATAGTACCGCGAGACACCACAGGGGTACTATCGGCTGTCTGCGCCGCATCGAGGTAATACATCAGTTCTTCCGGCAGGAAGAGACGCTGTTGATCACTCATCGCACGGTCTGCTTTGGGACCGAAGAGTAAGTTAATACCTGCATTCGACCAAGAGAAACAACCTGTGTAATGACGGATGAAGGCACGGTAACTGACACCCGTCCACCCGGTGTAAGTCGATGTGATGGAGTCGCCTAAGGTTTTGATCAGCATGTGATACGGCCGTGTGGCGCAGTTATCGAAAACGAAGTTATAGAGGTAACTGCGATTCTGAGGCTCATAGTTCACCAGCAAGGCCTTCCATAAACTGTCCCGTTGAGCCGCAGTGAGGTTCAGCACCTGTTCATATACAGGACGTTTCGTTTCGATATATTCTTGCATAAACCATCGATAGGGAGAGGCACCTAACTCATACCAGGTCTCGCCGCGAACGAATTTCCAATAAAAATGATCGGTGTTAAAATCGAAGACCCCGTAGTTAAACACCGCATCGAGGTGATGCGCAGGATCCGTTACACGCAGGGCCGTATGTCCGAAGCGCGCGTAGAGTTCTTCTCCCGGCGCACAGGTAAGCAACGAGATACGAGCCTCGTCGCTCAGTGTCTGAGCTTGCAGCGCTGCGGTACAAATCAGGCCAAGCGCGAAGAGATAGGTACGAATTCTATGCGGCATATAACAAATATATACAATAGGGGAGACAGGTGCACGCCATACCCAGTAACCAACCCGCACTCACTTGTGCTCCCGTGTGGGCATTCAGACGCAAGCGCGCGAACATGATGACTAATGCCCCCAAAAACCATACGCAGAGCATACTCCAGGTCGGAATAGCTCCTATCTCGAGACAGTAACTGATCAGGCCGCCGAAGAGTCCACCGAAACCGGTCAGGTGCGCACTGATTTTCCATTTACGGTTGATGAGAGCCACCAACGTGATAGCTACTACGGCACCAATGCTGATGAAACGAAGACTATACGGGGCTTGAAGGATATGAATGATGAAATAAGCCCAGCATCCGAAACCGAAGATCGTATAGATATAGGGCACTCGGCGTTCTTGCGCATCCTCAATTTGAATATCTTTCACTTTGCCCTGCTTCATGAGGATTGCAATGGCAGAGATCGGTAAGGCGCAGGTAAGCAACAGGGTACCTATGACTGCAATCAGTATCCAAACGATCGAGAGCGGCTGCACATGCATCGAGTAGGCGTAGCAGAAAAGCGCCATGCCGTACGTAGGAATGAAAAGCGGGTAACACACGACGCTAATCACTTGCGCGAGGATGTCCAGCAACCGGGTCATAAGGTCTTACGCATGCGGGCTACGGGAATACCCAGAAGGTCTCTATATTTAGCTACGGTGCGTCGGGCAATAGGATAGCCTTTCTCGCCCAGCACCTCTACCAACTGCTCGTCGGTTAAGGGGTTTTGTTTATCTTCCGCCTCGACACATTCTTTCAGTATCTTCTTGATCTCACGCGTTGAAACCTCATCGCCTTCGCTGTTGGTCATAGACTCGGAGAAGAAATACTTCAGCGGATACACGCCAAAGCGCGTCTGCACGTACTTGCTATTGCTTACGCGCGATATAGTGGATACATCATATCCGGCGCGATCGGCTATGTCTTGCAGCACCATCGGTTTGAGACTCGTCTCCTCGCCGTCCAAGAAGAAATCGTATTGGAATTTCAGAATCGCTGTCATCGTCTTCATCAGTGTCTCGTTGCGCTGCTTAATGGCATCGATGAAGAGTCGGGCCGAGTCGATCTTTTGTTTGATGAACGAAGTGGCTTTGCGAAGTTCTTTATCTTGCGGCATGGCGCTATATTCGGCGAGCATGTCGCTATACTCGCGACTGACGTGCAGTTCCGGTATATCACCGGTGTTCAGAACGACGAACAGTTCGTCATCCCTTTCCTCGATGGTGAAATCGGGAATGATAGTCTCGCGTTGCGTCTCGTAGACCGACCCCACAAAAGCGTTCGCGGGTTTCTGATTCAGGTGCAAGATTTCTTGCACCGCGTCTTGGAACTGCTCGTTCGTGCAACCGAGGCGTTGTATGATCTTATCGAAATGATGCTTCGAGAACGATACGAAATGACGCTCGATGATCTCTTTAGCTAACTGCAGGCTGTCGGAGGGGTTCTCTTCGATCTTCACATCTAGTTGACGAAGCAGACACTCTTGCAGGTTCGCGCTGGCAATACCGGGAGGGTCGAACTGCTTGATCTGGCGTACGATATCTTCCATTTCATCGTCGCTTACCGTCAGCTGCTCCTGGAACATGATATCGTCCACCAACTGCTCGGTCGTACGTCTCAGATAGCCGTCGTCGTCTATGTTCCCCAGCACCCATTTTGCGATGTGGCGCTGCGGCTTGGTCATATGGGTGAGGTAGATCTGCGATTTGAGTTCCTCGATCAGAGAGCTACCGCCGATGATAGGTACTTCCCGTCGGTCTTCATCCGCCGCACTGTAGGCCTGCTGCATCATATAACTCGGCGTCTCATCATCCGAGATATACTGCTCGTAGTTGAAATCCTCGTTCTGCAGCGGGTCGCGTTGACGTCCCTCGTCGTAACCGTCTTCGGGCATGTAGTTATCGTCGAACTCATCCTCCTCTAACCCTTTTACGCGCTCATCTTCTATTAGCTCCTCCCGTCCTTCCTCCAAGGCCGGATTCTCCTGTAACTCCTCGTTGATGCGCTGGGATAACTCGATAGAGGGGATCTCTATCATTCGAATTACCTGGATCTGCGCAGGAGTTAACTTTGTGGTCTGCGTTAACGATTGTTGAAGCCCGATGCTCTGTGCCATAAATCAAAAATTTGAAAAAATCGTACTCTTTAAGAGTAAAGAAATCTCAAATATTTATCAGTTCCAGAACACTGGAAGTGATAAATGCTAACTGCTCCTCATCCAACTCCGTATGCATAGGCAGCGAGAGGACGCAAGCTGCCAGGCGTTCTGCTACGGGGAAGTCGCCGTCTTTATAGCGCGGGTCGAGGTATGCTTTCTGCTGATGAAGGGGAACAGGATAGTAGATCATAGCGGGTATGCCGCGTTCTGCCAAGCCTTCCCGCAGTTGGTCCCGGTCTGCTCCTACTACGCGCAGCGTATATTGATGGAACACGTGCGTAGAGTGGGGGGCTCGGCCGGGAATGAGCAGTTTCTCATTGTTGGCGAAAGCCTTGTCGTAATACGCCGCGGCGCGTTGGCGTGCTGCCGTATAGGCATCCAAGTGCGGCAGTTTGGCATCTAAGATCGCTGCCTGGATACTGTCCAAACGACTGTTAACGCCCACCTCGTCATGATGATAACGTACGTGGCAACCATGGTTGGCAATGGCCTGCATCCGGTCGGCTAAGGTATCATCGTTCGTGAAGATCGCTCCTCCGTCGCCGTAGCAGCCAAGGTTCTTCGAGGGGAAGAAACTGGTGCACCCGATATGCCCGATAGTACCCGCCTGTTTCGTTTCTCCGTTGGAGAAGGTATAGCGTGCCCCGATGGCTTGACAGGCATCCTCTACTACGTAGAGATGATGCTCCTCTGCCAGCGCCATGAGGGCTTCCATGTCGGCGCATTGACCGAACAGGTGCACGGGAACGATCGCTTTCGTGCGCGGCGTGATAGCCCGACGAACCGCTTCCACATCCATGTTCATCGTCTCCCAATTCACATCCACTACCACCGGCGTGAGACCCAATAAGGCTACCACTTCGGCCGTGGCAATAAAGGTGAAAGTAGGGGTGATCACTTCATCGCCCGGTTTCAGACCTAATCCCATCAGCGCTATCTGGAGCGCATCCGTGCCATTCCCTACGGGAATCACATGTTTCGCACCCGTGTAAGCCTCCAGGTGCTCCTGGAAGGATTTCACTTTCGGACCCTTGATGAACGCGGCGGAATCAATCACTTCCTGAATACCGGCGTCGATCTCAGCCTTGATATGCGCGTACTGGGACCGCAAGTCCACCATTTCAATTTTTCTCATTGCTCTAAAATAAATTCTACTGCACCCGGGTACACCCATGCGGAGGTGATATAGGGGTTGGTATAACGAATTTCTACATCCATCTTATCCTGCTGCTCCGCGCTGTAGTGGCACTCGACGCGGATATCGTTCTGTTGCACTTTGAGGAAATGACTCATGCCCATGCGGACACTCACTTCCACCACGGCGGGGAAGAGGCGAATATGACAGCCTTCGGGAACACCGGTCACGCGAATAGGAAGGGTGAACTTCTTCTCCGTGAACTGCTCGGCTGCTACTTTAAATCCGACGCTGTCGAACTCTGTTCGAATACCCGCCGGTGCGACCAAAGCGATATCACTCTGCAGCGTGTCGGAGAGGTCGGTGATCGCCAGTGCTTCGGTATAGATCGTATCGATCTCAGCCAGTTTCTTATCCTGACCGTATATCTTCACCCGCTTTTTACTTAACTGCATCGGCACGGAGATCTGATAGCCCATAGCAGGGGTGATTGAACCGGCAAAAGCCAGGGTTACACTCTTCTCCTGCTCCGTGAAATAGGTGCAGCGGATCTCTTCGGGGTGGGTCTCGATAAGTCGACTGGTTCCTTGCAGGATATCGCTGATACCACGTCGTAACGCATCCGAGGGCACATGTATCGTACCTTTCTCACCGTGGATATAGGAGCGCAGGTCGATGGTCAGTTGCAGCGGGTCGCGATGGTAGGAGTTGAGGCGAGCACCGATATCGCGCACCTCGATCATCACCTTATCCGGCAGACCTTCTTCACCCAAACCGATCGCACTCGGTTTACCCGTATATACGATATGTACGGGCACATGCGTGTTGCGCACGGATTGCATGGCATGTCCATACCACATGGCGGTGGCTAGGATGATAAAGAGCGTAAACGTGATAACGCTCCGCCAGCTGATGCGATGGAATAACTCTTTCACCCTAAATCCTAAATCTTAAATCTTAAACGCTTAACACTAAACGCTTATTTCGTTTCTTGCGCAGCGATGGTAGCGTCGGTTACGTCTGCGTAAACGCTCTCTTTCGCTACTTTGATCGTTACGTCTTTCGATACGGTGATGATAAAGGCGTTGTCTTGTACTTCCTTGATCTCGCCGAAGATACCACCGGCTGTTACTACGCGGTCGCCTTTCTTCATCGCCTCACGTTGTTTCTGCAGCTCTTTCTGCTTCTTCGTCTGAGGACGGATCATAAAGAAATAGAATACTACGAAGATCAACACCATCATGATGATGAATGACCAGTTACCGCCTTTTGCGGGTTCTGTTGCCTGATCGGCTGCCTCAAGCGCTACTGCTGCGTCTTGTAATAAAATGAAATCTAACATAATTATAAATTTTTTAATTATTCTCTAACCTCTAACCTCTAACCTCTAACCGTTTACTTCAAAGTGGTTGCTTTGAAGAAGGATCCTTCGGCTTTCATGTCGCGCAGGATCTCGGTCAGGATACCGTTGAGGAACATATAACTCTTCTCGCCCGAATACTCCTTGGCTAATTCGATATATTCGTTAAACGATATCGTCAGGGGGATGGCTTCGAAATGGAGTATCTCTGCGAGCGCTGTTTGCGTGATGATGCGATCCATAAACGCGATACGGTCGGCCTCCCAGTTCTTGAGGTGGGTGTTGATCAACTGCTCGTACTGCTCATGGTCCTCAATGGCGAAGTTCAGCAGGTCGAACGCGAAAGTCAGTTCCTCCTCGCTGTCGAACATCTCGAGCAGCGGTTCCTTGGGCGTACTCTCTTCGGTAAAGCGCTTGATGGTCTTGATCACAAAACTCAATACGATATCGGCATCGATGGTCCAGTTCGATTTATCCAATACTACCTCCATTTCCTCCAGGGCGTCGTTTAGAATGGGACTCTCGGTCAGCAGACGCTGGTAGATCAGGCGCCATATGCGTTTATCATCCTCGTAGGTGCACTCCGTCGCCTCCATGTACTGGCGATAGAAATCGCTCTCCGTCAACTGACGGTATATCTCGCTCACGGCCGGCATGCCGCTATCCCATAGCAACTTCTGCTCCTCCATGCGAGCGCGCAGCGCGTAGTTGTCGAAGAGCTGCTGCGCCAGGCGGTTGTTGACAAACCGTTTGTTGGGCTTCCAATCCGAGTGGGTCGCTTTCGCGCGCGCCTGTTGGTCCTCCAACTGCTGCTGGGCATATGCGGTTAACTCATTGGCGAAAGCCAACAGCATGAAATACAAATCATACGTGTCAGCAAAACTCTTGCGCAGCGCCGCGCGGGCTTTACTCGGCGTGCGATCCTCATCATTGTAGTACGCGAACAGGGTTTGAATAACTCGCGTTCGCACCATCGTCCTGTTAATCATAGCGATATTTAATTATGTTCATGCATGTGTGCGTATGACGCGCACATCAAAAAATCGCGCAAATTTACGATTTTTTTTGCATATACGCAAGAAATTTGTAAAAATAAATCGCATTTATTTGCATAATTCGAAAAAAATTACTAATTTTGCACCGAATTTTTACTATTTACTATTAATTAGGTGGATTTTATGGAGAAGAATTTTGAAGAAAAACGGGACCAGGAGATCGTTTACAGTCGTTCCGTTAAGGCAGGAAAACGTATCTATTATTTAGACGTTCGTAAGGCTCGAAACAATGATCTGTACCTCTGTATTACGGAGAGTAAGCGTCGTCAGAACGAGGGCGAAGAAATGCCGTCGTTTGAGAAGCACAAAGTGTTCTTGTACAAGGAGGATTTTGCGCACTTTACCGAGGGCCTCGAGGATGTAATTGCTTATGTGAAGAGCCAGTTAGGCGACTTTGAGCAACGTCCGGAGTGGACGCCGGAGGCAAAAGAGGAAGCGGCTCCGGAAGAGGGAGAAAAGAAAAAAGGCCTATTCGGCCTCTTCAAGTAAAATGGAATAGCGGATTATCTGATTCGCTACTTCTTCTTTGCTCAGCAGCGGTAATTCCAAGGAGTTACCGTCAGCGCGCAGTACCGTTACGCGATTCGTATCTACGCCGAATCCTGCGCCCTTGTCACGCAGCGAATTCAATACAATCGCATCTAAGTTCTTGCGTTCCATCTTATGGAGCGCATTTTCTTTTTCATGCTGCGTCTCGAGCGCAAAACCGATCAGTTTCTGGTCCGGTCGCTTGCTTTGTCCCAAAGCTTTGGCGATATCCGCTGTCTCTTTAAGAGACAGTGACCATTCACCATTCACCAATGACCAATCACCCTTCTTAATCTTATTCTCCGCCTTCTCGCAGGGCGTGAAATCCGCTACAGCAGCGCAGAGGATGGCGCTGTTCATCCGCGGCCATTGTGCGATACAGGCCTCGTACATATCTTGCGCCGAGAGGGCGTCTATCCGATGGATAGCACCGAAGGGGTTGCGCAGGGTAGCAGACATCGCGCCGCATACCATCGTCACGTCTGCGCCGCGACGGGCACAGGCTTGCGCCAAAGCTACACCCATCTTACCGGTAGAGTAGTTACTGATGAAGCGCACGGGGTCGATGGGTTCTTGGGTACCGCCGGCGGTGATGAGGATCCGTTGACCGGCGAGGGTCTGGGGCGTCAACGCATATGCGAGCGCTTCCTGCAGTTCCTCCACTTCGGGCATACGACCTTTACCGTTTGTGCCGCAGGCTAAGGGGCCTTCGGCGGGTTCGATCACGCGTACGTTTTGCCAATTGCGGATGGTCTCGACGGCATGCTGCGTAGCAGGGTTCTCCCACATCTTATCATTCATCGCCGGGGCGATGAGGATCGGTTTGCGGGCGACGCAACTGCAGATAGTGGTCGTCAACGCATCGTCGGCGATGCCGGCTGCCATCTTGGCTACGACGTTCGCTGTAGCCGGAGCTACGATCATCGCGTCGCACCATTCGGGTAACGAGATATGCTCCGTAGCATGGGCATTGATGGCGGCGAACACATCGGAATAGACCGGATGTCCCGAAACGGTTTGAAGCGTCAGTTCCGTAACAAATTCCAACGCGTGGCGAGTGGTCGCCACGCGTACTTCTGCTCCGGCTTTTACCAAGCCGCGAATCAGTTCCGGAATCTTATAGGCCGCTATGCCGCCACTGATTCCTACTAAGATGTGTTTGCCTTCTAAAGCCATTGTCTTTCGACTTTTGACTTTCGACTTTCACCTTTCACCTTTCACCTTTCACCTTTCGCCTATTTCAGCGCTTCATCGCGGTTGCCGGTGCGATACACGAGGTCACCGTCGATGAACTCCTGGGTCGCCATCAGCGTCGGCTTCGGCAGACGCTCGTATTGACGGCTGATCTCTATCTGCTCACGGTTCTCGAAGGTCTCTTCAAGGTTGTCCTGCGGAACAGAGAAATCCTGCAGTTTGGCATCCAACTCACGCTTGATACCAACGCTAATCTGATTAGCGCGCTTCGCGATAATGGCTACCGTCTCATATACGTTGCCTACCGGTTCTGTTAACTGATTGATGTCACGTGTCACCGTATTACGCGGTGCTTTCGAATTTTTGTAATCCATATCTTTAAACTTTAAACTTTCAACTTTCAACTTTCATTTTCCCACGCCCGCCTTGGCGTATCTGTTGGACGGCCTCCCTTTAGGGACGATTAGCATGAACCCTCTCGGAGGCGTATTTTGCCGAAGGGGTACGGCAAAATCCGTCGAGCAGGGGGCGAGTTACTCCGAAGGGTTGCATGCGCTATCCGCAGGCTTTTGGCCGTCCAAGCAGCATCGCCATACGCTCCCGCTATCCGCAGGCTTTTGGCCGTCCAAGCAGCATCGCCATATATCTTTAAACTTTCAACTTTCAACTTTCAACTATTCCCTCGTTATTTTGCGAATTTGAACAATCATCTTCTCGGCTTCTTTGCGATGCTTCGAATCCGGAAATTCGGTGACGAAGTTATAGTATTCGTCCTGCGTCTCACGCGCCCGCTCCAGCTTCTTCTCGTCGATGGAATTGATCGTCTGCTGGTATTTGGCCTGTAGGATAAGCCAACTGAAATCCTCCTGGTATTTGTTACTCGGATAGTTCTTCAGCGCGTTCTTGCATACGATCTCGCAACTGAGGTAGTTATTGCCCAGATACGTACCTAAGTTGTAATACAACTCCGCACTCTTGAGTTCCTTGAGCGCCAACTTGTCGTATAACTGGCTCATCTCCTCGTACGCCTGTGCCGCATAGGGGCTCTCCGGATAGAGCTCCACGAAGAGCTGGAACGCCTCGATCGCATTACGGGTCACCTCCTGGTCGAGGCGGGCATCCGGCGATTCAAGGAACTGGCAGTGACCAATCTGAAAATACGCCTCCGTGGCATATCGGCCCTTTGGGTAGTTGCGGATGTAAGCCTGGTAGTAGTCCGTCGCGGACTCGTAACTCTTCTGACCCATGTAACAGCGTGCCAGATAGGCCAAGACATCCTCCGATCGCTCCGTGCCCTTGTAGTACGCCGATACATCGTCTAACAGCGTCTGGGCCTTGACGTATTGCTGCTGATTAAAGTACTGCAACGCAGCCTGGTATTTCTCCTCAGGATTGCGCGACTTCAGCAATTTCTGGTACTCCCCGCAACCCGTGAGCACACATACCGTTAATAATAATATAAAAAGTCCCTTTTTGTGCATTCTAATCAAAAAAGCCTGCAAAATTACTACAAAAATTTGGAATACACAAGGATTTTGCGGAAAAAATCAAATTTATTTGAAGTTTTTTATGAAAAACCCTTCAACGCAGCGATGGCTTGTTCGATCGAAGCGATGCGGCTCTCCGCGTCGCTTTTCTTTTTGCGCTCTAACTCAACAATCTCCGGTTTAGCGTTGGCTACGAACCGCTCATTGCTCAGTTTCGCCATTACGCCTTTCAGAAAACCCTGTTGGTGCGCTAAGTCGGATTCTAACTTCTTCAGCTCTTCCTCTACGTTGATGAACGCATCCATCGGAATAGCATACTCTGTCGTACCAACAATAAACTTCGCGCAGTTTCCACCATTTGCATCATTTGCATCATTTGCATCATTTGCATCATTCGCACCATTCACCACTTCAACGTTCGCAAGTTTTTCAACCAGAACGTTGAGTGTGGTCGGGCTCACTAATGTCAACTTCTCTTTCTGCGGTATGTTCTTACTTGCCCGCACCGCACGTATATTCGTGATGATCTCCTTCAACTCCTCTACCTCAGCGAGTATTTCATCATTTCCATCATTTCCATCATTAAGCGAAGCGAACATTATCGATTCGCCTTCCTTGCGATCCTCTAAGCCGTGCCACAACTCCTCCGTGATAAACGGCATGAATGGATGCAGCAGACGCAGCAGACGGTCGAAGAATCCTAATGTCGCTTCGTAGGTCGCGCGGTCTATCGGCTGCTGGTATGCGGGTTTGATCATTTCCAGATACCATCCGCTGAACTCGTCGCAATAGAGTTTGTAGATCTCCATCAGCGCCTCGCTCAGACGGTATTTGCTGAACAAGTCCGCGATCTCCGCCTCCGTCTCCTTCAACTTCGCGTCAAACCAACGAATAACATATTCGTTCTCCGTAACCTGTAACCCGTCATCCGTAACCTCTAACCCTTTAATCATTCGGAAGCAGTTCCATATCTTATTGCAGAAGTTACGTCCCTGCTCGCAAAGCGAATCATCATACAATATGTCGTTGCCGGCCGGCGCACTCAGCAATATACCCATACGTACACCGTCCGCACCGTAGCGGGCTATCAGGTCCAGCGGGTCAGGACTGTTGCCCAGACTCTTACTCATCTTACGACCTAACTTATCGCGCACGATACCTGTGAAATACACGTGCTTGAACGGCATCTTTCCTACGTATTCGTAACCCGCCATGATCATACGCGCTACCCAGAAGAAGATGATATCCGGTCCCGTTACCAGGTCGGCGGTGGGGTAGTAGTAGTTGATCTCTTTGTTATCCGGGTGCTCGATACCGTCGAACAGGCTGATCGGCCAGAGCCAACTCGAGAACCAGGTGTCTAACGCACCTTCGTCCTGTACGTAGTTGCCTTCCGGCGCACTCTCGCTCACGATGATCTTGTCGTCCGGATAGTTCTCCAGACCGGTCTGAGCGAGCAGGTCGGCGTCGTAGTATGCCGGAATCCGGTGACCCCACCATAACTGACGGCTGATGCACCAGTCTTTGATGTTCTCCAACCAGTTACGGTATGTGTTCTTGTATTTCGCCGGGTAGAACACGATCTCGTCGTTCATCACCGGCGGCAGCGCGATGTCTGCGAAGTGTTTCATCTTTACGAACCATTGCAGACTCAACCGCGGCTCGATAGGCACGTTCGTCCGCTCGCTGTAACCTACTTTGTTGTCGTAGTCTTCGATCTTCTCCACAAGGTTGAGCGCCTGCAGATCTTCGACGATCTGCTTGCGGCAGTCGAAACGGTCCATGCCGTGGTACTTGCGTACGTTCGGCTGCAACTCTTCCTCTACCGTGTCCATGTTCAGATGCGCGTCCGGCGTGAAGATATCGATGGTCTTGAGGTTGTATTTCTGCCCCAGCATGTAGTCGTTCACGTCATGCGCCGGCGTCACTTTAAGGCAACCTGTTCCGAAACCGATCTCCACGTAGCGATCCTCGATAATCGGGATCACACGACCGACACCCGGTACGATCACTTTCTTTCCCTTCAGCCATGCATTCGCCGGATCTTTCGGGTTGATACAAACCGCTATATCGCCGAATATCGTCTCCGGCCTCGTCGTCGCTACAATAGCGTAATCCCTTCCATCATTTCCATCATTTCCATCATTTTCATCATTTGCACCTGCCACTCTGTACTTCAAATAGTACAAGTGGCTATGCTCCTCATGATAGATCACCTCCTCGTCGCTCAGCGCCGTCTGACGCTCCGGGTCCCAGTTCACCATACGCAGACCCCTGTAGATGAGCCCTTTCTTATATAGGTCGCAGAACACTTTGATCACCGCTCTGCTCCGCGTCTCGTCCATCGTGAACGCCGTACGGTCCCAGTCGCAGGAGCAACCTAACTTACGCAGCTGCTTCAATATGATACCTCCGTGCTCGTCGGTCCAGTCCCATGCATGTTTCAAAAACTCCTCGCGCGTCAGGTCGCTCTTGTTGATCCCCTGTTCCTTGAGGCGTTTGATCACTTTCGCTTCGGTCGCAATAGAAGCATGGTCGGTACCCGGCACCCAGCAGGCGTTCTTGCCTTCCAGGCGCGCACGACGAACCAATATATCTTGTATCGTCTCGTTCAGCACATGTCCCATATGCAGCACACCCGTCACATTCGGCGGTGGTATCACAATCGTGTACGGTTCCTGCTTTCCACCATTTGCATCATTAGCATCATTAGCATCATTTCCATCATTAGCATCATTAGCATCATTAGCATCATTAGCATCATTAGCATCATTAGCATCATTAGCATCATTAGCATCATTATCATTCGGTACTTCCGAATGAAACATCTTATTGTCCAACCAATATTGGTACCAACGTGCCTCAATTTCTGTAGGATTATATTTACTATCCATATCTTTGTTTTTATTTATTTTCTACTTTTCCTTCGGCCTTTGCGCCGAAAAACGGCTGCAAAAGTACAACTTTTTTCTGACATGCGCAAAAAATCGACGCAAATTCTTGTAAAAATTTGTGTATTCCGCAAAAAAGCAGTATCTTTGCAGCGAAAAATAATAACCTTCTACTATCATGTTAGTTAAGATCTATAGCGCAGCTCCGGTGGGGATTGATGCTGTGAAAGTGACTATCGAGGTGCATGCCGTGCCGGGTTTCGATTTTATGCTGGTCGGTCTTCCCGACAACGCCGTCAAAGAGTCGCACGAGCGTATCAATGCGGCCTTGACCATCAATGGAGTGGAGACCTTGCGGCGGTCGTTTACCATCAACATGGCGCCGGCAGATATCAAGAAAGAAGGAGCCTCCTTTGACCTGCCTTTAGCCGTCGGAATGTTAGCCGGCGATGAGAAACTGAAGTGCAAAAACTTGGAGCACTACATGATGGTAGGAGAGTTATCGCTTGATGGCTCGTTGCAACCGATTCGCGGAGCCCTGCCGATAGCCCTATGTGCACGCAAGGAAGGCTTCAAAGGACTGATCCTGCCGGCCGCAAATGCCGAAGAGGCAGCAGTAGTGGAAGGACTGGAAGTGTATGGTTTGAATACCCTCATGGACGTAGTTCATTTTCTAAATGGAGCACCTAAAGATGAGTTGAATCCCGAGGATAAATTCACACCTACCCATATTGATACACAAGCGCTGTTCAATGAGCTGGCTTTTCCTTCAGACTTGGATTTTGCGGATGTGCGAGGACAATTCAAAGTGCGTAGGGCGGTGGAAATAGCTGCGGCAGGTGGACATAACATGATTATGGTCGGACCTCCGGGGGCCGGTAAATCGATGATCGCGAAGCGAATTCCGTCTATTTTACCTCCGCTGACGCTCGAAGAGGCGCTGGAGACCACGAAGATCCATTCGATAGCCGGTCTGACCAATAAACGCAAGGGAGCCAGCAGCACCTTGATCGTAGAGCGACCTTTCCGTTCGCCGCACCACACCATTACGGATGTGGCGCTCGTGGGAGGAGGTACCAATCCGCACCCCGGTGAGATATCGCTTGCCCATAACGGCGTGCTCTTTCTTGATGAGCTGCCGGAGTATAAACGCTCCGCGTTGGAGGTCATGCGGCAACCGCTCGAGGACCGTCATATCACGGTAGCCCGCACCAAGGAGACCGTCGACTATCCGGCATCTTTCATGCTGGTAGCAGCGATGAACCCTTGTCCCTGCGGCCATTACGGCGAGAATAACCCTGCCCATCCTTGTACCTGCACACCCGGACAAGTGCATCGTTATCTATCGAAGATAAGCGGTCCGCTCTTGGATCGAATCGATATACAATGTGAAATTGAGGCAGTGCCGTACGAGCAACTCAAGGACACCCAGCCCGGTGAGTCGTCCGCCGTCATGCGAGAACGCGTCCTCAAGGCACGCGCGATCCAGAACGAGCGCTTTAAACATAGTCGACTCGTGCATTGTAATTCTATGATGAATTCGAAGATGGTGCGCCAGTACTGCGCCTTGGATGAAGAGTGCGACAAACTGCTGGAGCTCATGATGAATAAACTCGGTCTCTCCGCTCGGGCCTACGATCGTATCTTAAAAGTCGCCCGCACAATAGCTGATATAGACGGCGCACCTGATATTCAAAAGAAACACCTTCTCGAGGCTATCTCCTATCGCTCTCTCGATCGAAATTCCTGGGCAGGGTAGGGATTACTAATCGAAGAGGACGAGACTCATCGTCGGCTTTTTTGAATTCCATTAATACCGGATCATCTTTTTTCGGGAGTTTGACCCCTATCAGTTCTGTCCAGGCTGAGAGCCTCTCATTGGCCTTACGGCGGTTCTGTTTCTTTCGTATCGATTCATTCTTCTTTTTTTGACTCGCGTCTTTCTCAAAGGGTACGATCAAGCCCTGCTGTTCGGCTAATACAATCTGTTCTGCACTCGCTACTGCCAGCGCCTCACCCGCTTCGCGGCTGCAGTATTCTGCGAAATACGTCCGATCGGTCTGACTCATCCCAAGAGCCACGCTCTTGCTCTTCTCCGGCGCGTCTTTCATCATGATTTTCCGCCATAAACCGCACTCTATCTCCTCCGATATATAATACGGCTCCTCCGCCGGTACATAGAGGAACTTCACTTTCTTTCCCTTGATCTTGACGCTCTTGCTCAGCGGCAGCTCTTCCTCCGATTCCTTCTGCAGCATCGGGTCATCCGGCAAACTCAGCGCTATTCGAAATCCGATATACTCCGTCGATGTCTCCGGCTTGTGCCAGCGACGTACCGAGAGGTGACTGTTTGCATTGCATTCATCGTAACTGCCGCCACGTACAACCCGATAACTACCCGTATCCGGACCGCATGGATCCGGCTGCGTACAGAGCGTATAAGGTCCGTAGATATCTTGACACCATTCCGTCACATTCCCTGTCATGTCATACAGCCCCAACTCATTTGGACGCTTTCGCCCTACAGGATGCTTCCAATTGCCCGAACTCGAATAGGTCCAACCAACACTGTCCGCCTCATTCCCTCCGGCAAATCGATAACCCTTGCTCTTTGCTCCGCCTCTTGCTGCGTACTCCCATTCGGCCTCGGTGGGCAAACGAAACGGCAAACCGGTGATACTGTCTAACCGCCGCACAAACTCCTGACACTCATTCCATGTCACATACGAGATAGGAACGGTCGGGTAACCCTTCGGATTAATCACTTCCCCCTCCGGCATCACCGCACGCCATAACTGAACCGTCACCTCTGTCGTCGCGATGTAATACGGCGATAGAAAAACCAGATGCGCAGGCTTGTTCGTGAGAATATCCCGATCGGTCTGCTCTATGGTCGCACCCATCAGATAAGAACCCCCTTCCACGCGCTGCATACGGAACCCGATACCATTCACCTCCATTTCTAACACCTGCAACGAATCCGGCACAACCGGTTTATGCCTCCGTGCCATTCCCGGCAACACAAGGCATAACATTCCAATGACTATGATCCCTTTCTTACACACGCCTCCTTCTTCACAAATTCTATGCCATATTCTTATAAACGGAATAATTATTTTTACTTTTCCCACATCCTCTCATCTCCTCTCATCCTCTCATCCTCTCATCCTCTCATCCTCTCATCCTCTCATCCTCTCATCCTCTCATCCTCTCATCCTCTCATCCTCTCATCCTCTCATCCCCTATATGCGAAGGACGGCCTCCCTTTAGGGACGATTAGCATGAACCCTCTCTCCCTCTCTCATCCGCATTGGCGTATGTACTCTGGCAAAAACATTCTTTTGCGGTTGGGGTCCGCAAAAGCATGAGTGGGGGGCACCACGGTTTTTGCAGAGTAGCATCGCCATACTCTCCCGCTATCCAAATGGCTTTTAGGCCGTCCGTGTGGCGTCTACGAAAAAAGCACCCCGTAGGGTGCCTTTCTCTAAACATTAAACACTAAACGCTAAACGCGGCTCTGCCGCACTAAACGGCGTAAGCCTCTAAACTCTAAACTTTAAACCGTTCATTACCAGAACTTAATCTTATCGCCGTTCGGTTTGAAGCAATAGCAGTATATCATTCGCATCTTATCCGATGCCGCCGGCATACGAGCGGGAGCACTTTCAATGTATCGGCCGGCATTCGGATTGTAGTATTTCTCCGAATTGCTCTCCAGGTTGACTAAAATATAAGAAGCGCCTTTCTCCGTTTTGGTCAGATACCAGCCGTTCAATGTGGTCGGCCAGTTCACTTCTTCTTGCTGTCCGATCTCCTCAAAGATATCATGGTAATTGCTGCCCTTATGCAGTTCGCGGTAAACGCGGTGAAGCGTACCGGCGCCGGAGCATTTCTTCTTCGGTATATCGTTATAGTCTCGATCTTCACCATCAGTCCGCACTCCTGCGGCGTCCATGGAGCAATCACAACAAACCAACCGCTGCCGAAGCCTTCGTCTTTCTCTTTCTTCACAACAGCGCCGAGATAGTACTGCTCATTCAGAATCTCTTCTGCGGCTCCGGCGTTCTCCGGCCATGCCGATTCCGGAATGAAGGTGCACTTTATGTAGCTGGGGATAATGGGAGGAAATTTGCTCGTTGTAACTCTTCTTTCGGGAGCCGATTCAATTTTCGGACGTCCTTTGAAGCGCATCACTGCAATGCTGTCCTCCGTAGAACCTTCTTCTAATATCAGTTCACCCTCTTCATTACCCAGCGAGTCGGTCATCGCCCATATCAATGACGTGCCTTCCTGTTTCAATGTAACGTCCAACGGAAGCAGGGAACGGAAAACCCTTATAGCCTCATCGTAGTTCTCAACAGGCACCGAGATATCCAGCGGATCCGCCTCATTGAGGTTGTCGCCGATCATGTAACCCGTGATCTCACCGTTGTCGTCAAAACGCATCAGGCTCTCAATCAGGTAACTGTAATCATCCACCTTCGCATTCTGCTCCGGATTGTTCTGATTACATGCTGTCAGCATCATTGTTATGCCAAACAGCCATAAAAGATACTTTTTCATTGTTTTTCAAATTAAAGGGTTAATATTGTGGGTTAAAATATTCGGCCATCGTGTTGCTGTATACGCTGCCGTAGGAGGCATAGTTGTACATCATCGCATGACTTGCCGTCGTGTGCCGCGCAAGAGCCGTGTAGAGATCATAGAGCGTGATATGCGTGTTCTGCTCCACTTCTTCGCGGAAGACGCGTGTGAACGCGTTCGATAGGTATATACTGCCCTCTATCACATCCGCATGCGATTTCTCACCCGGAGCACATGCCGTCAGCATCAGCAAACCCGGTATTTCCGGCATGTCCTCGCCTACAGAACCGCTATAGCAGGTCTCCATCACGAAGAGCAACTTGCGGAAGTTCGGCTCAGCAGCACTTAACATGGCATGGATCTCATCGGCCATGACATACCCCGTATTGCCCCAATTGATTTTTTTGTCGTACACCCCGTGTCCGCTCCAGAAGAACAGCACGTTCGTGTTCTTACTACCGTGTACCACCTCCGGCGTCCTCTCCGTCACCGTCCCCGAGAGGATATGACCCAGATCTGCCGGAGTCAACTCGCTGATGCGGTAGTCGTTGATGATGTTCTCATGCAGGTTCTCCCCCTCCGGCGAGACATGAACTACTCCCGGATGCGGGTTTTGAGGATTGTCCGCCAAATCATCTTCGGTGATCAACACGATATGCGCATCGTCGTAACCGGCCTTGCGCAACATGCGGTATATGTCCAGCGCATCCGCCTGATGCCGGTAGTTGTTCCAACCTGTACTCGTCGCCATAACCACGGCATAGCGGTCCTGCAGCGGTTCGTATACGATCTCCTTCGTCTCGTCGCTAATGCTCAATATAACATCGGAACTCCAATCCCACATCTGGTCCATGCTGGCTTGTTGGGCATGGTCGCTGCGGGTCATGTACTCCACCAAGTGGTATTGGCCGTCGTAGTACCGTCAAGTCCTTCCCGACTTGATCAACCGGCTGTCTGTTCTCGCAGGCCATAAAGACCAGTACTATCAGACAAAACGCTGCATATTTTTTTACTCTTTGCACTGTTTTGCGTGCAAAAGTACGAAAAAAAATGACATACGCAAGTCCGCATGTCATTTTTCTCGTTAATTCGTTAATTCTTTAACTCTTTCACTCGTTATTATTCTTGCTGCCCCGGGTGCTTGACGATTATAGTTTCTTGTACTTGGCTTCTCCGGTTACAAAAACAAATGACACATGCAAGTAAAACGTAAAAATTTGTATTGACACTTTTTTATTATACCTCTCAGGCATTTTCTGGAAGAAAACGTTATAGGTTCTTATATATTCTTAATCATTCGTTATACATTGTCCTTATTATGTCCTTGCTATGTGCTTAGCGTCACCTTAGCAACAAGAGATAAAGAAAGAGAGCCGCCCGGAATGTAATGAACCCCAAAAGTTGAACACAAAACTTTTGGGGTTTTTATTATGAAACATTCAACTGAAGAACGGTTATTAGCCGTACAAAAATGTTTAAAAG
>ONTT01000051.1 GCA_900320865.1 uncultured Bacteroidales bacterium | reverse complement strand
GCGGCCATCTGCTCGCGCGTGAGCAACGCCTGCATTGCCGATGCATTATCCAGCTTGGACATGTTTCCCGCCTTTCGCCGTGTCGGTCTTGTACTCGAACCAGAAACCCTTTGCGCCAGCGTCGCGCACGAACTGTGGCGTGGCGGTCTCCGTCTGATTCACCGTACAGTTGACTTCTCGGCTATTACCGGTGATTACAAACTGGTAATCGTTTACAAGACTCCAGCCAACAACGCTCAAACTACCGCTAAGTTCACGCTGTATAGCACGAGTGCTACCGGTGGTGAGGTTGCCAAAGAAGTATCCGGCAATACGAACGGCGAGTGGACTCTGTTGGAGTACAAGATGTCTGACTTCTTCAATGCAGGTCTGGACTGGAGCACTCCGTGGACTGCTGATGTAAAGGGCGCATTCTATTCGTTAGGTTTGTTGATCAATGGTATCGGCAACGGTCTGGATGTTGATGCTGTATTCGTATATCAGGAGGCTGAGTAATCAGCTCATATTTGCAAGCAGGGGCTTGGTTGTCCCTGCTTTGCTCTAAATAACTATTTAGTATGAAAAAAATCATAATTTTTATCGTGTCGGTCTTCCTCTTTGCAGCGTGTGAAAAGCCGCAAGAGGCGATGCTAAAGTTATCTACCAATACATTGCAGTTGACTATAGGCGAGATGGATGTATTGGAAGTGGAGCCTAATGATGCAGGTGTAGAATGGACGTCCTCAGATGCGAATGTGGCTACCGTGTCAGACGGAATTGTTGAAGCTATCGGAGTTGGTTGTGCCACGATCCGTGCTACATTAGGCAAAGCGTCAGCAGAGTGTCAGGTGTATGTCATCGGTAGCAAAGGTGAGACCCTCTCCTTAACACCGGAATTGGTGTCTCTTAAGAAAGGCGCCACGTATCAATACACTTATACCTCCACATACGATGTACCTTTAGAATGGACATCTTCTAATCCGGAAGTGGCAAGTGTGGATACCAACGGAATGGTCACCGCAAAAAAAGGCGGTAATACCATCATCACGCTCAGTAACGGTCTGGAATCGGTCTCTTCCCGCGTAGCGGTAGAGCACACGTGGGGTGAATATTCATTAGTCTGGAGTGATGAGTTTGACGGCGCTTCACTGAATATGAATAATTGGACCATCGAAGTGAATGGTAGCGGTGGCGGCAATCAGGAAAAACAGTATTATACGGATCGTCCGGAGAACATCCGTATAGAGAATGGCAATCTGATTATAGAGGCTCGTAAAGAAGAGTATAACAACCGTCAATATACTTCCGGACGCATCAACTCGCGCGACAAACGCTATTTCAAATATGGTAAGATAGAAGCCCGCATCTGGATGCCGGCAGGTGGCGGAACATGGCCTGCGTTCTGGATGATGGGTAATGATTATAAAAGAGTAGGATGGCCTAAATGCGGAGAGATAGATATTATTGAGCATGTAGGAAATCAGCCTCGTATGGCTTCGTTTGCCACCCATACGCCGGATAAGAACGGCACGAAGGGCAACAATTGGTCCGCACGGGCATATATGGATGGCCTGGAGGAGCAATATCATGTATATGGAATAGAGTGGTTAGAGGATGACTTTAACGGCATGGACCGTATCTATTTTACAATAGATGGTGAGCAGATGGCAATGACTCAGGAACCGTATGAACATGTGGACCAAAACACCTATTGGCCATTTAATAAGGAGCATTTTATCATCCTTAATTTAGCTATTGGAGGTAAAATGGGTGGAACGGTAGATGACAATATCTTCAATTCTCCGGTACAAATGAAGGTGGATTGGGTGCGCGTATATCAGCGTGAGGAGAAATAATACAAACATAGTAAGGGAAGGTTGATGAGAGTTAAGAACTGGTATATAACGGTATTCAGTGTGATTATGCTGGTGGGGTGCGGTGGTCAGGAACCGACTCCTCCCGCAAGTTCGGTTGTAACCCAAATGCCTCGTTCTGCCAAACGTGGAGTGGCATTCAACTTCTCTCAGGCAGAGGACCTGCCGCTATTGACTGCTGCTATCTCATGGGACTACAATTGGGGAAATGATCAAAACTCACTGGCAGCAACCTGGATGGATGAGGAAGGGGTGGATTTCTGCCCGATGTGTTGGAGTAATAACTACAATGCAGACCGGATACGTGCTTATGTGAAAGCTCATCCGAAGACACAGTATCTATTGGGATACAATGAACCTAACCTGACAGACCAAGCCAGAATGACACCCGCTCAAGCTGCGGCGCAATGGGATAAAGTAGTGGCATTGGCAAAAGAACTGAATCTTAAACTGGTGTCTCCGGCGATGAACTATGGTACTTTGTCCGGATATAACGATCCTATCAAATGGTTAGACGAGTTCTTCTCGCTTGTTAATACGGATGATATATATGCTATTTCCATCCATTGCTATATGGCCTCGCCGCAAGCCGTGAAAGATTATATATCTCGTTTCTATAAGTATAACAAGCCTATATGGCTGACGGAGTTCTGCGCCTGGGAAGAATATGCTATTCATTCCGAAGAGGACCAGATGAAGTATATGTGTCAGGTGCTGAATTATTTGGAGCAAGACCCGCACGTGGAGCGTTATGCGTGGTTCATTCCTCGAGCTAAAGCAGGTTATCCTTATATGCAGTTGTTAACTTCTGTCCAACCCTATGAATTAACATCTGCAGGCAAAGTATATTGCGGATTCTCTTCTTTTGACAAGTCCGTTTGGCTAAAAGCGAATGCTTTTGTTCGGGCATCAGACTATGTTGGTGTTTCTACAGAGAATGTGCAAGTTCGCCCCTCTACAGACGGTGAGGGACTGATGTTGAATGTTTTTGCTTCCGGACAAGCGGTCGATTATCAGGTATTCGTAGAAGAAAATTCTTCGCAGTTGTTGGTGCATTATGCCGGAGGAGAAGGAAATATGGTTGTTTGGCTGGACGGTGATCCGATGGCCTTGATTTCGTTAGAAGCTACAGGGGGTATGAGTATATGGAAGACACAATCGTTTCCTGTAAATATACCATCCGGAAAACATTCACTACGTGTAGAGATGCAAGAAGGAGTAATTAATCTTGCATGGTTGCAAATAATCAAATAATATTATCTGTATGAGAAAAATACATATACTATTCTTAGTCTCCGGCCTCGCCTTATCCGCCTTGGCGCAGGAATACAGTCTGGTGTGGAATGAAGACTTCACGGACGGGGCGCTGGATACTCAGGTGTGGAATATAGAGGTGAACGGCGACGGAGGCGGCAATAATGAGTTGCAGTATTACTGCCAGAAAGGTGTGTCCGTAGGTGCCGAACCGACGACGGGTAAGCAATGCCTCATTCTGACGGCTACCAAAGAGGATTATCAGGGTAAGAAATGTACCTCAGGCCGCGTGAACAGCAAGAACAAGATGACGTACACTTTCGGTCGTATAGAAGCACGTATCAAGTTTCCTCAGACGGCTAACGGCCTTTGGCCGGCATTCTGGCAGATGGGCAATAACTACGACCAAGTAGGATGGCCCAAATGCGGCGAGACGGATATCATTGAGATGGGACATCAGAACGCTTTCTCTAAAGGCACGCAGGATCGTTTCTTCAACGGAGCCTTGCATATCGGAAGAGCCTGGAATGCCGATTGGTGCGACGCGCAGGAGGCTACATGGAGCTACTCGCTGCAAGATACGTTTCATATCGTCTCCATGGAGTGGACTCCCACTTCGATAGATATGTATATGGATAATGTGGCTACGCCTTATTTCCATGCGGACTTGGAGCCTAATGAGGATGCGGATTATAACCGGCAGTTGGTGTTCGGCAAACCGAATTTCGTGATTGCCAATCTGGCGGTAGGCGGTAACTTCCCAGGAATATGGGATATCAACGGCATCACCGCCTTGGCTAACGGTCCGCGGAAGATGTATATCGATTGGATCCGTATCTATCAGAAAGGTGACGTGAAGGAGACGTTCTCTTGTCCGTCGGCTTCCGATGCCATTGAGCCGGAAGGAGGAAGGCAAGGAACGGAAGCGGTCATGGGTGACGGGTTACCGGTTATGGGAGAGAAGGTGCTGCGCAATGGTCAGATCCTGATACGCCGCGGAGAAAAGATGTATGATATTATGGGACGAGAGATCCGATAAACCCGATATGAAGATAATAAACTATATATGGTTACTGGCGATGGTATCGCTGAGTGCATGCGCCCGAAGCGAATGGAAGATGGTGTGGTCCGATGAGTTTGAGGGGCAGACGCTCAATACCGCCTATTGGAACGTAGAGGACAACGCCCGCGGAGGCGGAAATGCGGAGTTGCAGTACTATGCGCCGAAGAACGTGACGATAGAGAAACATCCTCTGTCCGGCGAGTCGTGTCTGGTACTCAATGCGCAACGGGAGAACTACAAGAACAGGCCTTGCACCTCTGCGCGGCTGAACACCCACGACAAAGTGACCGTGGAGTACGGAAAGGTAGAAGCGCGTATCGCTTTTCCTCATACGGCGGACGGTTTATGGCCGGCGTTCTGGATGTTAGGAAATAACCTGGCAACCAATCTCGGTAACAACGACGACGTGGATAAACGTGCGGCGCAGTTAGCGGCAGAGGGTAGAGTTGTTTGGCCCAAATGCGGAGAGATAGATATCTGCGAGATGGGGCATCATACGGGAATAGAGAACGGTACGCAGGATCGATTCTTCAACGGCGCGTGCCATTGGGGCGAGAGTTTTAATAACGGTGCGTACCCCAATTTCGGTCAGTTCAAGACGGCGGATTATCCGGTGCAGGGAGATTTTCATCTCTATACGCTGATCTGGAGCGAGGACTCGATTGCGATGTATCTGGATCAGGATAAGTTCCCAGATGCGGAACCGTATTTCCAGCTCTCGCTGCGGGGCAAAGAGGTGAACGAACCGGGACATTATTTCAACCATCCGTTCTATCTGGTGCTGAACTTGTCGGTCGGCGGTTTCTTCCCGCAGATGCCGGCGGCAGAGAAATATCCGGAGGTGATCACCGAAGATGATCCTTCGTTCCAGAAAGTAACCGCGCTGCCTGCAGACGGCACGCCGGTAAAGATGTATGTGGATTATATCCGCGTCTATAAGAAACGCGGATAATTTATGATTTGTAATTTGTGATTTCAAATTGATATGAAACTATCTATTCGAGAGAAATTTGGTTACAGTTTAGGTGATACCGCGTCCCATTTTTTTCTATACGGACATCTATGGTCTGAGCCCGGCTTTGGCAGGTGTGATCATGTTTGTCGGCAGTATCTGGGATGCGATCATGGATCCTGTGGTAGGCATTATCTCTGACCGAACGAACAGCCGCTGGGGTAAGTTCCGTCCGTATCTGTTGTTCGGTTCGGTACCATATGCCATATTGGCAGTACTGGCGTTCACAACGCCGGAGTTCGGTCTGAACGGTAAGTTCGCTTATGCGCTGACGGCATATGCGTTTGTGAACCTGCCGTACAGTTCGCTCTCTGCGGTCATGACGGACGACTCCAACGAGCGTGCGGGACTGAATACTTATCGTTTTATCGCAGCGTATATCGGTCAGTTTATCGTTACCGGCGCAGCGCTGTATCTCGTCAAATGGCTTGGTGCGATAGGTAACGACGGTGTGGTGAATCAGGCGCAGGGATACCAATATACGGTTGGTCTGTTCGGCGTGCTCAGTATTGCTTTCTTCCTCATCGCTTTTGCGACCACCAAAGAGCGTGTGCCGCAACCGGAAAAACAAGACGCGAATGTGCTGAAAGATTTCAAGTACCTGTTTATGAATAAGGCATGGATCGTGCTGACGTGTGTGGGCATCGTGTCGTTTATCATGTTCGCGATGCAGAATGCCGCGATCGCTTATTACTTCAAGTATTATATCCACGACGCGGAGAACGTCCAGCTCTTTAATGTGCTTGGAACCGTGGCGCTGATTGTAGCGCTGCCGGCGTCCAAACCGCTTGCCAAACGTTTTGGCAATAAAGCTGTCTATATCATGTCCTCCATCGTGTCGGGAATATTCTTCTCGCTGATCTTCGTAGCGGGCGATAACTTACCGCTGGTTTATACCTTTAATATCCTTGCGAAGATGGCGTACGCGCCGGCTGTTCCGCTCTTGTGGACGATGCTGGCGGATGTGGCAGATTACGGCGAATGGAAGTTCAACAGACGTACGACAGGTCTCTGTTTCTCCGCATCTGTCTTGGCACAGAAACTCGGTTGGGCAATCGGTGCAGCGGCAGCAGGATGGCTGCTGAGTGTGACGCAATTCGTAGCGAACGCCGATGTGCAATCCGATAGTGCGATGATGGGAATACGACTGCTGGTAAGCGTCATTCCGGGTGTGCTGTATGCTTCGTGCGCTATCGTCATGGCGTTCTATAATCTCGACCAGAAAACAATGAATCAAATGAAAACCGAATTGGAGGAGAGACGCAATGGTTAAGGGACAGTTTATTACAATCAACGGAGAGCGGTTCTATGAGATCGCCAACTATAACGAGATGCAGCCATTCTTCATCTCGCTGGCTTCAGACACGGATTTATGGATGTACCTCTCTTCGACGGGCGGACTTACCTGTGGTCGTCGCTCACCGGGAGAAGCGCTCTTCCCGTATTACACCGACGATAAGATCACCGAGAACTACGAGACGACGGGTCCGAAGACGGCAATTCGAGTGAAGGGCGAACCGTTTCAAGTGAACGGAGATCTGCTCTGGAGACCTTTCTCTGCGCAGCAACAGGATGTGTTTGTGCTCTCCCGCAAGATTGCCAAATCGACGGTGGGCAACCAGATTGTTTTTTGCGAAGAGAACCACACGCTGAAGTTGCGTTTCTCTTATCTCTGGGCACCGGCAGGCAAACACGGATGGGTACGTCGTGCGACCTTGGAGAACTTAGGCAACCGCGCCACCGAAGTAGAGATAGACGATCGTCTCTTGAACGTCCTTCCGGCTGGTGTGGAACGCAAGACGCAGAATGAGTTCTCCACGCTGGTGGACGGTTATAAGAAGACCGAACTGATTGAGGTCGAGAACCGGAAGTCTCACGAGAAAGTCGGTCTGGCACTCTTTCGGATGGAAGCGATTCTCGTGGACCGCGCAGAACCCTCTGAATCCTTAGCTTGCAATACCGTGTATGGTCTAGGATTACCACGTCCTAATTACGGTTTAACTCCTTCTAAGGGTGTACGGGGGGCTTTCGTGGCGCAGGCGAGTGTGCGTCTGGCGGCGCGAGGTGCGCAGACGTGGTATAATGTGCTGGATGTGAGTCAGGATGCCGTGGCGGTGCATGAGTTGATGCATTTTGTGGCGCGTGAGGATGC
>ONTT01000024.1 GCA_900320865.1 uncultured Bacteroidales bacterium | reverse complement strand
GGAAACGCCCATCTCTTTCGCCATCTGCTCTTGTCCCTTCAGATCATGCGGAACGAACTCGTGCAAAGGCGGGTCGAGCAGACGGATGTTCACAGGCAGTCCGTCCATCGCCTCCAGAATACCCTTGAAGTCAGCCTTCTGGTACGGTAGCAGTTTAGCCAGTGCTTTCTCGCGGCCCTCGCTGTCCTTGGCGAGAATCATCTCACGCATAGCGATGATCTTCTGGTCGTCGAAGAACATGTGCTCGGTACGTGTCAGACCGATACCCTTTGCGCCGAAGGCACGTGCTACAGCTGCGTCGTGCGGAGTGTCGGCGTTGGTACGAACCTGAAGGTGTGTATATTTGTCGCAGAGGTCCATCAATGCCTTGAAGTCACCGCTGAGCTCAGCAGCCTTGGTCGGGATCTCACCTGCGTAAACCTGTCCGGTAGAACCGTTGAGCGAGATATAATCGCCCTCTTTGTAGGTCACGCCCTCAATCTTAACCGTCTTGGCTTTGTAGTCCACCTGGATAGCACCTGCGCCGGAAACGCAGCACTTGCCCATACCGCGGGCAACGACAGCTGCGTGGCTGGTCATACCGCCACGTGCGGTGAGGATACCCTCAGCTGCAGACATACCTGCGAGGTCCTCAGGGCTGGTCTCGATACGAACCATGATAACCTTGTGACCGTTCTCATGCCACTCCTGTGCGTCGTCCGCGTGGAAGACAATCTGTCCGCACGCAGCGCCCGGAGAAGCAGGCAGACCCTGGGTGATGACTTTCGCTTTCTTGAGCGCGTCTTTGTCAAAGACAGGGTGGAGCAGTTCGTCCAGTTTCTGCGGCTCGCAGCGCATGATAGCCTCTTTCTCGCTGATGACGCCCTCGCGTACGAGGTCCATAGCGATCTTCACCATAGCAGTACCGGTACGCTTACCGTTACGGGTCTGGAGGAACCAGAGCTTTCCTTCTTGCACCGTAAACTCCATATCCTGCATGTCGCGGTAGTGGTCCTCGAGCTTCTGCTGGATGGTGTTGAGTTCGGCATAGAGCTCCGGCATAGCCTCTTCCATAGACGGATATTTGCTTGCACGCTCTTCCTCGCTGATACCCTGGAGCGCTGCCCAACGGCGGCTACCTTCGAGGGTGATCTGCTGCGGAGTACGGATACCTGCTACTACGTCCTCACCTTGTGCGTTAACAAGGTACTCACCGTTGAAGAGGTTCTCGCCCGTTGCGGCGTCACGGCTGAAGCAGACACCGGTAGCGGAGGTCTCGCCCATGTTACCGAAGACCATTGCCATAACGGAAACAGCGGTTCCCCACTCGTCAGGAATTCCTTCCATCTTACGGTAGAGGATAGCACGCTCGTTCATCCAGCTGCGGAATACGGCGCAGATAGCGCCCCAGAGCTGCTCGATAGGATCGTCCGGGAAATCCTTGCCGGTCTGCTCTTTGATAGCGGTCTTGAAGCGCGCTACGAGGAGCTTGAGCTCATCTACGTTGAGGTCCTTGTCCAACTTGATACCGCGGATCTCTTTTACTTCGTCGATGATCTTCTCGAACGGATCGATGTCGGTCTTGTTCACCGGCTTCATACCCAGCACGACGTCGCCGTACATCTGTACGAAACGGCGGTAGGAGTCATATACGAAGTGGGGGTTGTTGGTCTTAGCTACCATTCCCTCTGCTACGGTATCGTTCAGACCGAGGTTGAGGATCGTATCCATCATACCCGGCATGGACGCACGTGCACCCGAACGAACGGAAACGAGGAGCGGGTTCTTCGGATCGCCGAACTTGCAGTTCATCAGACCCTCTATGTGAGCAACAGCAGCGTTGACCTCGTTTGTCAACTCCGCAACGATCTTCTCTTGCCCTACCTGATAGTACTCGTTACATACTTCTGTAGTGATCGTGAATCCGGGAGGAACAGGAACGCCCACCAAGTTCATCTCTGCGCAGTTGGCACCCTTGCCACCCAGCAGTTCACGCATTTGCGCGTTGCCTTCAGCCTTACCATTACCGAAGGTGTAAACTCTTTTTTTCTTTTCCATGTGTATAAAAATTGTATATTTAGATATTAAAAATCAGTGTTTTAGTTTCTTACAATCCGGCCTTTGGGGTTAGCCCTTCTCGGCGGAGGCCATTTCTCCCCTTCTGTCGGGAGGACATTTCGGGTGCAAAGGTACAAAAAAAAAATGATATGTGCAAGAAAAGCACGATTTTTTTATTTTTTGTTAAGTTTCCTTGTGTATTTCAAATTTTTGTATTATCTTTGCAGCGCAAAATATGTCGCATATGAAAAAATCTACTATTTTGATCGGTCTTATGACCATTAGCATGACTCTCATGGCTCAGAAGCAGAGTGATGCATACTGGCGTTATATCGCCCAGTGGAAGGAAACAGCTATAATGCAGCAGGCCGAGTATGGTATCCCTGCATCAATCACGATGGCGCAGGCGTTGTTAGAGTCCTCGGCCGGTCAGAGTGAGTTGGCGGTGAATGCGAAGAACCACTTCGGCATCAAGTGCACGAGTGAGTGGTTCGGCGGCGTGTATTACTACGATGACGACTCCAAAGGCGAGTGTTTCCGTCAATATGCCGATGCGGCTGAGAGTTTCAAAGACCATTCGCTTTTCCTGCAACGTCCGCGTTACGCAACTTGTTTTGAAATTGCCGTAGAGGATTATGAGGCATGGGCGGTGCGTCTGCGTGAGTGCGGCTATGCTACCGACAAGCATTATGCATCGAAGTTGATTCGTCTCATCGAGGACTATCATCTGGATTCGTTGACTATGGCTACCACCGTAGGTGGTTTTGATCCTACTGCAGCGCAGGATCTGCGTAATACGGAGCCGAATGCGCAGGTGAATGTTAAGATAGATCCGAATCAACCCAAGCCGGAGAATCAGCAGGCTCCGAAAAAGCCCGCGAAGCGTCCGTTGAAAGCGACGGTCGTACAAGGAACGGCACCTATCATGGTGATTAAGAACGACCCGGAACCGCCGTATGTGGAGCCGAAGACCGCCCGTGAGGAGCGCGACAGTTTCTTCATCGAGCACCCGAAAAAGAAATACAACGGTATCAATTACGTGATCGCGCGTGAAGGCGATACGTACGCGACGATCGCATTCCGTATCAATGTACGTGAGCGCGATTTGCGCGAAGACAATGATGCCTTAGGTCGTACTCTGACCCCTGGTGAACGCGTTTACTTGGCTCCGAAGAAGACGACGGGTAGCAAGGAGTTCGTTTGGACGCATACCGGTCAGTCATTATGGAAATTGAGCCAGGAAGAGGGTGTGCAGATAGAGGCAATACTGAAATATAACGAGTTAGATCCTAAAATCCGAACCTTCCGTACACGGCAGAAGATTTATCTGAAGAAGGTAAAAGAGCCGAAGTGAGGAATTAGGGATTGGTAATTGGTGATTGGTGAAAGGAGCGATGTCCATATCGGATGCGCTGGTGGATTATCTGCGCGAGAGCGGCTTGGAGCAATCTGTATTGGATATGCAAATTGAGCAGGCTTGGCCGCGTGTGATGGGTGAGACCGTCACGAAGTTAACCCGCAGTATAGAGATGCGCGACGGAATGCTTATTATCCATGTCAATTCCGCCGCGTTGAAAGCGCAACTCTTTGAGAACCGCTTCGAATTGGTCAAAAAACTGAATGAGGCGGTAGGTGCGAATGCTATCCGAGATTGTCGAATCTTAGGATGATTTACCCTGAGAATATAGAAGCGAAGATTGACTTTACGGTCATTCGTGAGGAGTTAGGGCGGCGCTGTGCGTCATCCTTAGGTCGTGAATGCGTAGATGCTATGCATTTCGAGACCGATTATGAACTCGTGCAGCACATGTTGCAATTGACCGACCAGATGTTGCACGCCCAGAGTGACCCGATGCTCACCTTCCCGCGCGGGGATATCCATGACATGCGTGAGGCCATTGCCCGTATCCGTATTGAAGGATTGTTCTTAGACGAGTCGGAGTTAGATGCATTGCGCAAGACTTTGGCTTATGCGGCCGAGTTGGAGCATTTCTTTGCAGGCTTAGACAGTACGAAGTATCCGCTATTGAAAGGATTAGGGGATGAGCGGTTTAGCGGATTAGGGGAGATTGTGCGCGAGATAGACCGGGTGCTTGATCGCTATGGCAAATTAGCAGACCATGCTTCGCCTGAGTTAGCACGTATACGGCGGGAGTTAGTGAATCTGCAAGGAAGTGTAGGGCGCACCTTAGCATCAATCCTGCGTCAAGCGAAAGCGGACGGATTGGTGGATGCCGATGCGGCTCCTACCTTACGCGAGGGACGATTGGTGATCCCTGTTCCACCCGGTTATAAACGCAAGATCGGCGGTATCGTGCATGATGAGTCGGCGACCGGTAAAACGGTGTATATCGAACCCCAACAGGTGGTTGATGCCAATAATCATATTCGGGAATTGGAAGGTGCGGAACGTCGCGAACGGATTCGTATCCTGCAAGCTATCACGGATATGCTGCGGCCCAATACCGACCGTATCTTAGGCAGTCAGCAACTGTTGGCGGAAGTGGACTTTTTGAATGCGAAGGTTTCCTTGGCGCAGACCCTGCATGCTATCCGACCCGAGTTGTTGAATGAACCGATGTTGGAATGGTCGGACGCCCGTCATCCGGTGTTGCTGCTACATTATATCCCACAGGGCAAAGTGGTCGTACCGCTTTCTATTCGTCTGCGTGCGCAAGAGAACCATGTGCTGGTGATCAGTGGCCCGAATGCGGGAGGTAAATCGGTTTGTCTGAAGACCGTCGCCCTGCTGCAATACATGCTGCAATGCGGATTGTTAGTGCCTGTAGCGGAGCAGAGTAGAGCCGGTCTGTTCGGCAGCCTGATGATAGACATCGGCGACGAGCAGTCGATACAGGATGAGTTATCCACCTATTCGAGTCATTTGCGGAATATGCGTACATTCGTGCGCGAATCCGATGAATGCACCTTAGTGCTGATCGATGAAATGGGAACAGGTACCGAACCTCTGATTGGCGGGGCGATAGCGGAGGCTATCTTACGCGAGTTGCTGAACCGCCGTGTATTCGGTATCATCACAACGCATTATACGAACCTCAAACATTTTGCGGAACAGACGCCGGGGGTGGTGAATGGAGCTATGCTCTATGACCGCGGAGCGATGCGGCCGCTGTTTCAGTTATCCATCGGTCAAGCCGGTAGCAGTTTTGCCATTGAGATAGCCCGCCAGATCGGCCTGAGTGAACCCATCATCCGTTATGCGACGGACTTGGTGGGCGAGGAACATATCGATTATGACAAGCAGCTGCAGGACATCGCGCGCGACAAACGATATTGGGAGAAGAAACGGGAGGCGATTCGGAAGAAAGAGAAAGTACTGGAAGAGCGAATTGCCCAGTATGAGGAGCAGATGAGCGGTATCAAGGCCAAGAAGAAAGAGATGTTGGAAGAAGCGCGTCAACAGGCGGCCGACCTACTGCAGCAGTCGAATGCCACCATTGAGCGTACGATCCGCGAGATCAAAGAGGCTAAAGCGGACAAGGAGAAGACGAAGAAAGCACGCTCGAAAGTGGAAAGCCTAAAGCAGAAAGTGGAAAGGGAGAAACCACAGGTAGAGATCCCTAAGACACCGAAGGTGATGCGCGATTTCAGCGAACTGAAGAAACTGGCGAAGAACGGCAGCGTAGCCCTTAACTCGCGGCCTTCAACGGTTAGAAATTCCTCGAATATCGTACATAGTCGCACCGTGTCGTTTGAGCGGACGTTAGACCTGCGCGGCTATCGAGCCGATGAGGCCTTGGAGCGACTGATTGCTTATATGGACGATGCGTTGATGGTAGGTGCGGGTGAAGTAACAATCCTGCATGGCACCGGTACCGGTGCGCTCAAGCAGTTGACGCGCGACTATCTAAACGGCTTGAACCGTCAACGTCATAAACGCGGACAGGTGGCTCTGGATTTCGGCGATGGCGATGTGAACCATGGCGGAGCAGGGCTTACGATTGTGAGATTATAGATTTTAGATTATCGATTATAGATATGCGAAAATTTTTACTGATTTTAGTGCTTGCGGCGGGTGTACCGTTGATGGCTGCAAACCCGGGTTTCGGCCATCGGGAGTATCGGCTGACCGTGATGGGAGAATATAGTTATAACAACACATGGGGGCATCACGGAAACCTGGATATTCAGGCCTTGATGCCTTTCAATCCGTATTTTGAGATGGAGGCGAAAGCGCAACTCTCGACAGCGAGTGTCTATAGTCTCGCGCTACAGTTTCGTCCGAAGTTTACAATGCCGGTAGGTGAACTCTTCATCGAGACAGATGTGTACGTTCGTGCGATCGCCCGAAATCAGATGACGGATTATACGGCCTGCTTGGGGCTGGGGTATCGCATGGATTATGTATCGGTGAACTTGGGCTTGTTTACCCGCGTGATGAGTGACTGGCAACGCAGTTGGTATACAGACGAGACCTTTGTCGTGGAGCCGTTTAACCTGCTTTATCGCTTGGAGGTCTTCTGCCGTCCGCAGAACAACCCATGGAACTTATCGTTCCTCTTCTCAAACGTAGATGACTATCAGATGGAGCGTATGTGGCAACCGTTGTTCGGCATCGGCGCGTATGTGGATGTAGCGGATCACTGGCGCATCAACCTCTCGGCACAATGTAAACCCACGGGTATGTTCCATCTCGACGCCACCTTCTACGGCGCAACGTTTAGAGCAGGATTTACGTATTTGTTTTAACCTACCAGTAACGAATTTTCTATGAAAAAGCATTTATTCTATATTGCAATCACATGCGGCCTGATGGCATGCAGCGAAGACAGCACCTTGGATATGGCGGGTATGTTCTCGCCGAACGGAGAGACCGTCAATACGCGTTTTGAGCAATCGATGGCGTATAACGATTCAGTGGGTGAGATTCATCTGAATATGGGTTCGGATACCTATACTATATATGCTTGCTCGGATAGCCATATCACGCGTAAGACGCATAAGAACCTGGATTTTTTCATCGACCAATACAATGCAGCAGTGGAGCCGAAGATAGCCTTACACCTCGGTGACCTGATTGATGCGCAGAATAACTACCCCTGTGCAGACAGCGTATTGAACGTAGGTGGACGCAGTATCAATGATACGCTTTTTATCACGCCCGGTAACCACGATATCTATTTCAAACAATGGCAGATTTACCGCTCGTATTTCAAGACATCTTGCTATTGGTTTGACACGAATAACGGTTCCAAGAAACTTGATCTGTATATCTGCTTAGACAGCGCTGAAGGATCTTTGGGTACCAAGCAGATGAAATGGTTAAAAGACCTGCTGGAGGCAAAGTCGAAAGAGGGTTACCGCCGTATCATCGTGATGACCCATACCCATCTTTGGAAACTGGACGGTTCACAAGGTCATACCTCTAACATGGCGTTAGAGGAGACCTACGAAATCACGTCCTTATTGGGAAAGTACCATGTAGAATGTGTGTTGAGCGGTCACCAACATGCTCGTCAGTCGGTGCATTTCAAGGGCGTTCATTACATCGTGCTGAATGCTACCAAGGATGAGGAGCAGGGTCAGTCCTATATGACCGTACAAGTAGGGGAAGACCTTACTTATCAGTTCCATCCATATCCATCTCATTAAGCAAAGCGTTCGCTCGCTTGAGCGCTACGTGGATATTCGGACAGATATTCTCAGGATTCATCATTTGCTCTATTCCACCGGTTTGTAACTGGTGGAGTACGTGTGTCTTCACACCGGAAAGGATGATGGTGATACCTTCGTGATGGGAACGCTGGATGAGCATACCAAGGTTGTGCATTGCGGTAGAATCTACAAACGGCACTTTACGCATTCGGATGATACGAATCGGATAATCCTTACCGGACACGTGCATCATAATCTCATCGAAGCGGTTCGCGATACCGAAGAAATACGGTCCGTCAATCTCATAGACCTCTACGCGATCAGGAATTGTGAGGTGGTCGAGGTTGAGTTGGAGATCCGTGTCTTCGTTCGGGTCGATCTCTGTATGCAAGGTGCGGATATGTGTCTGCTCATTCGTACGCATCAGGAAGAGGATTAAAGCCAGTAAGATACCAACTTCAATGGCAACGGTAAGGTCGAAGATGACGGTAAGGAAGAAGGTGATCAGCAGCACCCACATATCGCGGTTGCGATGCTTGAACGTACCTACAATCGTTTTCCAACCGGACATCGAATAAGCTACCATGATCAGTACTGCCGCCAGGCACGACATCGGTATCAGACCCACTAACTGACCCAAGAAAAGCAAGACAAGCAGCAGGACGATGGCGTGGATGATGCCCGCAACAGGCGTACGTCCGCCATTATTGATATTCGTCATCGTACGTGCGATAGCACCTGTAGCCGGGATACCGCCGAAGAAAGGCACGATGATATTCGCTGCTCCCTGCGCGATGAGTTCAGTATTCGAGTTATGCTTGTCTCCAATAACACCATCCGCCACCATCGCGGAGAGTAGGGATTCGATAGCCCCTAACATCGCAATAGTGAAGGCCGATGGAAAGAGTTTTTGCACTAAGGTGAAGAAACTCTCGCCTTCCGCCAAATCCATGTTCGGCATATGTGGCGCAGGGATACCGTGCGGCAGTTCATACAGGTCGCTGATCGTCTGGATACCGGAGACACCCCATGAAGCAGGTGCGAAAGACTTCAGCAACCATACCGCGAAGGTAGCGAAGATAATCGCCATCAGACTACCGGGGATACGTTTGGTGAGCTTTGGCATGAAGATGCAAATCAGCAGCGAGAATACACCCACCACTAATGCCCACCAATTCACTTGGAAGTGATGGGCGTAGAAGATCCATTTATCTACGAAGTTTGCCGGTACATCCGATAACCCGAGACCGAAGAAATCATTCATCTGGGTCGAGAAGATCGTTACCGCAATACCGGCTGTGAAGCCCACGATAACCGGATAGGGCACGAACTTAATTACCGAACCAAGATGCGCTAAACCCATCAAAATCAGTAAGATACCTGCCATTATCGTCGCGATCATCAGACCACTCAGGCCGTAATGCTGAATGATACCGTAGATGATGACGATGAATGCACCCGTAGGACCGCCAATTTGCACTTTGCTTCCTCCGAACAGAGAGATGATGAGACCTGCAATGATGGCCGTGATCAAACCTTCCGTCGGACCTACACCCGAAGAGATACCGAAGGCGATTGCTAACGGAATAGCTACAATACCTACAATCACACCCGCTAAGGCATCCTGACCAAACTGAGCGCGGCTATAGTGACGTAGCGACTGAATGAGTTTCGGTTGAAAAACGTCTTTAATCGAATATTTCATACTTCGTAAATGTCTTTTTCCTCAAAAAAAAGCCAAGCGTGTGTGCTTGGCTTTTAGTTTGTTTTGTTGCCTAACCAGGACTCGAACCCAGACAGACAGAACCAGAATCTGTAGTGCTACCATTACACCATTAGGCAAAAGCGGGTGCAAAAGTACTGCTTTTTTGCGATATATGCAAATTTTTTTGCGTTTTTTTTCAAAAAAAGTGTAAAAAGGCTATTTTTTGAGTTTGTCGTGGCATTGTTGGATATACATTTCGTTCGCTTTGCGTACCCAACAGTACGTATATTGTTCGTCGCCGAAGAGTGGTTGGGCTTTCTCAAACCACTTTAGTGCATCACTTTTGCTGCCGAAGGGTTTTGGGGAATAGAAGAGACAAGTGCCGTAGTATGAGAGCACGAGCGGATCATTCGGCGCCAATTTAGTCGCTTCTTTGGCCAGACTCATCGCGTTGAAGGGATGTATCGACTCATGCAAACGCAGTTCGTACACGTAGACCGCCGATTGATACATCTCGTAATGCCCTTTGGGCAATTGGTTCTTGAGCGCCTCCACGTGTTGCTTAAACCGCTTGACGTATCGTTTGGCTTCCGGCAGCAGACTCTCCTTACCTTCTTTCTTCGCCTCTGCTACGATATAGCCGCAGTAGCCGTACTCATAGAGTAAATAATCTCCGGTAACCTGTAACCTGTTAGCCATTACCGAGTCCACATACGTCTTCCAAATTGACATGTCTTCCCTATGGTAGGCATCCAATAAATCCCTATCCGTCACTTGGGCGGATAGGGAAATAAAGGTTAACAATAGTATGAGGATTGTTTTAATCCGCATGGCTAAGTGGATCAGGTTACTTACCGGCGCGTTCTAAGAGCAATGTGCGAGTCGGCTGATCGCATACTTCACTTGGACCGTAGTACTGGATCGGCCCCGGATAGATATAGTTGGTATCCGGACTTGCCCATTTAGCACGATGTTCCTGGAGGTATTTGAACGGAGCTCCATCGAGTTCAACCAGCGCTTTCTGGATCACCGGTTTCATCTTACCGTTACGTTTCTCCATATTCATCATCATCGTGATAGGAACACCACCTGCGAGCCACTCAGCAGCCGGCTTGGTAAGGTTGCGAACGAGCGACATATAGCCCGTCTTACCGGCAGCGATGAGGTGAGTAGCCGTGACACCGACAGAGTAGCAATAGTCTGCATCGAAGTTAGACGGCATAGCGCAACGTCCTTCATAACCGAAGAAGTGGTTAAGAGCTGCGAATTTACCTTTGTATTCACCGTTTGCTTTGAGCACAGCCAGACGTTTCTGTACCATCTCTATCAACAGTTTCTCGGTCTCAATCTGACTTACCATCACGTTTCCGTGCGGGTCGCGATCCAACGTGAGTTGCTTAGCAATACCCTTCGGCAGCGAGCGGAAGAGTTCGCAAGAAGCCGGACTCAGTTTGGACTTCACATATTCGCGTTTAGCATCGTCGCCATCGAGAGATACGAACTCTTCGTTAGCAGCCAGCATGTCGTTGAGCTCTTGGATCAGCACACGCATAGCCGGGATGAACTCGATCAAACCTTCCGGAATGAGGATGGTACCGAAGTTAAGTCCGGCGTTCGCGCGAGCCACGATGACTTTGACGATATCTTCAACGATGTCGTTGAGGGTCATCTTCTTTGCCTCTACTTCCTCAGAGATAAGGCAGATATTCGGCTGGCTCTGCAGTGCGCACTCGAGGGCAATATGGCTGGCGCTACGACCCATGAGGCGAATGAAGTGCCAGTATTTCTTAGCGGAGTTAGCGTCGCGTTGGATATTACCGATGAGCTCGGCATAGGTCTTACAAGCGGTGTCGAAACCGAAAGAGGTCTCAATCATCTCGTTTTTCAGGTCGCCATCGATGGTCTTCGGGCAGCCGATCACTTGGATACCGCATTGTTTCTGCAGGTAGTACTCTGCCAGCACGCACGCGTTGGTGTTCGAGTCATCACCGCCGATGATAACAACAGCCTTGATACCCAGTTTCTTGCAGATCTCGATACCGTTGTCGAATTGCCAGGTCTCTTCCAGTTTGGTACGACCCGATCCAATGATATCGAATCCTCCGGTGTTACGATATTCGTCGATGATATCGCCCGTCAGTTCCTGGTATTTTCCGTCAATAAGGCCGGAAGGACCACCCAGGAAACCATATAGTTTGTTGTTGGGGTTCAGCGATTTCAGACCGTCATAGAGACCGGAGATCACGTTGTGTCCACCGGGGGCCTGGCCACCCGAGAGGATGACACCTACGTTAAACGGCTCGGCGCAGTGGTTCTTCTCCTGCGTCGGTTCCATGGTGATAAGAGGCAGACCGTAGGTGTTCGGGAAGAGTTTTTTGATCTCTTCTTGATCTGCTACGGAGTGTGTTTTCTCGCCTTCTATGAGGCGTACGCCGCCCTGTAATGCTACCGGCATCTTCGGCTGGTAGTTCTGGCGAGCAATCTGTAATGGAGATTTTTGCATAGTAGTAAAATCTTTAATGGTTATTTTTATCGTGTTCAATTAGTTCCAATAGTTTTTCCACCGCTTCATCCTGCGGAATATTCTTCAGTACGCACTCTTTGCCGCGATAGAGCGATATATGGTCGCGACCGGCTCCCACATACCCATAATCAGCATCGGCCATTTCGCCGGGACCGTTGACGATACAACCCATCACAGCAATCTTAAGACCGGTCAGGTGCGCCGTAGCCTCTTTCACTTTATGAACGGTGTCCTGCAGGTTGAAGAGGGTACGTCCGCAACCCGGGCAAGAGATATACTCCGTTTTATATATACGCACGCGCGCAGCTTGCAGGATATCCTTGCTCAGGAAGTTCAGTTTGGTCTCCGAGAAATTCGGATTGACGAGGGTTAACTCGGTCGCTTTGAATTCCCACAGCAGTCGTCCGCTTTCGGCGGCAGCCTGCAGACAGAAGGTCTCCCAATTATCTTCAAGCGAAGTATAACGGATCTCTGCTTCGCCGCCGATATTATCCAAAACTTCCGCACGCACCGATCCGTCGTAACGAACGGAGTCTTCATCGGCGAAATAATCCACCAGTTCTTGCGCTACAGGGATCTCGTTCTCCGGCGCTTCGCTGAGGCTCACACGCACCGTATCGCCAATACCCTCTGCGAGCAACGCTCCGATACCTACAGCGGACTTAATACGTCCGTCTTCGCCTTCACCGGCTTCGGTCACACCCAAGTGCAGCGGGAACGCCATGTGCTCTTTGTTCATTGTTTTCACCAGCAGCCGTACGGTCTCTACCATCACGCGAGTGTTCGAAGCCTTGATGGAGATGACGATGTCGTTGAATTTCTGTTTCACCGCGATGCGGAGGAACTCCAGCACGCTCTCCACCATACCTTGCGGCGTATCGCCGTATTTATCCATCATTCGTTCGGATAGCGAACCATGGTTCACACCGATGCGAATAGCGGTCTCGTGTTCGCGACAGATATTAATCAGGTGTACAAACCGCTCCTCCAGTTTCGAAGCATCTTTGCTGTAGTTTCCCGGGTTGATGCGTACCGCCTCCACGACCTGTGCCGCTGCGTCCGCTACTTCAGAGTTGAAGTGTACGTCTGCTACGATAGGTACAGCCGTCAGCACTTGCGAATGAATCTCTTTGAGCGATTCCACTTCCTTTAGACCCTGCGTAGTGAAACGCAGCAGTTCTGTGCCGGCTTCGATGCATCGGCGCGCTTGTTCTACCGACCCGTCAATATCATTGGTGTCGGTGTTCGCCATCGTCTGAATGCGGATAGGGTATTCTGAGCCTAAAAAAATGTTTCCTACTTGTACGGTTGAGGTCTTTCGACGATTGTATTCTAGCTTAATTTCCATATTTGGTGGACAAAAATGCCCGAAAATGTTACTTTTTTACAAAAAAATCAAAAAATATTTGGTCAATTCAAAAAAATGTAGTACCTTTGCACCCGCTTTTGAAAAAAGGCCGGGAATCAGTAGCTCAGCAGGTAGAGCACATCCCTTTTAAGGATGGGGTCCTGGGTTCGAGCCCCAGCTGGTTCACAAGGGAGACGAGGCAACTCGCCTCCCTTTGTTTTTTCCCTTTTCCCCTTTCGATGCTTAACATACAATATTTACAATCTTGCCGGGCACTACGATAATCTTCTTTATCGCCGCACCGTTGAGGTACTTGGCCGTATCCTCGTGAGCAAGAACCAGTTTCTCCACTTCTTCACGCGGCGTGTCTTTGGGGCACTCGAAGGTGAAGCGCACTTTACCGTTGAACTGCACCGGATATTTCTGCGAATCCTCTACGAGGTACGCTTCATTGCACTCCGGCCAAGCTGCATCGATCACAAAACTCGTGTTTCCGCATTGATGCCACATCTCTTCTGCAATATGCGGAGCGTAAGGCGCTAACAGAACAGCGAACTGCTCCAGTATCGCACGTTTGTTGCACTTAAGTGTTGTCAATTCGTTCTGCGCGATCATGAACGCAGGGATGGATGTGTTGAACGAGAAGTTCTCAATATCCCAGGTGATCTTCTTGATCAGTTTATGCAAACTGCGCAGTTCTTCTTTGGTTGGTTCGGCCTCTTCTACATGCTCGTATAAGTTCCAAAGGCGACGTAAGAAACGATGCACTCCGTCGATACCGTTCGTATCCCACGGCTTGGACATCTCCAGCGGGCCGAGGAACATCTCATAGAGACGCAAGGTATCTGCTCCGAACTTAACGATGACATCATCGGGGTTCACGACGTTGAACATCGACTTACTCATCTTCTCTACCGCCCAACCGCAGATATACTGCTTCGCGCCGGCGGTGTAACCCGTCAGTTCAGAGGACGTTCCGTCCGAGAAGACGAATTCCGCATTCTTAAACTCCGGCATCCAGTTACGGAAAGCGTTGATGTCGAGCACATCATTGTTGACGATATTCACATTGACGTGAATAGGCTGCACTTTATCCTTGTATTCCGGGTTCTCGATGAGGTTGTAACTGATATAGAGATTACCCGTCGCTCCTTCGCCGATATAGCGATAGACGAAGTTCGAACGCCCCTGAATCATACCCTGATTAATCAACTTTTTGAACGGTTCATCTTCGCAAACATAGCCCAAATCATAGAGGAACTTATTCCAGAAACGGCTGTAGATCAAGTGTCCCGTTGCGTGCTCTGAACCGCCTAAATACAGATCCACCTGACGCCAATAGTCGTTGGCTTGTTTGCCCACGAGAGCCTCATCATTATGCGGGTCCATGTAACGCAGGTAGTATGCCGACGAGCCTGCGAAGCCCGGCATGGTGCAGAGCTCTAACGGATAGCCCTTATAGGTCCAGTTCTCGGCATTGCCTAACGGCGGACGACCGTCTGCAGTCGGTTTGAAATCACTCACCTCCGGCAATGTAATGGGCAGGTCTTTTTCATCAACCGTATAAGGCATACCGTCCTTGTAATAAACCGGGAAGGGTTCTCCCCAATAACGCTGACGGCTGAAGATAGCATCGCGCAGACGATAGTTCACTTTCACACGACCGATGCCGGTGTTCGTGATATATTCCTTCATCGCTTGGATGGCTTCTTTAACCTCCATGCCGTTGAGGAAACCGGAGTTGATCATCTTGCCCTCTTTGGCGTCGAACGACTCCTCACTTACGTCCGCACCTTCAATTAGCGGAATGATCGGTAAGTTGAAATGTTTCGCGAACGCGTAGTCGCGGCTGTCGTGTGCCGGCACTGCCATGATAGCACCTGTGCCGTAGCCTGCGAGCACATAATCGGAAATATAAATAGGTATCTCGCCCTGCGTGAGTGGGTTGATGGCATAACTGCCTGTGAACACTCCGGTCACTCTTCTATCGGCAATACGCTCACGTTCCGTACGGTTCTTGCAGCGCTGGAGGTACGCCTCCACTTCTTCGCGTTGCTCCTCCGTCACCACTTTCTGCACGTACTCGCTCTCCGGCGCCAACACCATGAACGTCACGCCAAACACCGTATCCGCACGAGTCGTAAAGATGGTAAATTGCAGGTCCTGACCTTTGATAGCGAATTGCATCTCAGCTCCCTCACTTCTTCCTATCCAGTTACGCTGGGTTTCCTTAAGGCTATCCGTCCAGTCAATACGATCCAAGCCCTCCAACAGACGGCCTGCGTACGCACTCACGCGCAGACACCACTGGCGCATCACACGTTGCTCTACCGGATAACCGCCGCGAACGGACAGACCTTCGCTTACCTCATCATTGGCCAACACGGTGCCGAGTTGCGGACACCAGTTCACTTTCGTATCCGCCAGATAAGCAATACGGTAGTTCATCAACTTCTCCTGCTGCTCTTTCTCGCTCATCGTTGCCCATTTCGGGTCGTTGGCTTCGAACTCTGCAATCAGTTTGCTGATAGGCTGCGCTTTCTGCGTCTTCGGATCGAAATAGCTGTTGAACATCTGCACGAAAGCCCACTGTGTCCATTTATAGAACTTCGGGTCGCAGGTGCGCACCTCACGGCTCCAATCGTAGCAGAAACCGATCTTTTTCAACTGGGAGATATAACGGTCGATATTCTCGAAGGTCGTCTTCTCCGGGTGCTGACCGGTTTGAATAGCATACTGCTCCGCCGGCAGACCGTAGGAGTCAAAACCCATCGGGTGCAGCACATTAAAACCTTTTTGACGTTTATAACGGCTGTAGATATCCGACGCGATATAGCCCAACGGGTGGCCGACGTGCAAGCCGGCTCCCGAAGGGTAGGGGAACATATCCAGCACGTAGAAATGAGGCTTGTCGCTTTCATTGGATACTTTATAAGCTTCCGCTTCTTCCCAGGCCTTTTGCCACTTGCTTTCTATGTCACTAAAGTTATATTCCATAAAAGGAAATTCTTAATTCTTATTTTTTGATTTTTAATTACAAAAGCTTCTTTACTTGCTCGTAAACGTTTTGAGCTGTGAAACCGAGTTTCTCGTCCAGAATCTTATACGGAGCGGAGAAACCGAAGCTCTCGAGACCCCAGATAGCACCGTTGTCACCAACCAGCCCCTGGAGTGTGCAAGGCAGACCTGCCGTCATACCAAAACGTTTCACACCCTTCGGCAGCACTTTGTCTTGGTATTCTTTGGGTTGCTCACGGAAGAGTCCTTCGGACGGCACACTGACGATCTGAAGGCGGATTCCCTCTTTACGGAGGAGTTCTGCGCCACTTAACAACGTGCTTACCTCGCTACCCGAAGCCAGCAATACGACTTGCGGATTCTCGTCTTTGGAAACGATATAGGCACCTTTGCGGAAGCCTTCGAGGTTGACGTTAGGCACCGGAGCGATGTCCTGACGGCTGAGGATAAGCGCGGTAGGAGTAGCGGTGTTCTCGATGGCTGCACGCCATGCGAGTGTGGTCTCCTCGGCGTCAGCCGGACGAAGAACGAGCATAGACGGTTTGCCGTGGTGGTTATGCAGTTTCTCCATAAGGCGGATCTGTGCTTCTTGCTCTACCGGTTCGTGGGTCGGACCATCTTCTCCTACGCGGAAGGCGTCGTGGCTCCAGATGAAGATAACAGGCAGTTCCATAAGCGCCGCCATACGTACTGCGGGTTTCATATAATCGCTGAAGACGAAGAACGTGCCGCAGGCAGGGATGATGCCGCCGTGAAGCGACATTCCTATCATGACGCACGCCATGGTGAGTTCGGACACACCGGCTTGGAGGAATTGTCCAGAGAAATCGCCTTTCTTGAAAGCGTGGGTCTTCTTGAGGAAACCGTCGGTCTTGTCACTATTACTCAAATCTGCCGAGCTGACGATCATATTACCTACGTTCTCCGCGAGGAAGGAGAGAACAACGCCGCTTGCGTTGCGGGTAGCGGCTCCGGGTTTTTGCTGGATGAGAGACCAATCGATGCAGGGCGTCTCGCCGGACATGAAGGTCTCGTATTCGTTGGCAGCGAGCGGGTTCTTCTCTTTCCACTCATGGTAAGCGGCATATTTCTTGTTTGCGATCTCACGCAACTCTATCGCGCGTTCCTCGTACAGTTTTGCTACCTCCGGGAAGATAACAAACGGGTTCTGAGGATCACCACCGAGGTTCTCGATGGTCTTCTCAAACGAAGCACCGGACTTGCTGAGCGGATTTCCGTGTGTAGAACATTTGCTTTCCCAGCTTGCACCTTCTGCAGTTACGCAACCTTTACCCATCGTGGTATGGCCGATGATGAGTGAAGGCTCACCTTTGTGCGCTTTGGCTTTGATGAGGGCCTCGCGGATCGCGTCCGGATCGTTGCCCGGAATCTCCTGCACGTACCATCCCCACGCTTTGTATTTGGCGGCTACATCTTCGGAGGTCACTTCGCCACACTCGGTGGAGAGTTGGATGGCGTTGGAGTCGTAGAACATAATCAGGTTGTCAAGTCCGAGGTGTCCTGCCAGACGTCCAGCACCTTGCGAGATCTCCTCCTGTACACCTCCATCCGAGATGAAGGCATAGATCGTCGGGTTATGAATATCGCCATAGCGCTGGTTAAACCACTTCGCAGCAATCGCAGCACCTACACCGAAGACATGGCCTTGACCAAGCGGACCTGAGGTGTTCTCGATCATACGCTCAATCTCACGCTCCGGGTGACCCGGTGTTACCGAACCCCATTGACGGAGGTTCTGCAGGTCTTCCAGCGTGAACTTACCGGCCAAGCAGAGTTGGCTGTACAGCATCGGAGCCATATGACCAGGATCCAAGAAGAAACGGTCTCTTGCTTCCCAACCCGGGTTCTCCGGATCGTACTCCAAAAACTCACTGAAGAGCACGTTGATGAAGTCAGCACCACCCATAGCTCCGCCCGGGTGACCACTCTTTGCTTTCTCTACTGCTGCTGCGGCTAAGATACGAATGTTGTTCGCCGCACGATTCAAAAGTTGTGTCTTGTTCATAGTAATAAAATTTTATAATATCAAATTTCAATTTTCAAATTTCCAATTTTCAAAACCGCCATCCCAAATAGTAGTTGGCTCCCCAACCGATGTTATCGCGGTTGCCGAACCCGGGGATGTAAATGGCTCTCATCTCAGTGGCTGCATAGCCGTCCAGTTGGCGGGTGAAGAGACATTTGAATCGTCCCATCCAACCCATATAAAACGAGGTGTTTTTTACTTTCGCGATCTCCACCTGACATCCCAGCACGATCTCCCCCCAGCAATCTCCTTGTACGCCACTTCGATGCATCATAAAGTCGGTGTTGCGCACCACAGTCGTCGTGGTCTCTTCGCGCACCGCGTCCTGCGTATACTCTTGCACGGCCGCACCTAAGCGAACTCCTATTAACAAAGCGTGCGGGCTGTCTGCATGTTTCTTCAGCGGATTGATATCGCATCCTACGCGAAAAAAACCTCCGTGCCCCTGATATGTCAAGGTGTCTTTTTGACTCTTTGTACCACCCGCATAACCGAGTTCCAAAGTAGGGTAGAAGCGTTGAGCCAATCGTACGTTCACGCCGATCTCGTAGTGCTGCAGTCTCCCTTTGTTGGTGGCTACCGTTATTATCGGCGATAGGACATCCAGCTTGACTTGCGTACCTCCATAGATCTGCTTCTTTGCGACAGCAGGCTTAGCAACATCGGTTGAGTCATTCGCCCAACATGCGATGCTAAGCATCATCACCGCTACTATAACCCAAAACCGGTAAACCATCCTACATCAGCGTTTTCGCTTCGTCTTTCAGCATCGCCAGCGCTTTATCCGTTGGCGTGAGTCCGTTGCTCATATAGGCGGTTAATAAGGTTGTCGCATAGGTCTGCGCTGTAGCTTCTTTCGGCAACTGCGCTACGATAGCAATGCAAAACGAAGCCATCTGGTCACGCGCACTGATGATGGCATCCCATACTTCAGCACTTACATAAACCTGCTGACTCTGGTTGTGATCAAACTCCGCACGGATAGTCTGCAGTAAATATTGCTGCAACTGTGGCACAGACCAGGTCGTCAACGCCTCCGGCTCTTTCTGCTGCAACTCAATGATCATATGCTCCGGCTTGGTGCGCTCCAACAACAGCGTCAACCGCTCGTAGGCACGCAGACGGATCGGAGAAACGGACTTCTGACTCTCGCGTTTCAACTCAAACTGACGCTTGCGTTCCTCGTTGCGAAACTGCGAGTGCTGGATAAACCATAGGCCCGCAAAAATGACCAAAACCAAGAGGATACTGTATAAAATGATCGTTCCCATTTTTATAAATTCACATTTCGGCTGCAATTCGGCTGCAAAGATATTAAAAAAAATTGACATACACAAGAGTGTATGCCAAAATTTTGTAAAAAATCTAAAATTTGAAATCGAAAATCTCAAATTATCGAATCATGTCGTCGCCAAAGAACGGCTGCAATGCTTTCGGAATACGAATACCTTCTTCGCATTGGTTGTTCTCTAACAACGCAGCTACGATACGCGGAAGAGCAAGAGCTGAACCGTTGAGGGTGTGACAAAGCGTCACTTTTTTATCCTCCGCACGGCGATAACGGCATTTCAGACGATTCGCTTGATAGGTGTCGAAATTACTCGTGCTCGATACTTCCAACCAGCGGTGTTGCGCCTCGCTATACACCTCGAAGTCATAGCAGAGAGCAGCTGTGAAGCTCATATCGCCGCCGCTCAGACGAAGAATACGATACGGCAACTCCAGTTTCTGAAGCAGACCTTCTACGTGCTCAAGCATCTCTTTATGCGAAGCATCGGAGTGCTCCGGTGTATCGATGCGTACAATCTCGATCTTAGAGAACTCATGCAGACGGTTCAGACCGCGTACATCCTTGCCGTACGAACCCGCCTCGCGACGGAAACACTCCGTGTATGCGCAGTTCTTGATCGGCAGTTGAGCCTCGTCCAAAATGACGTCGCGATAGAGGTTGGTCACCGGCACCTCAGCCGTCGGGATCAGATAGAGGTCGTCCACCTCACAGTGGTACATCTGCCCCTCTTTATCCGGCAACTGACCCGTTCCGTAACCCGAAGCGGCGTTCACTACCGTCGGCGGCATAATCTCCGTATATCCGGCTTTATTGGCTTCCGCAAGGAAGAAATTGATCAGAGCACGTTGTAAACGTGCACCTTGACCGATATAGACGGGGAAACCTGCACCCGAGATCTTTACGCCAAGGTCGAAATCGATGAGGTTGTACTTCTTTGCCAACTCCCAGTGCGGCAGTTTCTCGCTCTTGGCGATGCGCTCTGCGGCGATAGCCTCATCGGTGGCACCGTCCCAGTCGCGGAGCGCTACTGCGCCGTCTTTGGCGATGGCGTCAATCATCGGCTGGTTGGGCCAGTTGCCGATAGTAACCGCCAGGTTATCCTCCGCAGCAGCACCTTCCGGTACGATGTCGTAGGGTACGTTCGGGATGGTCAACAGCAGTTTGGTCTGAGCTTCTTCGGCTGCTGCCATCTTCTCGTCGTACTCCGCGATCTTTGCTTTCAATGCACCGGTCTGCGCTTTAGCGGCTTCTGCTTCTTCGCGTTGACCTTTGGCCATCAGCATACCGATGGACTTGCTGATCTGGTTCATCTGCGCAGCTGCAGCATCTTTCTCCTGCTGCGCAGCCTTACGCTCTCCATCAAGACGAAGCACTTCGTCGATTGCCTCTTGGGCGCCTGAGAAGTGCTTCTTGTTTAATCCGGCAATGACTTTCGCCTTGTCGTCGTAAATCTGTTTAAGTGTTAACATGTTTACGCCTCTGCCGGTTGGATACTAACGTACGATTTGTTGTCGCGTTTCTTGCGGAAGGTTACGATACCGTCGCAGAGCGCATACAGCGTGTGGTCGCTACCCATACCCATATTTTCACCCGGGTTGTGAACCGTACCACGTTGACGTACGATGATGTTACCTGCCTTTGCGAATTGACCACCAAAGATCTTCACGCCAAGACGTTTACTTTCTGATTCGCGGCCGTTCTTAGAACTACCGACACCTTTCTTGTGTGCCATACTCTAGTTGTCCTTTCTTTTAAGCAATAACAATTTCTTTAACTACTACGTTGGTCAAATCTTGACGATGACCATTCAGCTTGCGATAACCTTTGCGACGTTTCAAGAACTTTCTCACCGCGGCACTCGTTGTCGAGCACTTCGCAAACTACTTTTGCGCCCTTAACATAAGGAGCACCTACTTTTACTTTACCCTCGTTGTCGAGCAGCAGCACGTTCTCAAACTCAACGGTTGCGCCTTTCTCGAGCTCGTTCATACGATTGATGAACAGTTTCTTGCCAGCTTCTACCTTAAACTGCTGGCCCTTCATTTCTACAATTGCGTACATTGACGATTGTTTTAAAATGGTGATGGCGGTGCGGCGGTTTCTTTTAAAATCTTTTTCTTAGCTCGCGCACGATAAAGATTTTTGAAACTCTTTTTCAAGCCTTTCCGTATAAAATTTTACTCTCTATCTGCGTGTCGATGCTATCGACTCGATGCGATCGACCACAAAAAAAATAATGCCTTTTTTCAAAAGCGGCTGCAAAAGTACAACAATTTTTTGACATGGCAAAATTTTTCTGCATTTTTTCGCATTTTTTTTGCATATATGCAATAATTATACTACTTTTGTGTCCGATTTGAATGAAACGAATGAGAATATGAGCAAGCAAAAACGTTTTATGTTGGACGAGAGTGAACTGCCTCGTCAGTGGTATAATATCGCGGCAGATATGCCCAATAAGCCCCTTCCGCCTCTCAACCCGGCTACAAAAGAACCTCTGACCGTAGAGGAACTGTCCCATATCTTTGCGAAAGAGTGCGCAAAGCAGGAGTTGGACCAGGAGCACGCATGGATAGATATCCCCGAAGAAGTACAGGAGCGCTACCGCTATTATCGATCCACACCTTTAGTGCGTGCTTATGCGCTGGAGGAAGCCTTAGGTACTCCCGCGCATATCTATTTCAAGAACGAGAGTGTTAATCCGCTCGGTTCACATAAAGTGAACTCCGCTATCCCTCAGTGCTATTACTGCAAACAGGAAGGTACCACCAACGTCACCACCGAGACCGGTGCCGGTCAGTGGGGTGCGGCGTTGAGTTATGCGGCGAAGACCTTCGGACTCGAATGTGCCGTGTATCAGGTTAAGATAACCATGCAGCAGAAACCCTATCGCAGCAGTATCATGCGTACCTTTGGCGCGACCGTTGAAGGCTCGCCATCCATGAGTACTCGTGCCGGAAAAGATATCATCACGCGCGATCCCCATCATCCCGGTTCATTAGGAACGGCTATCTCCGAGGCTGTCGAACTGGCTACCACTACTCCCAACTGCAAATATACCCTGGGATCGGTGCTCAACCATGTCTCGCTCCATCAGACCATTATTGGTCTTGAAGCCGAGAAACAGATGGAGAAAGCCGGCGAATATCCCGATACGATCATCGCTTGTTTTGGTGGCGGTAGTAACTTCGGCGGACTCGCTTTCCCATTCTTGCGTCATAACCTCTTCGATGGTAAGAAGACCAAGTTCATCGCGGCTGAACCAACCAGTTGCCCGAAGCTCACAAAAGGTGAGTTCCGCTATGACTTCGGAGATGCGGCCGGATATACACCCCTGTTGCCGATGTTTACCTTGGGACATGACTTCAAACCGGCGAATATCCATGCCGGAGGTCTGCGTTATCATGGTGCCGGCACCATCGTCAGCCAACTCGTCAAAGACGGTTACATGCACGGCGTAGATATCCCCCAGTTGGAGTCTTTTAATGCCGGTATGCTCTTTGCTCGCACGGAAGGTATCATCCCCGCGCCTGAGAGCTGTCACGCTATCGCCGCTACGATCCGCGAAGCCAATAAATGCAAAGAAACCGGAGAAGAGAAAGTGATCCTTTTCTGCCTCTCCGGACATGGTTTGATAGACATGCCGTCCTACGACCAGTTCATCAACGGCGACCTCGCCGATATCTAATAAAAAAAGCGCCCGCAAGGACGCTTTTTTTCTCTAAACTCTAAACTCTAATTCCTAAACTGCAACTCCCCGTCTTTGAGTTCCACGATGATCGGTTTGGCTTGATCTACCTTACCGGCAATGATCTGTTTACTCAGTTCGTTCAATACCAACCGTTGCAGCGCTCGTTTAACGGGTCGTGCACCGAATTGAGGATCGTAACCTTCGCGGGCGATATAGTTGATCGCATCGTCGGTAACACGTAAGTCAAAGCCTTCACTCTCCAGCATCTTATGGATGCGACCGATCTGCAAACCAACTACCGCTTTGATGTCGTCTTCCGTCAACTCGCTGAAGTGGATGATCTCGTCAATACGGTTGATGAACTCCGGCCGAACTTGTGCGCGCAGTTGCTCTTCCGTCAGGTTAGAGGTCATGATAATCAAAGTGTTCTTGAAGTTCACAACACGACCTTTGTTATCCGTCAGACGACCGTCGTCCAGCACTTGCAGCAGCACGTTGAATACATCCGGGTGCGCTTTCTCGATCTCATCGAACAGCACGACAGAGTAGGGTTTTCTACGGATAGCTTCCGTCAACTGACCGCCCTCATCGTATCCTACGTATCCCGGAGGTGCACCGATGAGTCGGGTGGCCGAGAACTTCTCCTGATACTCACTCATATCGATACGCGTCATCATGTTCTCGTCGTCGAAGAGGTAATCCGCCAGGGCCTTTGCCAACTCCGTCTTACCGACACCAGTCGTACCTAAGAAGATGAAACTACCGATAGGACGTTTCGGGTCTTGCAAACCGGCACGACTTCTGCGAATAGCATCACTCACGGCTGCAATAGCCTCGTTCTGACCGATCACGCGCTTATGCAATTCCTCTTCGAGGTGTAGTAACTTATCGCGCTCGCTCTGCATCATCTTTGCTACAGGAATACCCGTCCAGCGTGCTACAACCTCTGCGATGTCGTCTTCATCGACTTCCTCTTTGATGAGGGCTTCGTTGCTGATAGCATGCAAGGAATCCTGCGCGTTCTTGATATTCGCTTCTGCGGCAGGGATCTGGCTGTACCGAATCTCCGCCACTTTGCCGTAGTCGCCTTCGCGTTCTGCTACTTCGGCCTGACGTTTCAAGGTCTCGATACGTGCTTTCTCGTTCTGGATAGTGGCTACATAGCCCTTCTCCTTGTTCCAGCGTGCATTGAGCTCTTCGGACTGTTTCTTCAGGTCCTTGAGTTGCTCCTCAATGGCTTTTAACTTCGCCTCGTCCTTGTCTCGCTTGATGGCCTCGCGTTCGATCTCCAGTTGTTTGATCTGACGGTCCAGCGTATCGATCTCTTCCGGTTTGGAGTCCACTTCCAAACGCAGTTTGGCTGCAGCTTCATCCACCAGATCAATCGCTTTATCCGGCAGGAAACGATCCGTGATATACCGCGCACTCAGCGTCACGGCTGCTATGATCGCGTCGTCTTTGATACGCACCTTATGATGGGTCTCGTAGCGTTCTTTCAGTCCACGCAGAATAGAGATCGTAGCAGCCTCATCCGGCTCATCCACCATCACTTTCTGGAATCGACGCTCCAAGGCCTTATCGGTCTCGAAATATTTTTGATATTCATCCAGTGTCGTCGCGCCGATCGCACGCAGGTCTCCACGTGCCAGGGCCGGCTTCAGGATATTGGCCGCATCCATCGCGCCGCTACTCTTACCGGCGCCTACCAAGGTATGGATCTCATCGATAAAGAGAATGATCTCTCCGGCCGATGCTACCACTTCGTTCACTACGCCTTTCAGACGCTCCTCGAACTCACCTTGATATTTCGCACCCGCAATAAGGGCACCCATATCGAGCGAGTAAATCTGTTTCTTCTTTAGGTTCTCCGGTACATCGCCACGCATGATACGATGCGCCAAACCCTCCGCAATAGCCGTCTTACCTACACCCGGCTCACCAATCAGAATCGGGTTGTTCTTCGTTCGTCTGGATAAGATCTGTAATACACGCCGAATCTCGTCATCACGACCGATGACGGGGTCCAGTTTACCTTCGCGCGCCCTCTCGCAGAGGTTTATCGCGAATTTGTTGAGGTTTTCGTTGTTACTGTTCTGATTCATAGTTGTATGTTGTTTAGTTAATAAATGCCTAATTGTCCCGGTGCCCGAGAGCACTCGGTCACCCAACAACCTACAAACAATGCACCAAAAAGCAAAAAACTGCCAAATTGGCAGTCTTTTGTCTTAACGAGTGAAGTCCGAGATATTAAAGGTACCAGTCATCTCCTGTGCTTCGATCTTGCCGGAGAGGAGGTTAAAGAAGAATGCACGGATCTCATCGAAAGTCAACTGTTTGGCTTTGCCGTCTGCGTCTGTGCCGAAGTCATAGGTACGGAGCAGTTGCGGACCAAGGGCTGCTGCGGTGAGCAGGAAATGGTTCTGGAACTTATCGTAATCCACCAGGTCGGCTGCCAGCACTTTACCTACTACGGTATAGCTGTACAGCGTCTTTTGGATATGCTCGTCGGTGAGGGTCGTGCGGATAGCATCCACGTCGAGGTTCATCTCGATACGTCCCGAGTCGCCGGATTGCGGTAAACCGCGATAGAGTGCGCCCAGATCCGCCAGACTGAGGTTGTACATCTTCGTGCCCGGTACGAAATGAATCTTCTCTACAGAGAAGGCTGTAGGCAGCAACATCTGTATCGTGCCCTCTACATGGATACTCGGTGCATTGAAGGTACCGATGATACAGTTATTCAGGTCGACAGATTGCGTAGCGAAGATACCACCAATCACGACGCAGTTCTCTAACGTGATCTCATCCGCATAGATACTGCCGGCTATGAAAGCGTTCACGAGTGCTACACTCTTGGCATTGATATCCGAATGGAACGATACATCGCACTTACGGGCACGCGATACCACCGACGAAGACGATGCTACGCATTTTTGGAAGTCGATGACGCCTTTCGCGTCGCTGTTGACGTGTAACTCACGTTGCGTGAACACGGCGCCCTGGAAATGCGCTTCGCCGTTCTGAATCTCCAACTGAGCAGCGTATAGCGGACCTTCGATCACGCTGTCGCCTTGTACGGTCACGATACGCGTGAGTTCCGAGATTTTACTGGGGAGGATACCTCCTTTAACGAGACTGCCGTCCAGCAGAATATTGGTCTCGTTGATATGTATTTCTTTTAGTTTTTTCATAATGCATTAAAGGGAATAAAGTTTAGCAATCAGTTTCTTAACGCGCATGGCATGTTCGTCGGTCGGATTGGTCTCGTTAAGCATGCTCTGGAAGTATGCATCTACGTTCTCTTTCTCCTCCGCACTCATGTCCGGTATGTTGGCTGCACCGGCTTTGTCCGCCAGTTGGCTCTTACGCTCTTGCGGCAGCATATCGTTGATATATACATGCTCGTCCTGTACGTTGTGCTCATTGGTCAGAGATGCGTAACATACAGGCGTATAATACGTCCGCTCGTTATTGTCGTTTAACTTACAATGATTCAACGTGATCTCCGTTGCCAGTTTCTTCGAAAGGAAGGTATTGGCTTCGTTGAGTGCCTGACGGGCATGGGTCTTCGCAATTGCAGTACCGATCTGGGCATCGAGAATAGCGTTCTCTTTACCGGCTAACGCCACGATATTGAGCATGTCGCTCTCCATGAAGCGGTCCTCTGCGGCATACATATTCGCTGCCGTGACAAACACCGGCTGATCCAGCGCGTGTACGCGGTTGTCCAATTCCTTATTCAGATCATTGAAGATATTGGCGTACTGCTCGGATTTACGATGGTAGTCTTTCTCCATCTGCGCTTTGAGAGCCATCAGTTTCTTTTGCGACTCACGCATGTCCAGCAGCAGGGCATCTACGGTCTTCTGGAGCTCAACAATCTGGTTGCTGATCTCGAATCGGATGACTTCAAAGAAGCCGTTGACTACCGTGTCTCCTACTTTCTTCGCCTTCTCTTTGATACTCTTTACTTGTGCGGCTTGCGTTGCTACCACGCTGCCCGTAAGAGCATCTACATGGTTGTTACAGGTCGCTACACTATGGTCGAAAGGAACGGTATCCACTTCGATATCCACTTCCACTTCTTCTACGGCTGTACCGCTATAATACGCTGTACCGCTACCTCCGCTTTGAGAAGGACCGTAGGAGTACGAAACGCTTCCCGAGTAGGGGATTCGGATCGTTTTTCTATAGGTTCGTGTATAACTCATAGCCGTTCATTTAAAGGGTTTGATACTGCGGGGCTTTCTCCATGAGCTTCTGGATGGTCCGTTTAATACGTTCCGGCGCATCGGACTCTGCCATGAGGCGAACTAATTCATTCGTCACTTTCTCGTCCGCCGCCGACTCATGCCAAGGCATCGTGCTCGCTACTTGCATCAACTCGCCGCGAACGGAAGACGTGTTCTGCGCGGAAAGTAAGGCGTCGCAACTGGTGATCAGAGAAGACGAACCCTGCTCAAAGCAGCGCTCCGAGATCACTACCGGCATATACAGCACTTTCGATTCGGCTTTCTGATTCGCGAGCAGAATACGATTCGTGAGTGCTTTCTGGTCCTCCATACTGGCGACAAACGATTTCGCAGCCTCTAACACCTGAATACCGTGATACTTCACATTCGAAGTCAGGATCCGTTGTGCATCGGTTACGCTCTCTGTCTGGCCTACGGGAACCGTGGCGGTCAGCGAGGTCATACGGTTGTGGGTCGTCTCCACTTCGGTCGTGGCAAAACGGAAGATAGGTTGATCTAACTCCTGTACGCGTTGACGCAACTCTTTGTTAAGCGAGTTGAAGGTCTTTGTGTAACGCTGTGCTGTACGCATATAATCGCGCTCCATCTGACGTTTGATATTCAGCAACTGCTTCGTCTGCTGATTCAGACGCATCAGATACGAGTCCACTTCGCTCTGCAGGTTCGCAATCTTCTGCGAGAGGGTAGAACTCATCAGCGCGTGGAAACCACGGTTCACATCGTTACAAACCCGTTCGGCTGCTTCTTTATCCGCTTGAATAACAGCGGCCTGCATGGCCACTACTGCGGTCGTCGTGCCGGTAACGTGACGGCTGACGGAATGCAGTTCGTCCGCCATCGGTTGCGTATCGACTCTACAATTGATATATTCCATACAGCCCTCCTTTATTTAGTGATTTCTATGGTAGCACCTATCTCACGAAGTGCTTCTGCAAAGGCTTCTGCCGCTTCATCGTTGATATCCGAAATGAGATCAACCGGAGCACTGTCTACGAAGTCTTTCGCTTCTTTCAAACCGCATTTCAACCATTCATTGATGGTCTTTACAAGCATCAGTTTTTGAGGACCTGTCTCTACAAGTCGAACGGTACAGTCTCCGGAGATATCCACATCCTCTTCTTCCTCTTCCTCTTCCTCTTCCTCTTCTTCCACATCCTCTTCTTCCTCTTCTTCCTCTTCAGCTTCCTCTTCAGCCTCCTCTTCGAGCTCTTCGTTCAGTTCTTCCTCCATTTCCTCGTCGGGTTCTGCGGGTTCGTCAGCCGAAGGTACTTCGCCGAACGGCACTTCTTCGGTCGGCTCATGGCCAATCTGCTGATCTTCGTTCTCCGTGGCCGCCAGTTCTTCCAATGCATTCTTGGCGATTAACGGCAGGTTGAGCGACAGGTGCTCGTAAACGGTTTCCTCTACTTGAGGAGTCGGCGGCAGGTCGGATTTCTTCGCCAACAGCGGGTTCACAGCCGACAGCGATTTACGACGCTCTTCCATATCGCGAACTTCGCTCGTAGCTACGGCTAACTCATTCGAGTGACCGTCCTGCAGACGGGCATCGTAGTATTCGATATGACCGAACTCCTCGGCGCGTTGGTCGATATCCTCTTTGAGGCGATCCATATAGTCCTCGAAGTCTGTCTGAACTTGCTCAAACTGCTTTGCCTGTGTCTCGAAGGCCAACAGGGCTTCGGCGCTGTTATCTTCGATCTCTACAATACCGCTTTCCAGGTTCTTCGAACTGTTCAACGACTGCTGGGTCTTCTGCAACTGCACGAGCGTGTTGTATTTCGCTACGTACTCACGCAGACTGCCTTGCATCAGGTTGATCAGATCCGCCGATTGAGCACGGTTGGACAGATAGAAGTTATCCGTATCCTGGTGCCATTTATTGAGGTACGATAGTTTCTGGTCCTTGATATGGTTGTAGATCTTCAGACGCTCGATACGGTTTTCCTGCATCAGTTTCTCTACCATCGGCGCTACAATCTCTTCGTATATCTGGTGAATACCGAACGGCATAGTCGTGGTACTGCCGTCCTCGGCCGTCCATTGATCGGTGACGAGGTTATAGCGTACGCGCGAACTCTGACGCAGCGTAAACGGTTGGTAGCCCTGAACGGAGTCGGAGTAATCGAATTTCTCATCGCGGATACGCTGAATCTCCTCTGCCTCCAACAGCGGCGAATAATGGTTATATGGCGCCTTGAGAATCTTATAAAGCAGACTGTTGGACGCGTTCACGATCTTATCCGTACTCGAGAGCTTGAGCATCGAGATCGTCTGCACGGAAGTAGCCATGGTCTTCATCAGGTCCTTCAGCACGTCCTCAAACTGCTCCGATTCGTTACTCAGTGAGTCTTTGAGTTTATTCAACTCCTCGAACTTAGCGATATCGTCGTTGTATTGATCGGTGTCGAAGATCGGCAGCACGACGGCGTCCTTGGGCAACTGCGAAGTGGTGAACTCGTTGATGTTTTCCAGACGCTTGCTGTTATCGGCTACCAGAGGCAGCGAAACGGACGAAGTGTCCAGGTCGTTCATGCAGTACGAGATGGTACGCAGCGAGCGGTCCAACTTGCCGAAATAGTCGTTCTGGTAGATCTCCTGCATCGAGAGCGAGTACTCGTCGGTCTCTACGGCTTCGGCTTCCTTCGAAGTCTCTACGATAGGCGCTTCGGTGTTCAACTGCTTGATCTCCTCGATCGTGTTGCAGAGCAGGTCGTTCTGACGACTCATCTGAAGCGTCACTTGTGACTTCGGTACCTGACCCGTATAGTCCACGATGAAACTCTTGTCTTCGTATTTGATCTGGTCTGCGATGGGAACGTAAACCACACCTAATTTGTTTACTTTATAGTCGCGGAAGATCTCGTCGTGTTGCTTATGGAACTCGTCGATACGCACATCGAGAGCCGCCATCTGCTTCGCGTATTTGTTCTTCCGCACCCAGTACATGAAGAACAGGATGATGGTAAAGAACCATTTCCAGCATGTGGAAGCCTGTACTTCGATTTCGTGTTTCTTAGCCTCTAAGTTAGCGATCTCTTTCTCGATACGCTCTTCCTCACGCACTATGCGTTCTGCGGCTTGCTGATAGTACGAGAACAACACCTTGGCTTCGTCTTGGTAGATGTTGCTCGATTCTTGAAAAATTTTACCTGTTGTAGCCATGATATAGATTGGTTAATATTAATTCAATATAGATTTGCGCTGCGCGAGCGTGCGTTGCAGGCGCGATACGTTCGCGCGCAAACTCTCGCCCTCTATCTTGGCGTGAGGAAGTCCGATAGCTATCTCGTGCGCCAACTGGATGAACTTCTGCTCGTAGGCCAGAGCCTCGGGATTGGAGCAAGGCGTGATATAACGCAACTGACCCTCGATCTCCTCGATCGCACGACGGATATCGTCCGGCGCATCGGGGCTATCGAACAGCGCGTCCTGTACCTCGCGCACTGCGATCTTCATCTGCGCACGGCCGTCCAAGGCTTTCGTCTCTGCAGACGCTACTTCGCTCACTTTCTTCTTGGCCATGAGGCTGAAGAGCCACGTCAGCACCAAGATGCCAAAGAGACCGCCTTGACCTAACAACTGGTACTCGAATTTCAAACTGTAATACGCCGCGAGGATACCGAATACGATCGCTAAGAACGCATACAGCAACTGACCCTGCCAGCGAATACCCAGACTGCCTACCTCCGGTGCGTGGTCGCCTTCACTGATGATCGGACGAATGAGGTCAAAACTGAATACCCACCAGATGATGCTCAGCACCACGGTGTCCAATATCATGATGTTCTGCTCCAATCCGTGCGGCAAAAGCAACATCGCTGCTACGATGAACGCTTGCCCCAGGAGCAAAATGAGAATACCTAAAAAACGTTTCATAGATATCAATTATCAATTACCAATTACCAATTATCAATTACCCCCGCTTCTGTCCGCAAACCGGGCAGAACTTATCACGCGGCTGCAACTGCGCACCGCAGCGCGAACATACATTCACGTCCTGAACAGGGATGGGAGCACCGCAACTACCGCAGAAACGGGCACCCGGAGCGACCGGCTGACCGCACGAAGGACAGACATTCGCCATACCGCTGCCTGCTGATAACGGCGTACCACACGATACGCATCGTTTCGCATGGTCTGCATTGTCGGTTCCGCATTTCGGACACGGGTTGTATTTATGGCCGCAGTGCGGACAGAAAGCCTGATTCGATTTATATTTCTTCGAGCATGCGCCGCAGTAGATATCGCGTACTACGGTGGCTGCTCCCGCTGCTACCGCTCCGGCTGCATTGGCATTTCCGGCGCCGCCCATCGCTGGCTGGTTATACGCCGGCTGCATCATACCTGCACCGACACCGCCTCCGCCACTGGCCATACCGCTCATCATCTGAACCGCCATCAGACCGCCTAACAGACCACCGCCGTTGCCGCCCATGTTCGAGAAACCGTCGATGGCATTGTTTGCCGTGTCGAACATCTGCTCCTGTTGCCAGGTGCGACCCGTGATCTTCTGAGCTGCCTGCTGCGAGATAGCATCTGCTATCTGTTGACCCTGCGGCGTGGTCTTGTCGATCTCGATGGCGTTCACGTAGAACTTCACCAACTCCAGACCTAAGTTGCTCCAGAACGGTGCAATCTGGCTCCGCAACTCCTCGCTTAACTTATCCAAGAAAGCCGAGATCTGCATGAAGCCGATTTTGTTATTCAGCATATACTGCAGAATCATCGACTTCGCCTTCGAGCATATCTCGCCGTACGACTGATTGGTCATATCGTCTTGGGTGAACTCATAACGCGTGCCTACGAAGTTAATGATGAACTTCTCCGTGTCCACGATCTTCAGACCGTACTGACCGCTCGCGATCAGAGGCAACTGCGTGTTGTAGTCCACGTCAAAATAGGGTAGACTCGCAATCGTCCAATCGATGGCAAAGGTCTGTACTTTGTTCACAAACCATACCTCCGCGGTGAACGGGTTCACACCGCCGAACGGAAAACCGTACAGCGTACGCAGGATAGGTAAGTTCTCGGTCTTTAACTGGTGTTTACCCGGCCCGAATTTGCCGAGCAACTGCCCTTTGGAGAAGAGCAATGCCTCCTGGCTCTCGTGTACTAACAACTGCGTTGCCGTCGAGAGGTTACGCTCCGGATGATGGTACGCATAAATCACCTCATCTCCCTGCGGTTGCCATTGTACAACGTCAATGATTGGTTTGCTAAAAAGTCCCATAATGAATTGTGTATTAGAGTTAGTTAATCGCGTTTGTCATGTATAATGAGCCCCGACGCTCATTTTCCGGCTGCAAATTTACAACAAAAATTTGGAAGTACCAAATAAATTGACAAAAAAATACCTAAAATTTTGCTCATGTCAAAAAAATATAGTACCTTTGCACCGGAAAATCGTTTATAACCGGAACTAAACTAAATAATAAATAACTAATGCGTATGAAAAATTGGAAATTTATCTGTACCATCGTAATGGTGGCTGC
>ONTT01000056.1 GCA_900320865.1 uncultured Bacteroidales bacterium | reverse complement strand
CCGCTATGCCGACAACCATCGCAAGCAACTGGCTAAATATACCCGCTGGCAGGATCTGGAGAAGCACCTGCTGGCTGCCAACTGGGTGCCCGAGTTCGTGAAGTTCTGTCAGGATAAAGGCGTTGAGCCCAACCAAGCCGAACTCGCCAAGTCACGTAAGATGCTTGTCCGGATTGTGAACGCGTATATCGTGCGAGACATCATGGGTGACGCAGGGTTCTTCCCATTGTTTGAACGCGATGATGATATCACCATTCGCGCCATCGAACAACTGACCAAGTAGAAAAAAAATTGCATGTCAGTATTGTCAATCCGGTCACCTCGCGCGGATGTGAGGGCGCGCACGCACTTTACCAGCAGTGCACCCACTTTGCGGCGGACACAGTAAGTGTTTTCCGCCCAAGTGCGAGCCATGCGCATATATAGATAGTCGCGCTGATGTTGTTTAGTAATCTTTTCTGTTCGTTTATCAATTACCGGTTTTGATATATTCGAGTGCTCTCTCAAGCTGTGTATCCTGACCGTTTAATAAATACTTGGCGGTATCCAAGGTAACCTCAATGTCCGGGGTAATACCGACACCTTCCAGGATTTTATTCTCTTCACCGTACAAAGAGATATTTCTCGGACAATAAACATATACCGGCGTGACGTTCTCCACTCCGAAACAACCGCTGTAGTCGAGGCTGTAGTAGGTGGGGTCGTCAATCAGACAACTCAATCCGCCCCACGTGCGTGTACCAATCAGTTTGCCGTTCTTGCCCGGCATATTCTTCGCACCCCAAGAGGTAATCTCTGCCATGGAAACGGAGTTCACGTTCGCCAAAACGACCACCGGCTGTTTGTCAATCACTGCGTGCTCGGCGGGATAGGTGGGGAATCTGAACGGCATATTGGGACCGTAGTCCAGTCTGCCCATGCCGTTCTTCGTACGCATCGTGTGCGAAATAAATCCGCCAGACGGGAGAAGAGCACCTAATACATACTGGTAGTCAGCTGCATTTCCGCCACCGTTATTACGTAAATCGATAATCACACCGCCAAGCTCATTGTTCTTGCTCAGTACCTGAATGGTGTCGAACCAGTGATGCCATATACGGTTGATCGCCCATTGGTAAGAGACATAGACAGAGGAACTGTCTTCCTGTAGAACGGTTGTGTCGAGATGTTTGCCCAACGCAAAACTGCTGAACCGCAGGTAAGCTATGTTACCCGGGAAAAGGGCATAGCAAATGGATCGCAGTTCATTACGATTGGCCATCTGATTATCCACCGGTTGAATATTGATATCCATCATTTCACAGGGTATTCGATATACCTCGCAGAAGAAATTATAATCCGTTATGAGCGTAGGTACATCGCTGCCTTTATTGATGCGGTCGATAAAATTATTGGCATTTTCCTGCATGCTCTCAATCACAGTCCGGAGCGAGTCTGCTGCCGCGGAGATACCTTGGGCAGGCAGGGTGGCGATGAACGCCGGAATCTTACTCAACACCAACTTGCTCATCCTGAAAATATGTTCTCTGGAGGGCATAGAGATGTTTGTCTCGTCAAAATCGAGCATTCGCCATTCGCCTGCGTTGATATAGTAATGCAGGTCAGTGGAGTTCTTCCTGTTCCAACTCAGCTCCTCTCCGCGTTCACGCAAGTTGCGTACTGTGGAAGGCGAGAAAGAGAGGTTCTTTCCGGTTTGCATATTCTTGATCTGGACGTATAGGTGACCGTCATGCAGACGGTTCAGCACTTCGCTGTAGAGCGAGTCCAACTCCTTGTCGTCCACTCTCGTTTGGCGGGTGGTGTCGTCCAGTGCCTTGAATTTAGGCAGGTACTCTTTATGTACCTGATCCCAATCCACGCCTAACTCTTCCTCGTAATCCCAGATGCCGTAGTTGCAGTTCATTGCGGTCCATAATACCTCGAACTGGGCGGCATAACTCTGTCCGGCGGGCGCAAAAGCCTGGGCATCGTTGTAACCATAGGACAAAATATCCTCTCCTTCCGGACGGCATCCGGCGAGACTCACTGCGCAGATGGCAGCGAGGGCAACATATATCTTTATTCTTTTCATCCTTTCACCCTTTCGTCTTAAAAAATATAACTGAATCCGGCTTGCAGACCGATCGTCGTGTTGTATCGGTAGTCCTTAATGTCCATATACTGCTTGACGGTACTGATGAAGCTGTAGTAGCACCGTGCCTCTACGTGCATCGCCCAGTGTTCCGCCAGTTTCCATTCGAGGCCTAAACCGCCTGCCAGACCGAAGTCGGCACGCTGGTCTTTGGACTTATTGAACTCATAGGCTTGATCGACTTTCTCTATATTGTCTGCCAAGTAGTTCCATATCTGCCCCTTCATCTGACTGCTTGCCCAATAGCCTGCATATACACCTACATTCACAAAACCGTGTACTTTCTCGCTGCCGAACATGAACTTAGCCATCACAGGCAGTTGTACATAGGTATTGTAATAATTGTAATGCGTACCCTTGTACATGCCTGAGCGGGCAAACCTATAATTCTTGGACGCCCCCTCAACCTCTGCGCGGAGGGCTACCCAAGGCTTGAATTGGTACTGGGTGAAGATAGCGGCGCTCCATCCCCACGCGCCTTCATAATGATAGTCGTTCTGGTACTGGGTATTGATGGAGTACCAGTTATAGTCGCCGCCGGCGGAAGCACCCAGGCTCCATTGTGCTTGCGCCCCGCAAGCCATGACGGCGAGGAAAATAGTCAACACGATCTTTTTCATCTTATTTATTGGTTGATTAGTTGTTGTGCAAACTCTTTTACGTTAATGCCTTCGGTTCACTTTTGGCCAATCGGAATAAATCCTCTTGGGCAGTCATCTTAATCTCTACCCTATAAATCATATCCCTGCCGTCTTAAGAATGTTGTTAAATCCTCTCCGGGCAGCATTGCCACCGATGGCCCTTTTTCAGCCTCATCCAGCATAGCGAAATACTCCTCCTTTGTCATGCAAGTTGGGTCGTCCGTCATTTGCTTTACCAAACGGTTCAAATACTTGGCTGCTTTTTTAAGCATTCCCTCATCCTCCGAGATGACTCCCAGACTACGATATATTTGTGCATTCAATTGTAAAGCGTTCATAAATGCCTCCTCTTTCTATTTACAATTTCATTTTCTGCAGCAAAGATACGAAAAAATCAGCAGATATGCAAATTATTGAGCAATAAAAGTCAGGATTTGTGAACTTTTTTGGCTTTTGATTACAAAACCGGCAACGAGGGGCTAATAAGTGTACTTGACTAACGTAAGAGCTCAACGAGGTGAGGTATGATGAGGTTGAATTGCTACCTTAACAGGAAAGTATTATGCCAAATTGCAATTATTTTTCACTTTTTTGCAAAAATATTTGCATATTTCAAAAAAATATTGTACCTTTGCATTCGCGTTTCGCAAAAACGCCGTTTTGGGGCGTGCTAACTCCAAAAGAACCGCAAGGTTCTCCTTGGGGTCTCCGAAAGCAATCGCAAGATTGGTTTTGGGGAGAGCGAAGGGGTTGCCCGAGTGGTTAGGGATCGGTCTGCAAAACCGGGGACAGCAGTTCGAATCTGCTACCGACCTCACGAAAATGCCGCCATTGAGCGGCATTTTTTATTGAACGATGACATGGCACAAGACAAGATCATAGAAGAAGTTACATCCGGCGAGTACAAGTACGGCTTTACCACCGACGTACAAACGGACATCATCGGCAAAGGATTGAACGAGGATGTTATTCGTACTATTTCGATGAAGAAAGGCGAGCCTGCCTGGTTGCTGGAGTTCCGATTGAAAGCCTATCGCAAATGGCTCACGATGCCTGTACCCAAATGGGCGCACCTTAATATACCCGACATCGACTTTCAAGACATATCTTACTATGCTGCCCCCAAGGTAAATAACCAAATGGCAAATGACCAAAAGGTAAATGAAATCGACCCCGAGATAGCCAAGACCTTCGACAAACTCGGTATTCCCTTGGAGGAGCGTGCCGCTTTGGCAGGAAACATGGCTGTGGATGCGGTCATGGACTCGGTGTCAGTCAAGACCACGTTCCGCGACACACTGGCGGAGAAAGGTATAATCTTCTGCTCCATCTCCGAGGCGGTACGCGAGCATGAGGATCTTGTGCGCAAGTATCTGGGGTCGGTTGTTCCCTACTCCGATAATTTCTATGCCGCCCTGAACTCCGCTGTGTTCTCCGACGGATCATTCGTATATATCCCCAAGGGCGTACGCTGCCCTATGGAACTTTCCACATACTTCCGCATCAATGCGCAGAACACGGGTCAGTTTGAGCGGACGCTGCTCATTGCCGACGAGGGTGCCTACCTCTCGTATCTGGAGGGTTGTACCGCACCGCGGCGTGACGAGAATCAGTTGCATGCCGCTATCGTGGAGATCATCGTGCATGACAATGCTGAAGTCAAGTACTCCACCGTGCAGAACTGGTACCCTGGCGACAAGGACGGCAAAGGCGGCATCTATAACTTCGTTACCAAACGCGGCATAACGCACAACAATGCACGCCTCAGCTGGACGCAGGTCGAGACAGGTTCCGCCATCACGTGGAAATATCCGTCATGCATCCTGCGCGGCGACAACTCGTCGGCGGAGTTCTACTCCGTAGCCGTGACGAACAACTACCAGCAGGCTGACACCGGCACAAAGATGATTCACTTGGGCAAGAACACGCGCTCGCGCATCGTGATATATCTGCCGGACAGAGCCAGAACTCCTACCGCGGACTGGTGAAGGTCAGCAGCAATGCCGACAATGCCCGCAACTACTCGCAGTGCGACTCTCTGCTGATCGGCGACGCATGCGGTGCACACACCTTCCCCGTCATGCAACTGGCTAATCCCACAGCCACGGTCGAACATGAGGCTACAACATCGAAGATCAGCGAGGACCAACTCTTCTACGCAGTGCGACTCTCTGCTAATCGGCGATGCATGCGGTGCACACACCTTCCCCGTCATGCAGCTGGCTAATCCCACAGCCACGGTCGAACATGAGGCTACAACCTCCAAGATCTCCGAGGACCAGCTCTTCTACTGCCAGCAACGCGGCATAGGCATGGAGGATGCGGTAGGACTGATTGTGAACGGCTATGCCAAGGAGGTGATGGACAAACTGCCTATGGAGTTTGCCGTGGAGGCGCAGAAACTCTTGCAGATATCTCTTGAAGGTTCGATAGGATAAACAACGTTCGTTAGGATAGCCAAACTACTAAGGAGAAACAAAGCAGCAGGTCGCCCTGCTGCTTTTCTTTTACTCCAGCACTATCTCGCCGAAGAACTGCGGACAATGGAAGTCCGGCTTGGGCAACGGTATAGGCTGCCAGCTCAGGAAGTGCGGTTTCTTGGTCTTGTCGGCGCACTTGTAGAAGTTCACACGGAGCACCTGCGGGAATGCTGGTGCCTGATTGACAAAGATGAGCGACAGCGGAATCTTTATCTCCACCTCCCATTCAAATAGTCCGTCTTGCTCGGCAATAGCCTGTCGCGGGTAGGTGCAGCGGCGCTCTA
>ONTT01000018.1 GCA_900320865.1 uncultured Bacteroidales bacterium | reverse complement strand
TATCTTCGGCGAGGATAAGGTGCTTGCAAAACGTCCGTACGCACCCGGACAACACGGCGTTAACCGTCGTAAGAAAAACTCTGAGTATGGTACTCAGCTTGCTGAGAAGCAGAAAGCTAAATACACCTATGGTGTACTCGAGCGTCAGTTCCGTCTTCTCTTCGCCAAAGCTGCTCGTACCAAAGGTATTACCGGTGAGATCCTGATCCAGCTTCTCGAGTGCCGCCTCGACAATATCGTTTATCGTCTTGGTATGGCTCCTACTCGTGCTGCTGCTCGTCAACTCGTTAGCCACCGTCACATCACTGTGGACGGCAAAGTAGTGAACATCCCTTCCTTCGAGGTGAAACCCGGAATGGTTGTTGCTGTTCGCGAAAAAGCGAAATCGCTTGAGGTCATCAATGAGTCCCTTCAGGGCTTCAACCACGCTAAGTACGGTTGGCTCGAATGGAACGAGGCCGACAAGGCTGGTAAGCTGCTCAATGTTCCCGCTCGCGCTGAGATTCCGGAGAACATCAAGGAGCAATTAATCGTTGAGTTGTACTCTAAATAATCATTAAATTCATGGCAATATTAAATTTCATCAAACCTGACAAGGTTATAATGTTGGATTCGAGTGCGAACAAAGGTATCTTTGAGTTTCGCCCACTCGAGCCGGGGTATGGAATCACGATAGGCAACGCGATTCGTCGCGTACTGCTTGGCAGCCTTGAAGGCTATGCCATCTGCTCTGTCAAGATCAGTGGTATTGATCATGAATTTGCTACGATCCCCGGTGTAATCACTGACGTTACTAACCTTATCCTCAACCTCAAGCAGGTTCGCTTCCTCCACAAAGAGGGCATCGAAGAGGAGACTGAAACAGTCAAACTCCATGTCCACAAGCAGAAAGCCTTCCTCGCCGGTGAGTTCAACGCTGCCCTGCAGAACTTCGAGGTGCTCAACCCCGATCTCCAGCTCGCAGAGATGGACGACTCAGCGGATTTTGAGATTGAGATTACGATCAACAAGGGTCGCGGATACGTGCCCGGTGATGAGAATCGTAAGAAAGACGATCCGATTGGAACGCTCGCTATCGACTCCATCTACACGCCTATCCGTAACGTCATGATTTCGGTTGACCAGTATCGTGTCGAGCAACGTACCGACTACGAGAAGCTGACCATTGAGATTACTACGGACGGCTCGATTGCCCCGCAACAGGCACTCACCGAAGCCGCTAAGATCCTCATCTACCACTTCATGCTCTTCTCTGACGAGCGTATCGTTCTCGAAGAGGAGACCAAGAAGAACAGCAACGCACTCGACGAGGAAATCCTCCGTATGCGTCAACTCCTCAACCAGAAACTGCAAGACATGGACCTCTCCGTGCGTGCTCTCAACTGCTTGAAGGCTGCTGAAGTAGAGACTCTTGGCGAACTCGTTAAGTACCACCGCGCTGACCTGCTCAAGTTCCGTAACTTCGGTAAGAAATCCCTCACCGAACTCGACGAACTGCTCGAGCGCAACGGCCTCGCCTTTGGTATGGACATCTCGCGCTATCGTGCGCTGGATTAATTAAATCATAAATTATAAATTTGAAATCATAAATTGATTTATTATTATGCGTCATAATAAGAAATTCAACCACCTTAGCCGCAAGGCCAACCATCGCGCAGCGATGCTGAGCAACATGGCTTGCTCGCTGATCATGCACAAGCGTATCAGCACGACCCTTGCTAAGGCTAAAGCGCTCCGTATCTACGTAGAGCCGATCCTCACCCGCGCGAAAGAGGACAACATGAACAACCGTCGTTTGGCTTTCTCCCTGCTCAAGCAGAAAGAGGTCGTTACCGAACTCTTCCAGAATGTAGGCGAGAAGATCGCTAACCGTCCGGGTGGTTACACTCGTATCCTCCGCACCGGATTCCGTCTGGGCGATGCTGCTGAGATGTGTATCATCGAGCTCGTAGATTACAATGAGAACATGCTCAAGGAGACCAAGAAAGCAACTAAGAAAGCTACCCGCCGCGCAGGCAAGAAGGCCGTTAAAGAGGCCGTAGAGGAAGCAGAAGTAGTAGCTGAGGCTCCGAAGGCTGAGGAAGCAGCAGAGGCATAAATCATAAATTTGAAATCATAAATCTCAAATTGAGTTATGTTTCTAGATGCTACCAAACATAACGAAAACGTTACAGATCTCGCCAACTGCAAGGTTGGCGAATCTGTTTCCGTTTCCGGTATGATCCATAACGTCCGCGTCACGAAGTGGGGTGGTTTCATCGTCCTCCGCAAATCGCGTGGTCTGCTCCAAGCCGTTGTCTCCAACGAGACCTCTAAGTTCTTCGACGAGACAGGCGCAGAGATAGCCATGAACGACCTCTGCCGCGAGATGGCAATCACCCTCACCGGAACGGTTAACGAGGCGAAGATCAAAGACCCTGCAGCCTTCTACAACACCATTGAGATCGCTGTCTCCGAGGTTCGCGTACTCTCGCGTCCGACAACCGCAGAGGTAGTGGACATGAACGCCCTGAAATTCGGCGACGAAGAGACACTGCTGCGTTATAAGTTCGATAACCGTCAGGTCACTCTCCGTAATCCGCGTGATATGGCGATCCTCAAGGTACAATCGACCATCGCACGTGCTTTCGGTGAGTTCCTCAGCGCCAACGGCTTCACCCAGATCTTCACTCCGAAGATCGTGAGCGAAGGAGCAGAAGGCGGCGCGAACGTCTTCAAGATGGATTATTTCGGCAAGCAGGTGTACCTCGCGCAATCGCCGCAGTTCTACAAACAGATTGGCGTGGGCGTTTACGAGCGTGTCTTCGAGATCGCTCCGGCCTATCGCGCAGAGAAACATGCGACGAGTCGTCACCTCAACGAGTATATCTCCCTCGATGTGGAGATGGGCTTCATCAAAGGTCAGGAAGATGTCATGACGCTCGAGGCAGCTTTGCTCCGCCATATCATCGCCGTCGTAGAACGCGATTGTGCGCACGAGCTGCAACTGCTCAATGCGGTGAACCCCGTATTGCCTGAGCAGGTTCCGGCTTGGAAACTCTCTGAGGTGCATGAGATCCTCTTTGAAAATCATCTCTGCGAAGCAGATCACCGTGGTGAAGACGACCTCGCTCCCGAGGAAGAACGTGCTATCTGCAAGTACGCCTTCGAGAAATACGGTTCGGACTTCGTGTTCGTTACCCATTTCCCGTCCGAGCACCGCGCTTTCTACGCGATGGACGACCCCGAGGACCCGTCGCTCACGTTGAGTTTCGACCTCCTCATGCGCGGACTGGAGATCACTTCCGGCGGTCAGCGTATGCATAAAGAAGCCGATTATCGCGAGAAGATGATCCGTCGTGGTATGAACCCCGATGCATTCCATTTCTACCTCGATACCTTCAAGAACGGCATGCCTCCTCACGGTGGTTTTGCTATCGGTCTGGAGCGTATCACGGCATGTTTCTTAGGCATCGCCAACGTCAAAGAATGTTCGATGTTCCCACGCGACATCAATCGCGTAGCGCCGTAAAAGAAAATCATCGCAAGCCCACCATTCCGGTGGGTTTGCTGTTTTTTGTTGTATGGGGAAATGACGTTATTTAGTGGTCACTATGTGGTAACGTAAATGACACATGAATGCGCAATGAAATACAGGATAATCATCCCACAAATAGCAAAGACAATAGTGATTGCTTGTCGAAAGCAAAGAAGTTGATTTATCTACGCAAAATGAATAAAATTTCATTTTATTTTAAAAAAAATGTGCGAATGTTTGCATATGTGCATTTTTTGTTGTAAATTTGCGGCGCAAAATGAGTATAACTCAACATAATTAACGGAATAATTAACCAAAAATCTTTTCTATCATGAAAAAAATCTTTTCTATTTTGATGGCTGTGCTGTTTGCCGGAGTATTATTTGCAACTCCGTCAACGTCAACTTTGACGTTTACAGCTGCATGTGGCGGTACAGGAACAGCCGATGATGAAGCAGCATGGACAATTACTTCCGATGGCACGGAGTCTGCCTACGATGCTACCAAAGGTATCCACTATGGTACGGGTAGTGCTGCTGTAGGTTACATTCAACTCTCGACCAGCGACATTGCAGGTACGATTACAAGTGTGGTCGTAAACGCAAGTGCTGCATCTGGCGTTTCTGCAAGTGTTTCTGTCACTGTGGGCGAGGATGCGTTCACATGTGAGAGCGAGACTACTGCAGCAGTTTCAGCTTCCGCAACAGACTACACCTTTGAGGGTAGTGCCAGTGGCGAAATCGTAGTGCGTCTTGCTAAAGCAGCTTCTGCGAAAAAGGCTTTGTATGTAAAGTCAGTTGTAGTAACTTACGAAGAGGCAGAGGCTTCTACTACGAAGACGTATTATCTGACGTTGAGTTCGGACTGGGCTGGTTGGCCTGCGAAGTATGCAATCTACTATTTTAAGAGTTCCGATAACACTCAGAACGGATGGTCGGAGTTCATGACGGCCGTTCCCGAAGAGGGCAATACCTATATTGGAACTATTCCTGCGGGTTATGACAAGTTGATCTTTGTCCGTTTTAATAGTGAAGCGACAGCTCCGGCTTGGGATTCTAATAAATGGAGTCAGACGGTAGATCTGACCGCTCCAACGAATGACAATGACTGGTTTACGGTAACTTCCGGCGGTACGGGAAGCGAGTGTAACGGTACTTGGTCGAAGCATGGAGAACCAGTCATTCCTGCGAAATTCTATATCACAGGTGACTCTGCGTTGGTAACCGATGCCGGTGCTCCGGGTAAGGCATGGAATCCCGATGCAATTAAGTCGGAGACCGATACATTCACGTTGAAGAACCTGAAAGCCGGTCAGGAGTATATCTTGAAACTGACGCTGAACGGCACATGGGTAGGCGAAAACAACATAAAGGGTTACAATGAGTTGACGGAGAAGACCCCAGGTTTGAAGGATATCAGCAATGACCACAACATCGGCTTCAAGTTGAACGAGGCAGGTGATGTTCAGGTTATATACAAAGACGGCGAGACTCCAGTCTTCAAATTGGTAGGTAACTTCGTTGTTGAGATTCCTCATTATTTCATTGCTGGTACGATGACTAACTGGAAAGACGAGATGGTTGAACTCCTTCCGTTGGAGGAGAAGACCGACAGCCTCGGCGTGGCGCTCAATCTGAAAGCAGACAGCCTCTATCTCTATAAGATTGTACGCGTACAAGGAACGGATACTGCTTGGTATGGTCTCGATGGAGAGGCTACGATGGAGTATGGCAACAGTACCGGTTGGTATATCTATAAGTCAGAAGGCGAAAAGAACCAAAAGAATGTTGGCCTGCAGACGACGAAAGAAGCGGTTTATCCGTTCGTACTGAAAGTAAAAGAAGACCATCTGGAGGTAAGCGTTACCATCCCGGCTCGTTACTATGCTAAATACGCACCGAACTGGGAGTGGGCACAGTTGATCGAGAAGGAAGGCAAGTGGCTGACCGACACGATTGTATATGCGGGTATTGGCGTTAATATCAATGTGAAGGCATCCGATGAAGGTAACATGTTCTTCAGTAACACCGTTGAGGAAGAAGGTGTACGTCCGATCGCAGGTGATGAGATTGCCGAACTTGACACCGTTCAGTTCAGCTTCAATCCGGTTGACACGACGCTGAACGTATCGCTCATCAGCAAGTATGTTGCTCCTGCTATCCATTACTACGTGGCAGGTACGATGACTAACTGGAAAGACGAGATGGTTGAACTCCTTCCGTTGGAGGAGAAGACCGACAGCCTCGGTGTGGCGTTGAACCTCAAAGCAGACAGCCTCTATCTCTATAAGATTGTGCGCGTACAAGGAACGGATACTGCTTGGTATGGTCTCGATGGCGATGTTACGATGGAGTATGGCAATAGTACCGGTTGGTATATCTATAAGTCAGAAGGCGAAAAGAACCAAAAGAATGTTGGCCTGCAGACGACGAAAGAAGGTGATTATCCTGTAACCTTGGTTATCAAGGAAGATCAGCTGATAGTAAGCGTTGTAATCCCGAAACCGGATACGAAGTACTATGCGAAATACGCTGACAAGGCCGGTGAGTGGAACTGGAAGTTGCTGACCGAGAAGGAAGGCAAGTGGCTGACCGACACAATCGTTTACTATGGCGGCGGTATGAATATTCATAGTGCAGCAGAAGGTAACGGTAAGTACTTTGCCGAGATTGCTGGTGTTGCGGAAAAAGACACAGCATACTTCAGCTTCAATCCGGAAGATAGTACATTGGTTGCAACGGTAGTTGGTAAGTATATCAAACCGTTCCCGGTAATGCAGATCGCAGGTCAGTGGGATATGGAAGGCGAGAACTGGATTGTAAATAACATGGTACTCGCAGCAGACTCGTTGACCGCTACCTATGAGGTGTCGCTTGAGAAGGGTGATTATGAATTTAAACTCATCAAGGATGGCAAGTGGATCACCAAGGCGAACGGAGGTGAGCCTTATGGTCTGCATCGTACATGGCCGGGCGTAGCAGGAGTCGTAGACGAAGCGACCGAGAACTTGAAAGTTACGGCCGATGTAGCGGGTAAGTACTTGTTCACTTGGACGTTTGCTAACGACTCCATCGGAATTACCTTCCCGGATAAACCGGAACCGAAATTGGCAGACGGTTACTATCTCGTAGGTAAGTTCAGCGGCGTGGATGCTTGGTCTGTTGAAGACCTGTCCGCAGCGAAGTTGTTTGCTGTAAATCCCGAAAACGACAAAGAATATCAGTTGAACATTACGCTGGCTGTTGAAGACTCGCTGAAAGTGGTTTATGTAGCGGACGATGTAATTACTACATGGTTCCCCGCCGAGGGAGATAACTACGGTGTAGATGCCAACCACGCAGGTGCTACTACCATCTATTTCCGTCCGGATTACCAAGGCGGCGAAGATTGGTTCGCAGGATGCCTGTATGTGGTCCCGACCAGCACGGTGGATATCAACATCACCAACGATGGTGTTCAGGCAATCAAAGTGCTCCGCAATGGTCAGATCCTGATCATCAAGGGCGAGAAGACCTATAATGCACTAGGAATTCTGGTTGAATAGATGGAATAGTGAATACGAAAGAGAGGGACGCTTCGGCGCCCCTCTTTTTCTTTCACTCTTTCATTCTGTCACTCCTTAATCGCTTTCAATATCAGCGGAGCGATCTCCGTATTATCGTGCCATCCGGAGAAGAGCGCTGCATTCACGCCGGTAGAGAAGATCGGAACGGAGTGCGCAGTATGCGCGAAGGTAGTCCAACCGACATGGGCTTTCTTATTGAGCAATGCCACTCCGGCTTCTCCCAGTTTGTTGATGCTTTTATACATCGTTTTGGTGTCTTTGGTCTTCTTGGCACAGGCTGCTTTATAAAGCGCTTTCAGTTCCTTCTCTTCGTCGCTTGTGATCTCTACGGACTCCCAGAAACCTAACTGCTCGCGGTAGATGGTCTGTACCTGCTCCCAAGTGGGTTTCTTGTTGTCTTTGAATAGTTGCGAGAAAAGGTCGCTGATGATCCATTGGGAACACTTCTGGTTATGCAGCAAATCGAGATGCAAGGTGTAGTCGCTGTTGCCCAATGCCATTCCGCCCGTTTCATGGTCAGCCGTTACTACAATCAGTGTCTCGTCCGGATGCGCCAGATAGAAATCGTATGCCACGCGCATCGCTTCGTCCATATCCCATACTTCGCCGAACGCTGTAGCCGCATCGTCGCCATGGCAAGCATAGTCGATCATTCCGCCTTCTACCATCATAAAGAATCGGTCATAACGGGAGTTCAGAAACGGGATGGCCGTACTGACAATCTGTTTTAAGGTCAGGTCGCCTGCTTTCCGGTCAATGGCCTGGCGTAAGTTATCGCCGTGCTTGGCTCCCTGGTCATCGTCTTTCTGAACCAGAATCATCTTACTGATATCTGACTTCTGAAGACTGACGGCTTCTTCGTACCCATGTGCAATCACGTAACCTTGCTTTTCTGCTGCCCGGTAGAGGTTCACCTTCTTGTCGTCGTGTTTGCCTTGCGGATGATGGAATCCTGCCCCGCCGAAGAAATCGAACTTACTCTCAATCAATTGCTCTCCTATTCTATAATATTTATTGCGCTTGGGCACGTGCGCGTAGAAGGCAGCCGGCGTAGCATGGTCGATAGCAACCGTCGTCATGATGCCGATTCCCCATCCCTGCGCCTTCAGTTCCTCTGCGATCGTAGGGATAAAAGCGGAGTCCTGATCCAGACCCAGCATACCGTTTTTGGTCTTTTTTCCGGTCGCCAGACACGTACCTGCGGCAGCAGAGTCTGTGATACCATTGCTCTTCGAATACGAAGAAGCGCTACCCGAATACGGGAAAGTCGTCATGAGCGTCTGTACACGCCCGAGCGGTTGGCCCTGCAATGCCGAACGATACATCTCTGCGCCTAACACCTGATTGCTACCCATCCCGTCTCCAATGAAATAGAAGACGTACTTGAGTTCGCCGAAAGAGTACAGTGTACAAAGTACAGCGCACCAAATAAGTAAGATTCGTTTCATAAGATTATTGTTGGTTCGTTGATTTCTTTTCGCTATTCGCGGCCTGCCTTTTCCGCTCCGCCTGACGATGGCGTTTGCGTTTGCGCGCCTCACGGCGTTTTTCGGCCTGGTGTGCCTCGCGCTCTTCGGGCGTCATATGAGGCGGCGGTTCAATGCCCTGTTCAATAAGCCGCTGGTCCTGAATCTGCTGCTGATGTTCGATCATCCGTTCTTTGTCTTCGCGCATCAGCGCTTGCACCTCTTTCATGGGAAGTGGCTCATGCTCCAGCAGATCTTCGTAAATCAGGAGCGTAGCCCATGCATCCGTGGAGGCATAGCGCGCCTGTTCGGGCGTGAGATGACTGTTCTCCCAATTGGTTAACTGCTGCGTTTTCGATATCTTCTTACCAAAGCAGATCGCGAAGATCTTCTGTAGTCCCAGATCCAGAATACCGTATTGGGCAACCATCGCTTGGATATCTACGCAGTTAGTCGGCGTGAAATTACGTCTTCGCCTCAGACCGTTGATGTCATCGCGGAAAGCGAGACCGACCTTGCAGATCTTCGGATTAGCGAAGATGTCGGCTAACTCCTGCGGCAAGCCTACGTGCGTGAGTCGGAAAAGATAACAGCGCTCGTGCGTAGCAATCTGTACCAGCGCTGTAGGGTAGTGTGTGCCTCGCTGAAAACTAGGACGAGCCTCCGTATCAACTCCGATCACTCTTTGCGAACGCAGATAAGCCACCGCATCGGCTACCATCTCCGGTTTATCCACCACGATGACTTCGCCTTCAAACGCTGCTAACGGCATCCACTGCAGCAGCTCCTTACTGATTCTATGCGGGTAGTGATTGGGTAGCAAGGTCTTAACAATTAGAAGTTGTCTGATTCGTTATGCGCTAGCGCGTGCAGCGCGCGGAGAACAGCCAGCAGTTTCTGTCCCCAGTGCTCTTCAAACCCAGTGCGACAGGCGATCACCGCATCATGCATAATGGATTCTTGCCCGGTTTGGAAAGCCGCCGCCATGTCTTTTAATTCCTGATAGATATCGGCCAGTCCTTCGGAGATATAAGCCGTCTGCACTTCGTCGGTATAAATACCCCGATCTACAAACACATCCAGATAGGCATCGTCTTGGCCCAATAGGTTACGAATACCTGCCAACGCGTAGTTATAATCCTCCTCCGTCACAAACCGCTGCGGCTCTTCGTCCAGCATCGGTTCTTCCTGCTCTACCAGGCGCGTCCGCAGATACAGCACAGGCAATAGGCGTAACATCTGTTCACGCCATTCCTCTACCTCGTATTCGCTGCATTTCTCCATCAGCAGACAAGCCTGTACAGCCGCGGTCACAAAAGCAATCGTACTATCCTTATAAATGAATGATTTCGGGTTCCCGGAACCCTGACCGAAGTCGTTCTCCATACTTCATTTTAATAAAAAACATGCAAAGATATAGAAAAATTTTGAAATATGCAAAAAAATGTGTAACTTTGCACCGTTTTTTAATTCTTATTGATATGAAAAAAGGTTTTGTACTTGCATTTTTGGTGATGAGTTTGGCTGTTTCAGCCCAGACAGTTAATCCATTGACCATCGAGTTGGGTAACTTTAACTTGGATTCTCTTCGTACGCTGTATAGCGCCGAGCCGACGATGTATCGTGCTTCGCTGGAGGTACTCGAGCAGAATGTTCAGAAGCAATTGGATGCAGTTGCGCTGGTAAAAAAGGAGATTAAGGCCGAGCAGAATCATGCGAAAGAGTTGGCTAATTCGTTGAAAGTGGCTTCGAAGATGACTGCTGCGATGAAGAAACTCTATAGCAAAGAGGAAGCAGAGTTGAAAGCAATGCAGAAGACGGTAGACAAACAGCAGAAGTCGTTTGCCAAGCAAAAAGATCTGAACCAAGACACACGCGATAGCTATAACCTGTTCTTGGAGAACGAGCAGAAAGAGTTGAGTTACTCGCTGCGTGAAGTGGCTGATCGTCAGCGTGCTATCACCGATCTGGAGACATATGTTCAGACCACGCAAGGTCAGTTGCAGAACTTCCAGCAGGAGATTACCCAGAAAACGGCTTCTTTGGTTCAGATTGAGACGGAACTCAAGACCCGCATGACCACGGTAAAGGCTGAGAAGAAAGCGGCAAAAGGACTCCAGTAAAAATCCATAACAACATACCTTTATGAGAGTAGTTAATTTATCTGAGCAAAACAGTGTGCTCAATCAATTCCTTCGCGAGATACGCGATGTGAATATCCAATCGGATCCGCTTCGTTTCCGTAGAAACATTGAGCGTATCGGCGAGTATATGGCTATCGAAGTCAGCAAGGCGCTGAACTATCAGCCCACAGAAGTGCAGACTCCGCTGGCTACCACTACAGTCAATACGATCAGCGATCAATTGGTGTTAGCTACTGTCTTGCGTGCAGGTCTGCCCTTGCATCAAGGGTTCCTCAATATCTTCGATCGCGCCGAGAACGCTTTCTTGAGTGCTTATCGCCGCGTTAATAAAGAGGGAAAACTGGAGATTGTGGCGGAGTATATGGCAGCTCCTTCTATTGAAGGCAAGACGCTGATTATTGCCGACCCGATGTTAGCTACCGGTATGTCGATGGAGGTGGGTTATCTTGCTTTGCTTCGTCATGGCAAACCCAAACACACGCATTTATGCTCCGCGATCGGTACGCCGCAAGCGATCGAGACGCTGCGTAAGTCGCTCAACGATAGTCCGGATGTGACCTTGTGGTGCGCTGCGGTTGACCCGGTTTTGAACGAGAAGAAATATATCGTTCCCGGTTTGGGTGATGCAGGCGATTTATGTTACGGAATTAAGATTCATCTCTCTGACCGTGACTAAAAAAACGATCATATCTTTCATGCCTGCTGTCTTGGTGACAGCAGGCATTGCTTTACTCAGTCTATGGGAGAATCCGCAACTGCCTCCTTCGATAGCGGCGGATGATAAGATTGTCCATGGGCTGATGTACATGTGTCTGGCTGTCGTCTGGTTAGCGCCGATCCAGGTGCACCTTTGCAAGCGTAAACTCCTCCTTCTTACCTATTGCACGGTCTGGGCTTGCGTGACGGCATACGGCGTTCTGATGGAGATGCTGCAGCGCTTTTGTACCCTCACCCGAACAGGCGAGATGGCAGATGTATATGCCGACGCTATCGGGGCGCTGGGCGGACTTGTCATCTGTCTCGTCCTCGTCTTAATTCGCCATTTCCTGACGAAGAAAAAGCAAAAAACAACCCCTTCCCGTTGAGTGCCCCGTTATACGATATTGCCCTGTCGTTTCTTTATCGCACCCGTTTGCGAAAGAACCTCGCGTTGCTGGATCATTACGGTTCTGCTGAGGAAGCATGGAAACATCTGGATGAACCCAATATGCAGAGCAGTTGGGAGCGTGCGGAGCGGGAAATGGAATGGGCCGAAGCGCATGGTATTCGTATCTGGACTTTGGCCGATGAGGCATATCCCTATCGCCTGAGGCAGTGCCCGGATCGACCTGTGCTGCTGTACTCCAAAGGCAATGTGCGGCCGTCTGACGGGCATATCGTTTCTATCGTCGGTACACGTCGTCCTACGGAACGAGGTGTGGAACTCACCCAGCGATTGGTGCATGATCTGCATGATCGATTGGAGTCCGTCACGATCGTGAGCGGCGGAGCCTATGGGATTGATATCACGGCGCATCGTACGGCAATCAAAGAGGGCATACCTACGATTATCGTTCCGGCGCATGGACTGGATCGCATCTACCCCTATAATCATCGTCCGGAGGCTGTTGCTTCGTTGGAACATGGCGGTTTGCTGACTGAGTTTCCTTCGGAAACGGAACCCATCGCGGCATATTTTGTACAGCGTAATCGGATTGTAGCCGGATTGGCGGATGCCGTGGTGGTGGTAGAGTCGCGTGAACGAGGCGGTAGTCTGATTACGGCGCAGATGGCGGCGGATTATAGTCGTGATCTGTTCGCTTTTCCCGGCAGACCGTCTGATCCTTCTTCGTTGGGTTGCAACCAATTGATTAATCGTCATAAAGCGCAACTTATTGATGGCGCGGAAGACCTGATTGCGGCGATGGGATGGAAGACACGCACCGAAGTCTCGCAGCCCGTTCAAACCCAACTGATAGGTTTGATGGACGATCTGACGCCTACCCAACAAACCATTCTTACCAAACTCCAAGAGGCGGAAGAAGGTATGCATATCAACCTCCTCGTTATGGAATTGGAGTTGCCTTATAGCGACGTCTCGTCCGATTTGATGCTCTTGGAACTCCAAGGCCTTGTTCGCTCTCTTCCCGGCGGCATTTACCGCTTTTCTTCGCGCTAATCACCACTCTTTAAACCTTAAACGAGTAAAAAATGCATTTTTATTTGCATAAATGCAAATTTTTTTGTACCTTTGCACCCGCAATTAAAAAAACGCGTTTTTTATGAATGATTTTCTGAAGTATCTGGGAGTTGTACTCCTGCTTTTGGGCGTGGTATGCCTTATTGTATATAGATACGCTTGCCCTGTGAACGGCCTTCTGATTGCTAGCATGGTGCTCGAGGTAAGCGGCATTCTCGCTTTTATCTTTATCAACAAAGCCCTGCGTTAATCGATGTCTGCTCAGGGTGGATTTAGTGGCGGTGTGAAGTATCATTTGACGGGCATGTACCAGGACTGGTTCCTGGATTATGCTTCGTATGTGATACTCGAGCGCGCTGTGCCGGCTATTGAGGATGGTCTCAAGCCTGTGCAGCGTCGTATTTTGCATGCCATGAAGACGGTGGACGACGGTAAGTACAACAAGGTTGCCAATATCGTCGGCCAGACAATGCAATACCACCCTCACGGCGATGCTTCTATCGGCGATGCACTCGTCCAATTGGGGCAGAAAGATCTGCTGATTGATTGCCAGGGTAACTGGGGAAACATCCTTACGGGGGATGGCGCTGCAGCTCCTCGTTATATCGAGGCGCGCCTCTCTAAGTTTGCGCTGGAGACGGTCTTTAATGCGAAGACGACCGAGTGGATGAAGTCCTACGACGGACGTAAAAACGAGCCGATTCACCTGCCGATTAAGTTCCCGCTGCTGCTGGCGCAAGGTGTAGAAGGTATCGCGGTCGGTTTGAACTCGAAGATTCTGCCGCATAACTTCAATGAGCTTTGCGATGCTTCTTTGGCGTACCTGCGCAATGAAGAGTTCCAGCTCTTCCCGGATTTCCCGACGGGCGGCGTGATCGACGTAACGAAGTATAACGATGGTGAACGGGGCGGTTCGGTGAAGATTCGTGCTCGTATTCAAAAGGCGGACGACAACAAGACGCTTATCATCACCGAGATTCCGTTCGGAACTACCACTTCGAAAATCATCGAGACTATTCTTAAGGCGAACCAAAAGGGAAAGATTAAGATTCGTAAGATTGATGACTTTACGGCTGATCAGGCGCGTATTGTGGTGCAACTGGCACCCGGTTCGTCGTCCGACAAAGCCATCGACGCCCTCTATGCGTTCACCGATTGCGAAGTGAACATCAGTCCCAACTGCTGCGTGGTGGAGAATAAGAAACCGATCTTCACTTCGGTCAGCAATCTCCTCCGCCTCTCTACCGATAACACCAAAGCCCTGCTTAAATGGGAATTGGAGATCGAGAAAGGCGAACTGGAAGAGAAATATTTCTATACCTCGCTGGAGAAGATTTTCATTGAGAATCGTATTTATAAGCAAGAGGGATACGAAAACGCCACTTCTAAAGAGAAACTCATCGAGTACGTGGATGAAGCCCTCACGCCGTTTAAGCCCCAACTCATCCGCGAGGTACGCACCGAGGATATTGAAAAACTCTTCGAGATCCGAATGATCCGTATCACCAAGTTCGACTCCAAGAAAGCGGACGAACTAATGAAGGATCTCGAGAAGAAGATCAAAGCTTGCGAGAAGAACCTCAACCATCTGACGGACTATACCATCGCTTGGTTCGAGATGCTGAAGAAGAAATACGGCGAGGCATATCCGCGTCGTACGGAGGTGCGTAACTTCGGCGCGATCAATGTCAAAGCCGTCGTAGAGAACAACGAGAAACTCTATATTAACCGCGAGGAAGGCTTCGTGGGAACGGGTCTCAAGAAAGACGAGTTCCTCTTCAACTGCTCCGATATCGATGATATCATTGTCTTCCACAAGGACGGTAAATACAAGGTGATGAAGGTGGCGGAGAAACTGTTCGTCGGAACCGATATTCTTCATATTGCTGTCTTCCAGCGTGGCGACGAACGAACGGTGTATAACGTCGTTTATCGCGATGGTAAGAAGGGCACGTATTTCATGAAGCGCTTCAACGTCACCGGTGTGGCGAAAGATAAAGAATACGATCTCACGCAAGGAAAACCGGGTTCGAAGATTGTGTACTTCACGGCGAACCCCAACGGAGAAGCGGAAGTGATTCGCGTGGTACTCAAGCCGCAGTTGCATCTGAAGAAACTGGAGGTTTGCAAGGATCTTTCCGAACTGGCCGTCAAATCGCGTACGGCGCGTGGAAACGTGTTGACGAAGTTCGACGTGAAGAATATCACTTTGAAGCAGAAAGGTCATTCTACGTTGGGCGGACGTAAGGTTTGGTTCGATGCCGACGTGCTGCGTGTCAACTATGACGAGCATGGTATCTATCTGGGTGAGTTCTGGGATGAAGATCGTATCCTTGTCATCAATAACGATGGTACTTATTATACCACTTCGTTCGACCTTACTGCCCATTTCGAAGATAATATCTGGCGTATTGAGAAGTTGGATGCCGAGAAAGTATGGTCGCTTATCCAATGGAATGGCGAGCTGAAATACTACTACGGCAAACGCTTCAAACTCGATGATGCCAATGCGAAAGTGCAATCGATGTTAGGCGATGATAAAGACTCCCGCATCGCTGTACTCTCTGATCGGGAGGACGCTACTTTCCGTATCACCTTCGCGGACGAGAAGCATGAACCGATTGAGATCCTCATGGCGGATTTTATCGATGAGAAATCGGCGAAGGCAAAGGGTAAACGCGTGACGACGCTTGAGGTAGCTTCTATTGAAGATATCACGCCCGAACCGGTGATTGAAGAACCGGAAGAGGAAGAGGGTATAGAAGAGCCGGAGACGGATACGGAAGAAACTACGGAAGAGACTGAGGCATCGGAATCTTCTGATCAGTCCATCGAAGTAGAGGGCGTCAAGATGACCTTCGAAAAACCCGCTGATACACAACTCGATTTATTCTAATGGAAATCATCTTAGGCAGTCAATCTCCTCGCAGACGAGAGCTAATGGCAGGTTTAGACCTGCCATTTACGGCTATCTCTATTGATGCCGATGAGACCTATCCTGCGGACCTGCAGGCCGGCGATATACCTTATTATATCTCGCGCGCGAAAGCGCATGCATACGAGGCGGCGTTGAAGGAGAATCAATTGCTCATCACTGCCGACACCATTGTTTGGTTAGAGGGGCGGATGTTAGGTAAACCGCATGATGAAGCCGAGGCTGTTGAGATGCTGCAGGCGCTGCGTAATAAGACGCACCAGGTATATACCGCCGTTACTTTTGCGCAGAGAGGAAGAGATTTGAAGACGATTGTCGATTGCACGGATGTGACATTCGGGGATCTCTCTGAAGAAGAGATTGCGCACTATGTAACTCGTTATAAACCCTTCGATAAAGCGGGTTCCTATGGCGTACAAGAGTGGATCGGCTATATCGCCTGCACGTCCATGCACGGCTCGTATTTCAACGTTATGGGCTTCCCAGTCCATCTCGTTTATCGGGAATTAAAAAATCGAGGCATCGTCTAATGTCTCGATTTTTCTTTCTATAGGCGCTATACGTTATACGTATAGTCTCATAATCACGTAGCCATAAAGCATTCCGATCAGCATCGCGAATTTAATCACTTGCTGGCAACTCTTGTAGTCGCTGGGGATCTTTGCCGACCATAGCAGCCAGATTGCACTCAGCAGCGGAACGACAATACCTAAAGCGATATAACGCGTGCTGAGGCTGGTCCAACCGATAGGGAAGGGAAGCAGGTGATACCAGATATGGCCGATGATAGCTAAGGTCAGAACGATGAGAGCAGTAACGAACACTTTGGTCCATAAATCGCCCCATACTACCGGCATCGAGTGGCATTCCAATTCCCGATCTCCCATCTGATCCTGCATATCTTTGATGATCTCGCGAATCCAGGTGAGAAGGAAAGCAAAGAGTGCAAATCCGCCTAACCAGGCATATAGGTCGTGCGGAAGCGAGATATAGGGTAGGATGGTCTCGAAACGCAGTTGCAGTATCGCTACATTGGTCATCGCTACGAGCATTGGCGTTACGGCCGCCAAGAGAGCTATCGTCAGGTTGCCGATCATAAAGAGACGTTTGTAACTGCTCGAGTAGAACCATAGCAATCCGGGCACGATGACGAAGAGGATTCCAATCGTCATACTGCGCAGCAGAATGGCTTCAAGAATACCGCACGCAGCGCCTGCAGCGCTGAGGCAGATACTCAGCCGCATCGCTGCGGGCTTACTGATCGTTCGCGTCACGATCACGGCATCCGGACGGTTGATACGGTCAATCTTTACATCAAAGTAATCATTGATCACATAGCCTCCTGCCGCAATCAGGATCACCGCAATCTCCAGCAATAGCAAGATATACCACGGCATCTGTTCGCCATAAGCCGCCGCATTGAGTATCGGCACAGCTACCCATTTCTCCATCACCCATACCAAGGCGCCGAGAAACAACAGGTTGCTCCACCGAACCAAACGCATTATGTCCTTAAACAGTTCCAAATCTACTTGATTTTCAGAATAACTCCCTTCCAAGCCGGAAGCACAATGTCCAATACGCCATCAGGAACGAAATCCAAGTTGTATGTCTTTCCGAAAAGCAGGTCTTTGCCGGTAGCGTTCGTCTTGCCTTCCAGGTCCAGATATACAAACGCATCGTTTGGAATCTGTACGCGCATCTGCTGTTCGCGGTCGTGGAAATTCACAACCACTAACAGTGTCTCACCCTTGATATAACGAAGGAAGGCGAAATGCTGCTGTTTGTCAAATCCCTCTCCCTGCGCATAGGTGATATCGTACATCTTACCTTTCTGAACGGCTTTGTCGTCTCGTGCGATCGTGAGTAATCGGCTATAGAACTCGTGTAACTCCTGTTGCGCCTCGTTCATCTTAGCGCCGTCGAACTTACCTTTGTTCGCCCATGCCTGAATGCTCTTCAGTCCCCAATAATCGAAGATCGTCGATCGTCCGTCGATGCCGCTGAAGCCCTCCATATCCATGCCTCGCTCACCCAGTTCCTGACCCGAATAGATCATGACCGGACATTGGTTCAGCATCGTAGCTACGATCATCGCCGGTTCGGCGCATCGTCCGCTACCGCAGAAGAATCCGCTGGCGATACGTTGCTCGTCATGGTTCTCGAGGAAATACAACATATGGTTCAGTCGCTCTTCGCCATGTTGCATCCACTGCGAGGTAATACCGGATGCGGGCCAACCCTTGCTCGTTACGCCGCGCAGGTAATCGTACATACCTACCTTGTCATATAGGTAATCGAAACCAGCCGCCAGGTAACTGTCATATTGGTTCGGATCGTAACATTCGCCGATGAAGAGGAATTTCTTATGTTTCTTCTTCACTGCCGCAATCGCCCATTGGAAGAACTCCACAGGAACCATCTCGGCCATATCAACGCGTACGCCGTCAATGCCTTTATCGGCCCAGAAGAGCAAGATATCGCGCATCTTGGTCCAAGTGGACGGAATCGGATCAAACTGCTTCTCTCGGCCACCTTGATAGAAGACGCCGTAGTTCAGTTTGACCGTTTCGTACCAATCGTTCTCGCTCGGGTGACTCGTGAAGCAGTCGTTACCGGTTACTTTTGCCGGAAACTCTTCGTAGCCTTGCAGGTCTTTGTCCATCGTGAAGCGCTCTCCCGGGAGATAGTAAAAGTTATTGAGCGGAGAGAAAGCCCATTCGGGATGATCGTTCTCGCCCAAGTCTTCTACGCCCGCGGGTTTGCAGACGCTCTTATACTCACGCGCTACATGGTTCGGCACAAAATCAATCAGTACACCCAAACCGGCTTCATGTGTGCGTTTAACCAGCGCCTCGAATTCCTGCATTCGTTTGCTCTCGTTCTTCGCCAGATCCGGATCCACGTCGTAATAATCGGTGATTGCATAGGGAGAACCGGCTTTGCCTTTGGTGATCGCAGGGTTGTTATACTGCGCTGTCGCATGGCGGATGACGCCGGTGTACCAAACATGCGTAGCACCCAGGTCTACAATCGACTTGAGCGCACGCTCGTTGATATCCGCAAATCGTCCACAGCCGTTCTCTTCTTTGCTTCCGTTATACGCACGTGTCTCGTTGTAATTCGCAAAATAACGAGGGAAGAGCTGATAGATAATAGTTTTGCTCATTAAATACGAAATATCAAATCTATAATCTCAAAATCTTAGATCAGCGCTTCGGTGTCCGAAGCGATCATCAGTTCTTCGTCCGTCGGGATGAGGCATACTTTTACCTTTGAATTCGGGGTAGAGATGATACGCTCTTCGCCGCGTACGTTGTTGGCCTCTTCATCCACCTCGATGCCGAGGAAGCTGAGTCCCTTCATGATTTGCGCGCGGATATACGGATCGTTCTCGCCAATACCGGCTGTGAAGACCAGAATATCCAAACCGTTCATGGCTGCTGCGTATGCGCCGATATATTTCACGGTGCGATAGATAAACATCTTACGTGCCAAATCAGCCCGTTTGTTGCCGGCTTTGATAGCTGCCTCGATATCACGGCAGTCACTCGATACACCGCTTACGCCGAGCAAACCGGATTTCTTATTCACGAGTTCGTTAAACTGCGCTGTGTTCAGGTGCTCTTTATCCATGATAAAGGTAGCAGCACCCAAGTCGAGGTCACCGGCACGTGTACCCATTACCAGACCTTCCACAGGCGTCAGACCCATACTGGTGTCTACGCATTGGCCGTTCAATATAGCGGCGCAACTGCCACCACCTCCGATATGAGCGGTAACGATCTTCTGCTTCTTCGGATCAACGCCCAGGAACTCGCAAACGCGAGCGCTTACGTAACGGTGACTGGTTCCGTGGAAACCGTAACGACGGATGGCATATTTCTCGTAGAGCTCGTACGGAATGGCGTACATGTATGCGTAATCCGGCATCGTCTGATGGAAAGCGGTGTCGAAGACAGCTACTTGCGGAACGCTCGGTAAGATCTTCTCAATCGCATCGATACCCTTCAGGTTAGCGGGGTTATGCAGCGGAGCCAAGTCCACGCACTTGATGATCTCGGCCTTTACCTCCGGAGTAATGAGCACGGATTTGTTGAACTTCTCGCCACCATGCACTACGCGGTGACCTACGGCGTTGATCTCCTTGAGATCTTTGATGCAACCAATCTCCGGATCCACCAGTTTCTCCAAAATCAATTCAATACCCACGGTATGTTCAGGCATCGGTTTCTCGAATTTCACCTTCTCGCCGTTGGGCAGTTTAACCAACAGGAACGAGTCCGGCAAACCGATCTTCTCGATTCCGCCTTGTGCCATTACTTTCTTGCTCTCCATCTCAAAGAGCTTGTACTTGATACTGCTACTTCCGCAGTTTAAAACTAAGATTTTCATGATATTGTAACTTTAAACTTTCTACTTTAAACTTTAAACTTTCAACTTTCAGCTTAGCGAATTGCTTGATTCGCTGTGATAACTACCATCTGCACGATGTCTTGTACTTTGCAGCCACGGCTCAGGTCATTTACCGGTGCTGCGATACCCTGCAGAATCGGTCCTACTGCATCGGCACCCGAGAAACGCTCTACGAGTTTGTATCCGATATTACCGGCTTGCAGGTCCGGGAAGACCAATACGTTTGCTTTACCGGCAACCGGACTACCCGGCGCTTTGGTCTTGGCTACGCTCTCGATGAGCGCTGCATCAGCCTGTAACTCACCGTCAATCTGTACATCCGGAGCCATCTCTTTCGCCAGTTTTGTAGCCTCGGCTACCTTATCTACCAACTCGTGTTTTGCACTTCCCTTCGTGCTGAAACTCAACATCGCTACGCGCGGCTCGATGCCCGCAATAGCGCGTGCAGTCTCGGCTGTCGAAACAGCGATCTCCGCTAATTGTTTGGCATCCGGATTCGGGTTTACAGCGCAATCTGCGAAGAGCAGGAAACCGTTTTCGCCCAGCTGTTTAGCCGGAGTGAACATCAAGAATGCACCGCTTACAATCGAGCATCCGGGACGAGTCTTCAGAATCTGGAAAGCAGGACGAATCGTGTCCGCTGTCGTACCACGCGCACCGGCTAACTCGCCGTCCGCATCGCCGGCCTTGATCATCAAGCAACCCAAGTACAAAGGATCTTGCGCTTTCTTCTTCGCCTCCTCCTCCGTCATGCCTTTTGCTTTACGCAACTCAAAGAGCAGGTTTGCATATTCCGGCATCTTCGGATCGTTCAACGGATCTACGATTTTGGCCTCTTGAATAAACTCATAACCCTTCTCTGCGGCCATCTGACCGATCTTCTTCGGATCACCGATCAGGATGATGTGCGCGATCTTATCGCGAAGCAGAATATTCGCTGCTTCCAGCGTACGGGGTTCATCGCCTTCCGGCAATACAATGCGCTGCGGATTTGCCTTCGCACGCGCGATCATTTGTTCCAAAATATCCATATGAATAGTAAATTTAATTAATCACTTGAAATATGGCACAAAAGTACAAAAAAAAAACCACATGTGCAATACTTGATGTAAAAAAACTTTTTTTTCGCCAAAATATTTGCATATGTCAAAAAAAAGTAGTAATTTTGCGGCCTGAATTGTGATTGTTGTAAACAAACAGTCTCTTTTTATGAAAAAAGGATTATTTATATTATCATTCCTATGCCTCTCAGGTTTGTTAATGGCGCAGGAGCAGGAGGTTAAGGGTGCCCACCCGTATAAAGTGGAGGAGAATAAGAATGCTGCGGGTGAGTTTTCGCATTGGTCGTTGACGCCGCATGTGGGCTTCAACTACTTCGATGGTGACTTTAATTCGGAGATGAAGCACGCGGTGGCCATTCCGAATGCGGGTTTGGATCTTGAGTATTCGTTCAATCCGGTTTGGGGTCTTGGTCTGTCGTACATGTATGACATGTATACCGTGACCGGTAAGCCTGGTTTTGATAATGCGGATACCCTGCTTAACGGTAACATGCATAAGGCGGGTTTGTATGTCTCGATGGACTTTATGAACCTGTTCTTCCCGAAGGCGCAGAAGAAGATCTTCTCTGCTAATGCGATTCTTGGTGGTGGCTATGCATGGTATAAGTCAAAGACTTACTATCCGGATGACGATGCCCACGGACGTGGTCATACGGCTAGCCAGACGCCGATGAGCATGACGGGTTATAACGGCGAGTTATATCTCCAGGCGGGTTTGGGTCTTGAGTTCAACCTCAACCGTACCATGGCGCTCGGCGTTCGTGCTACCTATAACTATTTCATCAATGACTATATCGATGGTCGTGGTTACTCGGGTATGAATGCGGTGGCTTCGAAGAACAACGATGGTATCGTAGACGTGACGCTGAATATGCGCTTTAAGCTCATGGCCGTTTCGAAGACCCACGTGCGCAATATCTCCAACTTCGGTCCTTGGGAGGATAAGTTAGTGGCGCATGATACAGTCATTATCCGTCATGATACAGTTATCATTCGTGAGACGATTCAACAAACGGCTACGGCAAGCGTGGTGGAGCATGATAACTCGATTTACTATTACGTATACTTCGATAACAACAAGTCTAACCTCAACGATCGCGCCCTGGTTACTATCCAGCAAGTGGCTGATCGAATGCAGGAGGATGATGAGCTCTACGCTGTCGTTACCGGTTATTGCGATAACACCGGCTCGGCTTCGCTCAACTATGCATTGGGTGACAAGCGTGCGGAGAACGTAGTGGATGAGTTGCGTGCTGAGCATGGTATTGATCCGGAGCACCTCTATGCAATGGGTCTGGGTAAGGTAGTTGGTCGTCGTAGCACAGCTGCTTACGGTCCGAACCGCCGCGCCGCTATCCGTCTCGTCGACAAAGAGACCTTCGAGCGAATGAAAGCGGATCTGGATGAGAAACATGATAGTCGTCCGGAGCAACAAACGCAAGCGCCGGTTCAGACCTTGTCGCTCTCGGAGACCGCGCGTCCGGTGAAAGTAAACGAATACAAGCAACGCGAAAGCGAAACGGTTGTTACGGATAATTCAACGACGCTGTCTAAGTTAGCACGTAAATACTACAACAACACCTATTGCTGGGTATACATCTACATCGCTAACATGGATCGTATCAAGAACCCGAATGCGTTGAAGCCGGGTACTGAGTTGATTATTCCGGAACTGACGGAGGAAGAGACCCGCATCTATAAGGACGCAAGTCTCCGCCTCTACAACAGCGTTCGCAGCGGCAAATAACAATAGGAAGGTACTAACCCCTTCCTGAGGAATCCCCTCCTAAATGGGGCCTGGTCCTATAGCTCAGTTGGTTAGTAGCACCTGACTCATAATCAGGGGGTCCTTGGTTCAAGCCCAAGTGGGACCACGACAGGAGGATAGTCCCGCGACTACCCTCCTGTTCTTATAAAAACAATGAGACGTCTTTGGTTCATACTGCTTTCGGTCTTTGTTCTCTCTATCGTTGGAGAGCCCTTGTACGCTGCGCCTGAACCTGCTGCGACTACGAGTGCGCAGAGAAAGAAAGATGCGGCGCAGAAGAAACGGGAGGCAGAGAAACGCAAACGCGATGCAGCGCGACGTAAGGCGGCTGAGAAACGACGCAAAGCGGCGGAGAAGAAACACCGCGAGGCGAAGCGCAAACGCATCAAAGAGGGTAAACCGCTGCTCTACGTCTATTCCTTCGATAAGCGCACAGGTGATCCGTTGCCGGAAGCCCATGTCACGGTGCAGGATATCCATGCATTGCCTGCCAAAAAACCGCGTCTGAGCAAAGAGACGGATGTCAAACGTTCCCGTGTATCCAAAGGTCTGCCGGAAGGTAAATACTGGGCTGCAGCAGCGCGCACCGGTTATTTCCATTCCGACACGGTTTTCTTTACCCATCGCGAAGATGAGGATACGGTACGTCTCTACCTTTATCCCGAGACGCGTCTGACGTTTACCGTTACTGATTCGATGACTTCCCGTCCGGTTGCGGCAAATATCATCGTCTATAATGCACAGCAGCAACGCATCCTGCAGACGACTTCCGATTCCTTGCGTTCACTCTTGGCTGTCCTGCTCGACGATCGTGTGCCGTTCTATACGATTGAGGCTACGGCCCCTACCTATTACCCCTTCCATGACACCATTGCTGACTTTACTTTCTATCGAGGCGTGAAGATGATGCCGCGTGAGATCAAGTCGTTCCTGCTGCATAATATCTATTTCGCTACCGGCAAGACGCGTATCTTAGAGACTTCCGAACCTGCACTTCGCGAGTTGTACGAATATCTGGTAACCCGTCCGGACCAGCGCATCCGCATTGTCGGACATACCGATAACATCGGTTCCGATCGCTCGAACCAGATTCTCTCTGAAGGACGTTGCGAGGAGGTGAAACGCGCGATGATAGAACGTGGTATAGCGCCGGAACGCATCGAGATCAGCGGACGCGGAGAACGCGACCCGATTATGCCCAATGACTCGGATGAACATCGCCAGATGAATAGGCGTGTCGAGATCGTACTTCTGTAAAGAATAGAGCTCTTATAGAGATAGTACTCCTATGAAAAAATCGATATTTATTCTTTGTGCGGTAGGGCTGTTATGCGCCTGTGCCCGCACGGATCAAGCCCCTATGCAAGTGAATAACTCCGATGCCCCTTGCGGCGTGCAACAAGCCCAAGCGCTGTGGACCGCTATCGATGGTTCGCAAACGGACTTCGAGCAACTCGCGCAAGAATATACCTGCGCTACTGATAGCGAAAGGGTAGCGCTGTATGAGTCGCTCAGCCGAATCCTGGAGAATTGTTTCCAGTCGGCCGATATGTTGACGGTCGAACTGCTCCGTCCTACCCAACTCACCAATGCGGCGGAACCGCAGACACCCGATTGGATCATGTCCGCTTATAGCCCCTTAGCGCATTTCTCCGATGATATGTTCGCCAACCAACTGGCGTTCATCACCATCCTCAATTTCCCGCATTATACGCTGGATCAGAAGAATCGTTTGGGAGCGGATTGGAATCGTCAGCAGTGGGCTTTTGCTCGTATGGGCGATGTGTTCACCACGCGTGTTCCGGCGGCTACAAAAGCCCGCATGGCGCAGGCGATGGCGAATGCAGAGAATTATATCGCGGATTATAATATCTACATGGGTTCGCTGCGTACGGAAGACGGTCGTCAACTCTGGCCGGAAGATAAAGTGCTGTTGAGTCACTGGAACCTGCGCGACGAACTCAAGGCGCAGTATGCGGCTGAAGATGGACAGGAGAAGCAAGAGATGATCTATAAGGTGATGCAACGTATTGTGAACCAGACCATCCCGCAAGCGGTGATCAATAACGGCGAATACCTCTGGCATCCTTATTGCAACCAAATCAAAAATCAAGAATCACAAATCACAAATAATCCGGAACCCTACACGCGTTATGAGCGTATTCTGGAAGTGGCGCACGCCTATTTCGAAGAAGATCCATACTGCCCGACGGCGCCAACAGGTATCATCCGTAATTTCGAAGAGGGAATGGAGTTTCCTGCGGCGGAGTTGGATAGTCTCTTCCGCGCTTTGGTGGGTTCGGAGCAGGTGAAAGAAGTGGCGGACGTTATCCGTGCTCGTTTGGGTCGTGACCTTCGTCCGTACGATATCTGGTTCGATGGGTTCAAAGCCCGTGCTTCGATGGACGAGGATGCGTTGACCGCTACCACGCGTGTACTCTATCCGGATGCAGAGGCGTTTGAGAAAGACATGCCGCGTCTGTTGCAGAAGATGGGTTTTGATGCAAAGGAAGCGCAATCTATTGCAAGCCATATCGTGGTGGAACCTGCCCGCGGTTCCGGTCATGCATGGCCGTCTTTGGGGCGAAAGGAAGAAGCGCGTTTGCGCACACGTATACCCGCGTCAGGTATGGATTATAAGGGATATAACATCGCCGTGCATGAGTTCGGCCATTGCGTGGAGCAGGTGCTGGATATGTACGAGATTGACCATTATATGCTCTCCGGTGTACCCAATACGGCTTATACGGAAGCATCTGCTTTCCTCTGGCAACACCGCGACCTGCAGTTATTACCCCAATCACCAATCACCAATCAAAAATCTGAGATGTCGCAAGACGAAGTCTTCGACCAGTTCTGGTCCATGTACGAGATCATGGGAGTCAGTCTGGTAGATATGCAGATGTGGAAATGGATCTATGCGCATCCGAAGGCTACGCCGAAAGAACTATGCGAAGCTACGCAACAGATCGCGAAAGAGATTTGGAATCGTTATTACGAACCCGTCTTGGGCGAACATGACTGTATTTTACTGGCGGTTTATAGCCATATGGTGAATGCTCCGATGTACTTGCCGAACTATCCGCTCGGCCATATCGTGCAGTACCAATTGGAGGAACATCTGGCGCAGTATAAGACGCAGGAGGAGTTTGCTAACGAATACGCGCGTATCTATCGTTTAGGACGTTTGACGCCGAAGCAATGGATGATTCAAGCTGTAGGAGAAGCGCCCTCTATTGAACCCATCCTCCGTGCCGTAGATAAAATCGTTAAACCCTAAACGTTAAACGAGTTCCTAATCTGCTGCACGCGTTGCTCAAAGGTGTCCCGGTCTCCGAGGGCACCGTTTTTCATTTTTACGCGGTAGTTACTGATGGTATTCGGGCTGTAGCAAAGCAAGTCGGCTATCTTTGCGCTACTGGTGATACCCAGCAGAATCAGGGCGAAGATGCGTAACTCAACCGTCATTCGTTCTCCCGGTTTGGGAGTGATACGCAGTTCAGGTTTCAGCAGCGCGTTGAAGTCCTGTACAAAGGAACCGTAGAGCGAGAGGAAGGTGTCGTCAAACGAACGATAGAAGTTCTCCATCTCCCGATCCATGAATGCCGCAGAGTCTTTCTCTCCCGCCTTACGCGCCATGGTCGTTAACCGACGGATATAATCGCTATAAACCTCCAGATAGCGGCAGATATACTGCTCTTTTACTTTATCGGCCTCTTTCAACTGCGCATTGATGGCGGATAACTGGGCATTCAGTTGGTGAAGCTTCCGGTTCTGACGCCGGCTGTGAGCGGCGATGATGATAGCGGCGATAAGAGCCAAACCAAACAGTCCCAGCGCTATCGATAGTCGAATAGTGGCTTGCCGGTGCTCATGTTCGTAACGCAAAGCAATGAGGTGACCCGGTGTGAAGTTCTGAATGAAACGGGTAGGGGCATTGAAGAACGTTGCATTCGTTAGCGAGTAATCGCTCAGCTTATATGCACGCCGGATATCTCCCGCTTCGAAGCAGTCTTGCGCAATCACCCAGGATGAACCGTTGTCCGTGATTCCGCAGCGCACATCGCATATAGCGGAGCGAACGAGCCATTCCATTCGTTTCTCCTGATTTCCCATTTGCTCGTAGAGCATAGCCTGACCGTAGGCTAAGATGGCATATTGGTTGTCGTTTGGCGAATAGCGATTCATCAACTGCTCGTTATAGTATATCGCCTCATTCCAGTCATGTCGGTCTTGCGCACGATAGGAGGCTAACCAAAGTGCACTCTCTTCGGAATAAGCGGCTTCGTGCTCCAGCTCCACCATCATCGAGTCGTAGTACTGCTGCGTTTTCGCCTTCGCTTCCTCCTGCATGATGGGTATCTGCGCATTCGATGCTACATCGCTGTATAATAACCATGCTGACTTATATCCCTCCGAACTCTTGAATGTCTCCGGGTCCTCTTTCTCCCATACAGCGATGGCATTGCTGTAGTGACCGGATGAAGCGAGCAGTCGCACCATGCGGATACAAGCTTCCTTACGAATGGCCGGTTCTGCATTTAGCAGCTTCAGATACCCTGCGCGCGAAGAGTCGCTCTGGAAATGCTGATATTCCTCGGCGATCTGCAATCGCACCGCATCTGTCATCGGACGAACAGCACGCAGCGAATCAATCATCGCTTGCCGACGCGTGATATAGATATCCGCTTGCGCTACCTCCTTATCTAAAACGGTAAAGAGAGAGTCCAATGTGCGCTCTGCCGTAGCGAAGAACGAAACGGCCATAAAGGCGCCTAAGAGAATAAGTCGTTTAACCATATATGTGCAAAATTTGGCGCAAAATTAGTAAATTTATTTGACATATGCAAATTTTTTCGTACTTTTTTTAGGTATGAAAATAACTTAACCGTCTGATATAGTGTAAAATAAGTGGTACTTATAGGTACTTTCGCTGTACTTTGCGCGCATGTGCGATTGCGGGTATAAAATAAATAATGTAACTTTGCGACGATTTATCACCCCAACGAAATCATTTATTCAAATTGTAAATACCATGTACAACGCATCCCCTGAAAGATATACAGCCTCGACAACGATCTATAATCGTTGCGGTCGAAGCGGAGTTCTGTTGCCGAAAGTCAGTTTGGGCTTCTGGCATAATTTCGGAGACGATGCGCCTTTTGAGCGCAGTCGTGCTATCTGTCGTTATGCGTTTGACCACGGTGTGACGCATTTTGATTTTGCGAACAACTACGGTGTGCCGGCTGGTAGTGCGGAAGCGAACTTCGGACGTCTGATGGACGAAGATTTCCGTCCGTACCGGGATGAGCTCTTTATCTCCACCAAGGCAGGTTATCTGATGTGGGACGGCCCTTACGGAGAGTGGGGTAGCCGCAAGTATCTTATGTCCAGTCTCGACCAATCGCTCAAACGGATGAGGCTTGATTATGTGGATCTGTTCTACTCGCATCGCTATGATCCCAACACACCTATCGAGGAGACCTTGCAGGCTCTCGTAGATATCGTTCGTGCAGGCAAGGCGCTGTATGTCGGTATCTCCAACTGGCCGCTCGAACCTCTCAAAGCCGCTACGCAATACCTGCGCGAACGTGACGTGCCTTTATTGATTTATCAAGGACGGCTCAATATGCTGAATCGCGAACCCATCGAACAAGGTATTCTTGATTTCTGTCGCGAAGAAGGCATAGGCTTTATCGCTTATTCACCTCTGGCGCAGGGTCTGTTGACCGACCGCTATCTGAACGGCATCCCCGCGGACAGCCGCATGGCCAAGGAACATTTCCTCAAGTCCGATCGCCGTACCCCGGAACTCTTGGAGTACCTGCATCAACTTGAAGCAAAAGCAAAAACCTCCAACCGCTCTATTGCACAAGAGGCATTGAACTGGGTGCTTGATCAACCCGGCGTCACTTCCGTCCTTGTCGGCGCCAGCAGTGTAGAACAATTGAAAAATAACATTAATACAATTATATCATGAGAAAAATTACTTTTCTTCTCGCGCTTTTATGCGTGAGTGTAATGGGATTTGCCATTGATTGGAGTGGAATTGGTTGGGTTGAGGACGGTCTGCAAGCTGGAGCCTTGACTGAAACGTATAAAGTATCTCCTTCGTCTGAGAATGCTTCTTATCCAGCTGTTGTAAACATTCAAAATGCTGGGTCTGCAGAAAAAACAGGAATTTATGTTACCTTCCCCAATGGCATCGTATCCTGTTCTCTTACATCTTACGGAGTACAAGGCGGTGGATTGTGGATGTCATTGAGCAATTTTTCAAATCAGGAAACCCCTGTTGAGGTAACAACAGATGCTAGTATTACATACCATTTTGCAGTTTATTACAAAAATGGCACGCCTGGTGGTTCTTGTACTGATGAGACGGCTCCGACAGTAACAGCTGTTGCAAAGAGTGATATTACCCATAACTCGATTGTACTGACGGTAACGGCAGCCGATAATGATGGAGGCACAGGTATTGCTAGCTATATTGTCAAGAACGGTGACACGCAAATAGCCAGTTTCGCTACCAGCCCGATTACAGTAACCGGACTTACAGCAGGTACTACCTATAACAATATAAAAGTGATTACAAAAGACGGCTGTAACAATGAGTCTTCTGCCTTTGATGTTGAATCATTTACCACTCTTGCGCGACCAAGCGAATGTAGTGGCGATTTAGGTCACTGGGCTGTACCGGCTACTAAACGTATCAGTTATTCAATTGAGTATTTCCCGGTTATTGACAAAATCAAATATACGGTACATGGATACAATACGGAGGTGCTAAACTATCTGGAGATTCGTACAACCGAAGGAGTGTCCGGTAGTTTGGGCATAACGGATGGAGTAGCAATATGGTTCCAAAATGCGCCTGCTGCAGGTACGGAAATGGCTATCCAATTCTATTACGGTTTGGAATCGCTTGGCGCTGGCCGTGAGATTACGGCTGATGGGGCTGTAAGTCTGTCGAACCCGCAATGTACTTACTACAAATCTCATGATTGTGAAAATTCTACTTATCCGGCAACGGTACCTGCCGCTCCGGACGATAAGAACGACTGCCAAGTGTTCTCTATTTTTGGAACTGAAGGATTTGTTACGAATGCTACACATGCTGAAGCTTGGGATGGGGCGAAATCATTCATGACAGGTAAAATTGACGGCAAGGACGCTTATTTTACTACAGCAGGTACAACTGCTAATATTCAATATCCATCTAAAAACATCAACGAGTACGACAAACTGCATTTTGATATTTGGACCGATGCGGCAAGAGAGATAGGTGTTGAATTATGTATCAATGCTGTTACACATGGAACTAAGCAGAACATTACAACAACCGCGGGTGCTTGGAAGTCGGTAGAGTTGGATATAACAGGTTTTCACGATCCAAAAGATGTGAACACCACGTTCCTCTTCTTTTCTTCCCTAGCGCGCGAGACATATTATTTGGCAAACGTGTATCTGTATAAGACGGCGGATGACGAGAGTTGTTATGAATCACTTAATATAGCTTTGAAGAAGCCGGTAGTAGCAGGTTATACTCCGAGTGATCCAGGAGAAGTTCCGTCTAAGGCCAATGATGGTAATGAGGGTTCTGAATGGACAACTTGGGCCAATCGCCCGGCTTCAGAAGAATGGTGGTATGTGGATTTGTTGCACGTCTATAATCTAACGAATATCTCAATCTTGTGGGGAGGCGATTATTCTACGAACTATATCCTTCAAACTCGTATTGAAGAGCCGACAGTTGCGGATCGTGCAAATGATGAAGCGTGGACAACGGTTGCTACAGTAACGGATGCTACGGCAAGCGCTGTTAAATCCAACAATATTACTGCCGCTGGACGATACGTACGTATCCACTCGTTAGCTCGTTCGAATGTCAATCTGATACGCATGAAAGAGTTCCGTGTATTCGGTTCTGGTTTTGCAGATATAGATACTGAGAAACCGGTTATGACATCTGCGACTTTGGAAAGCAAAACAAACAATCAAGTTGTAATCAATGTGGCTGCAACTGATAATAAGGGAATAGCGTCGTATCATGTTGTTGAAACTACTCATAGTATTAACGAAAGTCTGAGTGCTGAGGAAGGAAAGATAACCATAACAGGATTAACGGCGGCAACTGAGTATTCATTTGTTATAACGGCAGTTGATTTCTTCGGAAATGAATCTGCTAATAATAAAGTTGTAAATGTAACGACAGATGCCCATTTGACAGCACCTGCTGCAGCTGCGGCAGATCCTACATGGCCGAGTGACCAGGTCATTTCATTCTACAGTGATAGTTATACAGCTCCTGCGACATGGGAATTTAGAGCTCCTTGGGGAGGTACAACGGCGAAGACAAACCCAGACCCGGCAATAGGAGAAAACCATATGCTGCATTATACCGCATTTGACTTTGCAGGTTGGTATATTACTTCGGGTGAACCATATGATGCGCTCACTATGGAAAAATTACATCTGGATATATGGGTAGAGAATGATGGCTCTCTGGGTGTTGTTCCAATTTATGGTGGTGCTGGTTTAAGTACAGATGACAATCATAGAAAAACTATTAATCTATCCGGTCAAATATGGAATAGTATAGATTTGGATTTGCAGACGGATTTTGCAGGTTTGAATTTCTCGAGTATATTCCAGTTTAAGTTAGATAATTCCACTGTTAACGAAGTATATGTAGATAATGTCTATTTCTATCGCACAACGCCTCCTGCGACAGATGAATATGCTCCTACGGATGTTACGGCAAGCGTAATCGAAGAAAGATATGCTTCTGTTAATCTTAGTGCTCAAGCAAATGATGATAGTGGCGTTGTTCACTTCAAAGTGTTGAATGGTTCTTCTGAATTGGTATCGGATGTCCTAACTGCGTCTGGTTCTGCTATTACCATATCACTAACTGGTCTTACACCAAATACTAATTATAACTTTAGCGTGATTGCTTTTGATGAAGCTGGTCATGAGGCGGAGCCGGTTATGGTAGCCGCATCTACTAAAGCGCTTCCGCCAGCCGCTCCTAAACCGACTCACGACGCAGTAGCTGTTTTGTCCGTGTATAGCGAATACACTCCGGCAGTAGCTGCATCATTTAATAAATCCAATTGGGGTAGTGCTCCAGTGGAAATAGAATCAAATTATATCCTTTACGCTATGAGATCAAATGTCATTGTCTGGGGAAATAATGATGGTAATGCGGGGCATGGTAATATTGATGGTGTAAGTGGCCATACACACGGAACAACCCCGGGCTTGGACGTTTCCGAAATGAAATACATCCACTTTGATGTCTGGTGCGATGTGGCTAATCAGTTGAATACGGTTAATATCAATGACCAAGCAGTATCTATACCAACAGCCCGTACTATTGCAGGTGAATGGGTGTCGTTTGATGTAGATATTACAGGCGTGGCGCTGGCAGACCGGCAAAATGTACGCTGGCTCAAATTCCATCCGTTCAGCACAACGAATTGCAATGTGGCTATAGATAATGTCTACTTCTACAAAGATCCTGAACTTGTTCGTGATGATGATTGGATGGCTCCGGGTGAGTTGGGTACTATCTGTATTCCGCAAGGTGCTGTTGCAACAGGAGGCGATCTCTATGAGTTGGTCGGAATGAACGATATTGGCAAGATCGTCTTCTCGACCGTTCCGAACAACGCAATGGCTCCGGGTAAACCGTACTTGTTCGAGGCAAAGAGCAATGCAATGAAGTTCTATTATACGGCTGAGACTCCTGCTGTAGAACCTGATAACAGCGGTGCTATGAAGGGCTCGTTTACGAGCTATACCTTGTACGACTTGGATAACGTTTATTATTTCGCCGGACATGCATTATGGAGTTGTGATGATTTGACGGAGTTGAATGTTATTGCTAACCGTGCTTATGTGAAGTTGGATGAGGTAGTAGAGATATCTCCTGCACCGGTTCCGGGAAGACGCTTCGTTTACATGGATGTTCATGGACCGAATACCACAACGGGTGTGGACGAACTCAATGCATCTGAAACTCCGGTTAAAGTAATTATCGATGGTAAGTTGTTTATTCTTCGTGGTGAGAAGATGTACGATGTTACCGGTAGCCTTGTGAAATAATGAAAAAAAAGATTAGAATTATGAAGGACGTGGTTAATAATGCTAAAATTGCTAAGAAAATGAGTTATAGTCAACCGATAACAGAGATTTTTGAAGTTCGCACAGAGAACTTAATGTTTTCTGTCTCTACCAACAAAGGCGGCGGCGGTGGTGGTATTATGCATGCTCCTGCACGCAATAGCAATACAGAACCGTATTAGTGCATCTTATCATACCTTAAATAGTCAAAAGCCTTTCCTTCGGGGGAGGCTTTTGGTGTTTTTAGGACTTTTTAGGACTTTTTAGGACTTTTTAGCGCGTTTCCCCTTTATATACGCGTGTGCGCGCGTTCCTTATAATACGCGTAGCGCATATGCGTACGTGAGGCAAAACCCGCAAATTCCCTACTTTGGGCCAAAACCGCCAAAAATAGGCAAAAAATGGCCAAAATAGAAAGTGCTGATTTTCAGCAAGTTACAGAGAAAATGCATTTTTTCTTGCATTTTTTTTCAAAAATATTTGGTCATATCAAAAAAAAGCAGTACTTTTGCATCCGCTTTTGAGAAACAAACGTGTTTCTATTTTCTACCGGAGGCCCGGACATTAAAAATCAGATTCTCTTTGGAGGACCTAATTTTTTTGCGCCAAACTGAAGGATAGACAAGCAAATTGAAAGATTGATACAATTAGTGTAGTACAAGAACTGAAATAGGTTCCCGAAAAAATTCTACACTTGATAAATCGATTATTCTGAGCTATCTTATAAATTTCTTTTACAACGAAGAGTTTGATCCTGGCTCAGGATGAACGCTAGCGACA
>ONTT01000015.1 GCA_900320865.1 uncultured Bacteroidales bacterium | reverse complement strand
TTTCGGTTTGTCGTCAGTAGGCACGATATCCGGGCAGGTAGTGCCGCGCGCTTTACGGTGTTCACCGTTTTTCTTGACGAACTCGAAGATGACGATGCCCTCGTACAGGGCGTTTTTAAGATCTTTAATATCCATAAATGTTAATTTTTTTAAGCGGGCAATTAGATTGCCCTGTAATACAAAGAAAATGTTTTAAGCATGGTACATTTTTGCTCAAAAAAGTACCAAGCTAAGAGTAAAAAGGACTAAGCTACAATACAAGTACACGCCAAGTGGGCAGTACAATACAAGCTATACAGGGAGGGAGAACTCGGGATCGTAGAGGATGGAACGAAGCTGCTTTTCGGTGATCTTTTTTTTATAGCGATAGCGGGTGATGTGGTCTTTGATATACGCCATGCGGTCGAAGTATCGCAGTAGGTAGGCACGTTCGATACGGGATGTGTTAAAACCCCTGTTACGCAGTATCCGTAGGAAGCCACCGTCGCGATTGTTAATCTCATTAGAGACACATCGGAGATTGCCGATATAGTTATTGGTGGTACAGCCATCGATATGGTCCATGGTCATGCCGGCAGGGATGGTACGTCCGGCAGCCATCCAGACGGCATGGGAAGCGAGGATGTTTTTTTCTCTTCCAAAAGCATGTCTGAACTGTAGATAGTCTTCTTTGCTGTGACAATACGTTTTCCCATTGTTCTTGCTTTTTGCATTTACATTATCTTTCCGTTCGTCGGGATAGACGCGGACGCCGAGGACACCGCCTTCGCCGTTATTACAATAGAAGGAGATTCCTGTTTCGGGGCAGGTGCCGACATAATCAACGAGTACGTTGTTGAAGAGGAAGGACGAACCTTCGAGTTCCGGCTTGCGGACGATTTCAAAGCATCGTTGGCGCATAACAGTCGGGGATTTGGGTGCCGAAGATCACGGCAAGGATGAAACACACGAACGAGAGAATTGCCAGCACGTACACATGTTGGTAGCATGCCCAGGTGAGAGGGAAATTTTTGCGCCAGAGCTCGATGAATCCAAAAAAGGACCAGGCTGCGAGGAGGAAGAAAAAGGTCAGGAAGACCGAAGATAAAAAAGTATAAATCATAACATCGCCAGACGGAGGGAAAAGAGCCTCAACGTGAGGTGTCTTGGACCGTTTGGCGATGCAAAGGTAGGTATAAAAAAAGCACCCCTAAAAAGGAGTGCCAAAACTCTGCCAATTCTGCGAAATCTCTGCGAATTCTCTGCGAATTCTCTGCGAGGAATTCCAAAATTCTGCGTCTATCTATTAGCGCGAGCCTTGCAAAAATCGCTTGGCGAGAGGTCGAATTTCGATTGAAAGCGATTAAAGACGATAGCCCTTTGGGCATCTGAGGCATACTGATCAATATTGATGCAGCCTATATATTGCAGTCTGTATAAAGCTCGGCAATAATCAATTTTAGTAGTAGCGATTGAAAGTTCGGCATTTAGTCTCTCTCGGATGTTTTCTTCGGAGAACCTGGTGGAGATACAAAAGAAATCAGGCGGTATGGTAGAAGGCTTGTCGGTTACTTTATCCTCTTGTTTAGGGTCTGCAACGGGTTGAGGATAGTTGTTGATGATGGTTACAGATCCGAAATTTTGGCCAATAGTCGGCTGCTCAATTTTAACTACTTGTTGCATATTTTTAGATATAAGATTAGTCAAAAAAAAGCACGGGTTTGGTTCCTATAAACGAGCCTAAGCCGGAAATCTTCGAACACCATTTATAGAAACGTCCACCCGTGCCGTAGTGTGTACTACGCCATAGGCATCGTTTTCGATAGTGTTCTTAAGTTTCCGGCTTAGACTTATCGGTTGCGATGCTTTTTTGTTTTCGCAGTTATGTCTTTTTTATCTATTTATTGCTTTTTGTTCTGTTGCAGTGACGGCAGAGCATTTGGCAATTCTCTTTAACCGTTTGTCCTCCTTTAGACCACGGAATAATATGGTCGGCTTCCATTTCATGGAAATCCAATTCACGTCCATGCTCCGGGCAGTTAACTCCTACACATTTATGTCCTTGCGCCTCGTAAACCTCGAGAGCGGTTTTCTCATCGAAGGTACGCAAGCCGAGGTGCTGTTCGTTATTATCGAGCACGTACCAAAGGATACCTTTCTTATTGGTGATTTCGCCATCTTTGAGGAGTTCCGAGATCCACTCTTCGAGTTTTTTGGCATCTATCTGGTCGTCCTTGTGCTTTCGGTACATCTCACCCCAATCCGTTGCGGTGTAGAGGTTCGCATGCTTGCCGATAAACTTCATCTTAGCCCAATTAAGAACGGTGTTGAAATACATCCAAAGGTCGCTGCAGTCGCTGTCGTGCTGATGGCGGCGCATATATTCTTTGAGCGAAATTCCGTCACGCTTAGCTACCCATTCGATAGCCATCTCTAAGCCTTCTTGTCTAATCCAAGCCTTAGATATATACCCATCGCTAATACGTTTCGCAGCACAGTTACTGCGTGAGAAATAGCGTTTAGCGTCCGTAACCCACGAGCCGGCAAAGACGGCATTGTTTATCTCCTGGTCCGTTAGTACAGCGCCTGCTGTATTGATGACTTGAAACCAATCTATTTTCTCAATGTCTGTGCCATCCTTGCAGACATATACGTCTAATTCGTAGTTGAGGAACTGCTCCCGTTCGGCTTCGGGGAGATTACTATAGCCCCAAAGGTTGCCTTTCCAATTAATTGCAAAAGCACCCCAATAATAATGGCAAATAGAGAGCGTGCGTTGCTGCCCGTCCATGACCTCGTAGGTACCATCCTCTTTCTCCACCCAATACATGATATTGAGCGGGTAGTTTTTAGAGATGGTGTCAATGACAGCGTGTTCCTGTTTCTCGCTATAGACGAACTCGCGTTGGTACTTGGGACGGATGTCCAGTTTGCCGTGATAACCGACAACACCCTCTTCGTCGCTGTCACGATAGCCGTCCACAAGGTCGGCAATCTTTACTTTAATCGGTTCTATCTTCATGATATTTGTGGTTTTTTATTTCGGATTAAAACTCTTTCGTATATCCGTTTTCCTTTAATATAAGGAGCTCCTTTTTCCATATCGAATGTACTTGTGCCTAATATTTCAAACTGACTTGGTGCAAATTTATCCAGAAATGTAATAGGTACTCCCATAACTCCTTCATAATCACAAGGAATATCAGTATAAGTATTTACATTTATAGCATCGTAGTTATCATAAGTCGGATACTCTTCGGGTGTATAATGTTTTATTAGGATTAACTCTTCTTTATGTTTTAATACAGGCAAATTTGTATACCAACAAGAGGTGGAAACGCGCGCCATTTTCTTTCCGTTTTCTATATGATGGAATTTCTCATATGTATCAGGTACTTGGAAATACATTCCTACATTAAAATTCGTGTAGCCCGTACGGATCTTGTCTTGCTGAAATAAAGAGAACATTTCCTTGTAATGCAGGGCATTAGTATTTCCGATAATAATAAATTGTTTATCGTATTTGACAACCAAAGATAAGAACTCTTTGAACAGCGAGAAAGGCGGGTTGGTAACAACTATATCTGCCTCTTTCAGTAACTCTATACTTTCGGGGCTATCAAAAGAGCCGTTTTGCTTTAACTCTGCCTTGACATTATGGGCACTACTTTTGAGGAGTAGCTGTACATCCGTTAAATCTGTTGAACCATTGCCGTCTAAATCAGGTACTTCGGAGATTTCTACTTTATAGGCTTTACGTTTTGGTTCTGTTTCTGCTTCCGGGAATAAAGGCAGTTCCTGTTGAGCAATAGGAGAACCATCATAGCAGGTAGCTATGAGTTTTTTGAGACCGAGCGCATTGAAATTGAGCGCAAAGTACTTAAAGAAATTGCTTTCGTACGGATCATCGCAATTACAGAACACCACCTTGCCGCGGAAATAGTCGCGATAGTGCACTAATTCTTTTTCAATGTCGGAAAGTTGAGTATAAAATTCGTCCCTTTTAGCGTCTTTCGCTTTTGCCAAATCTTGTCTTGCCATATTTTTCGTGGTATTTATTCTTAGTATTGCGTACAACTATCAGGGAAATCGGGATTGTTCTCGCGGAGGAAAGCCGCGGCGCCCGTCACATAGAGACCATACGCATCGTCCTCCAGGTATGCCTTCTCAGCATAGAATAAGAGGCTATCCGGGTTATGGAACAAGGATGCGCGTACCTGTACGGGCTTAGGATCTTTTTGTTTGTTACAGCACGTGCACGCGAATATAAGGAGCGCGCATGTAAACACCAAAAAATAAGACAAAAAACGACTTTTCATGTGGTCCATTTAAAGGGGCATTTAAGTTGAGCAAAATGTAATTCTTCCATACTTTACGAAAGCACCGAAAAACCTTTGCGGCTGCAAAGGTACAATAAAAAAATGACATGTGCAAGGAAATGCCCGTTTTTTTTGAGCACACCCCCTAAAAACACCACCGGAGATAGGACACGAGGGCGCCAAGTGGGCATCCGCCAATGTCCCGAGTTACAACCCTAAACAGCATAGAAAAAAACGAAAAAATTCTTGCATATCTCAAAAAAAAGTCGTAACTTTGCAGCGTTTTTTGTACATCTATGGCGAAACAACCGGCAATAGTAGTTCCTGAGGGATGTAAGCGCGTGCTGCTGCATGCGTGCTGTGCGCCCTGCTCCAGCGCCATCGTGGAATGGCTGCTGGCGCATGCGATAGAGCCGGTGATCTATTACTACAACCCCAATATCTACCCGCAGACGGAATATGAGATACGAAAGAACGAATCGAAACGACATGCGGAGAGCCTCGGAATTACGTGGATTGATAATGATGGGAATGATGGGAATGATGGGAATGATGGATGGCAGCGCTCGCACGACGCATGGCGGCACGATATTTGTGGCGGTTTAGAACCGAGCAAGATACTCCATGCGGCTATGGAACCGGAACGAGGAAAGCGATGCGAGGTATGTTTTTACCATCGGCTGTTGCAAACAGCGCGCAAAGCGCAGGAGTTAGGGATCGAATGGTTCGCCACCACCCTCGCCTCTTCGCGATGGAAGAACCTGGAGCAGATAAACGCAGCAGGCAAAGCGGCTGCGAATGATGTAAATGGTGGGAATGATGGGAATGATGGGAATGATGGAAATGCTATCCGTTTTTGGGCGCAGAACTGGCGGAAAGACGGATTACAAGAACGAAGAAACCAATTACTGAAAGAATATGAATTTTATAATCAAACGTATTGCGGCTGCGAGTTTAGTATGCATCCTGCTGATCGGAATGATCGCTTGCAGCGAAAAGGTTAGCGGCGGTTCGTCCGTAAGCCTTAGCAATTATAGTTCCAATAGCGGTTGGTAATATGAAAAAGTATCTATATATGCTGGTTTGTTTGCTGGTAGCAAGCACAGCGATGGCTCAGAGCCTGTTGACGCCGGAGCAACTGGCGAAGCGAGAGAAAAGGAAGAACCTGACGGTAAAGGAATGGAACACGGATTCGAAGACCAAGACACGTTGGTTGGATCACGTGAAGGTATATGATGCGCAAGGACGCTGCATCGAGGAGATCGAGTACGCGTCCTATGGTCAACGCAGCCGCGTCACCTCCACGTATGATGACGTGACGGGAAAAGTAGTCGAAGAAGTGGAATACAACGATCGCAACAAACCCGTCCGTATTCGTAAATACGAATGGAATGCCGACGGAACGAAAGCCAAACAGTATAACTACTTACCGAATGGTAAGCTCTACTCCACCAAGGTCTTTGAGTATATCTTTAGCGATAAGTGAGTTTGCACCTATCTCGCTTAGCGAGATGGAGGGTGTGAAATTGATGAACCGGATCGACACGAAGTATGCCGTGCCGATGTCAGTTCTTCCGGCTATCTTAGAGGCCGCTAAAAACGATTATTTCGCGCAGGAGATAGACGGCAAACGCATCGCGACGTACGACACGATATACTACGATACGGAGACATTAGATATGTATATCCGTCATCACGACCGGCAGTTAGTGCGTCAGAAGATACGCGTGCGGCAGTATGTAGAGAGCGATTTGACGTTCTTGGAAATCAAGCGGAAGAATAACAAAGGGCGCACGAAGAAAAAACGAATTGCCGTTCCTGGCTTTGATATCACGGGCGCTACGTTCGGCGAGAGCAAGAAAGAGAAATGGAGCGTAGAGGACTTCATCGCCGCCAAGAGTCGGTACGCATGGAGTGAGTTACATCCGTGCTTAAGCACCCGTTTTCACCGCATCACGCTGGTGAACAAAGCCAAGACGGAGCGGTTAACCATCGATATGGACCTGATATGGGAGAATATCGTATCGGGTGAGAGCAAGACATTCGAGAACCTGGTGATCATCGAACTCAAGCGCGACGGTAATGTACCCTCCCCGATGACGCATATCATGCTGGATCACCGCATTCATCCGCTCAAGATCAGTAAGTACTGCATCGGAACGGCATTGACGACACCGGGCTTGAAACGCAACCGTTTCAAGGATAAGATAAGAAGAATTGAGCGGATGCTCAATTAGTGTACAGTGTACAGTGTAAAGTGTAAAGTGTAAAGTGTACAGTGTAAAGTGTACAGTGTACAGTGTACAGTGTAAAGTGTAAAGTGTAAAGAATATGACACAAGTTGATTTAGCCAACCCTACGTTGGAGTTTTTGGAGAACGATCCGAGTATCGCGGAGCGCTTCGGCACGAGCGACAGTATTCATTACCTGATGCATTCCTTTGCCGACTGGTTGGGAGTGAGTGAGAACCTGGTGATGATGCCGCTGATGTTTCTCTTCAACCTGCTCGTCACCTGGTTGATAGTATATTGTATATACTATCGTTTCAGTCGTCGTCGCGATTATTACGTGACGTACATGCTCTTCTCGAGCGGTATGTTCGTGCTGCTATGGTTGATGCAGATATTGGATATCCAAACGGGTTTCGTGCTGGGTCTGTTTGCTATCTTCGGTATGATTCGTTACCGCACGGAGACGGTACCTATTCGCGAGATGAACTATATGTTCCTCATCATTGCCGTGTCGGTGATCAACTCCTTGAGTCTGAAAGCGGACGGTTTGGCATGGTATCTGCTGATCTTTGCGAACGTAGTGATCATCCTGTTGGCCTTAGGTTTTGAAGCATGGCAAGTGCGCAAACATACATCGACCAAGATCATCCTCTACGAGAAGATCGAGAACATCAAGCCGGCGAACCGTGCGGCGCTTATTGCTGACCTGGAGGAGCGTACGGGCTTGAAAGTGCTGGATGTAGAGATCGGCCATATCGATTTCCTTCGCGACGTAGCGTATATCCAAGTGACCTACCCGCTGGAGAAAGGCAAAGTGAGCAATAGTATTGACCAAATAACGAAGTTTAAGTGATGAAGAGATACAGGTTACAGGTAATAGGTTACAGGTTACGGGTTATAGGTTACAGGTTACGGGTTACGTGTGCGCTGCTGCTACTATGCAGTATCAGCACGTTTGCGCAGTACGATGCGACGGGAGAGACGACGGAGCAGGTGGTGCAGCTGCGTGTAGGTGCAGAGTTTGGGAAGACCTGGGATAGACAAGGCGTGAAACTCAGCATCGGTGAGGAACTGCGTTTTAACCTCTATGATGCGCAGGCCGGTACGAACGCAAAAGGAACGGTAGTCGATGGTAATTTGGGTGCTTCGTTCAACAGATCCTACACCACCCTCGCCCTGCGCTACATGCACCCGGATTTCGAGTATATCAAGGTCGATGCGGGTTATACGCTGCGTCTGTTAGGCGACAAAGGTTGGTCGGACCCGAATGAGTTTCTGCGTCATCGTATCTTCTTCGGTGCTACGGCGCAGTATAAGATGCGTTACGCGAAGATCTACCTGCGTGAGCGCGCGGTTTGCGATATCCGTACCGACAGCGTGAATGTGCTGGAGAAGAACAAGGTCAATTGGTCGCTGCGCAGCCGTATCGGAGCGGACTTCTATATTCTGCAAAAACCGAATGTGAAACCCTATGTATGGTGCGAGTTGGAGAATACGCTCAATGTACCAACCTATCAGCAGCGGAACGGAAATCAGTATATCAGTAATGTTCGTACGCAAGCCGGCGTCAACTGGCGCGTATCGAAACGCAGTTCGCTGGATTTCTACTATCGTTTCCAATACGGGTACAACCGCGATATCAATATCACTAAGCAGAAAGGCTATGTGCAGTTGACGGAAGAGACCACGTATCTCCATGCCATCGGTATCGCCTACCACTTCGGATGGTAACAAAAAGAAAAGAGCCACACGGCTCTTTTTTTTATAACTTCAATGCCAAACCGGCGAAATAGGTTCGCGGTATCGAGGGCCCGTATATATAGCCTGCATCGCGGTACGAACCTTTGTCCAGATCTTTTTGGAACTGGTCCAACACATTCTTCACGCCGCAACTGATCTCAAGGCAATAGTGCTTATAGAGATGTACGTCATAGGCCAGACGGATACCCAGATCCCAGAAAGAGGGTGTCAAGGTCTCTTCATCCTGAGCGATATATCCCGCGAGGTGCGGCACGAGCATCGAGCCTGTCGCTTTGCCGTTGATCGAAATCGTAAAGTCCTTCACCGGATGCACATCCAGCAGCATATAGCCGTAGTTATCCGGGGTATGGAGCATCCGTTTCTGTGCCGGTACAGCCGCACTCCACTGTTGCGCTACGGTGTAGCGGCTCTGTTGGAAGGTATAGCCGATCTGGAAGGTGAACCACTGGCCGTACACGAGTTTTCCCTCTACGTTCAGTCCGCCCACCCATGCGCCCGGCGCGTTCGTGCGGGTAAAGAGGATATTTCCCGCCGGGTCTATACCGTCTTCGCGAAGGAAGAACACATCCTGCAGATAGGTGTAGAACCCTTCGGCCGTCAGGTTCAGTTCCCATTTTCCCCACTGGTGATACCAGTCCGCACTGAGCGTCGCGCTATGCGAGTACTCGGGTTTCAGATCAGGGTCCAAAGTGATCAAGGACACATTACCTCCTACGGCCGCCACATGCAGATCCTCATCATAGGCCTGCGGGGCACGATAACCGCTGCTGTATCCGGCGCGCAGCACGAGGCCTTCTACGGGCGTATAGCGGAACGTAGCACGCGGGGTGCAGACCGGTTTGGTCAAGAGGTTATGCTTCTCCAGACGCGCCCCTACCAGCACGCTCCACTGGTCGTTCTTCCATTCGTTCTGGGCATACACACCCACTACATGCACCTTCTGGTTCAATTCGCGATGATAGCCTAACATCCGATCATTCAAGCCGTTGTAGTTATACTCGGCACCCACCGTCAGGTCGCCCTTCATACGTCCGCAGGGATAGGAGAAGCGATATTGCAAACCGGTATTGGATGTCAGGTCCTTGCTTCGTCCGTAAGCCGCCGTATCGCGTTCAGTACCGAAATAGCTCTCGCGACCGATATGTTGCAAGGCCGAATAAGCCGAAATGAAATGACGGTTATCCGCCGAATACCAATCGAAAGCTAAAGAACCCGCATCGATATTATGACGCAGCTGCTCGGCTATATCAGCCGTATGCGGTTCATCGTCGATGCGATTACCACCTCGGCGAAAGTCCGTCGTATGATGATACTCCGCGGTGATCTTACTATAGGCACTGGTCTTAAAGAAGACCCGTGCTCCTGCGGTGGTGCTGCGCAACTTAGGCACTTCGCTAAACCCGTCTTCATCGCGATCATAGGGGCTGCGGGAGCGATGGGCAGCAAACAGATACGCACCTATCTTACGGTTCTCGCTCATCACCGAAGCATTGAGTTCCGTATTGATATCGTAGCCCGCGTGCTCGTTGATATTACTTACATTCGATATATTGACGAAGTTACGCACCGGTTCTTTGGTGATGATGTTCACTACTCCCGCTATGGCATTGGCGCCATATACGGCCGAACCGCCGCCTCGCACCACTTCGATACGATCGATCATCGCAGCCGGCACCTGCTCCAGCCCATAGACGGATGCCATGGAGGAGAAGACGGGCCGGGAGTCCATCAGGATCTGGGTGTATTGGCCCTGCAAACCATTGATACGCAGGTCGGTCTTACCGCAGTTGGAGCAACTGTTCTCTACGCGCAAACCGGGTTGAAAACTCAACACATCCGCCACGCAGGATACAGCCGTGGTCTGGAATAGATCCGGAGAGAGGACATTAACAATCGTCGCTGTCTCCTGACGCTTCGTCGCATAGCGGTTCGCCGTTACGACCACGCTATTCAGTTGCTGCGACACCTCGCGAATCGTGGCCTTCAACTCGATGGTCTTGTCTTCGACCATCGTAACCGGCAGTTCCAAGGTCTCGTAACCGACGTAACTAAACACGATTGTTTGCTTGCCGATCGGCATATCGCGCAGGAAATAGTGACCCGATTCATCCGTTACCGTACCGATGTTCGTTCCCTTCACCTGCACATTCACAAAGGGCAAGTGCTCACCGGTACGCTCATCCAGAACGTGTCCGGTCAAGTGCGCATCATACTGCGCAAAGACAGGAACGCATAGCATTCCCATCCATAAACAGACTAATATACGTTTAAACTTTTTCACTCTTTCTCTAAATCATATCGAAATCCCACATACACTTTCCATCCCATCGTCGGACCCCATACCATCGAGGCATCGAAGTCGGCGCCATAGGGATCGTCATAACCTACTATCGGTCCATACTGCCGGAAATTGGTCATGTTTTCCGCGCCTACATATAAGCTGCTGGATTTGAAATACTTGGTAATCTGCGCCATGAGCTGCGGATACCACCGGATAGCCTTTGGATTCGCATAGCCGCCGTTTAAATCACCCATCGCCACAAAGCCGTCCGGCATACGACTGATGCCGTTGAACTGGGCCGTGACATCGAATTGCCATTTCCTCAGCGGCGTCTGATAACTCGTGGTGATGACGCCCTTGAAGCGGTTCGTCAGCGCTTTGGTGCGCAACACATACGCATCGGCGTCCGCATTAAAGGTCGTCTGCTTCACGTCCGTATAACGGAAGGCAAGCGACCAGGTCCATCCGCGCAGCACCTCCATACTGGCTTCTATCTGCGCACTATGGGCAAAGGACTTCGCGCCGTCGATATCGCATTGATTATAGATATATACCGCATGCGGATCGTGATCCAGGTCCACGATAGTCGAGTTCAGGAAATGGGTATAGTAATACTCAGCGGAGAGCTGCAGTTCTTTATTTCCGATCGGGATATAAAACGTGGTGCTGATACCTGCATTCACTGCGCGCTCCTGCGCGATGGTATCTGCTAAATGCAGCGTACGACTCGAGGGGAGAATAAAGGCATTATCGGCAATCGCATTCGGCGAACGATAACCCAAACCGACGCTACCTCGTAAAGTCCACCATTCGAAAGGCGTATAGCGGATGTTCGCACGCGGCGTAACGAAGAAGCCGTAACGCGTACTATAGTCCGCACGCACACCGGCTACCAGCGACAGCATCTCGTCGTACTTAAAACTATATTCCGCAAAGAGACCAGGGACGACCTCAAATCGGTCTAATTGGTAATTGGTCAATGGTAATTGGAGATTTTCTTCGTAGCGATCGTAGTTCACGCTCACGCCGGCACTGAGGCGATGGTCGTTATCTATCTCGCCCTGCCCTTCCCAGTTACGCTGCCATATACCGTTGACATAGACGTTCAACTGGTTCGCTTTCCAGTTACGTACTCCGTACGTATTATCGAGGTTATGATAGCTGACAGCCGTGATGAGTGCCACCGACGAACCGCTCTCGTCGTCATATACATAACCGTTCTTGAGGAAACCCTCCACACGCCAGGTATTGAGGTTAATCAGATACGGATTAGCGGGTTGAAAAGCCTTACTAAGGACATTCTGCCCACCGCGACGGCGATCGTATAACCCGCGCACGAGGGCCTGGAACGTATAGTCGCCATGGCGATAGAACCAGCGGTTCGCTATGTTCGCATTCTGCACTTTCGGCATATCGGCAAAACCGTCCTTATTCTCATCCATCGCCATGTAACTGCCGGTGTAATGGGCGAGAATGCCGGTATATAGCGACTGATGATGACAAGCTTCGCCATCCTCATGCTCGTGTTCGTGCTCCTTAAGCGGTATCTGCCAACCGCCCATGATATTCGCCTCCGCCATCACTTCCGAATTGAACATCAGATTGAACGAAAGCGGGTTCTGGGTTTGCGGTTTAAGCAACTCCACATTGATCTGTCCGGATGTCGCTTCATAGCCGTTGATGACGGAGGAGGTACCTTTGCTGACCTGAATACTGCTCATCCAGGGTCCCGGGATATACTCGAGTCCGAAATTCTGCGCCAAACCGCGTACAGCAGGCGTGTTCTCTTGGATCAACTGCACGTAAGTGCCGCCTAAACCCAACAGACGTATCTGCTTAGCACCCGTAGCGGCGTCGGAATAGGCCACATCAACAGAAGCGTTGGTTTCGAAGGCCTCACTGAGGTTACAACACGCCGCACGGCACAACTCTTCCGAATTGATCTTCTCCGTATCAAAAGCCTCTGTACGGCTCTTGACCTTACCTTTTTTGCGCTGCACCACCGTCACTTCTTCGATTTCGAAGTCATTGGCTTCTTGTGCGTACATGGGCGCGCATAGGCATAATATAAGGAATAAGAATAGACTCTTTTTCATACCTTCTTTTTCTCTGTTTTCCAAAAACGGCTGCAAAATTACATAAAAAAAATGACATACGCAAATTCGTATGCCACTTTTCTAACAATTTACCTAATATTAGGTAGGTATAATTACTCTTCCTCGGTTTGCGAAGCAGCGTAAGCAGCGAGGAGTTTCTCCTGTACATCAGCCGGAACGAGCTGATAACTGTTGAACTGCATCGTGAAGGTAGCACGGCCACCGGTGAGCGAACTCAAAGTCGTCGAATAGCTGCTGAGCTCTTTCAAAGGCACTTGTGCTTTGAGGCGGGTGAAGCTCTTCTCGGTCTCCATACCCATTACCATACCGCGGCGGCCGTTGATATCACTCATCACATCACCCATAATCTCCGACGGAACAAATACCTCCAGGTCATAAACCGGCTCGAGCACCTTCGGGTTCGCCTCTTTGAAGGCCGTAGCGAAGGCATTACGTCCTGCCAGACGGAAGGAGATTTCGTTCGAATCAACCGGGTGCATCTTACCATCGTAGATGATCACGCGTACGTCACGAGCATACGAACCGGTCAACGGACCTTGCTCCATACGATCCATGATACCCTTTACGATAGCCGGGATGAAACGTGCATCGATCGCACCACCTACGATAGAGTTGACGATGACCAACTTACCACCCCACTCGAGGTTGATCTCCTGCTGATCCTTAACCGAGATCTTGTATTCCTGGTTGCCGAACTTATAGGTCTCCTTAACCGGTTGACCATCCTCGTACGGCTCTACAATGAGGTGAACCTCACCGAACTGGCCGGCTCCACCGGATTGTTTCTTATGACGATAGTCGGCACGAGCAGCCTTGGTAATCGTCTCGCGATACGGAATCTTCGGCTCGAGGAACTCGATCGGCATCTTATCGTTATTCTCCAAACGCCATTTCAAGGTACGGAGGTGGAACTCACCTTGACCGGAAACGATCATCTGGCGGAGCTCTTTACTCTGCTCTACGATCCATGTCGGGTCTTCCTCGTGCATACGCGTGAGGAGTGCAGCGAGTTTCTCAGCGTCAGACTCGGTAACCGGCTTGATAGCACGACGATAACGCGGCTGCGGATACTGGATCGGTGCATATTGCAGATCGCATCCCTTGGCGTTCAGCGTGTTACCCGTACGGGTATCTTTGAGTTTAACGGTAGCACCGATATCGCCGGCAGCCAGTTCATCAACCGGTACACGGATCGAACCGGCTACCTGATAGAGCTGCGAGATACGCTCTTTGCTACCACGCTCCATGTTCTCCAGGTCATCACCGTTATGGATCGTACCCTGCATTACGCGGAAGTAGTTGACTTCACCGATATGCGGTTCAACCGAAGTCTTGAAGACATAAACGCTCGTCGGAGCCTTTGCATCCGGGCTGATCTTCTTGCCGTCCACTGTCGGATAACTGAAGTTAGCAGGACTCGGCGCCATACCATTGAGGAAGTCCATCAAACGACGAACGCCCATATCTTTCAGACCCGAGCAGCAGAGAACAGGATACATCGAACCATCAGCATAAACGCCCTTGAGGCCCTGCATGATCTCTTCGTCGGTCAGGCCTTCGCCTAAGAATTTATCAAGCAGCGTCTCGTCTGCCTCCGCAGCTGCTTCACTCAGTTGCGAACGCATCTCTTCTACTTTGTCGGCATACTCAGCAGGGATATCCTTGAGCTCCGGAGCACCACCTTCTGCTTTCCAAACGAGCATCTTACCCTTGAGAACGTCAATCACGGCGTTGAAACCTGCACCGGCATTTACCGGGAACTGGATCAACGTACATTTATTACCGAAGTTCTCCTTGAGTTGGTTGAACGTGCGCTCGAAGTCAGCTGCCTCATGATCGCATTTATTGATCACGAATGCCAGCGGTTTGTGCGCTTTCTCTACGAGGCGGAAGTTATTCTGGGTTCCTACCTCTACTCCACCGTTCGCGCTGAGCACTATAAGGGCAGAACCGCACATTTGGAGAGCAGCTACGGTACCGCCGCAGAAGTCATCACTACCTGCGCAGTCGATGATATTCAATTTCTTGTTCTCGAACTCGATGTTACATACCGTGGAGAAAACAGAGTAACCGTACTCCTTCTCAACCGGGAAATAATCGCACACGGTGGATTGCGCTTCAATCGAACCGCGGCGCTTGATCACCCCGCACTCGAACAACATCGACTCCATGAGAGTAGTCTTACCGGATCCCGAGCCGCCCAACATAGCGACATTCTTGATCTCATTTGCTTGATAAACTTTAGCCATAAGTAATAGATTTAATATTTAAGATTTATGATTTCAAATTAGTGATTTTGTAAAGTCCACTTTGCAAACCGGCTGCAAAGGTACGAAATTATTTGCATATATGCAAGTTTTTTTGTAATTTTGTCGCCGATTTATGAAGATTTCGTTTACCACATTAGGTTGCAAGCTCAATTTTGCGGAGAGCAGTGCGTTGGCCAAAGCCCTTTTGGAGCGGGGGCATACCCGTGCTGGGAAGGGTGAAACGGCCGATATATGCATCATCAACACCTGCTCTGTCACCGATGCGGCTGATCATAAGGACCGGCAGATGATTCATCGTATTCGTCGTCAAAACCCGAATGCTATTCTTATTGTCACGGGATGTTATGCCCAACTCAAACCGCAGGAGATCAGCCATATCGACGGTGTGGATTATGTGCTGGGGCAAGACCAGAAATTCCATCTCACAGAGTTTATTGAGCAACTCGAAAATCACCAATCAAATATCTACCTCTCTCCCATCCGTGAGGTGGATGATTTCCATCACGCATATAGCAAGGACGATCGCACGCGCTGTTTTTTGAAGGTGCAGGACGGATGTAATTATTTCTGCTCGTATTGCACCATTCCGTTGGCACGCGGCAAGAGTCGTAACCCGTCTATTGCTTCGCTGGTAACCAAAGCGCAAGAAGCCATTGACGGAGGAGCAAAAGAAATCATTCTTTCGGGTGTAAATATCGGAGATTTCGGGCGTAGCACCAACGAGCATTTCATTGATCTCCTACGGGCGCTGGATGGGTTACAAGGTGATTATCGCATTCGTATCTCGAGTTGCGAACCGAATCTGCTGAGCGACGAGATCATCGAGTTGGTGGCCCATAGCCGTCATTTCGCGCCGCATTTTCATATTCCGCTGCAATCCGGCAGCAATACGGTGCTCAAGATCATGGGACGTCGTTATACGCGCGAACTGTTTGCAGAACGCGTAGCGCATATCAAATCCGTCATGCCGCATGCGTTCATCGGCGTGGATTGTATGGTGGGTGTACGCGGGGAGACAGCCGACTGTTGGGCAGAATACGTCGATTTCATCGAATCTTTACCGGTTTCGCAACTGCATGTCTTCACCTATTCCGAACGCGCGAACACCCGAATGCTCGAGATGGATCTGGACATTGTTCCGCTCAAAGAGCGGGAGCGGCGCAGCAAACAGTTGCACGAGATTTCTGCCCGCAAGACGGAGACCTTCTATAAAGAACACGAAGGCTATCTGGCAACCGTTCTCTGGGAATCAAAAATCAAAAATCAAAAATCGGAAATCGAGCAACCGCTTATGTACGGTTTCACCGAGAATTACATCAAAGTGTCTTGTCCGTACGACAAGGCGAAGGTGAACACGTTTGAGCGCATAGTTGTGCCGCGTCAAGATTCGGCAGACATTCCAACAGATACACAGGACTAAGTTCCAGCAACTGCGCGATGGATTCGTAAATCTGATCCATCATTTCCGGCAGCACTTTTAACCCGCTCACAGACGCCAGCACGTACGGATAGGCTTGCGTCATCTTCAGCCTTTTTATCTCATTATGAGGTGCTTGTGCCAATTGCACCAAAGCAGCCACCGGGGCTTCTTCATTGCGATAACAAGGGGTCTTGCCGCTCCAGGGCGAACCGTACACGCGTACTTCCCCATCCTCGCAGATACGCACCGCCGGGTTGTCGTCGTTCAGCAGCACCGCATCGTCGAACGCCGCTAACCATTGACGGGAATGCGTACTCTTGCCCGTTCCCGAATGGCCTAAAAAGAGGTAACCCACTCCCTTCCGGACAATCACGGACGAATGGAAGAGTAAGGTCTGGTTCTCCAGGGTAGCAAACGCAAAGACCAGCATGGCGGCATTATCGATGGCGAACCGTTCATAGCCGGGCAGCAGCGATACATGCACTTCCCGCCAATTACGCGAACAGCGCATAGCGCTGACGATCTCGCCTTCTTTAGTCGTAGAAACGCGGAAGAGCCACTCTTCAGCTCGTTGATACAACTCAATCCGAGGCATGTCCTCATCCGAGGTATCCGTATAGACGTTCTGCCATCCTTCTGCCGATGAAATCGGACCTTCTTCGACGACTATCGTAAAACGAACCGCCTCATCTTCCGCCACTTCAAAGGGCGCATAGTTATCCAGCAGCGCAGACGTTGCCTCCGCTGCCTCAATCCCAAAAACCTGTTCTGCTACTTTATAATATTTTTTCATCCTTTCACCTTTCAACTATCAACTTTCACCTTCCTGCCGCATGTCATAAAGAACGGACAGTATTTCGGACATTTATCCTCTTCGCAGGGCGGGAACTCACGAACCGTCAGCACTTCCTGTGCTTTTTGCGTTAACTTCTCCATGAATACCCCATCTACGTCCCGATAATCCGTCAGCGCTTTGTTGTTAAACGACAGCGTCGTACGACTGCCCGGTAATGGCCTACTGCAGAAATACAGGTTCGGCTCGATCACCATCGCTTCTTTCTCCGTTTCCATCAAGGCATGGCTGTAGATAAACGTCTGGCGGATATAACCTTTCTCCGGTTTGTCCATCAGCACCTCTACGCCCTCGCGCACCGATAACTTAGATGTATCGAATTTACCGGATTTATAATCGATGATTCGCATCTTCTGCGCACCCGGTCCACCAACTATATCTACGCGATCGATTCGTCCACCCATCTTAATTTGCCCTACCTCCGGCACCTCTACATCTACATATCGATCGGCCTCCAGCAGGTATATCTGCAGTCCCAGCGCCGCATCCGCCCGGTCGCGCTCTAAGATATTTTGGATATAGGTGCGTATGGTCGATTGTTCCGAACGGTGTTCCGCCGCTTTATAATGCTCCTGCTCACCCGGATGATGGACTTCCCACTGCTTATTGGCCTTCTCGTACGCATGGATCATCGCCTCGTCTATCTTCTTCTCGTCCTGCAAGATCCGGTCGATGTCATCGGGAGAAATGGTCACTTTCTTGTCATTGGAGCAGCCTAAATGCGTCTCATATAGATACTGCATCGCATTATGCACAAACGTACCGATGGTCGCAGCACCGAAGATCTTCTCGTCCTCATCCGGTTGACGCACACCCTGGATATATGTGAAGCAGAAGAGCCGCGGACAGGTCAGATAGGTATTGAGCGCACTGGGCGATAAACTATACGGTTTATCGTTCGCACCCATCACTCGGCCGTTCGTCACATGCAGCGTATCCAGCAGCGAAGTACCCGAAGTGTTCAATCTCGCCTCATCAATCGGTTCGATTGCACTCTGTTCTTTAAGTTGACCTTTGGTCACTTGGAAACGATCGGACACCAACATCTGCATGATGAATCGCGACATACCCTTGCTGTTTGCCGCATCGGTGGAGGTGAAGAGCAAAGTCGAATGCCCGGCACGACTCAGCAGACGGAAGAAGTTATACGCATATACCGTCGCGCGTTCATCCGACGTCTGCATCGAATAGGCTTTACGTAAGTAATACGGGATGAAACTGCTGTCCGCTTGCGTCTGGGGCACCACGCCTTCTTCTACATTCAGCAGCAGCAATTTGTCAAAATCTAACAAGCGCGTCTCCAGCACACCCATCACCTGGATATCCGTCACCGGTTCGCCATGGAAAGGCATCGTGATATTCTCCATGATACGCCGTATCAGTAGGCGTAGCAACTTCAAGCTAAATGGAATATCGCCTAATCCTTGACGAACTAACTGCCTCATCTGGTTCAGCACCTTTCGCACCTGGTATTCGGATTCTAAGATCAGCAACTCCTGCCAAGTCATCGTCTCCTGGTTATCATCATTCACCATTGACCATTCACCATTCACCAATGACTGTTCCAAATCGTCAATGATTTGAACAGTTACCTCCTGCTCCGCATCGCCGCGTTTGCGATCGTATAACCAACTCAGCACTCTGGCATACACATCCGTATGGCGCAGCGGAAAACCCTTGGTGATATTGATGGGTTCCGGTTGGTCTTCTCCCTCTAAAGTAACAGCCGGCAGCGTATAGATCACGGCCTCCAGCATCGTCTCGTCGCATATCACTACCCCCACTTTCTGTCCCTTTTGCGTGTAGTTCTCCTGTAACCATCGATGTACGTACTGCGCTTGCGCCTCTTTCGATACGCAGGAGAGCACCGTGATAGGTTTGGGGAATGTCGGTTGCGCACTCTGGCTATCATCCTGACGGCCCAGTATCTGACTGTTCAGTTGCGCAAACGAGAAGGCCTTTGTATTTGTCTCAAAATCCGGTACGAAATCCCAGAAGAACAACGCTTGCCCTGCATCGCGCAGTAGCGTCATCAACTCCCGCTCTACCGGCAGCAGGTAGTTAAATCCGACGAACACATACGTGCGACCGGCTATCTGTTCCTGAATATAAGGTTCCTCCCATCGCTCAATCACGGCCCGCTGCCGCATACCCGGATAACCCTTCTGCTCCGCCTCCATCTCAGCTCGCAAAGCCGTGTAGAACGTATGGATATTGCGCCATAATACTTCGTATTGCGCCTTGATACTCTCTTTCTCCGCCGCATTAATCTGGGTGCTAAACAAGGATCGAAGTCGCTCCTCCACTTCCGGTTCCAACTCCCAGGTACTCAGTTCATGCGCCGCGATCGTATTATCGAAGAAATTATCTACCTCCGAGGCATGCATCGACGCATCTACGTTCGTGAAATCGGCAATCATCTGTCGTCCCCAGGTATAGAACTGATCGAGCGACAACAGTTCATTCGATTCATCCGGATTATTCCGATAAATTCGGTATAATCGCACGATGGTCATCAGCTCATCCTCGGTATACAACGGACTCAACGCGTCTTGCAACTGCTGCAGCGTCTTCACATCCGGTGCCCAGATAGCTTTCTGATTCTGGTCGCGTTGTAACTGTAGCAACTCGTTCTTCAACACCAATCCGGCACGGTGGGAAGGTAACACAAGCGTCGTACGGCTTAACTGCTGCCAGTTCAGTCGCTTAATGATTTCTTTCGCCGTATGTCTCAAGAAACTATCCATTCTTTACCTCCACTAATCTATTCTCTCGCGCGAACCATAGATATCCGCGTACGGGAGCGTAATCCAATTCACGCAACGCATGCATATAACCCCGCACCTGATCGATATACGCTTTCTCCCAATGACCGAACTTATAATCCAGCACAATGGCCTCTTTCGTCTGCGGATTAATCATCACGCGATCAGGTCGTAATTCCTTCTCTTCGATATAAATCGGTTCCTCCAAGTGCAATTGCCAGGGTGCCGTAAACCAATCCCGCATCTCGGCGCTGCCTTCCCATGCCGATGAAATCAGCGTTTTTATCTCTTCCCGTTGTGCCGTATCGCGAATCAAACCCCTACTCTCGAAATCATCCAATACCCCTTCTAACTCATCCGCCTTGCGCAGGTGCGCAAAGATATCGTGGCATAAGATACCTTCTTCCATACGCGCCGTACGACGATAAGCCTCATTGCCATACTCCGTATAAAGCGCACCTTCTTGGGATTGAACAAACCGCACCTGATTGCTGTTCGCCCATAGTTCGGCTTCTTCAACAATCTCCGTATCATCAAACGCAAAGGGCTTGGTCTCTTCTTTTTTTACCTTCTTGCCTCCGGAGGCTATCCGAATCGCACCGGTCTCGTAGTTCTCTGCTCCCGGTGCCATCTCTTCGATATAATCGGTGATAAACCGTCCCACATGTTTCTCGATCGGCTTATCCGTATAGATAAAGAGGTTATCCTCCGCGCGCGTCAACGCCACATACAGCATGTTCAAGCTATCCACCCTTGCGCTCTTCAATTCCTCCTCGTAGGCCGCTTTATAGGCCGAATCTGCCATGTCTCTGCCGCAACTGATCGGAATATAATCCTCTCCCTGCGCTAACTCCTCTGCGATCGGGCACCAGATATGATCCTCCGGACTCTCTATCGCCCAGTCGCAGAACGGGATGAACACCGACTGCGCTTGCAAACCCTTGCTCTTATGAATCGACATAATCCGAATGGCACCTGCCGAAGAAGACGGAATACTCTGTTCCTTGAGTGTATCTTCCCAGTATTCCAGAAAATCATCTATCCGGCTACCATATGTGTGTACGAACTCACGCGTGCTATCCAAAAAACAATTGATATACGCCGTCTGCGAACCCTCGTAACACCCTTCTTCGTTCGTCAACAGCAGCGAGATCAGTTCGCTCACTGCCTCATAGAGCGGGGTGTCTTTGCGTACGGATCCACGAATTTGTCCGATGATATCGGGCTTATCTATAAATCGTTCAATTTGATGTTTGGCTACCTCATCTGCCGCATCATGAATCCATCGCAGCGCCGCGATAACTACCGTCACGGCGGTGGAAGAACCCAGCAGGAAACTGCTCTCCGATACCATCGGCACCTTCGTTAACTGCGGAAATTCCGCAGGATCTAACTCTTGGTGCATACGGGTGATAAGCGGAATCACCGTTTTGGCGCGAAGCAGAATCAGCATATCCGACGGATTCATACCGCGATGCAGCAGGTCCTCCATTGTGCGGAACATCTCCATGATCATCATCTCCTGCGTATCCGCCTTGCGTTCACCCGGCTCAAACGTGCGGAAACAAACATACCCGCCCTTTTTCTTATCGGATTGGTAGAAAGAATCGATTTGATCGGGTGTAAACCCTTCACCATAGATACGCGCAACGAGTTGTTGCTCCTCCTCATCCGCATCCAATATCACCTGCGGATAACTGTCGATGATATGTTGGAAAAGCGATAGGTTAAAGCGCACCACCTCTTCGCTGCTGCGGAAGTTCTTGGTTAGCGAGGTAAACTGCTCATTGATGCGTTCCTTCGTCAATTCCTTACTCAAGCCGTCCATGATATGCCAATCTCCGTTTCGCCAACGGTAAATCGACTGCTTGATATCGCCTACAATCAGTAACGTATTGCCTTCGCTCGCCAGCACATCCATCAGCAGTCGCTTGATCACCTCCCATTGCAAGCGACTCGTATCTTGGAATTCATCCATCAATATATGATGGTATCGGATGCCTGCTTTCTCCAAGATAAAATCCGCATCGCCTTCTTTCAGGGCCTGACTCAGCACACTCGCAGTTTTCGCCAATAAACCCCGGTTGGATTCGGTTAAATTTCGCTGAATGATATGCTGTAGCGGAGCCATCAACTCCATGTCATGGCTTCGTTCATTGGTCAGCGATAAAGTATTATAGAGTGTCTTGCTTTGCCGAATCAGACGCGTCGCTTCCAGGATCATCTCCTGTGCTGCAGCCGGCACTTCTTTCCATTTCCCCTCTTCGATGGCCGATATCTGATTATCCGTCAACCCGCGGAAACGATCACTGCTCTTGTCGATGGAGCGAGGATTCTCGATCGACGTGCGGATGTTCTTGATCGCATTGACGATGGCTGAACCGTTCTTCACCGTCAGGTCACAGGCCTCCAAGCGACTCAGCAACTCCTCAATCCGCTTCACATCCGGACTCTTCAGCCAGATTGCCTCTATCGCTTTACGGCGCTGGGCTATGAAAGCCGCATTGAAATTAATCTTCTTCTCGTTGTCCAAGAGCTGCGCTTTCTCGTCGTACAGGTTCTCCGCCAAACGACGTACATCCTTACGGATGTCCCACGAAGTAGCTTGCGTGTATTTATAATGACTGTATTGCTCGATGATGTGCAGAATCTCGTCCGTCAGGTCGTCTGTCAGCAATTGATCCACCGCCTCTTTCACCACGTGTTTCACATCCAATTCCGTACTCGTTCCCGCACTCGTCTGCAAGATTCCGGCTAAACCGCTCAAGAGCGATTGTAGGAATGCATCAATCGTCATCACATGCACGTTGTCGAAATCAATCAACATCCGCTCGAAGCAAACCCCTGCTCGACGGGCCAACTCCGCATCCGGCATGTCCGCATCGCGCAGCATAAAAGCCCTTGCGCGATCTAAAAACGCCTTCTCTTCTCCTCTCGACAGCGCATAGAGATAGGTCAAGATACGCTCATTCATCTCGGCTGTCGCTTTGTTGGTGAACGTAATAGCCAGTATCGAGCGATAATCCTCGCCCGACAACAGCAGCCCTACATAATAAGCCGCTAAGGTATACGTCTTTCCCGTTCCGGCCGAGGCCTTACATACCGTCACCGGCCGCTCTATATCTATCAATCGTTGCATTACTTTATATTTGACGCTGCAAAGATAAAGAAAATTTTTAAATTTTGCAAATAAAATTTGTGTATTTCAAAAAAAAGTTGTACTTTTGCACCGGATTTGAAAAAAGATGTCTTCTTTTTTTACAATTTTCCGGGTAAATCATTTATTTTATTTATGCAATACGAATTACAAAAACTCGAGCGTATGTCGCTCGAAGATGTACGCGCGATCGCTATCAGCATGGGTCTCAATCCCCGTCGTAGTCAGTCGATTCGCGAGATTAGTTATGCCATCCTGGATGCACAGGCTGATAACCGTGCCGCGGCTGTTCAGGCCAAAGAAGAAGCACGTGCAGCTGCTGGACTGCCCGCTAAGCGAGAACGCACTCGCGGTGTGAAGCGTGAGGCAACGAAAGTGAAGGTGGCGGAGAAACCTATCTTAGCTACCGTCGGTTCGGAAAAAGAGCAGATGAACGAGATGCAAGAGCATATCGAGGCGAATAACCATAAGCCGAATAAGACGGTTAAAGCGGTTAAACCGCTTGAAACGGCTCCGCTCCCTGAGGAAAAACCGGCCGCACAGGAGGCAAAAGTAGAACCTAAAGAGCCGGAGGCACCGAAGACAAAGAAACGTGGAAGGCCGAAGAAAGAGGCGAAAGTGGAGAATCCTGATTCGAAACCGGAGAAAATAGCTCCTGCTGAAGCAGAAGAACCGACAATAGTCCCGCCTGCTGAGCCCCAAGAACCTGAAGAGGACGCTTCGGATTTCACGATGCCGAATCTGGGCGAGAACGTCATCGCTATGGGTACGCTGGAGTGCGCGCCCGACGGATACGGTTTCCTGCGTTCTGCCGATTATAACTATCTCTCCAGTCCGGATGATATCTACGTCAGCAAAGAGCAGGTGCGTCAATATGGCCTCAAACCTGGTGACACCGTGGAATGTTCCATTCGCGTCAATCCCCAACCGGATAAGTTCTTTCCTATGGAGAAAGTGATCCGTATCAACGGTTTGGATCCGGAGTTAGCGAAGAAACGTATCGCGTTTGAGAACCTCATCCCGCTCTTCCCGGACCAGAAATTCAAACTTTGCACCGGTCATAACGACTCGCTCAGCGTGCGTATGATCGATCTCTTCTCCCCGATAGGAAAAGGACAACGCGGACTCATCGTAGCGCAGCCTAAAACCGGAAAGACCGTGCTTCTCAAAGAGTTAGCCAACGCGATTCTCAACAACAACCCCGAGGTTTATATGATCGTGCTGTTGATTGACGAGCGTCCGGAGGAAGTAACTGACATGAGCAGAAGCGTGAATGCAGAAGTGATCGCTTCTACCTTTGATGAACCCGCCGAGAACCATGTCAAAGTAGCCAATATCGTGCATGAAAAAGCGAAACGACTCGTAGAGAGCGGACACGATGTAGTCATCCTGCTCGACTCCATCACCCGTCTGGCACGTGCGTATAATACTGTCGCTCCGTCCAGCGGTAAAGTGCTGTCCGGTGGTGTAGAAGCACAAGCGCTGCATAAACCCAAACGTTTCTTTGGTGCCGCACGTAATATCGAAAACGGCGGTAGCCTTACCATCATCGCTACGGCGCTCACCGAGACAGGTTCGAAGATGGATGATCTGATCTTCGAGGAGTTCAAAGGCACCGGTAACATGGAGTTGCAACTCGATCGCAAACTGGCGAACAAACGTATCTTCCCGGCTGTCGATATCCCTGCTTCCAGCACACGGCGTGATGACCTGCTGCTGCCGGCCGATGTACTGAGCCGTATGTGGCAAATCCGTAAGATGCTCTCCGATATGAACGGACAGGAAGCGATGGAGAAACTCAAATCGTATATGGAGCGCACCGAAGATAACGATGAGTTCCTGCTCGCCGTAAACGGCGCACGTTAATAACTGAATACTGATAGCTAAATACTGATGGCTATTTTAATACTCAACGGCCCTAATCTGAACCGTCTTGGTGTGCGTAAACCCGAAATATACGGTAATCGCACGATGGCACAGATTTTGTTAGACATCCAGCAACGCTGGCCGGATATCCATTTCATCTATCGTCAGTCGAACCACGAAGGCGATCTCATTGATTGGATTCAAGAAGCGGAGGGTGATGGCATCATCCTCAATGCCGGAGGCTATACGCATACCAGCGTGGCGTTGCGCGATGCCGTCGAGGATAGTGAAATACCTGTGATAGAAGTACATATCAGCGATATCGCTAAGCGAGAACCATTCCGTCACACGAGTCTCCTGACAGACGTATGTGCGCATTCCATCATAGGTCATGGCGTAGAAGGATACGCAGAAGCCGTACAATGGTTGCTTACTCAAAATAATACACAAGGATGAAAAAGATTGTTTACACACTCCTGTTCCTGGCCTGCGCCATCAGCACGTATGCGGCGCAACTGACCGGAAAAGTGATTGATGCCGGTTCGAAACAGCCGATCGACTTTGCGAACGTCAGTATCATGCAAGGTAATAACCTCATCACCGGTACGATTACCGATGAAAAGGGCAATTTTACCATCGAGGTAGCCGACGGACAATATACGCTCGTCGTCTCGTTCATGGGATATAGTGAGCAACGAAAAGACATCACCATAGCCGGCAAACCCCTTGCTGTCGGACGAATTTCCCTCAAGGAGGATACGCAAGTGCTGCGAGATGTAGAAGTGGTAGCACAAGGTAGTTCCATGCGGTTTGAACTCGATAAGAAAGTATTTACCGTGGACCAGAATATCGCTTCTGCCGGTGCTTCGGTTACCGATGTGCTGGAAAATATCCCGTCTGTCGATGTGGATCAGGAGGGAAATATCTCGATGCGTAACTCCGAAGATGTAGAGATTTGGATCAACGGCAAACCGGCCGGACTGAACTCCGAAAACCGCGGACAGGTGCTCCAGCAGATGCCGGCAGGAACGATTGAAAAAATCGAACTCATCACGAATCCATCGGCTAAATTTAGCCCCGAGGGTTCCGCCGGTATCATCAATCTCGTCATGAAAAAAGATCGCGCGGCCGGATTCTACGGTTCCGTGCAAGCGGGTATCGATTATTCTTTGGCCAAACCCTGGACAACGCCTCCTGGAGCCAATGCAGGTCTGAACATCAATTTCAATGCCGGACCCGTAGACGGTTATTTCAACGTCGGTTATCGATATCATTCCAGCAACGGAGGTAGCACTACCGATCGCTATAACTTGAATGGAACAGGTAGTGAGAAGTTAGATTCCAGTTTAATTTCCAGCCACTTGACCCAGGAAGGTCTGCAAACCCACGGTGGTGGCGGTATGTTCGCGCGTGCCGGTTTGAACTTCCGTCTGGTCGAAGGCCATACCCTCGGAGTATCAGGATTCGGTATGATCAGTACGCGGGATAAAGGACTCGGCATGGCGAACTCGAATCATCGTACTTACCTCCTTACCGATCCACTCGGTAACGTGATGCGCGATTTCACGCGTGATCAAAAAGGTGTAGGCTCCCACCCCGGTGGAAACGCGACACTCGATTATACCTTCGAACTGGATAACCATAAACTCAATGTCAGCGGCACCTATAATAACTTCGGTTTTAATATGGATACCTACTACGAGCAGCAGGATCTGGACCTGATCACCCAAGATACCATCTTCAGTTATCAGGACCAAGCGAGCTGGAGCAAGGAGCAAGGTATTGATATCAAAGCGGATTACGAGTGGAAACCGACGCAACAGAGTCGTCTCGAAGCCGGATATAACTACACGCGCAGTTGGAGCAAGAGTTTTGCGGACGCCCATAATAGAGATGCAGACGGCACCGTGCTCGAAGAACTCTATCCCTATTATGCCGATTTCAACGGCCGTACCCAGAACCATGCGCTCTATATCACCTACGGTAACCGTTTCTTCAATAAACTGTCTATTCAGGTCGGTCTCCGCGGGGAGTATTACATGCGTCACCTCGAGTCGTTCTATAAGGATGAAACGGGCGCAATTGTAGACTCGTATGCCGGCATGGAGCATAAGAAAGACACCGCCTATTTCCAGATTTATCCTTCGGCTTATATCGGTTATGATTTCGGTAACGGACATGAGTTGCAACTAAACTACACGCGTCGCGTACGTCGTCCGTGGGGGCACCAAATCAATCCCCGTATGGACCTATCGGATTCGACCAACATCAGTTATGGTAATGTGGACCTGCTCCCGGCTTATTCCAACAACCTCGAGTTGAACTACCTTAAGACATGGGAGCGTCATACCCTCTCGGCCGGTGTGTTCTGGAAATATAACGAGGGTGCTATCCAGAATGTCAAGTACATGGATGGCAACGTGATGAAGAATACTTACCTCAATATCACGACTCGTCAGGAGTTAGGTATCGAGATCGTAGCAAAAAACCGTCTCTTCGGTGAACTGCTGCAACTCACCACCAGTGCCAATTTCTATTGGAATAACATCGCGGCTGTGCATGATACCATCATCCATCGAGACGATGTAATCCCCGTTAACATAGATAAGCAAAATATCTTCGCCGGCTCGGTACGCCTCACTGCGCAGTTTATGTTCACTAAGGATTTCAGTGGACAGATCCGTGCGAACTACCGTTCGCCGCGTGTCGTAGCGCAAGGTACCACCAGTCATAGCTATTCCATTGACTTAGGCTTGCGTTACACCCTGCTCAACAAACAGTTGGCGCTCGCGTTGAACGTACGTGACCTGTTGGATAGCCGTGCGCGCCGAAACACCACCTGGGGTAAAGGATTCTGGCAGTTCAGTGAGAACCGTTGGCATAGCCGTTCCATCAGCTTTACCATCACCTATAACTTCGGTAACCAGCAGCCGCGTCGTCGTCAGGGCAAGAACGATGGAGACATGAGCAGTGGCAGCGATGACTTCGATGACAGCGGAAACAGCAACATGGATTATTAATGCATAATAAACGATTCATATTAATCTTTGCGCTTTGTTCGTTGCTCTTTGCTCCGATCTCGGCGCAACGTGCGATGAACCGACCCTATGTGGATGATAAACTCTTCCATTTCGGTTTCCAACTGGGTGTGAACTTCTCTACCTTCCATGTGGCGGATAGTGAACTCGAACTCGCGCCCGATCCCTTGCATCCGGATCAAAAGGAGGTTTTCCATGCGCGCGTCAGTTCGCTCTTGCCCGGTTTTCATGTCGGTTTCATCAGCGATTTGCGACTTTGTAAGTTCCTCAACCTTCGTTTCTGCCCCGGAATGATGTTCACCAGCCGAACCATCTCCTATAAAACCGAATCCGGCCGACCGGTACCTGATAAGGGCGCACATATCGATGTGTTGGCTATGCCCGTTTATCTTCCCTTGTATCTGAAATGGAGTGCAGAGCGGGAAGGCAACTATCGTCCTTATGTCATCGCCGGAGGAGGAGCCAGTTTTAATGTCAGTCGCGACCGGGAGAAACCGATTCTGCTCAACCTCATGGATTATTTCTGTGAAGTGGGATTTGGTGTGGACCTGTATTTCCGCTGGTTCAAGTTCTGTCCGGAGATTACCTATCGCATCGGGTTTGCTAACCAATTGGCACCCGCGCAGGGACGAATGGAACTGCCGCCCTATGAGACCTTCTATACCGATGCCATCTCGCGTCTGACGAGCCATAGCGTCTGTCTGACTTTTAACTTTGAGTAATGCGGAAATATCTGTTTCTCATAGTATGCGCCATGGCGCTCCTTGGTTGTAAAGAATATCACCCGAGCGATGATCCATCGCTGCGTCTGTCTTTCTCTACAGATACCCTCTCCTTTGATACCGTCATCACGGAGCAAGGTAGCGCAACCTTGCAGCTCAAGGTCTATAATCGCAATGCGTCTGCCATGGTCATCGAGCGTATCTGGCTGGAAGACGGCGAAGCGTTCACCATCAACATAGATGGCGAAGCGGATATCGCGCGCATGACCAATATGACCATCTACGGCGGAGACAGCCTCTTTGTCTTTGTGCGCGTCACGAATTTCGGTCCCATGAGTGAAGATACACCCGTTCGATTCGAGGATATTCTCCATTTTCATCTGGCTTCCGGAGTTACCCAGGATGTGCTTCTCGAGGCCTATGACCAGAATGTCACCCGCATCGGTAAATCCGGATGCGGACGAACCGAGATACCCGGAGATCTCACGCTTACGGCCGCCAAACCTTATCTCCTCTTCGATACCATCATTGTAGGGGGAAAACTGACCATCGACCCCGGCGCCACCCTCTTCATGCATCGCGGAGCATGTATCTTCGCCTTGTCCGATGTAGATGCCCTCGGTACACTCGATGCACCCATCATCATCCGCGGCGATCGACTCGATCATCTCTTTGACTCCGTGCCCTATCTCTATGCCGGCGGTGCGTGGGATGGTATCTATCTCCAGTCCGAGAATCCTTGCGCGTATCGCTTCTCCTATGTTGATATTTTATCCGGTAAAATCGGCTTGTATTGCCTAAGCACCTGTATTGCTCCGCTGCCTACCCTCCGCATGGACGGATGCCGCATTCATAACCATGCCCTTTATGGCCTGGTGCTCTCTAATATCGATGCCCTTATCACCAATACCGAGATCAGTAATTGCGCTTCCTATTGCGTCTATTGCTCCGGAGGAACCCATGCGTTCGTTCATTCCACCATCGCTTCTTATTTCGGATTCACCAATATCCGTATCCAGTCCGTGGCGAAAGAAGACGCAGCAGCTGTCTACATCGATAATCTGAGCAAAACCGAACCCTTTACCACCACCTCTTTCGTCAATTCGATCATCACCGGCTATCTGCCGAACCAATTGGTGGTAGCTACGCCGTTCGATCAATATTACCCCGGTTCATTTATTGGGAATTATCTCAAGACCGATTCGCTCGTTATCCCGCATGCGGCAGCGAATGTATACTATCATTCTACGGACACCGCGAAGGTATTCATCAATGATTTCTATAAGTATAAGGAATATATCTATTATGACTTCCATCTCGATAGCATCAGTCCGGCTATCGGCATCGGCGATAGCATCGCGGCGCTGCCCTATCCTATGGATCGAGATGGTTTCTCTCGAGCAGATCTTATCCCGGATGCAGGCTGCTATCAACATCAGCCTTGATCTGCTGTTGCAGTTCGTCTAAAGAATGAAACTGCCGCTCTTTGCGAATAAACTGCATAAACTGTATAGTCAGATTCTGACCATACAAATTACCTTTATAGCCTAAGAGATGCACCTCTATGACGCCCTGCGAATCGATATTGCATATGCCCTTCACCAATGAACAATCACCATTCACCAATGAACAATCACCAATCACCAATGACCATTCACCATTCACCAATGACCTTTCACCTTTCACCTTTACTTCGTACACTCCTGCCATCGGGATGATCTTATTGGGTTCCTCCGGTTCTATATTCGCCGTAGGGAATCCTATCGTGCGTCCTAATCCTTTGCCATGCACCACCTTGCCAAACAGCGCATAAGGCCGACCTAATAACTCTTTCGCCCGTTCTACGTCACCTTTCTCCAAAGCCGTACGTATCTCGGTGGAACTCACATGCTGCGTGCCGTCTTGATATTCTTCCATCCTCAGCACCTCTATCCCTTGCTTCGCTCCTACACGGCGATAGTCTTCCGGATTACGCAAACCGTCAGATCCGAACCGATGGTCATATCCCATCAGTAGCACCTCTACCCCATATTCCTCCTTCAGACGTATCATAAACTGCTCCGCCGTCAAATCCCGTATCGTGCTGAAACGCAGCATCACTACTTCGCCATAAGCACTTAATAGCGCTTTGCGCTCTTCTTTCGTCGACAATAACTTCGGTATATAATCGCTCTGCAACACCGTCCTCGGATGTTCCTCAAACGTCACAATCAACGGTTTCAACCCTCGCGCAGCCGCTTCCTCATTCAATTGCTTGAACAAGTACCGGTGCCCTTTATGCACCCCGTCAAAAAATCCTATGGTAGCGATTTGTCCCATTCTTCGTTAATCGGTGTATAATGTTTATTGTACTTAGGTACGTTTATAAGTTTATATGGTGTAAAAGGAATCGACACCTCCAGTGTTTTCTTCGGTTTCGCAGAAACCGGGTTTTTGACTTCGAAATAGCTGGCTGGTTATAGCGGAATTATTAGCAACTATCGTTGCTGCGGATTTGGATAGTAAGGCGCGCTGCAAGCTCGCTTGTGAGCGCGGATTAATAGGCAAGTACGCTCAAGGCCGCGTAGGCCTAAATTCCGATAGAACCAAGAGCTATGTAGAAGATGTTTTTTAGAGGGCGTAGCCCGAGTTTTCGATTACCTAATTAAACAGCCGTCGATTCCTGTTTTTTTCTAATTAACTATTCTTCGTAATACCCTTTCTCAATGCCGTACTGCAGCTCAGCGTCCTGGATGAGTTGGATCTGCACGGAGGATATCTTTCGTCTTTCTTCGCGCACCGCCTTCAATATATAATCCAACTGCTCCGTCTCATCTACATCGCCCTCCAGATACTCCATCTCCCCCGTCTTCGGATCTTCCCGCAGCAATCCTTTCTCTTCCAGATAGTCATCCATCATATCCAGCACAAACAGCACATCATCCGCTGTCAACTTCCCATCATTCCCATCATTTTCACCATTTTCACCATTCTCATCATTAATCATTTTCATGATGTACTCCACCATCTCTCTTTCTTCCGGCTCCATCAGAGCCATCTCTATACTCTCATTCATATCCATAATCGTTAATTCTTTAACTATATAAAGTTGTACTATCGTACGTTTATAAGTTTATATGGTGTAAAAGGAATCGACTCCTCCAGTGTTTTTGCCTAATAATCCGCGCTGCAAGCTCGTAATATATTGACTGTTAGCCGCTAGATAAAAAATATTTTTATTATTTTCTCTGACGCTGGAATCTTAATAAGACTTCTTTGTGCGGTGCACAGCACCGGACATTGAGTAAAGCTATTAAGCGGCGTATCATGCTCGCATGAGTACGCGTTTAGGAGATTTACGCTAAGGCCGCGTGGGCCATGGCCATGCGGACGGGAAGTCGTTTATGATTCTGGCGACAGTGTTTTTTATGTTTTTTTCTTTTAAATTGTTTTTGATCTTTTTTGTTTCGTTTTTGTAAGCCCGCGAGTTTTTGATTACCTGATTAAACAGCCGTCGATTCCTATATTTTAAATGATTTTTTAATATCTTCTAACTTACTTTTTTTCGAACACATGCTGCGATAAACTCGGCTATTTCTTTAGGCTCCAATCCGGCTACATTCAGCACCAGGTCATAGTTCCGCGCATCATAACGGCTCTTGCCGCTGAAGGTATTCGTGAAGTTCTCACGAGCCTCATCTACTTTGTTAATCAACAGGTCTGCACTCCCTTCATTGATATTCAATCGCCGCGCAACCTTATCACGACGATACGCCATGTCAGCAATCAGAAAAACTTTGAATGCATTGGGATTATCGCGGAAGATATGAAAACCGGTACGGCCTAAGATCACACACGACTCTTTCTCTGCCAGCGAGCGAACGATAAACTCTTCATCGTTGTACAGGTCTTGCGAAATAGTCTCAAACCACCAACTCTTCTTCATTCCTTTCACTTTATCAATCTCTTCCTGGCTGAGGTTATATCGTTCCTCCAACTGCTGCAGCAGTCCTTTGTCGTATAACTCCACGCCTAAGATCTTTGCCAACTCAACGGCAATCTGCCGTCCACCGGTTCCGAACTCTCGTCCGATAGTCACTACAAATTTCTTTTCCATAAGTGTAAGAAAAAATTATTATGTTTTTGCATTGATAGAAGCACTTGTTTTCGACCGTTGAATCCGAAACCATCGGATTCCCAAAGCCACAGTCGGTAGCAAGCAGGTATGTAGCGCTGGATGGTACATCCGTTGAACTGCGGGAACAGCATAAGGAGCGTCTAGGAGCTCGCTCATAAGCGCGCATTAGGATGTTTACGCTAAGGCCGCGTGGGCCAAAGGCATAGCGGACACATACCGATGCTAACGATTGGGGCGCGTTTTCTTGTAAGCGAAGCGCGTTTTCGATTATAGCAAAGCGGTAAAATAACCTGCTTCTATCAATGGTGTTTTTATTGTTTTTTTTCTTCTGTTGGGGTCCCCGGAAATCTGCCGATTTTTGCGGGTGAAGAAGTGCCTCGGATGGCACTTCGATTGTTGCTCGCAACATAGAACCTCGGAGGCATAAGTCGCCTTTACCAATTAGCGGAGTGGTTTGGTCCCTGCGATCTTATTGCCGAACGCGATTTTATCTCCCGAAGGGTTTTTATTTCCTTTTATTTACCATCAAACGCGTTTACGCATTCTACCACATATTCCACCTGCTCCTTCGTCATACACGGACTAATCGGCAGACTCAACTCGCAATCCGCAATCATCTCCGTAATCGGCAGTCTCAACTGCGGCACGTTCCATGCCTCTTTCGCATAGCACTCCTGCTTATGTGGCGCAATCGGATAATGTATCACCGTCCCGATTCCCTTCTCCGCCAAATAATCATGCAACCGATCCCGCAACGCGCTAAAATCGTTTTTGTCATTTTTTGTAAGCGGAGCGCATTTTTGTAAGGAATCTTGCGGAGCCTGAGTATCAGGGTCTGCAGCAGGGACTTGGTTGTCGAGCTGTCTGGGAGCTTGTTCACAAGCAGGTTGAGAAGCAAGGGCCTGTAGGTTGCGTTCTGCAACTGGGGATTCCGCGTTTTTGATTTCCTCTTTATCTATGTTTATGGCGGCGCAGGCCGTGTTTTGTATGTTTTTGTTTTCGGTATGAACCAGAATTGGGAACAAATGATACACGTTCTGTGCATCCGGCAGCCGTTCCGGCAACTCTACCAAAGGATTGTTGATGTGCTCGTAGTAATACGCCGCCACCTCCTGCCGTTTCGCCACATCCTCGTCTAAATACTTGAGTTTCACATCTAGTATCGCTGCCTGAATCTCATCCAAACGGCTGTTCCGCCCCGTGTATTGGAATACATATTTCCGCTGACTTCCGTAGTTCGCCAGTGCCCGAATAGCCTTCGCCAGCGCCTCATCATTCGTCGTCACAGCTCCTGCATCACCCAGCGCACCTAAGTTCTTTCCCGGATAAAAACTATGTCCCGCCGCATCACCCAGCGAACCGGTACGCTTGCCGTTAAAACGACATGCGTGAGCCTGGGCATTATCCTCCACGAGTTTCAACCCATGGCGACGACAAATCTCCGCAATCCGTTCCGTCATCGCGCACCGCCCATATAGATGCACGATGCATATTGCCTTCGTCCGCTCCGTGATAGCCGCCTCGATGAGCGTATCATCTATCTCCAGCGTCCGCGGATTCGGCTCCACGCACACCGGCACCAACCCGTTCTCCGTGATACCCAGATGGGTCGCGATATACGTGTTGGCCGGCAATATCACCTCATCGCCCGGCTGCATCACGCCCAACTCGATGTACGCACGCCATATCCATATCAGCGCATCCAATCCGTTGGCGCACCCGATGCAGTATTTGGTACCTATATACTCGGCATAATGCTGCTCAAACGCCTCATTCTCCTTGCCTTGCAGATACCATCCGCTGTCAATCACTCTTCTCGCCGCCTCTTTTATTTCATCTGCCTGTAATGCAGTTACATCCCTCAGGGATAAAAATGGTACTATCATAATTTTCAAATCAAAAATCAAAAATCAAATATCAAATATCTTTTTGTTCTTTCAAGGTTTTCACGCTGGATACCAGTATCCGGTGAAGTTCTTGAACATCAGCAAAAAGTTCATCGTAGTACTTCTTGTTTATGAGTTCAGATCCGTACAAGACTTTCAACCAGTACATAGTCTCGTGAGCCTCTTTTTGTGCTATTGCGAGTTTATTGATAAAATCGGCCTTGCTTATTGCGTCACAAGCTTCACTATAATTTGCACCTATACTCGTACCTGCTCTCTGTATTTGGTCGGAGTTATTGTACTCATGCTGCTTTTCCCGCAAGTACTTGCGTAGTTTATTGATCTTTATCGAAAATGCTATGCACTTATCCAAAAATTCTTGCCGTGTCATATTAAATCAAATATCAAAAATCAAAAATCATTATTACCTCCAAATCAAAAATCAAATATCAAAAATCAAATATCATATAACTCTTCTCCGTGCATCATGGTTACATCCTTCAAACTCAAAAACGGTACATTCATATCTTTTGCAATTTTTCTTCATTTTTTCATTAAAATCGAACTATTCGGATTTTTCGAATAGTTGCCTACAAATTGTAGTCAACTCAATCCTCCAGAATCGCCATCATCTGCGCTGGAGTGACAACACGCGGATCCACCGGATAGTGCCTCAGATTCCCCGTCACCAAGAACGAATCCTCTTCCGTCAGCGCCACTTCATAGAAAACCCGATCATCCTCATCCACAAATAACTCCTCGAATGACGTCCGTTCTGTCGCCACACCGTTTTGGCGTATATAGTTGCATAATGTTTGACGCTCATTAGCACTGATATTAAAATGCGGACGCGACAACACCTCCTCGTATTCATTCATTATCTCCTCGTTGTACAGCGGGCAGATTCTTCCACGGAACAACGCGTCCACCACTTTGGATGTAGAGGAAGCCAAATTATGCGTAAGATACGCGGACACAAATACATTTGTATCGATTACTGCGTAAATCATACTCGTGCTTTTTGACGTTCACGACGCTCTTGACGTGCTTTTCGGATTTCCTCGTTGATCTCATCCAATGTCATCTCCGGACGATTCTCACGTGGCGTAGCATAGAATGCATCCAAAGCACGTTGACGTACAGGATCCTCATCCACACGAATGGTGAAGGGGATAGCTCGTGAACGAACCACAGCATTGATAAACACATTGATTGCCGCATTGGCACTCATGCCAAACTGCTCGCATAACGAGTCGAATTGCGTCTTAGTCCTGGTATCCAGGCGAATTGTCATTGCTGATTGTGCCATATTTATTAAATTTTAATGCATTATGATAGCAATATGCTTTCATTTCGATTGCAAAATTACTACAAATTAATCAAATGTGCAAATAATTTGGACAAAAAATGTAAATTTGCTCGCATATTTATAGTTTTTGACCTAAATAGTTGCCAGTTGCAGGATACTGCGACAGTAATTTCGAGGTGGGATTGCTTGCAATGTCGGTGTCCTCGAAATACTGCATTTGATTATTTCAAATATGCAAATAATTTGTGAAGAAATTTTGATTTTTCTGTATTTTTCTTCAAAAATCAGTACTTAAGTTAAACTTAATAACTGATATCAAGAGGGGTACAAATTGTACCCCCTACGAAAAAGTTCTATATCTCAAAACGCCACCATCTTGCCTTGCCCCGCATCATAGTAATACCTCTCACACTGTGCATATACAGGTCCGAAGTTATACACCACGCCCACATATACCTTGCTCAACCGCATGTAGTTCCACAACTGTTGCCGATGTGCATCTACCAATCGATCTACAGCCTTGCATTCCACCAGTACCTCTGCCGTATCGTTCGTTACCTTAAAATCAGCATAGTGCTTATGTGTTATCGCGTAACCCTTGTAATCAGCCGAAAACTGAAACTCTTTCTCGTATGGTAGTCCTCGTAATCCTAATTCTATTGCCAATGCATCCTGATACATGTATTCATTAAGAAACGGCCCCATCTCTTTGTGCACTTCCTGACATGCCCCTATCACTGGATACACTATCTCTTTCAACTCTTCTTTACTCATAACACCTATAACTGATTATAAATATCTAATCGTATGCTACAATGAATTATTTTTAATATTTTTGCCATCAAATAAAAATAACATCCATGGATGTGAGGATTCATTTTGTAGAGGCTATTGCAAATTTATTTGTGAATAGGCTATAGAAAATGGATACTCGGAGAACTGCAAGTTCTATTTCTATTTGATGGTATTTTCGATATTTTCTTCTTTTAGTCTACTACCTGCGGTGCTACTTAAATCTCTTCCAAAATGTAGCATCTGCCTTGCGTGCCTCAGCGACGGAGGAAGGATAATTCTCCACAAACCACGTCAAAAACGCCGTACAATCGATTTTCGAAGCCAACCATTCCTTATGCCTTTTGGCATAGGCAGCCGAATCAAACTTTGCATCGGCTATTTCTTCGGCTTTTTCGATACACTCCTCCACTCCGCCACTTATCCACCATGGTTCCACTTTCCCATTTTTTTGATTTTTTTCGGAGGATTGAAGATCCGTATTTTTGTAAGTAGCCAATAGTTGATCTTCAGACTCAACTATTGCGCAGGATTGAGCTGTAGGCTGTCCAAAAGCTTGTTTTTGAGCTGACTGCAGATCAATGCTGTTGGAGTCGATTCCAATCGACTGTGGGCTACGCGTTTTTGATTTACTCTCTATATTATTTTCTGTGTTTTTGTCTATGTTTTTTGTGTTTTCTTCTATAGTCAGCATAGAGCGATTAGCCACCGGCCGGAACATCCACAGCAGCCCTTCCCGCGCTTCTTCATCCGTGTACCCCCGTCCAACTTCATCGATGTAGATAGCCGGCGTGCCGAGACATACCGACTCAGATGCCATGGTGGCAGACTCTCCGACGAAGAGCGTTGCTGCCACTTGTACATCATGCATGCGTTCAATCGGAATTTGAATACGATATGGTTCCAAGTCTGCCGGCAGTTCCGATTCGGATGAGATAAACACCCGCAAATGCTTACTTAGTCGCTTAATCAGTTCCCGTTTTTGCTCCAGCGAGAAACCTCCTACGAGTTGTGTATCATGCCATGCATCCCATTTCACAAATCGCACGATAGCAAACCGTGTCCCTTCCTCTATGCCCAACAAGTCCCACACTGGAGCCGGACAAAACCTCTTCGGATGGAGATAATACAGTTCGATGTTCCCTGGGAAATAAAGCATATCATCCGTCACTTTCTCATAGAAACAAGTGGGATATAGCGCAGCCTGACACATCTTGATGAAAGGCTTACATTTGATAGCAGCATGTTCAGTATCCGCTAGGCAAATATGAGGCGTTCGGTTGAGCCACGCTGCCACAGAAATAAACGGCTCATACCGATCCACGACCAAGTCAATCTTATTCCGCCGCAGATACGGAATCAGTCGACAGACATTACGAAGCATATACCACACGCGACTAATGAAGTTCTTTGGCGCCTTGAGGATCAGGAAATAATCAATGCCGAACTGCTGAAGCAGATTGATAGCGATGTCTTTATCGGTGGTAGCCCAAAACACTTGGTGCCCATCTCTCATCAACTCCTCCCTAACCAGCCGAAAGCCGTGAACTTGAGCCGGATGTGCCGATACTATTAAGATGTTCATTTCTTCAAAAGTTTTAAAATCTTCATTCCCATCACTCCTATCCGATACATCAAGCGCCTATGAATCTTCTCGTAACGCCCAAAATTCACTAACTCGCCACCCATCTGCTGCTTAAACGCACGAACCCCATACGGTTTATTCGGTTCTCCGGCACCTCCATAATCAAACGTCTTGTATCCTTTGTTAATCCCCCACCGCAGTGTCTCCCATATCAGGATATCATTCGGAAAGAGACTGTAATATTGACTATAACTCCCGGCATACCACCCGTATATCGAATCGCGGTACAACAATCCAAACCGACAGCCGAGCATCTCTCCTTCCGGATTACGCACCACAAACACCACTAACAGCCCTTGCTTGTTCGTTGCTTTGATCTGCTCCAAGTCCGTCAACGGCAGTCCGGCACGCTGATAGACACTCCGTATCACCTCATACCCTTGCGCTATCAGTTCATCCGATATCTGTCCCTGCTCATACACATCCACGTACAATCCGTTCTTCTGCGCTTTCTTAATCTGCTTGATCCGTCCCTTGCCAATACGATTCCATACTGCTTCTTCGTTATCCAGCGTGATGATAAAGTTCAAATGTGACTCGAACCGATACCCACATTGCTGAAAGGCATCATTGACTGTCAGCATTTCAAAGTGGTTCCGCACTTGCGTGTATATCACCCCCTTATCCCGCATCTGTTCGTATGCTTCAAGCAACGCGATGATGTACTCCGGCTTATCGTCTTGTACCAACGGTGCACCTTGTATGATCGACCTTGCCGAGAACCGTGCTTTCATGCCTTTCTCGCGCATCACCACCCACATCATCAGTCCTACCATCTGCTTGTCTTGCTCCAGTGCAATCACTTGCGGAGCATATCCGGGTGTCTGCTGATAGACTTCAAACATCTGCGGAGTCTGAAAGACGTTTCCCTTTGGATGCTCGTCCACAAACGTTTTCCACGCTTGCTTATCAATCTGTTCGTATGTTAAAATCTTATAGCCCATAACTATAAACTCTTAGCTATTCCTTCTTTGCTTCTTAATTCACCTTATGTGTTTTAGCAATTTCACTCCGAGCTTTCCTATCTGATAAAGCATCGGCTTGTTCACACACAAGAACCGTCCGTGTTCGACTAATTCGCCACCGAACTCACTCTTGAAATCCCGCACGCCGTATGGCACACCCGGTTCCCCTGCTCCCATCATATCGTATCGCGCACAACCTGTCTCGTGCGCCAATGTTATCCCAGCCCATGTCGCCATCACCGAAGGATACTGCTCCTTATACTCCGCATTCAACCCGCACTCAAACCACTCATACACCGTTCCTTCATTCCCTAATTCCTTCACTCTTTCACTCATTACTACCATACTTCCGCCAATCACTTTCCCTTTGTGTTTCACCAGCAAGAACTTCCCTACTCCTTGTCGATAAGCCTCCAAGAAAAACTCCACCGGCCATAATGGCGTCTTCACTTTTGTCCGATACAACTCCCTCAATATCTCATACCACTCCCGTACCTCTAACTCGCTAATTCCTTCATTCGTTAAACATTCAACCGTCGCTTGAGCTTTTCGCACTTGGCGATGCCGATTTTCACTCATTCTCTCCCACATCGCCTCTTTATCGCGACAATCTACATGGAAATTCAGATGCGGCCTATAATCGAATCCCGCGGAAGCGAGTGCATTCTTCCACTTGCTATAATCATTAAAATTCCTCGTCTCGATGTATATGGGTGCATAAAGCCTCTTCCCATCCCTCCCCTGAAAGGAAGGGTGATTAGAAGTCCTTCCTTTTAAGGAAGGATTTAGGATAGGCTGATCGCGAACAGCCTTCATAAGAGTCTCCACCTCTTCTGAACTTGCATCATCTGCCAACGCCGGCCCTCCGATAATGATCGCACGACGGGTAAAGAATTGCTTTAACGGACTCTTCTCTACTGTCACATACCCAACGCATACCCCTCGAAGCCTTTCCCACTTCCCTTTAGGGAGGGGTTGGGAGTAGGCTCCTACTACGAAAGGCCGGAACAGCTCCGGCATGCTCGCAAAGAACTCATACGCCTCTGGAGTTTGGAACCACGTCCCCGTCGCACTAGCTTTCACCAATGCGTTCCATTCCACTCGATCAATATCCTTATATGTCAGTACCTTTACCATCCCTAGCCCATTTCATCCACATTATACGCGGATATCTCTTCTGCCATTATATTCATTTCTACGCATTCTGCGCGGCTAACATGTTTTTTATGCGAATCATATTCCCATGGGCTCAAAATGAGCACCTGCTTTCTCGCAACCGCATCAAACAGGCTGTCTTGCGGTTTGTAATAATCCCGAAATCCATTATCGGCTATATAGATGAAAGACAAACCTTCTTTCAACAACACCTCCATTACTGCCTGTTCCTGCTTGCTTATAAATGGCGATACCATCACGATCCCTTTTCTCGCTGCTATCACACAACTATTCATGTAATCCCGAAGCCGCTTATTATCACCGTGTTCCGCTTCATCTACCATCGTTAGACGGACATGAACCGGCATATATTTCTCTTTTTGCAGCAATTCAGCATTACCAACGCCATAGTATTTCCGCCCCGCTATTTCTATCCCCTCTTGTACCCGGAAACATTCCGGCATCAGTCTCCTGGTTGCAAGGCGTTCTGGATTCATGCGGATATAATGATACATCGTATCTAACTGTCCTCGCCGTGATAGCGGACGTACAAATGGCCGCTCTGTAAAAACAGAGTCTGGAATATCAATATCTTTGTTTATTGTTCCCGAATCGAATTCGGGATCTATTGACTTACTATAGGCTTTTCCCAACTTCTTTGCTCCTTGCCAAAAACTACGCACAACAGTCCGAATACTGGTATTCATCGGACGCGTCACATGCAAAATAGCATGCAAATGATCGGGCATGAGGCAAAACTGCAAAATGCGAACCTCCGGATAATAAGAGGGATGACTTAGTAACTTGTCCACCAAAGCGTTTCCCATCTCCGTCCTCTCCACTCTCGCTTTCTTGGGATCATTTTCCGGGATAACGAGTTTTCCTAATAAAGGCTCACGACTTGGCACGGATAACGTCACATGGTAGATTCCTACACCTTTCCATGCTTCTCCTGATTTTTGCCAATGCCATTGTCCGTTCTCTGCCATTTCGTTTCTCTTTGTCTACTGTATCGGCATCGTATGCCGTTTCTCTTTGTCTACTGTATCGGCATCGTATGCCGTTTCTCTTTGTCTATTGTCCCGGAATCATATTCCGGCCTTTATTATCTTTGTCTATTGCCCCGGCATCGCATGCCGCTTACCATTGTCACCTCATAATTCTTACCATCCACGACAGTAGTAAAGGATTTCTTTACAACTGAATTTGCATCTAATTCTCTCTCGTTCAGTATGTTAGCAATGTGCTGACCTATACCTTGCTTAGAGGTATCAAAAAGTTCCGCAAACTGATTCTGGTTCATCCACACGCTCCCGTCCCACGCATATAGTACCACACAATTGCGGCAATACCTCATATTGCCGAATATCATCTTCAATACATACATTCTGCATTATCTCTGCAACATCTTTGGCAATAGTAAAACCGTGCTTAAGCATCAATTGATAGCTATATGCACGTTCAGCACGAGATTTCAGCAGCAACCATTGTTCTGGTTTGGTAAGCGTCCATTGTTCCTCTTCTACAGCACGTTCCAGTTCTTCCACGTAATGATTGTAGAATCGAAATAGTTTGCCTAATCGCACTTCCTCCGATATTCCAACACCAGCTTCAACCACATCAACGAACGTTCGGAAATTCTTATTATCCGATAGTTGTTTTAATCCGGAAATCACCAAGTCTTTTGTAAGTTCCAATAATGGTTTGCATGATGGCATATCTGCAAAGGATATTGCATTGGGCAACATAGATTGTATCTCCATTAGAACACTTGCTGCATCAGTCTGAATAACCCCAACAAGAGTATCGTTGACATGATCAATGTGATTTTTCAATCGCCGCTTCGTTTTTTCTACAGCCAAAGATCCTTCAACAAAACAGTCATCCAGCATATCAATGATCTTTCGGCAGTATGCTTTGGTTAATTTAATATTCTCCTGCATATTCGCCGCATGATGCGATTTTTCCCATGCGCATATTTCATCAATACGCTTGCCAACGTACTGAACATCCCTACACGAAATCAATATGCATTGTATGTTATTTGTTGATGTTGACATAAAAATCACAAATTTATAACCATAACCTGTATTTAAATATAGACCTATCTCCTCTAAAATTCTTATGTATTAACCACATATTCTATTCTTACAAATTGAGATGTTTACCGTTTTAGCCAATCTTTTAGTGTGACTTTTATACCACCATATTCAACATAATACGTCCCTAAAGTGTACTGATATTGATTGGTAATTATTGGATATATACTTAAATATTCTGTTCCGGAGAACGTTTTGTCTCTTGCCTCCTTGATAGGCATAACTGCGATATTATCTCTATAGCGAAATGCATCTCCATAGCCTAGTTCCCAATTACACCATTTAGACTGGATAGCGCCTTCCGTTGCTATTAAAATAAATTTCTTGCATGACCTAATTTTTTCTTTTATCCTTATAGCGGTGTATGATGACGTAGTAGATGGCATACCCTCATCATTCCAATCTACATATACATCAACCCCTAACGATTTTAACTCGTTGATTACATTTTCTAGAATTATATCATCGCCATGATGGTGAGACAAAAATACTTTTACTTCACTAGAATAAGCGCTTCGTGAAGATAATATTCTTTTCGATTCATTAAGAGAAAAAAAACGTGTTCTCTTACGTGTTTCGCTTAATTGTTCCTTTGATATAATATTTTCCATATCGTTTAACAACTCCAATTATTTTCATATCCAATCTTATGCATATGTTCGAATCGCATCCGCAATAGATTTGGCTTGCCATTTTACTATCGTTGTAGCAGCATCCTTCACTACCTTAGAAGTTCTTTCTGCTCCCCAATATTCTACTGCTATAATAGGTTTTTTATATTTTTGTGCTATCTCAATCTCAATATTAATCCATCTACTATAGGATGCATATACTCCTGCTAATATAATCACACAACTACAACCTTTAATTTTTGCTTCTATAGCCTCATATAAAGCCTTATCTGACTTAGAATGAACAGGATCGTCCTTGGGAATTGAATGATTATAATATGGCACATACTCCTGGCGAAGGAATTCTTCAATTCTATCATATTGTTTTGAATACGACCACGAATGAGAGATAAAAATTCGATAATACATAATTATGATTTTTTATTATTATTTAAAAGCGTCTCCAATTCTCTTTTTTGTTGCATATATGTATCTTGTTCCCATGCTATGGACATTTCCATAAAGGCATTTTCATATTTATCACCTTTTTCTTTTTCTCCAAGAGCAAAACAACAAGAGGCAAATGTTGCTAGCATCCATTTCACATTGGGTATCTTTTTATAATCATCCAATTCTATAATTTGAGACAAATTCTCATATATCTTTTCTCGGATTTTTCTTGCAGATACTCTACAGAAGACTCGTTCATCATCATTTTCCACTATAGATTCTTTAAAATTATAACAAAAAGCAAGATTTTCACCGGTATAAGGATTAAAATTTAGCATGTAACCCTTTTCATAGCATTCAATGGCACGATTTATATACGCAATATTCTTAGAGTTTAATTTTGATAAACGTTTGTAAATTGCACCACGTAAGCCATACGTCTCAGGATCATTAGTTTCTTTTAGATTATTCAGTAGTTGCAGTGCATCATTTAGATATATTTCTTTATATTCGTCATTAGCTTCCTGTTTGTACGTACATAATGCCAATTGTTGAATATAATATGATTCGTTTGGGCATTTTTCAACAGCTTTTTTCCAATACTTGATAGCATCTCCAAACTCTTTATTCTCCATGTGTTTTTTTGCCGTCTCCGTTAAAGCAAAAACGCTTTGGTTCTTCTCAGCTAAAGCACCTACAATCTCTAAATATTCCCCTTCATCCATATGCGGTTGTACCAATGTGTGAAGGTATTCATAAACTGGGCTGTCTACGATAGAATTACTTTTAATAAACTCCATCTTTTCTTTTAATAAACTTTGCATTCGTTTTGCTTCATCGACACCGATATCATCACCTAAATGTTTGTATGAAAACACTCTAGTATGATTAATGTCAAAAGGAATAGTGGTTGATTCTGCCTTAATAATAATAGTTGACTGAGGTTTCACAGCATGACGAACTCCTAATTCGTACAATGCATTCGGATTCATCGTTGAAATATCTGCAATCACTACATTTGCACGAATCAAAAGCGCATACATACTCCTATCTATCAGAGCAGTATCTTTCACCTCATCAGCTCGCACACATTCAAAACCACATTCTACAACAGCTGGTTTTATAACATTCTGATATGTTTTATCAAGGTCAATAGAAGTACCCGTGGCAGGATCTGTTTTAGTTCCAAATCCCATTACAACGAAACAAATTTTATTCATCATTAATTTATTATTTAGGATAAACAATTACATCATTTGCAATATCTTTCCCTCTTTTATCATATGCCATATTAATATAATTATTCGGATCTTTTATAAAGTCATCCCACTTAACCAACACGCAATAACGATCATCTTCCGAATAGGCACATTTACCATGACTGTTTAAGTAGTAGTTTCTACTAAATTCTTTAATCACAGTTGAATCATCAATAGCGACCCAATTATGATTCTTATGACATTCATCACATGTGTATGAGCCTTTATATATCGCGCTATACATTTCAGGAAGCACTACACCCAATATTCCATTCCTGGAATTTCCTTCACCATTATAAAGAGATGCTTGTAGTTCGCGTTTGATATATAGTTGTTCATACAGTCCCAGGTTCTCACTGCTATGAGATCCTATTATAAAGATTGTCACTGATGAATCTGATAAATAGTCCTCACGGATTTTGCGCATTACATAATCTTCATCCGTAGAATTGATAGGTGTATCTAATGATTTATCAATCATATCCACCTTACCCTCATCTTTCCAACTTTGGATTTCTTGCTTATATTTTTCATCCTCCTTTTTAAAGGATATAAAACATTTATGTCCCATACTCATTACACACAAATATTATTTCCTATATTTTTGTTTTCCTTTGATAAATTCCTCGCAGCAGTGCTGTTTTCTGTTTTTGTTTTCTTTACTTAAACTTCTCCCAGAACTTTTCATCCGCTCCTCTTACCTCTTCGGCTGAACTTGAAACTATTCGACAAACCACGTAATGAACTTAGTTCAATTGATTCAATGAAAAAATATTAATTTTCGTTTACACATGCTTTAATAAAATCTTGCCCTAACTCCGTCACTTGAAAAAACGAGTGATCCGCATATACTTTTGAGTATTTTTCTGGGATATATGTTTTTTGAAATTCGTCAATTTTATATATACTTTCTATTTGTTTGTATGAGTCCATTTTTTCCGTCAATGACAAATCTTCTCCATCTTTCAGCACTCCACAACTCATCAAATTTGCAAAATATAAGTGTATTTTATCGGGAAAATCTAAGTGAACATTTTGAGGTATGATAGTTTGCCATCGACGCAGTTCAATAAAAGAAAAATCTGCATCAAAATCAAAATCACTATCCTTCTTTTCACTACTCTTTTTCTCCTTTAGAGGTTTTGCTCTAAAATTTACGTATGGAATATATGTATCTCCATTCTGGAGAAACTCATGTTGTATATACATCAATATCCGAGCCTCGTCAGGGGACAAACGATCAATAATAGAGATAAAAGTAGGATGAGCAAGACTTAACATATCAAGATTAGATGCGTTAGTAAGCAGTGTTATGAATAACTGCGCAATCTCATCATTTGTTGTATATGACAATCGCTGAATTATAGGAACTCCTAATTCCGGGTGTACTTCGACTTGCTTGTCCACAGGTATTTTTTCAAGGTTTACCTTGTATTCATTCAATCGATGTTGCAAATTAATCTTTACTTTATCATTAATATATTGCAATCCCATAAAAGGTATTGATATAAACTCAAAAGTTGCGCCTAATGATTTTCCAACCGCCTGCATTGCTGGTTGTAAACTATCCTTATAGACTTCGAGAGCGATCTCTGCTCCTCCTTCTGGTATTAAATCAGTTAAATCACTCATATAGCATTAATTATTTCGTGTTATTTTATCCTACTTCCCCAATATAAACTCATCCTATCTCTTCCAATATTCCATCAAATATCCCCAGTACTTCCGCGAGCAATTTTTTACTCCTTATAATACTCTTTATAATACTCTTTATACCACTCCGCAAACTTACGCAAGCCTTCTCGAAGACTTGTCTTCGGTTTAAATCCGAAGTCTCTTTCCAATGCCGAAGCATCCGCAAACGTCTGCTCCACATCTCCGGGTTGGGCAGCCACGAGTTCCTTGTGCGCCTCGAAGTCATAATCCTCCGGCAACACTCCTACACGCACTAACTCCTGCTGCAAGATGTCCACAAAGTCCAACAGGTTCTCCGGTTGGCTGTTGCCGATGTTATATAATGCATACGGCACTTCCGATTGCGGAGCACCACCCATGATACGGACTACTCCTTCGACAATATCATCTACGTAGGTGAAGTCTCGTTTGCAGTTGCCATAATTGAAGATCTGTATCTTCTCTCCGCGACGCAGCTTGTTGGTAAATCCAAAGTACGCCATATCCGGTCGTCCGGCCGGTCCATAGACAGTAAAGAACCGCAGACCGGTACACGGAATGCCGTACAGCTCAGCATACGCATGTGCTAACAACTCGTTCGACTTCTTCGTTGCCGCATAGAGCGAAACCGGATTATCTACGTTATCCTCTATCGAGTACGGCACTTTCTGCTGATTGCCGTATACACTGGACGAACTGGCATACACGAGGTGCTGCACTCCTTTTTCGCCATCGTCATACGAATGCCGACAAGCCTCGAGAATGTTATAGAACCCGATGATGTTCGATTGGATATACGCATCCGGATTCTGAATGGAGTACCGCACTCCTGCCTGTGCCGCAAGGTTCACTACAATATCGAATTGATAGACTTGGAATAAGCGATTGACAGTATTCCTTCCGGCAATGTCACCTTCAATAAACGTCCATTGCCCACCAAGTTTCTCTATCTGCGATAAGCGCCACCGTTTGAGCGACGGATCATAATAATCATTCAGATTATCCAATCCCACAATCTTGCATGAAGGATAATCACGCAGCAATCGCATCACGAGATAACTACCAATAAATCCTGCGGCTCCGGTTACTAAAATAGTTTTATTATTTAAATCTATATTCATACGCCTTACACTTTACACTGTACACTGCTCGTAAATCTCTATCAACTTACGAGCTATTTGGTAGTCGGCAATACCGTCAGCCAATAAACGCTCACGTCCTTCAGATTTCCCATCTTTCAGCGCCTTAGCAAGCAGTTCTGCAAACTCCGGTACTTCATACGTGTTTGCTACATAGCAACCTTTACATCCATCCATTCGTTCTCGACAGTCTCCCATATCAGTAGTAACCAATGGTCTATTACAAGCCATTGCTTCTTTTACAGCGTTAGCACTACCCTCATAGAAACTCGGCAAAGCGACGGCATCCGCTGCATTATATAGCATCGGTGTCTGCTCATTCGGCACACCCTTCATTCCGTGCAACTCTATGCTTCCACTAACCCCTAATCCGCTAATCCCCTCACCGTTAAGCAGCGCGACAGCGTCTTCTGCCAACGGCCAATTCTTCCGTCCCAATTCCGGATCAGCAGGGAACAATACATGTAACTTTTTCGTGTTCCAACCTATAGACTCTTGACTCTCCACTTTCGGTTTTTCACAGAACCTCTCCATATCTACTCCGTTCGGAATTACCATCGCATAGGGCATCCCCACTCTTTCCTTCATTTCTTGCGATTTGACGATTACCGCTTTCCAATGCGCACACCTCGCAAACATACGAGCCAACGACGGATAGAACTTATGCACCCATATATCGCTACCCATCAACGATACCACCAAGGGTTTATGCAGTCCTACTGCTGCAAAATTCACTAAATACGCGCAAAAAGCATAGTGCGCATGAATCGCGTCGTATCCGCCTTCTTTTATCAGCTTACGAAGCGGCTTAATATCTTTCACATAACTCTTCCAACCGCTACCGGATACCATATAAAAGTCCACATCAATCCCGGATCTCCTTAGCGAGTTTCCCTGATTCTCAATGATCGGATTCACAAATCCTTTTCTACCCGATGATACAAACAATACTTTCATTATATCATTCCCCTTCCTTTCAATTTAAACCAGTTCCATCCCAAACATATCACCACTTCTAACACAAGCACCAACGGGAACCACTTACGTATACGCTTATTGTTCTTTGCTACTTGCACCCCATATGCTGCAAACAGCATCAGCATCGGCATAATCGGCATGTGGAATCGCCCCGATTGGGCATAGAAGCTCATTACTAGCACCATTAAGTACCCGCATGTATAGGCGATTATGAATACATGCCTTCGCCATTCCCCGCTTATAAGCATCATAAACATCACCAATATCACGAAGAAAGACAATATGTTTTTGATGTAATACCCTCCCGATTGCTGCATCTGCAAGATCTGCGACTCACTTGCTTTGTTAAACGTTGGAAACGGTATAGAAAAAATCAATGGCGCAAACACTGCTTTGCCGGCATATTTAGCGAACGTATTACCTCCCCCTCTACGAGTTGCTCGCCACTCCATGTTTTTCTGCTGTGCATCCGATTGTACGATATCCACCAATTCGCGCGATTGCGTCCGAATGCGATCACCCATAGCTACCATTAAGACAGTTGTCACCAACACACCGGCAAGTATTTTCTTTCCAGTACTCATAACACGCTTAGATGCCATTACGATATGCGCAAACACCGCTAAGAACACCACTAAACCTAATGCTGTTCGGAAGAACATTAGATACATTCCCGCCAACAAACCCGGCAACAGGGACGTGAATGTCAGTCGTTTACCGGAAGATAGCGCATTATCGAAGCAGAACACCGCTAAGCATACGATAAACACCATCTCCGTCTCCTTGAGCATCGTGCCACACCAGTAGATCATATTGGGGTTAACGCATATAAAGATTGCAGCCATTCGCGCAGTTCCTTCTCCAAAATGCCGTTTGGCGACTTTATAAATCAGTATTGCACTATATGAACCGATGATACATTTAACAATAAGCGGTATGAACACATCGCTCTCGCCGCCTGTCAATAGATTGATCATTGCCAACCAGAACGGATAACCGGTATCGTCAATCGCCGCATCCCAGGTTTCTTGTAGTTGACTAAATGGAATATTAAAACCATTCCGTATCCAATCAGCGATAGCTTGTCCGAAAGGCATATACCACGTTACATCTCCACCATCACCATAGGTCGTTTGATACTGCTCAGGGTTGAAATTAAAATATAAATATAACACCCATATAAATCTCACAAGAAAACCTATGATAAATATATATCTTAAAAAATGCTTTTCATTTTTAAATGCCCATATTCTGGACAAAGACTGCCCACCATAGAAAAATAGCACTACCGAGATAGCAGCTACCATCCATAGATCAAAGGCCGGCACATATCCGAATGCCGCCCAACAGGCGAACATCGCTATAAAGAAGAAAGCAATAGATGATCCTATCAACCAGCTTGGTATCGTCAATTCTCCCTTTCGCAACGTTGCAGCCGCGGTATCCATCCCGAACCGGTGCATCCATCGCTCTCTCCATCCCCTCGGTGCCCGATTCTGCATAGGTATCTGGCGTGGCATCATCGGTCCTTGCGGTGGCATCATCCCCTGCTCTGGTATTTGCTGCTGTCCATATGTATTCTGTCTATTATTCATTTTCTTCAAAATTATACATATTACGAATCTCTTCCAGCCGCTCCTTACGTACATCGCGCACCTTATCGCCGCCGAAAGTTATCATCGGACAATCTGCTGCGCTTAATAATATCGAGGCTGTGCTCTTGCTATTTGTCCGACAAAACGTCTTATTGCACAATACAGTTATTAGTTTGGATAATTCCACTCTCTCATATACTATCAAATCATGATAATCCACACAACTCTTCCGCAACGTCTGTTCAAAATCATCCGCTGATCCGGTTACAATATTTTCCTCATCCTTCGACAAACGACCATCGAGGAACTCAAAAACTCGACTTGATCTACGCAAGCTCTGTATCAAATGGAATTGTCCTACTATTTTGTCGCATATTTTTTCAAAACTACGATAATATGTATTCCAAAAGAATAATGACACATACTGATCACCCTTACATTCAATGCCGAACCGCTTAAATGCTCTTTTCATCTCCTCCAACTCTGCCTCCTCATTCTCCCGAAACTCCTTCGTATATTCAATCATCTCCTTGCGCGTTTTCTCTGCCATAATCGAGTTATACACATGCGCTTCCAGTTGATATTCCTGCAACTTAGTCTCCACATTCCAACAGAGCATAGCAAATCTAGCAAAGTACTCACTCCGTGCATGCATGTAATTCACAAACGCATTGATTAGCCCAATGAGAGAACCCGTCATTAAACCAATACCAACTCGACTCCACACCGACCCTGCATCCGTAAAAGCCACGATGCAAACAGCAGCAACAAACAGCACCAATAGTATGTAGAACAGAATTCGATTCAGTTTCATATCACGACTTTTGTCTAATCTTTCCGTAATGGTATAAAATCATGCACCATCTTATAAACTTCCTCCAAAATCAAAACCGTCTTTTCAGAATGCTCTTCAACGATA
>ONTT01000017.1 GCA_900320865.1 uncultured Bacteroidales bacterium | reverse complement strand
CTGCCTGTGAACATCCGTCTGCTCGACCCGCCTTTGCACGAGTTCGTTCCGCATGATCTGAAGGGACAAGAGCAGATGGCGAAAGAGATGGGCGTTTCCGTTGAGGAGATCCAGACACGTGTTGCTCAGTTGGCAGAGAACAACCCGATGCTCGGTCACCGTGGTTGCCGTCTGGGTATCACCTTCCCGGAGATCACCGCTATGCAGACCCGCGCTATCCTCAGCGCCGCTTGCGAACTCAAGAAAGAGGGCAAGAACCCGATGCCGGAGATCATGGTGCCGCTGATCGGTATTCTCTATGAGCTCAAGCAGCAGAAAGAGATCATCCAGCGCGTAGCGAAAGAGGTATTTGCCGAGTATGGCGTTGAGGTAGAGTTCGAGATCGGTACAATGATCGAGATCCCGCGTGCAGCTCTGACTGCAGACCGCATCGCTACGGAAGCTCAGTACTTCTCCTTCGGTACCAACGACTTGACCCAGATGACCTTCGGTTACAGCCGTGACGACATCGCTTCGTTCCTGCCGGTTTACCTTGAGAAGAAGATCCTCAAAGTGGATCCGTTCCAGGTACTTGACCAGAATGGTGTTGGCCAGCTGATCAAGATGGCAGTCGAGAAAGGTCGTGCCGTTCGTCCGGGATTGCGTACCGGTATCTGCGGCGAGCACGGTGGTGAACCTTCGTCCGTTAAGTTCTGCGCACGTGTAGGCATGAACTACGCTTCCTGCTCACCGTTCCGCGTACCTATCGCTCGCCTCGCTGCAGCACAAGCTGCTGTAGAGGATGAAGCGTGAAAAGCGCACCGCTGAACGTCCGATGGACGTTTAGCGGAGTAAGTGCGCGGACGCGAGTGGCAAAAGTACCCACTTTTGACGCATAGAACAACCTTATTGAATAATTTACAAAAATAGCGTACCCGCGAAGGTACGCTATTTTTTGTTTATTTAGAATCGGATTGGTCGCAAGTAGGAGTCTTATCGGAGGCAAGTAGGAGGCATATCGTATCCCGCACTACCCTATATATACTACGTATATATCCCGTGATTTTGAATCCGTCCTATTTTTTATTTCAATAATGCCTCAACCAGTTCTTCGAGTTCAGCGGTTTGCTCGGGTTTCAGGGCGCCGCGGATGGTGACAGTAGGTTCAACGATCTCCACGTTCTTACATCCGGCAAGCATCTCTTTCATCACACGCACTGCCTGCGGTGCCCAGGAACCGTTCTCCACAAGGGCGACCCGTCTGTTCTGATAGGCTTTCAGACGCAGTTTATGCAGGAAGAGGTGCATAGCAGGGAAGATATCTCCGTCGTAGGTTGCACAGCAGAGGACCAGACGGTTCATGCGGAATGCATCTTCGATGGCTTCCGCCATGTCGTCGCGACTAAGGTCGGTGATGGCTACCTTACCGGCATTCTTGGATTTGAGGATATCGGCGATTCGGTGCGCTACTTTGGCAGTATTGCCATGTATCGAGGCATAAGCCACCAGCACGCCTTCAGTCTCCACGCCATACGCACTCCAGATACCATACAGACGCAGCGCTTCGTCTTTCTTCTCGCCCTCCAGCATCGGTCCATGCAGCGGCGCAATGGTAACAATGGGTTTGTCCGTCAGTTTCTTGAGCAGACTCGTTACCGCCACACCGTATTTGCCTACGATATTGAAATAGTAACGTCGTGCCTCGCAGGCCCAATCATCCTCATCGGCATGATAGACACCGAACTTACCAAACGCGTCTGCACTGAAGAGCACTTGCTCCTCGGGGCAATAGGTCATGATGACTTCAGGCCAGTGGATCATCGGCGCAGCAAGGAACTGCAAGCTCAAACCACCCAGGTCGATGCATTCTCCTTCTGCCACGATCTGTACGTTCGGCGCCTCGATACGAAACTGCTTCATGAGCGTCACGGCTTGTTTGGAACAAAGGACCGTAGCCTGCGGATACTTAGCCAAGAAAGCCGCCATCGAACCACTGTGGTCGGGCTCCATATGCTGGCAGACCAGGTAATCCGGCGTGCGACCATCCAAAGCCTCCGACACCTTATTTAACCACTCGTGCGCGCAACGCGCATCTACCGCATCCATTACCGCCACCTGCTTCTCGCCAAGGACTACATAACTGTTGTAGCACATACCATCCGGCAAAGCGTACTGGCTCTCAAACAAATCCAAGTCTGCGTCATCGCAGCCAACATATTTGATATTTTTCATAAGCTTTAAAAATATTCGGCAAAGATACAGTATTTTTCTCAATTATGCAAATAAATTGCAAAAATTGTTTGAGAAACTTGCATATGTGCAATTTTTGTAGTAATTTTGCCGGGCAAGATGGTGAAATACAATTACTTGAAGACAAATATGCTACAGAAGTTATTTGGGTTTGATCCTACGCAACATAAGGTGCGTACAGAGATTTTTGCCGGTATCACTACCTTTTTGACCATGGCCTATATCCTAGCAGTGAACCCGGGAATTTTTAGTGCTCTTGAGTCGCAAGGGATGCCCACGAGTGCGGTATTCACCGCCACCATTCTGGCAGCGGCTTTCGGCACACTGGCGATGGCTTTCTATGCCAAGAAGCCATTCGGTCTGGCGCCGGGAATGGGCATCAACGCTTTTTTTGTTTTTGGTGTTTGTCTGGGCATGGGACATAGCTGGCAGTTTGCGCTAACGGCAGTCTTCATCGAGGGTATTCTGTTTATCATCCTCTCGCTCTTTAAGATCCGAGAAAAGATTGCAAACGCCATTCCATCCGGAATAAAAGCGGCGATTGGGGGCGGAATCGGTCTGTTTGTTGCCTTTATTGGTTTGCAAAATAGCGGCATCATTATTGCTAATGAGAGCACACAGGTCGCCCTTGCTAATTTTAACACTCCTTCGGTTCTTCTGGCGCTCATCGGTATCGTTATCTGCGGATTTATGGTGGTTCGGAAGATTCCCGGAGGACTCCTGTGGGGTATTCTGATCACAGCAGCCATAGGCATTCCGATGGGAGTGACTCATTGGGATAAACTCGTCTCCACCCCACCCTCCATAGCTCCTATTTTTCTGAAGTTTGAGTGGAGCCAGATATTCACATGGGACATGCTGATTGTTACATTCACATTCCTCTTTGTCGATTTCTTCGACACGATCGGAACCGTGATCGGCGTTTCATTGAAGGCAAAGACGATCGATAAAGACGGTAAGGTTCCGGGCGTGGGTCGTATGTTGATGGCAGACGCCTTGGCTACTACCGTAGGCGCTTGTTTTGGTACTTCGACCACCACCACGTATGTGGAGAGCATCGCCGGTGTGGCCGTAGGCGGTCGTACCGGCCTGACGGCATTTATAGTGGCAATATGCTTCCTGCTATCGCTGTTCTTTGCTCCGCTGTTCCTTGCTATCCCTGCAGCCGCAACGGGTCCGGTACTCGTCATTGTGGGCGTAATGATGGTATCCAACACCACCGCGGTGGAATGGGAAGATTATTCCGAGGCTATTCCTGCCTTCATCACGATGCTTATGATGCCGTTGAGCTACAGCATCAGTGACGGTATCATGTTAGGAACCATCATGTATGTGCTGATGAAATCCTGCAAAGGCAAGGAGAGCCTCCGCCAAATCACTCCCACGATGTGGGTTCTGTTCGCAATTTTCATCATTCGATATATACAAAAGAGCCTGTAATAAAAAAAACCGCCGAGCTGGCGGATTTTTTATTAGATCAGTATTCTCGTTTGCTTGCGATAGGCGGCATAGCCGGGTTTGTTAGCGAGCTGGCGCTGCTCCATGAGAGGGATGGAGATACCGAGGAACAAGGCCGTCATAGCTATCGGACCGAGGATAAACCAGTCAAAACCGTTCAATGCCGCATACATAATCCAAATCCCCCACCAGAACTGAATCTCGCCGAAATAGTTCGGATGGCGACCGTGTTTCCAAAGTCCCACATTGCAGACCTCCCCCGGATGAGCCGCACGAAAATCATGGCTCTGCTTATCGGCGATGAGCTGGATCGTCGCGGAAGAAAGGCAGACAAGGAAGCCAAGTATTAAGACCGCTCCGCTGACAGAGTACAGACCGCTTTCGGCTGACAGAGTATAGACCAAGTTTCCGGGTTCAAACAGTTTCAGTCCGGGGAGCATGGCGGCAAAGACGACAAGCGTCGGTACCATGTTTAGGCCGAAGAAATTGATGAGATGAAAAAGAGCCGGATGCAGACTTCTATACTTGGTATAACGCCAATCTTCATGTCCGATACCCTTGAACGTAATGGCCCAATTACGCGTGAGACGCCATCCCCAATACCATGTAGCAACAAGCAGCAGGATCACCGGCAACGACCAGACTCCCGTGTAAAACGCCCAAAGCAGAAAAGCAATCGGTGGAAAGACCGACCAATAAGGGTCATAGACGGACACGTTTTCGTACAAAAGCCCGAATGCCCATACCACAATCGTTGCTACCACATCCGCTATCAGCAAGGCAATGATTGGCTGAGAAGAGGCTGTAAAGTCCAGAATTGGTACGCGATTGACCGCAAAATAGACCACGATACCTACTACTGTAGCAAAGAGATAAATGGCAGCTATGAGTGCAATGCTCGACCATTTGGAGTAAGAGCGACGCATAAGAGTTTTATTTATTAAGTAAAAACAATATTTTTTCCGAAATATGCCGCAAAGATACATCAAAATTTGCATATATGCAAAATAATTTGTTACTTTTTGCATGAACGCAATATTTTTTGCGCATAAGGCATACACGGTCCTTGTTCTATAGTGTAAAAATAACCACATAGATACTAAATATAATTAGGACGCAAAGGTTTGACCCTTTACGCCCTAATTAGCCTCTATTTAGCCTCCATTTACGTTACCATCTCGTTACCACTACGGACGTGTACGTACGTTTTGAATAATTTATGATATCCGTATGAATCGGCTTCCGCTCCCATTCCGGGTCCGTAATAGGTCCGAGAATGGTTAACGACGACTAAGAATATATAAGAACAACTAACGCTCAATTTTTGAACATAGCGTTCGAAAAAAAATGAATTAGCAAAAGGATAGCAAAGAAAAAATAATAATATGTCAGTTTTGTCAGTTTTGTCAGTTTAGAGGTTCATTGATCAGTCCACCAATTAAACAGATTGAACAAAATACAATGGAAACTGACAAAACTGACAAAACTGACCGTGCAAATTTTTATGATAAGGAGGAAACCGGAATAAGAAATAGTTCGTCCCTAACGCGGGATTTTTGTTTCAAAATGCAGAAATATGGACTAATTTGGAAAAAAAAACTTGCTCATATCATTTTTTTTTAGTAATTTTGCAGCCATAATTGACGGCAAAATTCAAAGAGGTATGGCTCAGAACAAAGGTGCAATAGTGCGCTACCGCGCAATCGACCGTTGCCTAAGGGCAAAACATGGGCGTTATGGCATAGAGGAACTTCAGCGTGCATGCGCTGACGCACTTTATGACGCATTTTCAGAACGCTTTTCGGTTAGCCGTCGTCAAATATATCTGGACTTGAATCATATGGAGTCCAATGCTGGCTACCGCGCCGACATTGAGCACTATAGAGATGGTAAAAAGGTGTATTATCGTTATGCTGATCCTAATTTCTCTATTGAGAAGTCACCCATCACAGATGATGAATTGGAGCAGCTGAGGGAGACTATCCTGATGCTTAACCGTTTCAAGGGGATGCCACACTTTGAGTGGATGGAGGAACTTCTAAGTAAATTAGAAGATACTTTCCATTTGAAAGGTTGCATGGATAGCGTAATAGGTTTTGAACAAAACCTTGATCTGAAGGGTTTAGAGAATATCACACCTCTTTTTGAGGCTATCGTAAATAAACAGGTGCTCAATATACGGTATAAATCTTTCAAAGCCAACAAGCCTATTACATGCGAGGTGCATCCTTATTTCCTCAAACAGTACAATAACCGGTGGTTTTTGTTTGGCTTCAATGCTGGCTTCGGACAGATTACGAACTTTGCCCTGGACCGAATCGAGGAGGTTTCACCGATGTTTGCGGAATATATTGAGAAGCCTAGTTCTCTCAACTTTGAAGAGTACTTTGATGATATCGTAGGTGTGACTTTTCCGCAGGGCAGGAAGATTGAGCACGTTGTTATGCGTGTCGCGCCTGATAGATATCCATATATAAAGAACAAGCCACTCCATCCTTCGCAGCATAATTACGATAAAGAAATGCGCATAAGTATAGACGTTATTCCAAATAACGAACTTATTACGCTTCTTCTCTCGTTTGGGAGTCAATTGGAGGTATTGGAGCCGCAATCCGTGCGCGATATGATGAAAGAGCACGCGCGCACGATGAATCGCTTTTACAAGTAAAAGTGCGTTTTTTTGAAACCTGTGCAACATCTTTGCACACAAAGGCAGTACTTTTGCACCAGATTTCAAAAACAAGTGGTCTTTGGCATACTGATTCTATGAAATTTTGAACGCTCACCGCAAGGTGGGTAGTCCGATGTATTCGTCGGACATCAGAAGCAATGTTTGGGATGTTTCGGATGCATCCTTTCCCGCAAAGCAGCACAACCTCGTGCAACTTTGCGAACCAGAATTTAATATATTATTAAATTATGAATATATTGAATTATTCTGATTATTTATGAAAAGAAAAGGAAGTGGAATCAGTATGCCAGAGATTTTTTTAGACGATGATGGAAAACATTAAAGATATTGCGCACGAGATGCAGGGTGCAGGTGATTTGCTTAAACTCATCAATGCAATAAAGAAGGATGAACTTGGAGAGAAGTTTAAGCCCTACACTAAAAAGCAATTGCTATGGTTCGGAAACCCGGATCATGTTTTCCATCGTTACCGCAATTTCGAGATTCCCAAGAAGTCTGGTGGAAAAAGGAAGATTTCAGCTCCTTACTCCCAGAGCTATATGCACTTGCTGCGTTATGTCGCTATGATTTTGCAGTCTATCTACGAGCCTTCTGCTCATACTATGGGCTTCACTCCCGGAAGGAGCATCGTAGATAATGCAAGGGCACACATGGGCATGAACTATATGTTTAATATCGACCTTAAGGATTTCTTCCCTAGCATTGAGGCTCATCGTATTGCAGCACGTCTTCAGGTAAAACCTTTTTGCTTTACGTGGAAAGTAGCAAAATCAATTGCTGCTCTTTGCTCTATGCGAGTTACGCAGGAAGGCACTACTCCGGAGGAAAAGAAATTCCGTTATGTTCTTCCGCAAGGCTCTCCGGCTTCTCCAGTCTTGACAAATCTAATGTGCGATAAATTAGATTACTTGCTTGCAGGCTTGGCTAAAAGGTTTGGTCTTCGTTACACGCGCTATGCGGATGATATCACTTTTAGTTCTATGCACAATGTGTACCAGGACGGAAGTGAATTTAGGAAGGAATTGGAGCGTATAATAACAGGCCAGGGGTTTACTATTAACCCCAAAAAGACGAGGTTGAACATACTTGGCTTCCGTCAAGAGGTTACGGGGTTGACTGTGAGCCAAGATAAAGTAAATGTTGCTCGCAAGTATGTTAAGGATTTGCGCGGGCTCATTCATATATGGGAGAAATATGGCTATGCCGAAGCGCAAAAGCGCTTAGAGACCCATCAGAACTACAAGCATAAGAACTGGCTTCATCAGAAAGGCATGTCTTTGTCTTGTGTTGTTGATGGTAAACTCGCTTTCCTGAAGATGGTTAAAGGTGAAAAGGACTCAACTTATTTGGCGTTACTCAGGAGGTTTGAGAAACTTACGAAGCGCTGTGGTAAGAACCAACCTCTTCATACTAATCTAAAGTATCTTGAGACATATACAGTAGCAGAGTTTGAAAAGAAGATGAAAACGGAAGTCATCTTCAAGCGTGAGCAGCATAATTACGAAACTATGCGCAAGAGCGCTGGTAGTTTATGGACGTGGGCTGAATTTTCTGTAGATGGATCAGTGACTGGTGTTACTGTCAAGTTAACAGCAGATATCTCATTACCCAAAGACCGCTTGTGCATTTCATTCTGCGAGCCCTCAAACGGTGCAGAGCCGTTCTGGTTGGTGCACGAGCCTTATATTTCGAAGTACTTTAAGGATAAGGTCAATATTGACGAATTAAATTCGGAGCTTGACGCTCTACTTGAGAATGGATGATAAGCTATTACAGGTTCTCCATAAGGTAGAACAACTTTGTGAACAGAATGTGGAGTTTGCGACGGCTCTTAAAGAGAGTCTTAGTGTCGCTCCAACCGAGCCCAATGCCGACTCTGGTTTCTCGTCTGCCATGCGCCTCCAGCATCAGCGTTGCAGAAAGAAAGCACGTGCATATTATGAAAAGATAGCAGACGATCAACTTCGACAGAACTTGATAAATGACCATGCAAAGATGCTTTGGTACAAATCTATTTTTGAGGTTGGTCAATACTTTGTTCATGTCAACTATCAAGTAGAAAACATGCTGAATTACTACTTGGCACATACCGTTTTTCACGATAAAGTAGCTGCAACTCCTACTCGGTATTGTAAGAAGTTGGAAATCACACCAAAGTATGCAATTTCTATAGATGTTTATTCTTATGCTTTCGATAAGAACAAAGGTAATAGTCCGGTTAATCCGTCTCGCATCAATTCACTTTGGGCTAAATTGCTGTATTGGGCAGTTGATACCGAGCAAGAGGAAATCTTAGAAAAGTTCAAAACGTATTTTAATGCTATTGTTTCTGTGAGAAATGAAGTTAATCATGCTAATTCAGCATCGCAAAAACAGGCACTAAAGTACTGGCAAGATCAGGAAGACGGAATGCAGATGGCATACATTGAAGCAGTGATCAAACAAATAAGAAACAGCATAATTGCATTATAAAACAATTGAATTATGGCATATATAACGCGGGCAAATTTTAAACGTATCAGTTTCCATCTTAATGAGAAACAATACGATGGAGAGCAAGCTATTGTGTGCGAGGAAATTCCTCAGATCCACTTTGAGTATTTCAACAAAAGTGAAAGACAAGCATTACAAGCATTTAAAGAATTCGTCCTCCATCCGGAAATAATATTAAATCCGGAATACCATAAGCTCCGCAAAGTTGACACAAAGACTTATGTCTTTGAGAGTGTTGCTGCATATCATTGTGATATTAATTGTGATAAACTCAATCAAGATTTTAATGGTATTCTATTACCTGATAAAATCAAGGAACAGGGGGATGAAAAAATAGAGGAATTCAGACAATGGTATAAAGACAATCTGCATTTCCTAGAAGAAGATAAAAGTGATATCTTTGGCTTACATCTTTTTGCAAAATATGGAATTCGTCTTGATGATATTGGTATTCTGAATAAAAAGAATTCAGGCTCATATACTTTTGATAATTATTCATTGGAAGATATATGCAATCAAATAGTTGAATTGACAAAGGATTTTAAGAAATGGCTATTGGACGAACCCGATAAGAAAACATCTGATTTGCGCCAATATAGTTTCTTTAATATTGCTTATAATGGTAAATGTGCATATTTAGGAGATTCATCCTACAAAAACACTGAACATTTTGATACTATAAACAGTAGAAATAAGTCTCGTTTTACGGCAGAAGAAATTAGAGATTGTCTTTATGAGGCACAACATAACTTTAAAGTACCCATGATTGATCTGTTAAAAAAGTATTATATGATAAAGTATAATGCAGATACGGATGTTGCTGTCAATGTGCTTGAATCTCTTGGATTTAAACCATGTTCCAAATGCTATCCAACAACTTCTGAAGATCCTTTACATTTGCATCGAACAGAAATAATTATGAATCTTTAATTTTCGAATGCAACATCTTTGCACTCCAAAGCAGTACCTTTGCACCGTCAAACAAAAAAAGAAGAGAAAATGACCTTCGAAGAAAAAATACAAATTGGAGTTGCTGTAGCAGACGCTGCGGAGAGTGCACAAGAGGAACAACTCAAAAAAATCGAGGAAAGTGCTGACATAATAAATAAATTAGATAGTTTAGAAGTCAGATATGGATATTCTTATGTGAGTGATTTTGAATACGGGCTTGCTAGGATAAGAAAAGGATCTAAATGGGGATTAATTAACAAGGATGGAAAGGTGGTTCTTCCTATTCAGTACGATGCCATTTGGAAATTTGAGGGGAAGCATCGTGCTACTACAAATGTAGAAATAAATGGCAAAATAGAAGAAATAAGACTTTGCGAATATAGCGACGAAGCTCCGGAACCATATTGGGAAAAACCGCGCTACTTTCCTCGCGATAGGCACTATGATCCGTATCCGTATAGCGGCAGTGATTGTGAAGATGAGTATGCAGGTACTTATGCTCACGATGTGGCGGGCTTTTCAGATGAGGACATTGATACCATCTTTGATGGAGAGCCAGAAGCGTATTGGAATATAGACTAAATAACTATACAACTATGAAAAGGATTTTTTATCTTCTCTTCGCGATGCTATGCGCTTGTGGATCCAAGTCAACTGAGAGTCCAAGACCTTTGGACGAAACAGTTAATCTGCTTATCGAGAACATTGCTGACTCAGCGCTTACCTTTGAAGAATACCAACCTGTCTTCGAAGAGATTCTTGACTCTATCGAGGATGTAGTGCTCAATCACCCAGATGCGGAACTGCGCTTTTTCGCTCGTCAGTTACCAGCTGATATGCTCCGTGAAATTTGTATTTCCGAACCGGAGTATAAGTGGGATAGCATCATGAATATCTACGACAAACGACAGAGAGATATTCTCTATACATGGTATGTCCAGCAGTTGGTTGATTCTACCGACAGCACTCCGTTTATTATCTTGTCTTACGCCGCTCCCTACGACACGAACGGGAACGACACCCGAGTTAGTTTCACCTTCAGTGAGAACTTTAATTCGGAAGTTGAACCGGTAATGATCATCGTCCTTCCTATTGCAACAGAGAACCCGCTTGTTCTCTTCTCAGAATGGGATGAGAAGGGCAAGGAATATAGTTCTGATTCGTATGTCTTGGCAAACAATAATATTCAAGTCTTCGCTGATTCTTCCAGTACGCATATTCTGATGTCAGGAAAGAACTTCCTACGCGATATGTTGGAATATCAGCAGATGAATGTTTGCTACGTACGTGATGACGCTCCAGATTACAAAACTATAGAGAATGACATCTATAAACAGTATGTCACTGCTATCCCTATTGACCTATATAAGTTCCAAGAGCAATATAGTGCCGCTCATAAATGGATGGAGGACTATAGATGAGCCTATTTCCTATATTACTCATCACGCTCTCCTTTGCCGCTTGCAAACCGACTTGGGTGCGCGAGTTGGAGTGCAAAAACCCCTTGAGGGATAGCACGCAGTACACGAGCCAAGTTTGGCACTAATTAACTAACATTTATAAACAATCAAAATTTTTCGCTGTCAGTGAGGTTAGAAATGAGGAAGATTATTGTCAAAAGTAACCTTTGGATGGAATTTTATTATTTAAACCATTCCATAACAGGTAATACATGTATTGTACAACCTTCCCAGTCCAAAGTTCGTTTTTCATTATATGTCAGCACATACAAATCGTTGCAACGCAATTCTTGAGCGGCTTCAACCAGAGCACTACATTCGCGGCGTATGGTCTTCTCTGACGTCATCTCGTAACTGACTTGAATCAATTGCTTCACGCGGTTATTCTCACGCAGGACGAAATCAATCTCTTTGTCGTTACGCGTGCGGTAGTAGAACATTGTTTTTTCCGGGTCATAACCTTTGCGCAAAAGGTTAACAAAGACTTGGTTCTCCAATAACCGTCCTAAGTTATCGCTTGTGGAGAATGCCTTCGCGGCTACAAAACCATTGTCAACTACATATATCTTACGCGGCGCTTTGGTCATCAGTTTGAGTTTGTTGTTATAGCGCGGCAAATAATAAAAGAGGAAAGGCTCATGGAGATAGCCCATGAACTTCTGTGTAGTATTCACACTTTTAATATTCAGCGCATCGGCTATATCGTTCGCGCTTAATTGATTGCAGAAATTTGTCAGCAGATATAACGCCATGTTATTGATATCCTCTGTCTTGCGGATTTTATGACGTTTTACTACATCTTTCCAAATGATTGAATCAAAGAGTGTGCTGAGGTAGCTTGTCGCCAAAGAACGAGCAGCAACTGTCTCCGGATAACCACCTAAACGCAGATAATCATCTTCCAAAACAGCGGCTTCAGTGCGCTGCTCCGGCAAGATAGCTTTCCGGTCCAGATGATGCCATTCAAAGAACTCCGCCAAACTGAAAGGCAACATCTCTATCGGCAGATACTTACCGGTAAGCACGGTTGCCATCTCACTTGAAAGCATGTTGGCATTACTGCCGGTAATAATCATGTTCTTCCCCTGACGGAAAAGCTCGGTCACCCAAACATCCCAATGCGGCAGATTTTGCACCTCGTCCAGCAGCAAATAGTCGTAGTTAGGATATACTTCGTCCAATAAACGCATTACCAGATCGGCATTCCAGTTGTCCAGCAATTCCTGCTTATCAAAATTAAGATATGCAAAGTTCTTATTACGAAGCATAAGCAATGCTTGTGTGGACTTACCCACACGCCGTGGACCTGTTATTAACTTGATGAGGTGGCTATTAAGCAGTTCATCCGTATTGAGCATTGTATGACGACTGATATAGCTTTGCGCCAATAAATCATCACGCTCTTTGCGTTGTGAAAGGAGTATTGTTTTCATCTTTTTCCAAATTTTGCGGCAAAGGTACTACTTTTTATTCAATTATGCAAGTTTATTGCACAAAAAATATACTTTTTTATGCAGTACGATGAATTTATTGCACAAAATCGTCAATCCAACATAATAAATCATGCCAAATAATAGGGGTTGGAATACTACAAATTCAAAAGGCGCAAAGGTTTGACCCTTTACGCCCTAATTAGCCCCAATTTAACGGGTGAACGAATAAACGAATTAAAGAATTAAAGAATTATAGAATTAATGAATTAACGAATGAAGGGTGTTAAATGTTTAGATGGAGATGGAAGAAGTATTACTCGGCAAGCGATTGTGGTCGCGAACAACAACTCATAATCGGTGAGGTGCTCAACACCTAATTCTTGCGAACTAAGCGGACGAATGGGACCCGATGTGAACTATTATATACTCATTGACATTGGAAAAATAAAAAAAATTTGTGTATGTGCAAATATTTTTATAATTTTGCACAAATTTTTGAGAGTATGTTCGAAGGCTATTATATGGGACGCAAAAACGGACTTACTTTGGTTGAACGGTTGTAGAAAGTTAAAAATGAGATTTGAAATTTGAGATTGAATATGAATACTCACTTTGCATTAGTCACCGGCGCATCGTCGGGAATCGGTCTGGAGTTCGCCAAACAACTGGCCAAACGAGGCTACAACCTCCTTATTGTCAGCAATGTTCCGGAGATTAACGAAGCGGCAGAAGAGATCAAGAAAGGATTAGGGGATGAGAGGGTTAACGGATTAGAGGTAATTCCGCTCGTCATGGATTTGGGCCAGCAGTCCTCCGCGCGCGAACTATACGAATATACGCACGCGCACGAGATAGAGGTGGAGGTGCTGATCAATAACGCCGGAGTCTATCACGACAAAGATATATTGGATGACAGCGAAGGCTTCACGAGTCTGATCATGAACCTGCATATGTACACGCCTGCGATGCTGTGTTACCTCTTCGGTCAGGACATGAAAGCACGTGGTAAGGGTTATATCCTCAATGTGTGCTCCGTGACCTCGAAGATGGCCGCGCAGCGCTTAGGCACCTACGGAGGTACAAAAGCGTTCTTAGCGCATTTCACTCGCGCGCTGCATATCGAGTTACGCAAATACGGCGTACACGTGACGAACGTCAGTCCCGGTGCGGTCGATACGGGATTATACAATATCAAACCGGCCTACACCAAGCTCGGCAAGGCCTTTGGTATCATCGTCAGTCCGCAGACACTGGTACGCCGTGCGTTACGGGCATTGTTTAGAGGAAGGGCGAAAGTGACGATACCGGCCGTTTTCTGGCATTGCCTGACCACCGTCATCCAGTGCATCCCAACCGGCTTGTTACGACTAATTCGACGTTTTGGATGGTTCTAAAACCCATTTTTAGCACCAATAATCAAAAAAAATGCATGTCAAAGTGCATTTTTTTTGTAAAAAATTTGGTCATGTCAAAAAAAAGCAGTACTTTTGCACCCGCTTTCGTTCGAAGAGCAATAGGGTGCTATCGTCTAGTGGCCTAGGACAACGGCCTCTCACGCCGTAAACCCCGGTTCGAGTCCGGGTAGCACTACTAAAAAGGAACCTTGCGGGTTCCTTTTTGCTACATATACGGACTCGTAACCGGGGGTTCTTAGCCCCAAACAGGGGCACGATTAATCAGCAAGCTGATTTTTCGAGTCCGGGTAGCACTACAGAAAAAGCCTGCAATTCGCAGGTTTTTTTGTGTTTTTTTGTTAATTTTACATTTTTTTGTAAAAAAATGAATAAATATTTGCGTGAATGAAAAATTTTTAGTACCTTTGCACTCGGTTTGGATGGGTTAGATGAGCACCATGAAATTACGCACGCATATTGCACTATTTTTTGTAGGACTTTTCTTAGCGGCTTCGTTGCCGCTTTCTGCGCGCACGAATAGTAACAAATACAATACGAATCGGTATAGCAAGCCTCGTATTGTTTGGGGGGCGAAGCAAAACCGTAATACAGGTTTGTATTCGATGCGAAATTATTTCGTATCGCATGGTGTGACGCTTAATGTTTCTGCTTTATATTTCTTCGGAGACGTAGATAACGAGGGTATCGCATTCAATGGAGGTTGGAACATGAACAACTTCAGTCTGGGTGGCGGTGTCTCGTTTGCTTATACTCTGCCGGCCGGTAACCATTGTAACATGCGTTTCTCCTTAATGGGCGGTACGTTGCATGGTAACAACGAGTTGAAGTTCAAGAGTCTGGCAGAGCCGCGCGATGACTATCGTAAGTTCAAATCGATCTTGGTTCAACCTGCGGTAGGCGTCGAGTACTATCCGTTCAACCGTGCCGGATTCTTCCTTTACGGCGGTATTGCATTAACGGCCAGTATCATCACGGAGTATGAGTTCTACTACTACGCTCGTGTGGATGGACAGAAAGTACGCACGCCGCTTCGCGGTAGCACATACGGTTTACTGCCGATGGTTCAGTTAGGTCTGGGTTGGAGTTGGCGTTTGACCGACTCGTGGATGCTGAGTATCCATGCAATGTTGCAGGAAGGCCTTATCGATACCCATTATATGAACCTGGATGCATGGCCATTGGCTCCTTCGCAGAACAGCGACGGAGTGGCCTTGGGTAACAGTTTCGGTAAATGGACGGATCGTTACGGCGACGAGCACATCCACTGGAACGATGGATGGTTCGAGTTCGGTATCAGTATCTCATACCGCTGGTCTAATTGCGACCATTGCCGTATCCTGAATAACTATTATAATCCTCGCAGACGTTAATCGATCTGAAAATCGAGGCACGTTCTGATTTCCGTATTCGGTCTTACAACCCCATTCGCAACCGCCACATGTGCGGGGTGCACGGCGTATCCCTTGAGGCTCTCAAAGCTATCCAGGGTAGAATCCAACATGAGATCGGCATTACTGGTCTCCAAGACTCCGTCAATCTGAACGTGGATATCCAACAAACCGGGCACTTGACCTTTCAGTCCTTCCAAACCGGCCTTGATTGCGATTGATTTCTCGCGCTTTTCTGCAGCGCTTAACTCCGAACGAAGTTTCCAAAGAATAATGTGCTTTACCATATTTGATTTTTGATTTATGATTCTTGATTTATGATTTTTTTTGCTGTATAGATCATGGCTATGCCGAAAGAGAGGTTTTTATACGAAGTTTCGGCAAATCCGGCATCTAATAGATGCTTGACAAACTCATCTCCCCAGCAGAAATGCTTCACGCTCTTGTTGAGATACGTATAAGCCGTCTTATCGCGACTGACGATACGACCTATCGTAGGCAAAATATGTGAGAAATAGAGGTCATACATCGCTCGCACGAGTCGGTTAGAAGGATAAGAGAACTCCAAGATCGTCACTTGTCCACCGGGTTTGAGTACCCGATACATCTCCTGCAACCCTTCATCCAAGTTCTGGAAATTCCGACAACCGAACGCACAAGTCACACCATCAAACGACGTCTCTTCAAACGGCATGGATTGCGCATTGCCATGCACAAATTCTACCCGATCTTTCCACTTTCTACTTTCTACTTTCGACTTTCCTATCGCCATCATGTTATCCGATAAATCAATACCAGTTACATGCAGAGCTTTCCCTTTTCGCAACATCTCAATCGTCAAATCTGCCGTCCCGATAGCTACATCTAACACGTGCTCTGCTTCAGGCATGCACTTCACTGTCTTCCGACGCCATCGACGGTCGGTATTCATCGACAGACCATGATTCAAGCCATCATATGTACCGGCAATTCGGTCAAAGAGTTGACCTATTTGTTGTTTTTCTTCCATAAGAGACCGCAAAAGTACAACATTTTTTGCATATTTGCAAAAATTTAATAAAAATAATCGTCATAATAATGCATAATTGGCCGTTTTTACCGTATCTCCACAGGCAAATCTGCCATTTTGGCAGACAGAATGCCTTTGGCATAGAAGTTGAAGCGTATTGAAGTGAAAATTGATTCAAATTTAAAACAACAAAATACTATGAGTAAGATTCAACCATTAGCAGACCGCGTGCTGATCAAGCCCGCAGCTGCAGAAGAGAAGACTGTCGGAGGTATCATCATTCCGGATAGTGCGAAAGAAAAACCGTCACGCGGTGAGGTTCTCGCCGTAGGCGAAGGCACAAAAGACGAGGCAATGGTTCTCAAAGCCGGAGACCAAGTGCTGTACGGTAAATATGCCGGCACGGAACTCGAACTCGAAGGCGAGAAATATTTGATTATGAGGCAGAACGACGTTCTTGCCATAATCAAATAATTTAAGATTTAAAATTTAAGATTTAAGATTTAAGATTTTTTGTTATGGCAAAGGATATTACTTATAATGTAGAGGCGCGAGAGGCGCTGAAGCGTGGTGTGGACCAGCTGGCTGATGCCGTAAAGGTTACACTGGGTCCGAAGGGACGTAACGTGATTATCGATAAGAAATACGGTGCACCGCATATCACCAAAGACGGAGTGACCGTAGCAAAAGAGATTGAGCTCAAAGATGCCGCTGAGAACCTTGGTGCACAACTTGTTAAGGAAGTAGCATCCAAGACTGGTGACCAAGCAGGTGACGGTACTACAACCGCAACGGTGTTGGCACAAGCCATCGTAGGTGTAGGTCTGAAAAACGTAACTGCAGGCGCTAATCCGCTGGATTTGAAGCGCGGTATTGACAAAGCCGTCGCAGCAGTGGTAGCAGAGATCAAGAAGAACGCAGTTGTCGTAGGCAATGACTTCGATAAGATCGAGCAGGTAGCTACCGTTTCGGCGAACAACGATGCCGAGATCGGCAAACTGATTGCTGACGCGATGCGCAAAGTGAGCAAAGACGGTGTAATCACCATCGGTGAAGCAAAGGGTATGGACACGACGATCGATGTAGTACAAGGTATGCAGTTCGACCGCGGTTACATCAGTCCGTATTTTGTTACGAACACCGAAGAAATGCTCGTCGAGATGGACAAACCGTATATCCTTATCTATGATAAGAAGATCTCGAACCTCAAGGAGTTGCTGCCCGTTCTCGAGCCGGCTGTACAAAGCGGACGTCCGCTGTTGATCATTGCGGAAGACGTAGATAGCGAGGCTTTGACCGCGTTGGTTGTAAACCGTCTGCGTGCACAGTTGAAGATCTGTGCCGTAAAGGCTCCGGGCTTCGGCGACCGTCGTAAAGAGATGCTGGAAGACATTGCGATCCTCACCGGAGGTACCGTCATTAGCGAAGAGAAAGGAATCAAACTGGACCAGGCTACCATTGAGATGCTCGGTACAGCAGAGACCATCACAGTTAGTAAAGACAATACGACCATCGTTAACGGCGCCGGAAACAAAGAGGCAATTGCGGCTCGTGTAAGTCAGATCAAAGCACAGATCGCAGCAACCAAGTCCACCTATGACAAAGAGAAACTGCAGGAGCGTCTGGCTAAGTTAGCCGGCGGTGTAGCACAACTGAACGTAGGTGCAGCGAGCGAGGTGGAAATGAAAGAGAAGAAAGACCGCGTAGATGACGCCCTCTCGGCTACTCGTGCAGCAATCGAAGAAGGTATCGTACCGGGTGGAGGCGTGATGTATATCCGCGCACAAGCCGCTTTGGAGAACCTCAAGGGTGCCAACGAAGACGAGCAGACGGGTATCGAGATCGTACGCCGTGCAATTGAAGAACCGCTTCGTCAGATTGTAGCCAACGCAGGCGAAGAAGGTGCAGTAGTAGTAGATAAAGTACGCGCCGGTAAGGCTGACTTCGGTTACAACGCACGTACGGATAAATACGAAAACCTGTTCGAAGCAGGCGTGGTTGATCCTGCAAAGGTAACCCGTGTCGCTTTGGAGAACGCAGCTTCAGTAGCGGGTATGTTCCTGACAACGGAGTGCGTGATTGTGGATCATCCGGAGGAGCACCCTGCTCCCGCTATGCCAAACCCCGGCATAGGAGGTATGATGTAATAAAAAAAGGCACCAAGCGGTGCCTTTTTTCTTTGCTTTTTTTGATTTACTATCTCTGATTTTAACTAATCAGCGATTTTTCCAATTGGCTTACCTGCTGACGAAGCACGGCATCAAACTCTATTTGCTCTTTAATGAGCGATACCGAGTGAAGCACGGTAGCATGAGAACGATGGCCCATCTTCTGTCCAATCTCATTGAGTGAACAGTTGGTCAACTGCTTGCATAAATAAATAGCAATATGACGCGCTTGCGAAACCTCGCGCGAGCGGTTCTGCGCCGACAAGGCTTTCTCCGGCAAGCTGTAGTGCTTGGTTACCTTGCTTATCACGTCCTCTACGGTCACCATACGCGGTTGGATAAGCACGATATGACTCACTACTTTCTCCGCCAAAGCCAAGTCGATTTCTTTGTCTGTCAGCGTGGAGTGCGCTAAGAGGGAAGCGAGCACACCTTCCAAGTCACGCACGGACTCGCGCACGTTCTGTGCAATAAAATCCACTACATCCTCACTCAAGGTGATGCCATCGCGACGCATCTTCGATACTAAGATATCACGACGCAACTGGTAATCGGGTTTCTGAATCTCCGCCGCCAAACCCCATTTAAAACGGGTAAGCAGACGCTCCTCGATATCCTTCAACTCTACCGGTGGTCTATCGGAGGTAAGAATCAACTGCTTGCGGCTCTGCTGCAAGTAATTGAAGATATGGAAGAAGGTGTCTTGCGTACCCTTCAAACCAGCAAAATACTGGATATCATCTACAATCAGAACGTCTACCGACTGATAGAAATTCAGGAAATCGGGAATGCGATTGCATTTCGTAGCATCCTGATATTGTAATTTAAAGGTATTTGCGCTCACGTATAGCACGCGCGCCTGCGGGAAAAGCGCCTGTACTTGATGACCGATCGCGTTTGCCAAGTGAGTCTTACCTACCCCACTACCACCGTAGATGAACAAGGGGTTGAAAGCCGTATAGCCCGGTTGTTTAGCAATAGCCAGACCCGCCGTGCGCGCTAATTTATTAGGAAGACCGGCAATGAAGGTATCGAAAGTATATAAACCATTCAACTGCGATTCGAAATCCTGCTTAGCATTGCGATTAGCGTTGTTCTGAACCGTCGAACCGTTAGAAGGCAGATTCGTAGTAGCACCGGAAGCCGAATCAATCAACACACGGTACTCCAGACGGGTGCCTTGACCAAACACGCGGTAGATCGCGGACGATAATAAAGGAATATAATTCTCTTCGATATACTCCGCTACAAATTGCGATTTCACCTGCAGCACCAACACTCCCTCCGCGAACTGCAAAGGCACAATCGGCGCGAACCATGTCTGGTAAGCGCTGCTTGTCATGTTGTCAGCCAAAATGGTCTGACATTGAGCCCATTGTTGTAAGAGTGTTTGTTGCATTTTTTAGTCGAAATCGAGTGCAAAGGTACTGCTTTTTTTTGACATGAGCAAATTTTTAAAAATCACCTGTTTTTGCCCATACACGTAACTCGCGTATTTTCAATAAGTTAGGTGTAAATAACTGAAATTCAGCAACTTACGAAAGTTATCAACATGTAACTAACTGATTTACAGCACTTTCCGTATTTGCAATAGTTAGTAGCATTTTTTTGATAAAAAATAGCGTAATGCCCCGAAAACACAAGGCATTACGCATAGAATTATTTTTTTGCTATTTAGAAAATATACAAACAGCGGAACACGTGTTTCACGCCTATTTTGAGCATTTTATTTATCTTTTTTCCCGAAAACGGAGAAATGGACATATCGCTTTGGGTGCGCCTTCAGGTCAACGAGCAGAGAGTCGGCCGAAATAACGGCTGCATCGATGTGATTATAGAGCGATTTATCATACATGAGTTTACCGAGCGTACCCTCTTGAGAGCGCACATCTGCGATGACGGCATTCACACCATCGATAGCTGTATCTACGCGCGCGATAGTGGCGTGGATATCGGCTCTTTTCACATCAGCTACCACGGTCTTAAGGTCCGCTACGGCGGTATCGGCATTATTCAAGATTGCCGGTACTTGATGCGCCATCATGGAGCGCAGACCGGAAGAAACATTCGTCAGATCATTGGAGATACGATGTACGTTCGCCAGCGATTGTTTGATATGATCGCCTTCCACCTGCGTCTTCAGTTCCGCCACAAGCGAATCCACATCTTCTACCGCCGCTGACACCTTCGCCAACAATTCGCTCTGCAAACTCTCCATCAGGCTCGGCACATAGGTGGTAGAGAGGTAGGAGCCTTTCTCTATAGGTGCTTGGTCATTAGAGGGTGTAGATTGAGGTAATTGCAGTTCCACAGCCACACCGCCCAAGAGTCCATCCGGGATAAGCGCCATAGTCGTGCCTTGCGGTAAAGCAATATCTTTGTTAATGGAGATATCTACAATAAAGGCGCTGTCGCGCGTGAAGTCGTAGTGAATGGCATTCACCTGACCCACTTTATGTCCGCACACATACACGGCAGCCTGCTCTTCCAAGCCATGTAAATGGGCATAAATGCCATGATACGAATTGGTAGGGGAAAAGATATTCTTACCCTTAAGGAAATTAAAACCGAAGAAAAGGAGGAACAAGCAAACAGCTGCCAGTACGCCGACCTTTATTTCTCTCGCATATTTCATTATCGTTCAAATTTAATAATCCAACAATCGGGGAAATATTTTTTGTATTCCGGCAGTTTCTCCGCCACTTTATCGCGGTCGGTATTCTTCGCCGTATAGTACTTAACCCATTCGCGCACCATGATCGTATCGCATTCCACACCTTTGAGTCTGGGATCGGAAGGCTCCATGGGGTTCTTGGCGGCACATATCTGAATAGCATAATAGGTAGTCAACTCTTTCTTCGGCTCTGGTTGCACGGGAGCCACAGGTTGCTCTGCTGCCTTGGCTTTCTCTTCCTTGGCTTGCTCAGCCTGCTGAATGATATCCTGCACATTCGGCGTCTCGCTCACCTCTTTTTTCTGCTTGCGCGAATATGCCCCGAACGCGTTCACGATGGCATTCGCCATCTGAGCGATAGAGGCATTCTGGTTCAGGTATTTCTCTTCCTCCGGATTGGAGATGAAACCCATCTCAAAGAGGATAGACGGACAAGCGGTCTTCAGCAACACCCAGAAAGCGGCCTGACGTACACCTCTGTCCTCGCGGTTGAGATGTCCTACAAAACGGCGTTGTACTTGCTCCGCCATCTGGAGCGACTGATCCATATAACTATTCTGCATCAGTTCGAACATGATATACGAATCAATGGAATTCGGGTCAAAACCTTGGTACGTGGTTTGATAGTCATCCTCCAGCTTCATCACAGCGTTCTCTCGCATCGCCACTTCCAAGTTTGCCTCCAGTCGGTCGGTACCCAAGATGAAGGTCTCCACACCGCAGGGTTTCTTCGACTCGGACGAGTTGGTATGAATCGAGATGAAGAGGTCGGCATTATTCTTATTGGCAATATCCGCGCGTTCTTGCAAGGGAATAAAAACATCCGTCGAACGAGTGTAAACCACCTTGACATCGGGATATTGGGCACTAATCAGTTCGCCGACCTTCAGCGCCAGTTTCAAGTTCAGGTCTTTCTCTTTAGAGAAACGTCCTACCGCTCCGGGGTCTTTTCCTCCGTGACCGGCATCCAGCACTAAGGTATAGGTATGCTCCGCTGCCATCAATGGCATGCAAAGCAGCAAAAGAAGTAAATATAGGTACTTTTGCATAATAAGCCAATTTAATCGTTTGCAAAATTACAACAAAAAGTTGAAAGCGGAAAGTTTCCACCCTTCGGAAAACAAAAAATATGCCATTTTGCGTGTTTTTTTTTATTTTTTATGCGTGCGCACTTGCGTATATAAAATATTTTTTGTAATTTTGCGCGTCGTTTGAGTACGTTTATGCAAGGAAGTGAATTCACACAGGCCGAAGAAGAGATGATACGCCGCGAGTTTGAGGCGTTATTAGACGACTATGCACATACTCCGCACCGCCAGAAGGTGGAGCTTATTACCCATGCTTTTAATTTCGCGCACAAGGCGCATTATGGGGTTCGTCGTTTGAGCGGCGAGCCGTATATCATGCATCCTCTTGCTGTCGCGCGTATATGCGTTAAGGAGATTGGTTTGGGTAGCACGAGTATCTGTTCCGCGCTGCTGCACGACGTAGTGGAGGACACCGATTACACGGTAGAGGACATAGCGGGTCTGTTTGGCGATAAGATCGCCCAGATTGTAGGCGGACTGACGAAAATCAGCGGAGGTGTGTTTGGTGATCAGGCCAGTGAGCAGGCGGAGAACTTCCGCAAACTGCTGTTGACCATCAGCGATGATATCCGGGTAGTGTTGATTAAGATTGCCGATCGCTTGCATAACATGCGTACGTTAGGTGCGCAGCCGAAAAACAAGCAGTATAAGATCGCGGGCGAAACCCAATATATCTATGCCCCGCTGGCCCATCGTCTGGGCTTATTCCCCATCAAAACAGAGTTGGAGGACCTCAGTTTCAAATACGAGCATCCTGAGACCTGGAATGAAATCCATGAGAAGTTAGAGGCGATTAAGGAGAAGCAGTTCGAGAGTTTTGAGTCCTTTGCGAAACCTATTCGTGAGCGTCTGACGAACATGGGCTATACCTTTACGCTCAAAGCGCGTATCAAGACCGTTTATTCGATTTGGAAGAAAATGGTTAGCAAGCAGTGTTCGTTTGAAGACGTGTATGACCTGATGGCCGTGCGTATTATCTTCAACCCGCACGATAACATGAGCGAGAAAGACCAGTGCTGGATGATCTACTCGGCAATCACCGAAATCTATCGTCCCCACCCGGAGCGTATCCGCGACTGGATCTCTACGCCGAAGGCGAACGGATATGAAGCCTTGCATGTGACGGTGATGGGTTCGTACGGCGAATGGATAGAAGTGCAGATTCGTACAACGCGCATGCACGAGATAGCCGAACATGGATACGCCGCTCATTGGAAATACAAGACGGGCGAAAAAGACGAATCGGAGCTCGATAAATGGTTGCAGGAGATCAAGGATATCTTGGCGCACCCCGATAAAGACGCAATGGAATTCTTGGGCAACTTCAAGTTAAACCTGTTCGCGCAAGAGGTATTTGTCTTCACGCCAGCCGGTGAACTGAAGACCATGCCGCAAGGTTCCTCGGTAATCGACTTCGCTTTCATGCTTCACTCGGAGTTGGGAGAGCATTGTATCGGCGCGAAAGTAAACCATGTGTTGGTGCCCGTATCGTATCGGCTGAAGGGAGGCGACCAGGTAGAGATCCTTACCTCCAACAGTCAACATCCGCAAAAGGAATGGTTGGATTTTGCTGTGACAGCCAAAGCGCAGAACGGATTGAACCAATATTTCCGTCGCGAGGAGCGCAAATATATGAAGCACGGTGAGTTGCTGGTAGAGGATGCGATCAGTATGGATAAAGACCTGGCGGCTAACCACGATCAGGCTTTGGCACGATTATTGAATAACTACCACATAACGACGCCCAACGAGTTCTATTTAGAGGTAGGCCAGGGAGCGATTCGCTTGGATAACGTCCATGAAATCGTCTTCCCCAAACGAGGCTGGCGGTCCTATATCCCGTTCATCGGAAAGAAGGAGCAGAATATCGAGACGCCTACGCTGGACCCGGTGAAGAAAGAGATCGTGAAGCCGAAGAAAGGGTCGAAAGATATCGTGCTGACGGATGAGAACTTGGGTAAGGAATATCTGCTCAGTCCGTGTTGTCATCCGATACCCGGGGACGAAGTACTGGGTTACCTGGACGAAACGGGCAAGATGCACATTCATAAGATAGACTGCGAAGAAGCACAAGTGCTCAAGAGCAGTTACGGCAAACGAATCTATGCGGCTACTTGGAATACGCATCGTGTGCAGTCGTTCGTAGAGACAATAGAGATAACAGGTATTGATAAGTTCGGTGTGTTCATCCGCGTGCTGCAATCCATTACCACGGATTTTCATATCAACATCCGAACCATCAATATATCCAGCGAAGACGGTATCTTCCGGGGAAGAATGGATATCTATGTATATGACCGTTCTGAAATGGATGAACTGCTCAAGGCGCTGCGTAAGATAGAAGATATACAAGACGTGAAACGCGTCGATCCGGATGAAGACTAATTTATTACTGTTAATATTTAAAGGAAATGAAAAAGATTTTTAGTACGCTCTGCATGGCTCTCGTAGCAGTAGCCATGATGGGTCAAAATCCCGTAATCACATTCGAGAAAACCGAACACGACTTTGGTAAAATTCACGAAGAGGACGGTCGTGTCTCTGTCGTATTTACATTTAAGAACGAAGGTATGGCTCCGCTCGTGCTCAGTAATGTACGCGCCAGCTGCGGTTGTACCACTCCTACATGGACCAAAGAACCGGTAGAGCCGGGTCAGACAGGTAGTATCACTGTAACCTATAACCCGAACGGTCGTCCGGGTCGTTTCCAGAAGACTGTCACCATCACGTCGAATGCCACCGAGGCCACGAAGCGTGTGTATATCAAAGGTGAGGTTATCCCGAAGCAGGCTAAACCGGTTAATCCGTACACAGTACCGGTAGGTGACCTGAGTATGAAGACTAAAACCCTCGATCTGGGTACCATCAACAAAGGTGAGGCTAAGATCGGTGAGCTGGAGTACTCCAACCTCACGAACATAGATCATACTGCACGTCTGCGCATGAACGCACAGGATGAGGTATTCCTCGGCAGCCAAGTGACCTTGCCGACTATCAAGTCGAAAGAAGTAGGTAAATTCATCTTCTCGCTCGATACCCGTGCCACGAGACTGTACGGTCCGGTAGAGGTATATGCGTATGTAGCTGTAGATGACAAGACCATCGTGGAAGATGCATACAAACTGACGATCAAAGCCAATATCGTAGAGGACTTCTCTGCGCTCACCACGGAGGAGAAACAGCAGGCTCCGATCATTGAGTTGCTCAAAGAGCACAACGCAGGTACGATCGCATCAGGTAAGCGTCTGAAATATGTCTTCCCAGTTAAGAACAGCGGTGCTAACCCGCTCGAGATCCGTCGCGTATACTGCACCGACAACGCGATTAATGTCAAACCGTGCAAGAGCGTGAAGTCCGGCAAGAAGGGTTCGATCGTACTGGATATCAACACGACCGGTATGGAAGCCGGTACGTATGTACGCGAGATCACGATCATCTCGAACGACTATAAGAACTCGATTCAGAAAGTGAAGATTAACTTCACCGTAGAATAAATTAACGTCCATTGTAAAAATCGTTAATGACCTTGATGGATCATCCTGAAAATAGCGCAGAGTATAAAGGATTGACGGTGAATGCGGGTGTAGAGAACCTGCCTTCCGTCAATCCCTATGCTACGTTTCGTCGTAAGAAGACGGTGTTGAGTCCCGAAGAATACTTCGAGGGCATTCGCCGTGGAGATATGACAATACTGAGTCAGGCAGTGACGCTGGTAGAGAGTAATCTGCTGGCGGATCAGGCTATTGCGCAAAAGGTGATTGAGCTTTGCCTACCCCATGCCGGTAACTCGATCCGCGTAGGTATCACGGGTGTGCCGGGAGCAGGTAAGTCCACGTTCATCGAGGCTTTGGGAAGTGAACTTTGCGACCAAGGCAAACACTTAGCAGTGTTGGCTATTGACCCGTCCAGCGAACGGAGTAAGGGTTCTATCTTAGGCGATAAGACGCGTATGAACGAACTGTCCGTGAAGTCGAATGCGTTCATCCGCCCCAGCCCGAGTGCGGGTTCATTGGGCGGCGTAGCACGTAAGACACGCGAGACGATTGTGCTCTGCGAAGCAGCTGGTTTCGATACGATCCTGTTAGAGACGGTAGGTGTCGGTCAGTCCGAGACGGCCGCTCACTCAATGGTGGATTATTTCCTGTTGCTGCAAGTAACGGGTACGGGCGACGAACTGCAGGGTATCAAACGAGGTATCATGGAGATGGCCGACGGCATTGCCATTAATAAATGTGATGGTAATAATATTGAACGTGCACGCGCCGCGCGCGTGAGCTTCAAGAATGCTTTAGCTCTCTTCCCGCCTTCAGAGTCCGGATGGAAACCCGAAGCGATCTGTTGCTCGTCTATTGACCATAGCGGCGTGATGGAGGTTTGGCAGAATATCGAAGAATATATTGCGTTTGTGAAGCAAAACGGATTCTTTGATGCGCACCGTACGGAGCAAGCCAAGTACTGGATGTACGAGACGATTAACCAGGCATTACTGGACGGATTTTATAAAAATGAACTGATGGAGCACCAGATTGAAGTAGCTGAACGTCAGGTGCTAAACAATGAGATAAGCAGTTTTATAGCTGCGCATAATTTACTTACCGCCTATGGCAGTATCAAATAAGAATAGTAAACGAAGTCCGCAAACCACGATTATCAAAGTGGGTGCCAACGAGATGGGTAAGTTACCCCCTCAGGCACAGGAATTGGAAGACTCGGTTTTGGGCGCCTTGATGATCGAGAAAGAGGCGTTTGGAACGGTCGCGGATTTGTTACGTCCGGAGGTTTTCTATAAGGATCAGAACCGTCTGGTCTTTGAGGCTATTCGTGAGTTAGCCGTCAATGACCAGCCCATAGATATCTTATCGGTAGGAGAGAAACTGAAGAGCAAGGGCACGTTGGAGAAAGCCGGAGGTGCTGTTTATTTGGCGGATCTCACTCGCCGTGTTGCTTCTACCGCACACTTGCACTATCATGCGGAGATAATCGCTAAGAAAGCGACAGCGCGTGACCTGATTTCGATGGCCGCACAGATCGAAGAGAAAGCGTTCGACGAGACGCAGGACATCGATGACCTGATGCAAGAGGCCGAAGCTGGTATCTTTGAGATCACCCAACGTTCGCAGAAACGTAGTGTCACCCAAGTGGACAGCGTCATCGAAGAAGCCTTCGCGCGCATGGAGAAAGCGGCGAAAAACACCGGTAACATCTCCGGTATTCCCTCGGGATTCCATGCTTTGGATAAGATCACCTCGGGGTGGCAGACTCCGGACCTGATCATCATCGCGGCTCGTCCGGCAATGGGTAAGACGGCTTTCGTGCTCTCGATGGCAAAGAACATCGCCGTAGATCGAGGTATTCCGACTGCTATCTTCTCGCTTGAGATGAGTAATGTCCAGTTGGTGAACCGTCTGATCATGAACGTCTGTGAACTGGAAGGCGATAAGATCAAGACCGGTAAGATGAGTAAGGAAGACAAACTGCGTCTGAATACGAAGATCAACATCATGAAGGGTAAACCGCTCTATATGGACGATACCCCTTCCCTCTCGATATACGAGCTGCGCTCGAAGGCACGTAAGTTAGTGAACGAGCATGGCGTAAAACTGATCATCATCGACTATCTGCAGCTAATGAACGCACAAGGTTCAAGTTTCGGTAGCCGTGAGCAAGAGGTAAGTATTATCTCGCGCGGTTTGAAGGGTTTGGCCAAAGAGTTGGATATTCCCATTATTGCCCTCTCGCAGTTGAACCGCGGAGTAGAAGCGCGTACGGGTATCGAAGGTAAGACACCGCAGTTGAGTGACTTACGTGAGTCCGGAGCCATCGAGCAGGATGCCGATATGGTTTGCTTCATTCACCGTCCGGAATACTACCGTATCTTCAACGACGAGAAGTCCGGCAAAGACTTACGCGGTTTGGCGCAAATCATCGTAGCGAAGCATCGTAACGGTGCGACGGACAGTATATGGCTGCGTTTCCGCGGCAAGTATGCGAAGTTCCAGAACGAGGACGATGCGTTTGATGCGAACGAATTGGACGGACCGATGCTACCGGACAGCGGTGCGGTAACGATATCGTCGAGTATGAACAGTCCATTAGGCGCAGTCTCCTTCGGGCAGCAGCTGAATCCGGACGGAGCGAGTATAAACAGTCTTGGCGAGAACATAGCGCCGGCTTTTTAAATTTTAGATTTTTGATTTGAGATTTTAGATTTAATATATGCAAAGAACAGAAGTTAAAGAAGCATTAAAACGCACGGATTTTGGTGCGCAGATCAACGTCAGAGGATGGGTGCGCAGCCGTCGTGGCAATAAGCAGGTATCGTTTATTGCGCTCAATGACGGTTCAACCATTAAGAATATCCAGATTGTCGTGGACCTGGAGAAATTCGATGAGGAGCGCCTGAAACCCGTGACAACGGGTGCATGTATCTCGGCTACAGGTATCTTGGTAGAGAGCCAGGGTGCAGGTCAGGCTGTGGAGATCCAGTTAACGGACCTCGAAGTTTATGGCACCGCTGATCCGGAGAAATATCCGCTGCAGAAAAAAGGTCTGAGTATGGAGTTCCTGCGCACGATCGCACACCTCCGTCCGCGTACCAACACCTTTGGTGCGGTATTCCGTATTCGCCATAACATGGCGATGGCGATTCACACCTATTTTCACGAGCACGGCTATTTCTATTTCCATACACCGCTGATCACGGCGAGTGACTGCGAAGGAGCCGGCCAGATGTTCCAAGTGACGACGAAAAACCTCTATAACCTCAAGAAAGACGAGAACGGTCAGATTGACTACAGCGATGATTTCTTCGGCAAACAGACTGCGTTGACCGTAAGCGGTCAGTTGGAAGGAGAGTTAGGTGCGATGGCTTTGGGTAAGATCTATACCTTCGGTCCTACTTTCCGCGCGGAGAACAGCAATACCCCGCGTCACTTGGCGGAGTTCTGGATGATTGAGCCGGAAGTGGCATTTATCCAGAAAGAGGAACTGATGGACCTCGAAGAGGACTTTATCAAATACTGCGTACGTTGGGCGCTGGAGCATTGTATGGACGATCTGGAGTTCCTGAATCAGTTTGTAGATAAAGGTCTGATTGAGCGCCTGAAGAGTGTGGTAGATACGGAGTTTGTTCGTCTGCCATATACCGAAGGTATCAACATCTTGCAGGAGGCGATTAAGAACGGTAAGAAATTTGAGTTCCCTTGCCAATGGGGCGATGACTTGAGTTCGGAGCACGAGCGTTTCCTCGTAGAGGAACACTTCAAGAAACCGGTTATCATGACCGACTATCCGAAAGATATCAAGGCGTTCTACATGAAGATCAACGAGGATGGTAAAACCGTACAAGGTACCGATGTACTCTTCCCGCAGATTGGTGAGATCATCGGCGGTAGTGTACGTGAAGAGAGTCTGGACCTGCTGAACGCAGAGATCGAGCGTCGTCACATCCCGATGAAGGACATGTGGTGGTACCTCGATACCCGTCGTTTCGGTAGTGCTCCGCATGCAGGCTTTGGTCTGGGCTTTGAGCGACTGATGCTCTTTGTAACCGGTATGCAGAATATCCGCGATGTCATTCCGTTCCCGAGGACGCCGAAGACGGCTGAGTTCTAAGGAATAGCCTTATATATCAAGCAATAAATAAACTATAATATTAACCATTAAAAACACTAACAAACAATCGTTATGAGACAAAAACTCTTTTCATTGATGTTTGTGCTGACGCTCTCCGTAGCCATGATGGCACAGACATCACTCAAGGGTCGAGTTGTTGACGACAACACAGGTCAACCTGTCGTTGGTGCTCGTGTAACACTCGCGAATCAAAACATTTCGACTACCACCAACTCGGCGGGTGAGTTCTCTCTACTCTACCTCGAGGCGATGGACGAAGAAATGGTGGTAGAGGCAGACGATTACGTAGCTGCGCTCGAGTTGATCAATCTCAAACCGAATGAGGTGAATCAACTGAACGACATTCTTCTGCAACCGGACATCGTCACCCAGGCACAGGATGAGATCTTGCTGAACCTGACGGAAGAAGAGATGACGGATGACGAAGGTCGTTCACAATCGCAGGCTTCGACAGCCTCCGCATCTACCGATGTATTCAACTCCAACACCTCCTTTGCCTGGTCCACAGCGCGTTATCGCAACCGTGGTTATCAGTCGAATCGTGAGAACTACTACATCGAGGGTCTGAACTTCAGTTCTCAGGAGCGCGGTCAGTTCAACTACTCGGCTATGGGTGGTTTGAATGACGCAAGCCGTTACAAAGAGGTGCTGAACCCGATGGAGGCTACCAACTTCACCTTTGGTGGACTTGGTCAATCGACCAACTACCTGATGGGAGCCAGCCGTTATGCACAGGGCTGGAAAGTAGGTGCAGCAGGTACCAACCGTAACTACAAAGCGCGTGTGAACGCTACCTATTCGAGTGGCGTGATGGCAAGCGGCTGGGCAGTTACCGCACAGTTGGCCTATCGTTTCTCCCCGTATGTGGACAACAAGGGTATCATCGGCGAAGGTATCAAGTACTATTCGTTGGGTTACTTCCTAACGGCAGAGAAGATCTGGGACAACGCCCGTCTGAAACTGATCACCTTTGGTGCTCCTACCGAGCGTGGCCAGAACGCAGCGGTTACCCAAGAGGTTTATGACTTGACCGGAACGAACAACTACAACCCGTATTGGGGCTACCAGAACGGTAAGGTTCGTAACAGCCGTATCGTGAAGTCGTATGATCCGACGGTTATTGTGGCTTATGAGTACAAGATCGACGATCAGCAGAAACTCAAAGCGGCTGCCGGTTACCACTACTCTTGGTATTCCAACTCTGCACTGAACTTCTTCAACGCTCCGGATCCTCGTCCGGACTACTATCGTAACTTGCCTTCCTTCTATTGGGATGGTCAGATTGCTAACCCGAACAACGAGACTTCGGCTGCTCAGCTCTTCGACGACAACGGAAACCACTATCCGTGGGGCTTGTTCATCGGAGAAGACATGAAGGGTGTTAACTTAGGTTCCGGTTTCGTCGGCGACGACGGTAATCAGGTAGGTCCGTCTGTAGATCAAGACCAATATAACAACCTGGTTCACTTGTGGCAGACACGTGATAACAAGACCACGCAGATTGACTGGGATAACATCTATGCGGCTAACTACGCCAATAATGCCAATGACCCGACCGCTTCTGCACGTTATATGTTGGAGCGTCGTCACAATGACATCCAGGAGGCGAATGCTTCGTTTAACTATGTCAACACGAAGTATAACCACCTCAAGATGACGTTGGGCGTAGAGGGTAAGTTCTCGCAAGGTATCCACTACAAGACCATCGACGACCTGCTTGGTGCAAACCAATGGATCGATATCGATGCCTTCGCAGACCGTGATATCAAGGAGTTGGCTACCAACGGCGGTTTCACTCAAGAGGATATCATCAACGTTCGTAAGAACGAGATCGCTGAAGACTATGACCCGATCACCAAAGCGGACGGTCGTCGCTTCGGCTACAACTACCGCATCAACATGGGTAATATGAAGGCTTGGTTCCAGAACGAATGGTCCTTCAATGAAGTAGATGTATACTATGCATTGCAACTCAATTACTCGATGATGCAACGTACGACGGACATGTTGAACGGTCGTGCTTGGTATCTGACCAAGATTGCAGACGAGAAGACCGGTGCAGACAGCTGGGTTTACTACGGCCATAACGCATACAACCAGATCAAGGCTGCCGAAGCAGCAGGAACGCTGAAGTCAGGTACTCGCTATGTCGGCGATGCTCACCACTTCTTGGATCCGTCCTTTAAGTTAGGCGCCACCTATAAGATCAACGGTCGTAATCGCCTGAAACTCAACGCTTTGGCAGAGACCCGTGCCCCGTACGCACGCGATGCATATATCTCACAGCGTGTACACGACGGTGTAGTAAGCAATATCTACACGCACGATCAGGCGAAGAACCTGAAGGACTTCTATGCAGCCAGTGAGAAAGTAGCTTCGGCTGACTTGACGTATGAATTCAACTACCCGATCGTTCGCGGTCGTATCACCGGATTCTTCACTCAGAGTTGGAACGGCACCGAGTTGAACGGTTACTATGACGACGAGGCTCGTACGTTCGTTAACCAGGCTATGACCGGTATTGACAAACGTTACATGGGTATCGAGGCTGCTGCCGCTGTTAAGATGGGTAATTACCTGACCTTGACCGGTGTGGCTTCGGTTGGCGACTATCGCTATACAAGCGACGCTTTGGCTGTACAATCGGCTGAGAACGGTATGCCTATGACGCAAGACCTCTCAACGAAGTCTCTCGTTTTCGAGACGGTAGATAAAGTGCTGTTGAAGGGCTTACGCCTCTCGACCGGTCCGCAAGTGAACGCAAGCTTGAAACTCTCGTTCTTCCACCCGAAGATGTGGTTTGCTGACATTACCGTCAGCTACCATGACTGGAACTTCCTGAGCGTAGCTCCGAGTCGTCGTATGCAAGGTCTGTACACCGGAACACGTCTGGATGGAACGGCTGTGAACGGCTGGTTCGGCGATGAGAATGCAAACGCTATCGAGACCACCGATGGTCAGTTGGTTCGCGTCAATATCGATGCTGACGGAAATGCCGTATATGAGAACGCAGTTCTTGACGCTAACGGAGTACCGGTACTGAAGTATCCGTATAACATCATGACGATGCAAGAGAGCCTGGCTGCTACCAATCCGTTGAACCGCTTCTTGATTGACTGCTCTGTTGGTAAACTGATTTACTTGCCGAACCGTCAGTCCGTATCGATCAACCTGAGCGTAACGAACCTTACGAACAACACGCATTTCAAGACCGGCGGTTATCAACAAGCCCGTCTCCCGCGTGCCGTACGTCAGGGCGAGAAAGACTACCAGAACTCGGTTATTACCGCTAACGCCTGGAAATATCCGTCCAAGTACTACTATGCTTGGGGTGCTAACTTCTTCTTAACAGTAACTTATAAATTCTAAGCACTATGAAGACAATCAAATATTTATCGTACATGGTACTTAGTACCTTTGTACTGTCGGTTATGACTTCATGCGAGCCGAAAGCATTAACGCAGGATGATGTATTCCTGGATCCTGCGTCGCTCGACGAGATACTCGCAGAGGAGAACCCGGAGGGATATACGATCTATAACCTCAATGATTTCCTCGATACGTTTATGACCGAGGAGGGTACGTATCATAATGATACGACTCCGTATCGTGAGCGTTCCTATGATGCCACGCATAATTTGTATCTCTATTCGATCGATACACTGCCTTCCGGAGGTCCTGGTATTTATATCCGCGGTCGCGTATCTACGGATGACTATGCCGGCAACTTCTATAAAGCGATGGTAATCCAGCAGACTACGGATTGGGCTACCGGTGCTACGATTGACCAGCAGAACCTCCGTATCTCTGTCGATCTGGGTTCCAGCGGCGGTATGTACCAAACCGGCCAAGAGATCCTCATTCGTTGTAACGGTTTAGCGGTAGGTCGTTATGCGAACCAGCCGCAACTCTGTATCCCGTCCTATAACGATAATATCTATGCGATGAACGCATCGCAGAAGGTAGGTTGGTGCCCGGGACGTATTCAGGGTTCGGTATTCCGCAGAGCTACCCGTATGATCGGCCAGCCGGATAAATCCAAACTGGTTTACGATGAGATGAGTCTGAACGACCTGTTCACGAAATATCCGTTCAAGCCGTCAATTGATGCAACCGGAATGGATCAGGTACGTAAAGCAGACGGTCGTCTGGTGAAGATCAAAAACGTACACTTCACGGGTGAGTTCGACAACAACGGTACCTTGGCTAAATGCGACACGCTGCATCCGGATTCGTCTTCGAATGCCAACGTATTCGCACCGACGACCAATAACATCGGCTATCCGCAAGGTCGTGTTATCTCCGACGGAGGTAGCTATAAGATGATGTGCTCCTGCTCGGAATATGCGAAGTTCGCTTATTTCTATCTGCCGGGCGCAGACCGTCATGGCGTAGCGAACTGCGAACAATGGGAAGGCTCTGTAACCGGTATCCTCGGCTGGTATCTGGATAAGGCAAGCGACATGGCAAGCAACAAACTGGACGGCTACGAGTGGTCTGTCACTCCTCGTGGTATTCCGGCTACAGGGGCCGATGGCTCTCGTTATATGGGAATTCCTGACATCTATATGTATAATGACTTGCACGAAGAAGTCTGGGTTCCGAAAGAGTTCAACCCCGAGGATTATATCAGTTCCGGATCAAATGAATAATGAACTGGCTTGACGTACTTATCGTCCTGCCTCTCTTAGTCGGCCTCGTGCGAGGCCTGATGCGCGGGTTTATCTCCGAGATCATTGCCTTCGTGGTAGTGATTCTCGGAGTGCTCGGCGCACGAATAATTGCTCCGCCCTTCTCTGCGGGGCTGTTAGCGCTCTTTGACTGGCCGGAACCCGTTTGCGACGTAGTGGCTTATACACTCGTTTTTCTGCTCATCGCTATCGGCTTGGCCATCGCAGCCAAACTGCTCAATAAATTTCTCAAAGCCATTCATCTCGGATGGGCAAACCGCATCGCCGGAGCGCTGGTCGGAGTGCTCAAATACGGACTTATCGTGCTCGTAGTCGTGTTTGTGATGGATCGAACGAATGACACTTTCCATTACCTGGATGATGCGGAGGTCGTGCAGACATCGTTCTTCTATCCTAAGTTTGTCAAGATCACCGATGCTATACTTTCTTTCTCTCGGAGCGAACTTGGGTAATCGCGAAGCGACGATTCGTGCGGCGGTAGAACGCATCGAGCAAACGATAGGAAGGGTAACAAAATGCTCTTCTTTTTATTATTCTGAGCCATGGGGATTCGAGAGTGAGAACGGGTTTTGCAATATCTGTTGCCGCGTAGAAACGACTTTGCAGCCCTTGGAAGTACTCCACTCCACCCAGGCCATCGAACGCGAGTTAGGGCGCGTTCATAAGTCTCAAAACGGTCAATATTCCGACCGTACAATGGACATCGACCTCATACAAGCCTTTGACGACGAAGGCCATGAAATAAAAATGAGCAGCGATCCGCTACTCATCTTGCCGCATCCACTTTGGCAGGAGCGGGATTTTGTGACAGTTCCTTTAGCTGAAGTAATTTCGTAAGCCGGTAGGAAATAGTAATATGCCGGTTTCCTTGTTCGTTGATCCGCTTCATCTCACGGCGGAAGAGTTGGCCGTGCGTGGAGGTGTCACGTAAGTGGTTCACGGCGATGTAATAATGAATCATCTCATGGAGAATCGTGTCATGCAGCAGCTCTTCCGGCAGGTCATAACGTGTGTTGATACGCAGTTTGAAGTTCGAGTACCGCCATTCGCCAAAGAGCCATGTCCGATGCTTGATAAACGTCACCTTTCCAAGGAAAGTACGGGCATTGGAGAGCTTGATAGGTATCGGCGGCAACGATCCGTTGAAATAACGGACGTTATACTCGTCAAAACAGGCCTGTATGTAATCAATCGTGGGAATCAAAGAGATTTGAGATTGGATATTGGAGATTGGAGAATTAGAGGCTGAGGACCTGTAGAGCCTGCCACTTGTCATCTTTGATATCTTTTTTCTCCTTGATTGCTTTGGTCAGAGGGACGTAAATGACTTCACCGTTTTGGAGTCCGACCATGATTGAGCGCTGTTCGTCGAGGAGGGCTTGTACTGCGGCGCAACCGAATCGCGAAGCGAGGATACGGTCGAAAGCAGAAGGCGATCCACCGCGCTGGAGGTGACCAAGAATAGTGACGCGCGTATCATACTCAGGATGAGCCTCTTCGATGATTTTAGCGACTGCTTGTGCTCCGCCAGGGATAGCGTGCTCTTGAACGAGGACTATACCGCTATTCTTGTGTTTGCGTCTTCCCTGCCCTATTGCTGCCTCCAGCTGTTCCTCGAGGGTAGCCCGTTCTGGGATGATGGCAGCTTCTGCTCCTGCGGCTATAGCGGCGTTGAGAGTGAGGAAGCCGGCGTCACGTCCCATGACTTCGACCAAGAAAAGGCGTTCGTGGCTTGTACCGGTGTCACGGAGTTTGTCCACACACTCCATAATAGTGTTGAGCGCAGTATCGTAGCCGATGGTGGAGTCTGTTCCCCAGAGGTCATTGTCGATCGTACCCGGGACGCCGATGATGGGGATGTTGTACTCCTGGGCGAGGAGTCGTGCGCCGGTGAAAGTGCCATCTCCACCGATGACGATCAGGGCATCAATCTGCTCTTTTTGAAGTGTTTCGTAGGCACGCTGACGCCCTTCGGGAGTCTTGAACTCCTCGCTGCGAGCGGTTTTGAGAATCGTACCTCCGCGCTGGATGATTCCGCTCACATCCTGGGTAGTAAACTCCTGTACTTCGTCGTCCATGAGGCCTTTGTAGCCGCGGAAAATAGCTTTGACGCGGATGTTGTTAGCGATAGCAGCGCGGGTGACGGCGCGCACTGCTGCATTCATTCCCGGAGCATCGCCGCCTGAGGTCAGCACTCCGATAGTTTTAATTTTATATTCCATAATGTTATTGTTTAATAAAATCTGATGCAAATTTACGACTTTTATTTGATATATGCAAGTGTTTGACACTAAAAAGTATATTATTGTTGAAAAGGATGCGCTAATTTATAATCGTGTATAAGCGAGTTAAATTTCCAGGCACGTGAAGTGGAGTACGATTTTCCATTAGAAGCGATATGTTTCGCCGCTTCAAATTCGGTCTCGAGTTGCGCTTTGGCTTCCGGGGAGGTCAGGAGTTTTAGTTGGGAGTTGGCGTACTTGAAGGCGGCTGAGTTCCACTTTTGGCGGGGAGATTGGTTTTGCTGGTAGTTTTCTTCACGGGAACGGTAGAATTGCTTGCCGTTTCGCATGTAAAAATAGCCACTGTCACGGCCGTTGGTTTTGCCGCGAATCTCGTCGATGCCTGAGGATGTTTTAACTTTTGACATAAAAAATGGGTTTAAAAAGTATATTATATATAAATATATAATATAGTATATCACACGTAAATTTGGGGTGCTTTTCCGGGGCGACAGGGGCGTAACGTAAGCCTTGACTGTCGCTTGACCGTCGTTTGACTGTCGTTCGACTGTCGTTCCGATATGGTAAAGCGGGTGCAAAGGTACAACATTTTTCTTATATATGCAAGAGGGAGAGTGATTTTTTGTAAAAATCGTCGGATAGAATCCGACCTAATGAACATACAAGGCGGCATGACATGCCGAACAACAGACATAGAGGCCGGAATAAGATTCCGGGCTAACGGACGAAAAGTAACAGCACCGCAGGTAATAGCCCCAATTACACCGGGACAGAGCCATGGGCTACGTCCGCATTGAGGCCGAGCGGGCGGGGCGGCGCGGCGGATAGGCCCGAATGACATTCGGGACAATAGACGACGTTACGGACGCGAGGGCGAACTTGCCCGGTCGTAGAGAACGGGCGGCGAAGCGCGATAAGTGATCACCGCCTACACCGCGAGCCCCGGACAAGAGTGGGCAATCAGATTGCCCTACAATAGAAGAAAGAGAGACTTCGCGCTATCACGCGAAGCAGGAAACGGACTAAAGAAATGAGCGCACATGGATGTGCGCGCAGAGAAGCTACTCGAAAGAAAGGGGACCAGGATAGAATCTCTGGAAACGGACAAAGGTGGGCAGGTGGGAAACCATGCGGATAATGGAGGGAAGGCGAGGCAGCTAATGGCGGTAAGAATACCATCAAATGAGACGACCGGCATGACATGCCGGATGATGGACATAGAGACCGGAATAAGATTCCGGACTAACGGACGAAAAGTAACAGCACCGCAGGTAATAGCCGAGAAGATTACACACCGTCTAATAGACGGCGAAAAGGAAGAATCTTTCGCGGTACGTTTGTTCCGCGCAGGGGACGAAGAAAATCATGGCGATAAGAATATCGCCAAAGGGGACGACCGTCTCTCAGACGGGACAAAGGACAAAAAGAAAAATCCCCCACTCTACGGGGGGAGAGAGAGAGGCGGTCGCGGCTACCCTGTACGCCGCTACCCTATTGCTTCTAAACAAGCAGCGCGACCGCAAGGGTCGCGCCGTTCTATGCTCGCGCTTTTTCCTCGGACTGGGAAGTCTTCGGGCGCTTCGCGATGTTTATCGTTGCAAGCAACGTTTATTTAACTTCTTCGAAGTCGACGTCTTCAGCGGTAGGGCCGTTGGAGTTGTTGGAGCCGTTGTTGTCAGTCGGGCCTGCTTGCGGGCCGGCTTGTGCTTGCTGTTGCGCAGCATACATCTCTGCGCTGGCAGCCTGGAAGGCGGTCATGAGGGCGTTGTTAGCTGCTTCGCAAGCGTCTGCGTCCTTCTTCTCGTACGCAGCCTTGAGGTCAGCGAGGGCTTTCTCGATCGGAGCCTTCTTGTCAGCCGGGATCTTGTCGCCGAACTCAGCGAGTTGTTTCTCGGTCTGGAAGATTGTAGCATCGGCTTTGTTGAGTTTGTCAGCCTGCTCTTTGGCCTTCTTATCGGCCTCAGCATTGGCTTCAGCCTCTGCTTTCATTCGCTTGATCTCTTCGTCAGACAGACCGGACGATGCTTCGATACGGATCTTCTGCTCCTTACCGGTAGCTTTGTCCTTAGCGGTGACGTTCAAGATACCGTTGGCGTCGATATCGAAGGTTACTTCGATCTGCGGTTCGCCACGACGGGCAGGCATGATTCCATCGAGGTGGAAGATACCGATTTGCTTGTTCTGAGCCGCCATCGGACGCTCGCCTTGGAGGACTTTGATCTCTACGGACGGCTGGTTATCGACCGCAGTGGTGAAGGTCTCGGTCTTCTTGGTCGGGAT
>ONTT01000023.1 GCA_900320865.1 uncultured Bacteroidales bacterium | reverse complement strand
TTTCGGTTTGTCGTCAGTAGGCACGATATCCGGGCAGGTAGTGCCGCGCGCTTTACGGTGTTCACCGTTTTTCTTGACGAACTCGAAGATGACGATGCCTTCATACAAGGCTTTTTTTAATTCAGGAATGTTCATGATAGTTTTTGGGGTTTTTAGGGTTTGGATTAGTTTATTGATTTTCAGCACCTCATCTGGCAGGTAGAGGATGGAACGAAGCTGCTCTTTGGTGAGCTTTCCGTAGCGGTATTTTGTGATAGATTTTTTTATTTTCGCCATCCGTACATAGAATTTCAGGAGATAGGCACGGTCGATGCAGGCGGGGTTAAAGCCCTTGTGACACAGTATTCTCAGGAAGCCACCGTCGCGATTGTTAATCTTATTAGAGACACATCGTAGGTTACGAAAATAGTTATTGAATGTTATTCCGTCTATATGGTCGATTGTCTTGCCGGCAGGTATGGGTTTCTTTCTCCATGCGGTATAGACTGCATGCGAGGCATATATTCCTATACGAGACCCCCAAGCGTTTCTGAAACGTATATATCGCTGTTTACGTTTTCTATTGATACCTTTCGTCCCGTCCGTGATGTTTGTTGTGGGATTAACCGCCACTTTTCGTCCGTCGGGATAGACGCGTACGCCGATGACGCCACCTTGCCCGTTGTTGACATAAAAGGCTACTCCGTTCGGGTGCGTGTCCTGCCCTTTGTAGGGTACAAGTTTCATTAAAACAGCTCCGTGATAGAACTTTTTTGCAGCCACTTTTTGGGGGATTTCAGCGCACATAACATTCGGGAATTTGGGTGCCGAAGAGACACGCGAGGATGAAACATACAACCGCGATGATCGCGAGGACGATGACATGCTGATAGCAAGTCCAGGTGAGAGGGAATTTGGACTGCATCAGTTCGAGGAAGCCGTAGAGGGAGAGTGCTCCCAGAACGATGAACAAGGTGATAAACACCGAAGATAAAAATACGTAAAGCATAATACCTTTGCATTTAAATTAAACAATAATTTTATGGAACCCTCCTAGGCGGAGGCCACTCCTCCCAATCCGATGGGAGGACGTTCCGGGTGCAAAGGTAGAGGTTTTGGGACCTTGTGCAGGGCTTGTGCATAATTGACGCACAAGCGCACAAAAAAAGCGACCCGTCGGGATCGCTTATAAATCAAGGGAAGAGACGCAATTTAGAAAAAATGCTTGTGCATCCTTGTGCATGACATTAGAAATAGTCACACACGTCTTCGTACATAACTTTGTCGTATCCGTTTTTGATCATGACGCCGAGTGCATTTGCGATTGCACGGTCTGCAACACGGTCGGTTTGGAGTGAACAGGTGTCGGTGAGGAAACGGAGTACGGCAGAAGGACTATATTTGGATTCGATATAGCGGAGATTGCGCCATTTGACGCAGAAACAAACAACCGCTTTGAGGATAGGATTGTCTTGGCTGCTGTCGATGAGACGCGAGCTGATGTTATGGTCAGAAAGGAAGTTGAGAAAGCGGTTGCTTTCTTCCTCAGTACGTTTAGGATCATCGAAGAGTTGCTTGAGACGAGGTTCTTTCTCGGAATGAGATTCCGGGCTAACGGACGAAAAGGGAACGTCTTCGGCGCAGTCGGACATAAAGGAACGGACGAGGTCGGAGACATTCATGTTTGCCCCATTGATGGTAATTGATTTGCTGTTGTCGTTGTAATGCTCGATGTGGTTAATGTAATTTTTTGTCATGGCTTTTGCATAAAAAAGCACAGATAGGAGTAGATTAAAGGCGAGTTCGGCTAAAAACTCCAACAAGAATCCCTCCTATCCATGCGAGACACGGATAACAGGGACATATTGCTCTCTTGTTGATGAATTTAGCCGATTCGCCTTTAAAGAAATATGTCTCGTTGCGCTTTCGCGCTTTCAATATGTAATGCTTTCAAAAAGCGGTTGCAAAATTACAGCTTTTTTGCGATATATGCAAATAAAAGTGCAATTTTGTTTAATTAACCGTCAAGTGGCGGCTATTATCGACGAAGTTATCGATATGGATGTGGTTCTCAACATACTGATTCACGATGAGCGGCGACTCATACTCCTGGTCAGCCCATTGGTTACATTGCTCCATAACGACTTCGAGTGCTTGTTCTTGGCCCTCTGGCGGGTATTTGTATTTCTTGAGCAATCGTTTGATCAGTACACGCATCTGTGCTCGAGCGGATTCCCGTTTGTTCCAATCGATCGTACGGTTCTTACGCAGCGTATCGGTCAGTTCTTTAGTCAGAGCCACAAACTGCTCATCAGAATACGCTTTGCGAACCATCTCCGGTTGAGTGAGGGCATCGTAGAAGGCTTTCTCTTCTTTTGAGAGACCCAATTCGTTGCCTTGTTCTTCCGAAGCCTTGATCTCATTCGCCAAACGAATCATCTCTTCAATCACCTCTTCATTGCTCAACATACCTTTTAGGTATGCGGAGAGGGAATCGGAGAGCATATCCGAGAATTTCGCCGATTGCACAACGTTGGTATGTTTGAAACCGCCTATTACGCCTTGGATGAGTTTCTTGAGGATCTCAACCGCCAGGTTTTTCTCCTTCATTCGTTTGATCTCCTCGAGGAAGGCATCGTCGAAGAGCGAGAACTCATGATCTTTATCGCTGAACAATTCTACCACTCCGTCTGACTGAACGGATTGCTCGAGCAAATGACGAATACGAGCATCTATCTCTTTAGCTTTCGCCCCTCCGTTTCCAGGCTCCAAGCGCAGCAAGAGCACGCGCACTGCATCAAAGAACGCCACATATTCTATCTGGTCGTCGGATAGCAAGGAACGACAAAGCGTAACCGCATTATGCATGAGTGCAGACTCTTTGAGGAAATCCGATCGCTGGTCAATGTTGTTGACAGCCACGATATGGTTCACACCGCCACGAATGAGTTCTGCTTTCTTGGCATCCGTTGCTTGCGGGAAGGCAGAGAAATTGAAGCCATGCATCATATCGGAGCATATCTCAAATTTCTCGCGGAAGGTAAGGAGCGCGGTCTTGGCAATATCCGGGTCACCAAACTGCTTCTGGTCGCGTTTGGTATATTCCTTCATCGCACTCTTGAGGGCTTGTGCAATACCGATATAATCGACGATGAGACCTCCCTCTTTGTCTCGGAACACGCGGTTCACTCGAGCGATAGCCTGCATGAGGTTATGTCCGGACATCGGCTTATAGACGTACATCGTACTAAGTGCAGGTACATCGAAACCAGTTAGCCACATATCGACCACGATAGCGATCTTCATCTCGCCCTGTTCGGATTTAAACTCTTTCGCTAACTCTTTCCGATAGGCGTCGTTTCCCACGATAGGCCGCCATTCTTCCGGATCTTTATTGCTTCCGGTCATGACCACTTTGACCTTATTCGCCCAGTCGGGTCGTATCTCCAGAATACGCTTGTATATCTTAATCGCCATACCACGACTAAGGGCCACAATCATGGCTTTATTGGCCCGTTGATCCTGACGGAAGGCTGTATAGTGGTAAACGATATCGCTCACAAGGGAGTTCACGGTCTGCTCGGCGCCCAGCACGGCTTCAATACGACTGAGGTTGCGTTTGGTCTTCTCCAATTGTACATCTGTGATACCTAAGTTATCCAGGTTATTGAATTCCTCATCCAGTTCTTCCAGGATATGTTGATCCAACTGCAGCTTCATCGCTCGACTCTCATAGTACACTTTGACGGTTGCATGGTCGCGAACGGATTGGGTCATATCGTAGATATCGATATATTCGCCGAATACCTCTTTCGTATCGCGATCTTTGGACGAGATAGGCGTTCCTGTAAAGCCGATAAACGAAGCATTAGGCAGAGCATCACGCATGAGACGCGCATAGCCTTTCTTGGTGCGCCATGTATGGATATCGAATGACGTATCGCCATATTGCGAGCGATGAGCCTCATCGGTCATCACGATGATATTCTTCCGGTCAGAGAGGAAGCGGGTGTCTTCCTCGAACTTCTGGATGGTTGTGAAGAAGATACCTCCCGCTTTGCGATCACGTAGCATATCGCCCAACTCGGTTTTCGAACCTGCCTGTACAGGCATCTGACGAAGGAAGTCGGCACAGCGGCTAAACTGTCCGTATAGCTGATCATCCAGGTCATTACGGTCGGTTACCACGACGATAGTCGATTCTGGGAAATGACGTCCGATGAGTCGCGCCAGGAACACCATAGAGAGCGATTTACCCGAACCTTGGGTATGCCAGAACACACCGATTTTTCCGTTTCCGTTAATGGCCTGATTGGTGCATTTGAGCGCACGGTTGACTGCGAAATACTGGTGATAACCCGCTAATATCTTAATCGGTTGTCCTTCACGATGGTCGAAGCAGATATAGTTACGCATGATATCCAAGAGTCTCTCTTTGGGGAAGATACCTTTGAAGAAGGTAGGATAAGTAACGGTCTCTTTATCTTCGTATTGTCCATCGATACTCTTCCATTGCATGTATCGTTCTTCATCTGCCGTAATCGTTCCTGCAAACGTGTTGCCGAAATCGGAGATAACATTGAAAGCATTATAAGTAAAGAGATCGGGCGCTTTCATCTGATAGTTACGTATCTGATAGTACGCATCGTGATAGGTCACGTCTGGCTCAGAAGGAGACTTCAGCTCAATAACAACGAGAGGCAGACCATTGATGAAGACAACCATATCGCAGCGGATCACATCATATCCCTCTACGCGCCATTGGTTGGCGATATGGAAGGAGTTGGCGTTGAAATGCGCATAGTCGATCAGTTGCACGATATCTGTACGTTCCTCTCCATTGAGCACATAAGGCACCTCGAGTCCATCTTGCAAAGCCCGCATAAACTCCTCATTCGACTGGATAAGCGTAGCTTCGGATGCATGAAGAATACGACGCAGCGCTTCGTCTATCGCCTCAGAGGGCAGAGTTGGGTTGATTCGACGAATAGCCGGTTCGAGGGCATCCACGTAACATGGTTGCCGGAAATCCCGATTGATGATATCGGGACCGTAGATATACTCGTAGCCTAACTCATCACGAAAGAGGGCAATCAATGCCTGTTCGTAACTGTCTTCGGTGAACTTACCTTTACTCATAATTCAATCTCTCCTTTCATTAATTTAGGCAACAACGTATCGCGGAGTGCAGCGAGGCGCACGGATTCTGTTCCATTCTCCTGAATCTTATCATGTAGCACAGAAATAACCTTATTAAACGATTTTACAATATCGCAGGATGGAATTATTAAAGGCTCTTTTTCTATAAAATCCTTTACCGCAAAATTCTTAATACCAGAAGTTCCGTTTTCGTATCCAAACATGATTCTTTGATCATATTTGTATTTCCACGAATAATATAAGTATGTATAATAGTCAGCCAGCGGTCTAATAGTACGACAAAAATTGGTACATACTATGTCATAATCGTACTTCTGAAGTAGTTTTTCGGTAATCAGGCATACTCGCCCGGTTGATACGGTTGCTGTACCTCCGGAGATTTCTACAACTATGTCTCTGTTTTTTAATCCTTTATTTTGATAATTCTTTTCGAGAATATACCTTTGAGGAGTTTTTCCTCTTATTCCATTTTTTATATCTTCAAAATCGCAACCTCTAATACATGCCACGCTGTGGTCATAGTTTCCTTCGGGTCTTTCTTTTCCCCAATCCCCACTTATAGTTTTTTCTATAATATCTTTATACACACCTTCTCTCCAATCTTCGGGCATTTTTCCTCCCCATGGTTCAAAGTCCACGAACCAAGATTTGAAAAGGGCTTGCGCTTGAGCTTCCAAATTGCGGTTGATGCGATTATTATTCTCAATCTTATCATCCAAAGAAGAAAGGATAGCAGCTATACGGCGTTGAGTTTCAAGAGATGGGTGTGATACATCTATTTCAGACAATAATTTTGTATTTATAGAAGGCATCGTAGCCCCAACTGCGATGTTTCTAATAGATTGCTTTATATCCTCTTTTTGTAAATAATAGTATAGAAACATGGGATAAATATCCTCGTTTGTCCGTACTCGAAGACAACGACCGGAGAAAAGCCAACCATCTTCATGGGATGTGACATAAGAGCATCTATCAACCGAACCGACACGACTAAAAACAATATCTCCTTCAATGAGGGAATATTTCTTCAACCTTTCTTTGTCAGTATCAGATACACATGGGAGATTTTGTGTAGAGAATAGGCGTGCACCCAAATGTTCAACAGTAACTATAGGTGTACCTTTAATCACATAGTCTTCGTTGTGTAATTGACTTCCAAAAGGTCCAGTCTGAATATTAGCGACCTCTCCCAATTTAACCTTTTTCCATTCCATAGTTTAGCCGATTTTGTAGCCGATAGACGCTAATTGTTTGCGGATTTCGGCTTCGAGGGCGTGCCCTTTGTCGAAGAGTTCGAATAGTTCGCCGGTAAGGCGTGCCATTTTCTCTGCAAACGGTTCACCATCATCCTCTTGCTCGGCAATACCAACATAGCGTCCGGGCGTGAGGATATAGTCCTGTTTAGCTACATCGTCCAACGAGACAGTAGCACAGAAGCCCTTCTCGTCTTGCAGCGTGCCTGCTTCGTATTGACGGAAGGTATCAGCAATACGTAAGATATCCTCTTCGGTCAACTCACGTAGTTTGCGGGTAACCATCTTACCAAGGTTACGTGCATCAACAAACAGTACTTTGCCTTTCTGTTTCTTATCGCGGTTCAGGAACCACAAACTAACAGGAATACCGGTAGAATAGAATAGTTGATTAGGCAAAGCCACGATACCTTCTACCAAATCTGCCTTTACGATATTTGCACGGATATCTCCTTCTCCGCCTGTTTGACTGCTCAACGCACCATTAGCGAGCACCAAACCAATCTTACCATTTGGCGAGAGGTGATGAATCATGTGTTGTATCCACGCGAAGTTAGCATTGCCTGCGGGCGGAATACCATATTTCCAACGTACATCTTCCAGCAACGAAGCTTGTCCCCAATCGCTCAAGTTAAATGGAGGGTTGGCCATGATATAATCAGCCTTGAGGGTCGGGTGTTGATCGTCAAAGAACGTATCAGCATAACTCTTGCCAAGGTCTGCTTCCAATCCACGAATAGCGATATTCATATGTGCCATTTTCCATGTAGAGGGGTTTGCTTCCTGACCATAGATGGAGATATTACGCACCTCTTTCTGATGGCTACGGATGAACTTAGCGCTCTGCACGAACATACCTCCCGAACCGCAGCAAGGGTCATAGATACGACCGCTATATGGTTGCAGCACTTCTACTATCGTACGCACAATACACGAAGGTGTGTAGAATTCTCCGGCGTTCTTGCCTTCCATGGATGCGAACTTCTGTAAGCAGTACTCATACGTGCGACCAAGCAGGTCTTTTTCATCCCCTGCTCCGTGCATCTGGATATTCGTGAATAGATCCACTACATCGCCCAAACGACGTTTGTCCAGTTCCGGACGAGCGAAGTTCTTCGGCAGAATACCCTTAAGACGCGGGTTCTCTTGCTCGATCAGACGCAGCGCATTATCGATCGTCACGCCGATAGACGGTTGGTGTGCATCATTCGAGATAACCGACCAACGAGCCTCTTTCGGAACGAAGAACACATTATCTGCCATGTACTCGTCTTTGTCCTCCGGATCTGCCAGCGGGTCTTGAACTAATGCAGCGTACTTGGTCTCAAACCGATCGGAGATGTACTTTAGAAATATAAGTCCGAGCACAACGCCCTCATATTCAGACGCGTTCAGATTACCACGCAGCACATCCGCTGCCTTCCAAATTTTGTCCTCAAATCCAATCGAAATGGTGTCTTTAGCCATACGTTTCTTTTTCTTAGATGTATTATTCATTTTTGCAGATGTCATTCGGCTTGGTTTTCCGAAATCCGCTGCAAAAGTACTGCTATTATTTTATATACTCAAAAGTTTGTAACGTTACAAATGTTTTTACTATTTTATAGTAAACTTTCCGGCAATGAAACAAGATCTCGACTCAATCTTATCTTGTGCGGTTGCCCTCTCCTAACTTCGATCTCATAGTATTGCCGCAACTCATCTTCAGGAATAATGCGTTGCAATTCTTCGTTACATTGCGATTTCTTGACATCGAGTGCATTGCGATTGCAGGCGTCAAGTAGTTTATCGACTGAACTGCGCAATCGGTCAATATCTTCACGATTGGAGAAGTAAAAATAGAGTTGTTTAAATTCCTCTTTGTAGTCGCCAATCTCCTTCATTCGTATTCCTTCTGGGTGATTGAGAAAGAGAACGTATAGGGCTTTCACTTGTGCCGTAAAATGAAGCTCTTTCCCATAATCAGGGAGTAATACCTGGTATGTAGATGGTGTTATCTCTAATCGACTCAGCGCGCTACGACGCACAGGCTTCGGGCGCTCGCGCGTAGGAAGACCCGATATAGGAGCCTCACCTTCTGCCAACTCGACACATGAGAATCTAAGTTCGGAATCCTCGAACTGAATCGTTTCGGGGAAGAGTAGATGGAATTTCTTATATTTGCCTGTGTCCAATATCTCGTCGAACATCTGGAGAAGCTTCTTGAAGAACTTCTCAAACGCGCAATCCATTAGTTCAGGCTGTAAATCGTCAAGGCTAGCAACTAGGAAACTATATCCCTCATTGAAATTCTCTTTGGTGGGCAACATAGCACTATAGAAACGGGCGTGCTCTTGCTGCGCAAAGAGGTCGTTGTCTGGATTAAGACATTTGATCTTACATTGTACCCAAAACTCTTCGTCAAGGTTGATGAGTTTGGCGATACTACGGGCATGTTTCTTGACATAGGCATTAAGTTCCGGCGTGTTCTTTCCCGGCACATAGAAGATGATACCGTAATCCAGTTCACGGTATATCTCCTCTTCAAAGATTTCTATGGAGTACTTAAAGCCTTGCATTTACCAACTTTTGTTATTCCCAAAGTTTATTATACGCTTTCTTGATAAGCTCAGCCATTAGTTTGCGGCGTTCTGCAAGGAACTCGGCATATTCCATATTCTCAAAGCCAAGAGGCAAAGCATTGTTCTCGCAATGTTTCTTGTATCCTTCCTCGCCAAACTTTTCCTTATATCGGCCGACATACAATGCCGGGGCATCGTCTGAGATGTCGATATTGGTCTGGTAATCTAGATAGGTGAAGTTCGCCATTTGGTTCCGATCACGGTCATCTGCAATACCAATCTTCTCCAGATATTTCTTCGGGAAGATATGATGCTTGTCGATAGACTTCTTTTGACCATCTGCGCCAAGAACCAAGAAACTGGATAGGGTAGAGGTTGAGAAAAGCATTGGCATACCAATCACGTTGAGCGATGCGATATAACCATACCAGACAGGTGAGTTTGCCGACGAAGAGTTCAGATTCTCAATGAGTTCGATAGAGAAGTAACTATCGTTCATGATACGTTTGATGGAATCGTCCAGATATTGCACATACTGGTCTGCTGTCTTTATCTGACGCAAGTCGGCTAACTGGCGTTCAACCTTTGATTCCGGAGAACCTGAATAGAACGACGTGATAGTGGACATAAAGATCCAACGGACAATAGCGTTCTGTAATTGCAACTGCGGCACGTTATACTCGTACTTACCAATCAAGTACAGCACGTAACTATAGATAACGGCATACTCCGAACGGATAAGATCTTTGTTCAGATAACCGGCTTTGGCAAACAGATTGAGAAAACTATGCCAATCGTTCAGGTTGACCACGCGGTCAAGCGCTGTACGGAAGATCTCCAGGTTCTGCACACGTGTTTCTTCAGAGACAGTACCGCTATCTAAATCAATACCGCGGAGCAATTTGTATCCGTACTTCATTCTCGCACGATGGAAGCCATAGGAGACAGCTACACGGATGATGTGAGATGGATCTGCTTCGATGACGTTATTATAGGATGTGCCTTTGGCTGGTGTGTGGCCTTCCGAACAGAACTGCATAATCCTATCGTGGATGTCATTGTCATAGACAGCCAGCAAGGTCTCAATGAAGTTGTTCTCGTTGAGCTTCTGACCTCCAGAGTTGACACGGCGGAAGATTTCAGCTACATCTTCTTCATCTGCATCAGCCAAGATGCGCAGCGTAGGAATAGTATAGTTGCGGAGATCAAGCAAGAGATTGATATTACTCTCGATAAGATCCGTTTCTTCGTACGACAGAAGTGCTATATCTTTCTTTGAGCGGCCTTCGTTCATTCGCTCAAACAACTCACGACGGAATTTACCGATTTGGTGATTCTCGTCTGCCGCATATACTTTTGAGATGTCGGAAATAAGTTGGAAATCACGCTCTGTGGCATTGGTCCAGACAAAGAACTCACGCGTCAAGGGATTAAACGATATCTTGATATGGCGCTTCTCGAAGTTCTTATCGCGAACCTCTGTGCCTGTAATAGCTGCTAACAAAGACGTCAAGCGCTGCTGACCATCAATCACCAAATCATCAGGACGTTTAAACTGCTTCTCGTTATTTCCGATGGTCTTGGTGTTGGTATAATCTTTTGGAGATGCCCACAGCATAACATAGCCGACAGGGAATCCCTTCATCATACTATCGAGCAGGTCGCGGACCTTGGAATCAGACCACACAAAAGGTCGTTGCAGATCCGGCAAACCAATCTTGCCTTCCACAACCTCGTTGAGAAGATTTCCTACCTTTCTGTCAACACGTTCAAATAATTCTTGTGCCATATCTCAGTATTACTTTTTTCGTTTCTTTTGCTTTGCACACATTTTGCGCTGCAAAGGTACTAAATTATTTTTTCGTTCGCGGCTTTCTGGCCGGGAAGATAAATTTGTTGCCTTTGGCTTCGATGCCGAGCATCTCTTTGAGGATAGTCTTCAAAATCGATATAATCGCTTCCGTTTCCTCATGGGTCAGTTCCTCGTCAGCAGCAATCGATAGGTACTTTTTGCTCTTGCATGCCCTGCCGAGATCGATTGTAACGGCTTTCGGGCGATCTTTACGAAGCTGCTCTTCACGGATGTCATTAAAGAAACTATAAAATCTGAATTTCCAATAATAGTTGTGATGGACACCCCAAATACGTTCATCTCCTCTCTTGACCGACCAGACCGAATGTGCCCATGGAAGCCGCCGTTGGAGTATCAGCATGTATTCGTTAATATCCATGTGCAACTGTTCCTCTTCTTTGATTTGCTCATAATGGCAGCTTTCAATCCTCAAGAGGGGTTCCGTGAACAGCGATTGATACGGGTCCCAACAATCAAGAGGAATATCGATATGATACAACCCACCGAAGAATCCCCGACGAACCAACAGTTGTGCGCGTTGAGGCGTCACACCGAGGTCTGATTGAATCTGCTCGAGACTCTTACGCTCTCCTCCGCATAATCCGCTATAATCACGTGCGGCTATGCAAGACTGGTATTTCGAGTTCTCGTAATAGGCTTCGATAAGCCGGAATATCGGCAGATAATCATGCTTATCGATGAACTGCGACACGAATTGCTCCTGTTCCTCCGTCAGACCATCGGCAATATGCTTTGCATAAAAGAGCAGTTGCTCTTTGTGAGATAGTTGTTCAAACATATCCAAGGAGTAGTTCTGATCGTAGAACTCATTAAAACGAATGAGTTTTTCTGCCATCCTCTTGGTCAATCTCCCGGATGGTTTATGCCCAAGCACATAGGCATCCATGAATACTTTGAATGCAACCGGTTTTATACTCTTGCGATCGTAAAGATACGACGTTTCGTGGGTGCTGATGATCTTCCTATCCAATGCAGCGTGGGTAGCCATATCAAATAGTTCCTGACTTAGCGGCGAATCCAGATATGCCCATTTCCTGCCGGATATTTGCTCTTGTTCTTTCTTCTTGAGGTACTTCTGTTCTTCCCCATATACCTGTGTTTGGGTATAGTCCAGCCCGAATTCTTTACAATGTTGTTTGACTGCCTCAAACATAGGCTCAATCAAGAAATCGGGATTATCGCGTAAGGATTTTATTTGTTCGATGGAAAATTTATGGAGGTTCTCACTGAGCCATTTCTCCATCATATCGTTCAAGTTCAATACCTTCTTTGCCATCATAATTGTTATTTTCTGTTTTCTTCTTTCTGTGTTGGCTCTGCACACATTTTGCGCTGCAAAGGTACAACATTTTTTGGGAATATGCAAACAAAATTGTATTTTGTGTGCATTTAGATGCATAATAGCACCGCTGCGATGCAGAACATTCCGACAATTCCGATGGTATCCATTACCAAACTCATTACACTCTTTTCCATAATCGTACTAATTTTTGACATTAAATAACCTTGTTTTTTTTCTTGGGGTCCCCACAGGAACCATGCACTTGTGCTGTTCCGCATGGGGAGAGGAGGAAACGTGACCATTACATTTGTTACCCGGTAACTTAATCATGGATCACCGTTTCCGACGACAAAATTACTACCTCAAAAAGACACTACACGTCCGAAGGTGCAAAAAAAATGCTTTTTTTGCGTAAAATACCCACTAAACAGTAAAATAAAGTCGAAAGGCGAATGGTTAATGGCGCATTGAGACCGAGCGGGCGGGCGACGCGCGCAGAGCGCGAGACGCGATGGTCGAACATTGGCGCGAACGTGGAGAGAGCACCGGCGAGGGGCTAAACCGTCTATGCCCCGAGATACACCCTAAACAGCAAGAAGAGGAAAAAGGGCGAAAGGAAGAAAGGCGAAAGGAAAACAAAAAAGGAATCCCCCGAAAAAAACAAAAGAGGAATCCCCCGAAAAAAAACAAAAGAGGAATCCCCCGAAAGGAATCCCCCTTTTTCTTATAATCCGCGGGGCGGATGATTAGTACTCACCGTTGAGGGCGGCTTCGGCGGCCTCGCGGGCAGCCTGGATAGCAGCGTATTCCTCTTTGTTATGTACAGCGATCTTAGCGAACTCACGCATACCGGTACCTGCCGGGATGAGGTTACCGCAGATGACGTTCTCTTTCATGCCCTCGAGGTAATCGACTTTACCGCGGATAGCGGCTTCGTTGAGTACCTTGGTGGTCTCCTGGAAGGAGGCAGCCGACATGAAGGATTTGGTACCGAGGGCAGCACGTGTGATACCCTGGAGGATCTGCTTGGCGGTAGCGCACTCAGCATCACGTGCCTTCACGAGTTTCTTATCGCGGCGGCGGAGCGAGCTGTTCTCATCATGCAGACGACGAGCTGTAATGATCTGGCCTTCTTTGAGTACCTCGCTGGCACCGGCATCCGTCACCACCTTGCGACCCCAAATACGGTCGTTCTCCTCCAAGAAGTCGAGTTTATCTACGATATCACCCTCCAGGTAACGGGTATCACCCGGCTCAAGGATCTCCACCTTACGCATCATCTGACGAACGATGATCTCGAAGTGCTTATCATTGATTTCCACACCCTGCATACGATATACAGCCTGCGCCTCGTTGACGATGTAGTTCTGCACGGCAGTCGGACCTTGGATAGCCAAGATATCTTCCGGCGTGATAGCGCCATCGGAGAGGGCTACACCGGCACGAACGAAGTCACCTTCCTGAACGAGGATCTGCTTGGTCAACGGGATGAGGTAAGCCTTCTGCTCACCGAGTTTAGAGGTGATGAAGAGCTCACGGTTACCGCGTTTGATCTTACCGAAGGAGATCTCACCGTCGATCTCAGCGACGACAGCCGGGTTAGACGGGTTACGGGCCTCGAAGAGCTCGGTGATACGAGGCAGACCGGAGGTGATATCACCACCGCTGTTGGTAGCACGAGCCATAGAGAAGAGGGTATCGCCGATCTTGACTTCAGCGCCATCGGTGAAGGTCAGAGAGGCCTTAACAGGCAGGTTATAGGAACGGAGGATATTACCATCCTTATCCATGATATGCGCCTGCGGCATCTTGGTCTTATCCTTGGTCTCCGTGATAGAAACCTCTTTCTTACCGGTTTGCTCATCGACTTCGGTCTTACAGGTGATACCTTCGATGACGTCCTCATAACGGATGATACCGTCTTGCTCGATCAGCAACGGGGTCTTATACGGATCCCACTCGCAGACAACAGTACCCTTCGGGTATTTCTCGCCTTGGTTGACGAAGAGTTTGGAAGCGTACGGGATATCGAAGGTAGCCAGGATGACACCGGTCTTCTCGTCCTTGAGGTTAAGGGTATTCTTACGGCTGACGATGATGGTCTCACCGGCAGCGGTCGTGATGGTACGGAGGTCTTCAATCTCGATGATTCCTTCGCGCGTGAGGGCGTAGGTACCTTGTGCAGCGGCACCACCGGCCAAACCACCGGAGTGGAAGGTACGGAGGGTAAGCTGTGTACCCGGCTCACCGATGGCCTGTGCAGCGATGACACCGACTGCCTCACCTTTCTGCACCATCTTACGCGAAGCAAGGTTACGACCGTAGCACTTCGCGCAGACGCCATGCTTGGACTCGCAGGTGAGTACCGAGCGGATGACTACCTCTTCGATACCTGCTGCTTCGATCGCCTCACAAGCGGCCTCACGAATCTCTTCGCCGGCAGCGACGATGAGGTTACCGTCGTTATCATGGATATCATGTACAGATACACGACCGAGAATACGGAGGGTCAGGGACGCGATGGTATGACCGTTAGCATCCTTGATAGCACGTGCAGACAGACCACGAAGGGTACCACAGTCTTCCTCGTTGATGATCACATCATGCGATACATCGACGAGACGACGGGTGAGGTAACCGGCATCGGCGGTCTTCAAAGCGGTATCAGCCAGACCCTTACGGGCACCGTGGGTAGAGATGAAGTACTCGAGCACGGACATACCCTCTTTAAAGTTCGCGAGGACCGGGTTCTCGATTTCCGGACGTGTATCGGTAGCACCTGCCTTCAACGGCTTAGCCATGATACCACGGATACCGGCGAGCTGCTTGATCTGCTGCTCGTTACCACGGGCACCGGAGTCCATCATCATGTAAACGGAGTTGAATCCGTTATCGGCCTCTTTCATGTGCTTCATCAGGATATCCTTGAGCTCGTCATCGACCTTCTTCCATGTATCGATCGTAGCACGATAACGCTCGTCATCGGATAACATACCGTAGTTATAACGCTCGTTGATCTCTTCGATATCGGCGTTACCCTTGTCGGTAAGTGCTTTCTTTTCCTCCGGAATGAGGATATCATTCAAGTTAAAGCTCAAGCCACCCTTGAAGGCGCGGTAGTAACCGAGGTCCTTGATATCATCGAGGAACTTCGCCGTACGAGCCACACCGCAGGTCTTGATGACCTGTGAGATGATCTTCTTCACAGCGCCTTTCTTCATCAGCGTGTTCTGATACCCGATCTCCTCGGGTACATACTGGTTAACGACGACACGTCCCGGCGTGGTCTCGAGGATACGAACGACTTTCTGTCCGTCCTCGATGGTGTTCACACGTACCTTCACTTTCGCGTGGATGTCCACACGACCCTCGTTGAGGGCGATGAGCGCCTCTTCTTCGGAATAGAAGGTGAGACCTTCGCCTTTCGCACCCGGGCGTTCCTTAGTGATATAATACAGACCAAGGATCATATCCTGAGACGGTACGGTAATCGGGTTACCGTTGGCCGGGTCGAGGATGTTATGGGAACCGAGCATGAGGAGCTGTGCCTCGAGGATCGCCTCGTTAGAGAGCGGCAAGTGCACGGCCATCTGGTCACCATCGAAGTCGGCGTTGAAACCGGCGCAGGAGAGCGGGTGCAGCTGGATAGCCTTACCCTCGATCATACGGGGTTGGAAAGCCAAGATACCATGACGGTGCAGTGTCGGAGCACGGTTCAGCAGAACGGGGTGTCCTTCCATCACATGCTCCAGGATCTCGTAGATCACCGGTTCACGGCGATCGATGATCTTCTTCGCGGACTTCACGGTCTTCACGATACCACGCTCGATGAGCTTGCGGATGATAAACGGCTTATAGAGTTCAGCCGCCATCTCTTTAGGCAGACCGCACTCGTGCATCTTAAGTTCCGGACCTACGACGATAACGGAACGCGCGGAGTAGTCCACACGTTTACCGAGCAGGTTCTGACGGAAACGTCCTTGCTTACCCTTGAGCGAATCCGAGAGGGACTTCAACGGACGGTTGGCATCCGACTTCATGGCCGTGGTCTTACGGCTGTTATCGAAGAGGGAGTCAACAGCCTCTTGGAGCATGCGCTTCTCGTTACGCAGAATGACATCCGGCGCCTTGATCTCCACCAATCGTTTGAGACGGTTGTTACGGATGATGACACGACGATAGAGGTCATTGAGGTCGGAGGTAGCGAAACGGCCACCATCCAGGGGCACGAGAGGACGCAACTCCGGCGGCGTCACAGGAATCGCCTGGAGGATCATCCACTCCGGACGGTTACGACCGTTGGAAGCACGGAAAGCCTCTACTACCTGCAGACGCTTGAGAGCCTCCTGACGGCGTTGTACGGAAGACGATTTATCGGCCGTAGCACGCAACTCGTACGAGAGGGCATCGAGATCGATGTCTTTGAGCAAGTCATAGATTGCTTCAGCACCCATCTTGATGATGACCTTATTCGGATCGGTGTCGTCGAGCGACTCATTGCCTTCCGGCAGGATATCGAGCACCTGCTGATACTGATCTTCGTCGAGCAGCATGCAGTTCTCGATAGGAATTCTATTCTTATCTGCTTCGTTCTTCTCGCCGATCTCCTGACCCTCGAGCGCACCGGCACGTACTACGAGATATTTCTCATAGTAGATGACAGACTCCAGTTTCTTGGTCGGGATACCGAGCAGGGCAGCCATCTTAGACGGCAGCGAACGGAGGTACCAGATATGGGCAACGGGAACGACGAGTTTGATATGACCCATACGCTCACGACGCACTTTCTTCTCGGTTACCTCTACGCCGCAACGCTCGCAGACGATACCTTTATAACGGATACGTTTGTATTTACCGCAGTGGCACTCGTAATCCTTGGTAGGACCGAAGATGCGCTCACAGAACAAACCATCGCGTTCAGGTTTGTAGGTACGATAGTTAATCGTTTCCGGTTTGAGCACCTCACCCGAGGAGATCTGCATGATCTCATCCGGGGAAGCCAAACCAATCGAAATCTTGGTGAAACCGGTTTTCTTATTTTCTTGTTTAAAAGCCATACTTCTTGTCCTCCATTATTCCATGTTGATACTGAGAGCGAGACCTTGCAACTCGTGCAGGAGCACGTTAAGCGACTCGGGCAGACCCGGCGTCGGGAAGTTCTCACCTTTGACAATTGCCTCGTAAGTACGTGCACGGCCGGTGACGTCATCGGACTTGATAGTAAGGATCTCCTGGAGCACATGCGCAGCACCGTGTGCCTCGAGTGCCCAAACCTCCATCTCACCGAAACGTTGACCACCAAACTGTGCCTTACCGCCAAGCGGCTGTTGGGTAATAAGACTGTACGGACCAATCGAACGGGCGTGCATCTTATCATCGACCATGTGACCGAGTTTCATGAAGTAGGTCACACCGACGGTAGCCATCTGGTCAAACGGTTCACCCGTCTCACCGTCGTAGAGCTGGGTCTTACCACCACGGGGCAGACCGGCTTTGTCGGTCCACTCGTCGAGTTGCTCCATCGTACAACCGTCGAAGATCGGGGTGCTGAATTTGACACCGAGTTCCTGACCGGCCCAACCGAGGACAGCCTCGAAGATCTGACCGATGTTCATACGAGAAGGCACACCCATCGGGTTCAATACGATATCTACCGGCGTACCGTCTGCGAGGAACGGCATATCCTCTACGCGGACGATCTTGGATACGATACCCTTGTTACCGTGACGACCCGCCATCTTATCACCTACGCGGATCTTACGACGTTTAGCCACATAAACCTTCGCCATCTGGATGATACCGTTCGGCAGTTCATCACCGATGGTGAGGTTGAACTTCTCGCGCTTGAGTTGCGCATCCATCTCTTTGTATTTAGCGATGTAGTTAAGCACGCATTTAGCGACGAGTTCGTTCTTATGTGCATCCGAAGTCCATCCCTCGAGCAGTACGGAGAAGTAATCGATCTCGTTGAGACGCTCTTTGGTGAAGTGCTGACCCTTGGAGATCAACTCGGTACCGAGGATATCCTTCACGCTAACCGCCTGACGGCCGGTGAGGAGGGTATAGAGCTTGGTGATGAGTTGCTCACGCAGGTCCTCCGCTTTGGCTTTGAACTTCGCATCCATATCGGCCAGCGTGATCTTGTCATCCATCTTCTGCTTGCGGTCTTTGTTCGCACGGCAGTAGAGTTTCTTATCGATGATGACACCGTCGAGCGAAGGACTAGCCTTCAACGAAGCATCCTTCACATCCCCGGCTTTGTCACCGAAGATGGCCTTGAGGAGCTTCTCCTCCGGACTCGGATCGGTCTCACCCTTCGGGGTGATCTTACCGATGAGAATATCACCCGGTTGGATGTACGCACCGATACGAATGATACCGTTCTCGTCGAGGTCTTTGGTAGCCTCTTCGGATACATTCGGGATATCGGCGGTGAACTCCTCCATACCGCGCTTGGTGTCACGTACCTCGAGCAGCTGCTCAACGACGTGAACCGAAGTATACATATCTTCACGAACGATGCGCTCGCTGAGCACGATAGCATCCTCGTAGTTATAACCCTTCCAAGGAATATACGCTACCTTGAGGTTCTTACCGAGCGCCAACTCGCCACCTTGGGTTGCATAACCCTCGGTGAGGATCTGACCGGCCTCTACGCGATCGCCCTTGCGAACGAGCGGATGGAGGTCGATGGTCGTATTCTGGTTGGTCTTCTCGAACTTCGGCAGTTTATATTCTTTCTCCTGCGAGTCGAAGCTGATGAGTGCCTCTTCGTCATCGCGATCGTAGTTGATGCGAATGACATCGGCATCCACGTAGGTCACCTCACCGGCACCTTCTGCTACGATTTGCGTACGGCTATCGGTAACCAGCTGCTCCTCAATTCCGGTACCCACAATCGGGGACTCAGAAGTGATCAACGGAACAGCCTGGCGCATCATGTTCGATCCCATGAGGGCACGGTGGGCATCATCGTGCTCCAAGAACGGAATGAGGGCAGCCGCCACCGAAGCGATCTGGCACGGCGCCACGTCCATGAGGTTGACCTCAGACGGCGCTACGACGGGGAACTCAGCACCGAGACGCGTCTTAACGGTCTTGCGGATGAAATTTCCTTCCGGTGTCAACGGTGCGTTACCTTGTGCTACTACCTGGTTCTCCTCGTCCTCAGCAGACAGATATACGACATGGTCATTATCGAGGTCTACGACGCTGTCCTTAACGGGACGGTACGGGGTCTCGATGAAACCAAGGTTGTTGATCTTCGCATAGATACAGAGCGAAGAGATCAAACCGATGTTCGGACCTTCCGGCGTCTCAATAGGACAGAGACGACCGTAGTGGGTGTAGTGTACGTCACGTACCTCGAAACCGGCACGATCACGGCTCAGACCACCGGGACCAAGGGCCGACATACGACGTTTGTGGGTAATCTCGGCCAACGGGTTCTGCTGATCCATGAACTGGCTCAGGGCGTTCGTACCGAAATAGCTGTTGATGATCGAAGAGATCGACTTCGCATTGATCAGGTCGGTCGGCGTAAAGACTTCGTTGTCACGAACATTCATACGCTCACGCACGGTACGAGCCATACGAGCCAGACCGATACCGAATTGGTTGAAGAGCTGCTCACCTACGGTACGCACACGACGGTTGGAGAGGTGGTCGATATCATCTACTTCGGCATTGCTGTTGATGAGCATGACGAGATATTTGATGATCTCGATGATATCCTCTTTGGTCAGTACGCGAACATCGTCAGGAATCGACATACTCAACTTGCGGTTGATACGATAACGTCCTACCTCACCCAGGTCATAACGCTTCTGGGAGAAGAAGAGGTTCTGAATCATCTCGCGTGCCGTAGCATCATCGGCCGGCTCTGCATTACGCAACTGGCGGTAGATGTAGAGAACAGCCTCTTTCTCGGTCTTAGCCGGGTCTTTCTGCAGGGTATTGAAGATGATAGCGAAATCGTTCTCGCGCTCCTCCTCCTTATGCAGCAGGATGGTCTTCGAGCCGGATTCAATGATCGTGTTAATAACCTCCGGGGTCAGTTCTTCTTCGCGCTCTACCACGATGGTATTACGCTCGATAGACGAAACCTCACCGGTGTCCTCATCCACGAAATCTTCTACCCACGCCTTCATCACGTCACCGGCCAGTTTACGTCCGACACATGCCTCCAGCGTCTCTTTGTTTACCTTCACTTCCTCTGCGAGGTCGAAGCAGTTCAGAATCTCTTTATCCGACTCGAAACCGATGGCACGAAGCAGGGTTGTTACAGGCAATTTCTTCTTACGGTCGATGTAAGCATACATGACCTTGTTGATGTCGGTAGCGAACTCGATCCATGAACCGCGGAAAGGAATGATACGAGCGGAGTAGAGCTTGGTACCGTTGCTATGCATGGATGTTCCGAAGAACACACCGGGCGAACGGTGCAACTGACTAACTACGACACGCTCAGCACCGTTGATGACAAAGGTGCCTTTCGGGGTCATGTAAGGGATGGTACCGAGGTATACGTCAGAAACGACGGTATCGAAGTCCTCATGATCGGGATCCTCGCAACTGAGACGCAGTTTCGCTTTCAAAGGCACACTGTAGGTCAGGCCGCGCTTGATGCACTCCTCGATGGAATAACGGGGGCGGTCAATGGAATAGTCCAAGAAAGCCAGCGTGAAACTGTTGCGGGTATCCTGGATCGGGAAGTTCTCCGAGAATACCTTAAAGAGTCCCTCTTTACGGCGTTGCTCAGGGGTACTATCCATCTGAACAAAATCCGCGAAGGACTTTAACTGAATTTCGAGAAAGTCAGGATAAGGCATATGCTTTTGCATACGACTGAAATTGACTCTCTGCTGATTTTTTGTTGTAGCCATTATTTTATATGGTTGATAATTGTTTAACAGAACTAAACTGTTGGTAATAAGTAATTTAAATCTAAATCTGCGGTGATAAAGTTTATAGTATTTTAATATTCACCCTATAATAATTACCAAATTTTTCAGTTTTTTAATCATTCTGTCCTATTGAGCAGAAAAGGTTTAGACCCTCATTTTGACGTGAGGATCTAAACCTATTCCACCCGATTAGAGTGGTTGGCTAGTGGGGTATTACTTGAGCTCTACCTCAGCACCTACCTCTTCGAGAGCTTTCTTCAAAGCCTCAGCGGTAGCTTTGTCAACGCCTTCCTTAACGTTAGACGGAGCAGCGTCTACGATGTCCTTAGCCTCTTTCAGGCCGAGACCGGTTTGCTCCTTAACGGCCTTAACAACCTGGAGCTTGTTAGCACCTGCGCTCTTGAGAACAACATCGAAAGAGGTCTTCTCCTCAGCTGCCTCAGCAGCAGCACCACCTGCAGCGGGAGCAGCAACAGCAACTGCTGCTGCAGCCGGCTCAATTCCGTACTCCTCTTTCAGGATGGTAGCGAGTTCATTTACTTCCTTAACGGTAAGGTTAACTAATGTTTCAGCAATAACTTTAAGATCTGCCATTGTCTTATAAATTTTAAATGTTTTTGATTCAGTTTTGTTTTTTGTAACTCGTAATTACGTTATTACGGGATTACGGGAATAATTATTCTGCGCGCTCGCCGAGAGTTTGCAGTACACCATGAATGGTGTTTTGTCCGCTCTGAAGTGCAGAAACAACGTTCTTCGCCGGCGATTGCAGCAATGCAACCAACTCTGCGATGAGTTCGTTCTTCGACTTGATAGCGCACAGGAACTCGAGATTCTGCTTGCCTACGTAAACAGTCTCTTCTACGTAAGCAGCTTTGAGTTGCGGTTTAGCCTCACCGGTCTTGTCGCCCTTGGTAAACTCCTTGATGAGTTTAGCCGGAGCATTACCGGTATTGCTAAGCATGAGAGCGGTGTTACCCTTGAGTGCACCGAAGATCTCTGCCTCTACGCCTTTTTTCTCAAGCGCTTTCTGGAGCAGGGTGTTCTTAGCAACCAAGAGTTTGATGTCCTGCTTGAAGCACGCACGACGCAGCTCGCTGGTCTTCTCTGCATTCAGACCCTCGATGTCAACGAGGTAGAAGTGCGAGAACTCAGCCAATTGTGCGCCAAGGGCTTCAATGACGAGATTTTTATCTTCCTTTTTCATACTTGTCTGTAATTTTTTAGAGATTAAAGCGATTTGGTATCGATCTTAATACCCTGACTCATTGTGCTGGAAAGATAAACGCTCTTGATGTACTCGCCCTTCGATACAGCCGGCTTGAGGTGCTTGATCGTGTCGATGAATGCCAATGCATTCTCAGCGATCTTCTCAGCGCTGAAGCTAACTTTACCGATGGAGGTGTGTACAATACCGAACTTGTCAACCTTGAAGTCGATCTTACCGCCCTTAACCTCTTTAACAGCTTTCGCTACATCCATGGTAACCGTACCGCTCTTCGGGTTCGGCATCAAGCCACGAGGACCTAATACGCGACCGAGGGCACCGATCTTACCCATGATCTGAGGCATGGTGATGATGACATCAATGTCCGTCCATCCACCTTTGATCTTTTCAATATACTCATCCAGACCTACATAGTCAGCACCTGCTTCTTTTGCAGCTGCCTCCTGATCCGGAGTACAGAGTGCGAGAACGCGAACAACCTTACCGGTACCGTTCGGAAGTGCAACCACGCCACGAACCATTTGGTTTGCCTTACGCGGGTCAACACCCAGACGTACGTCGATATCTACGCTTGCATCGAATTTGGTGGTAGTGATCTCTTTAACGAGAGCAGCTGCCTCCTCGATGGTGTAGAGCTTACCTGCTTCAATCTTCTCAGCAGCAAGCTTCTGTTTTTTTGTCAGTTTTGCCATAATTGTTGATTGGATTGAAGAGTTTTACTTTACTACGATACCCATACTGCGTGCGGTACCTTTAACCATTTTAAGAGCCGACTCAACGGTGAAGCAGTTAAGATCCACCATCTTGTCCTGAGCGATTGCCTGAGCCTGCTCCTCGGTGATCGTTGCCACCTTGTTACGGTTCGGCTGGTCGCTTCCGCTCTTCACCTTAGCAGCCTCAAGCAGCTGGATAGCTACAGGAGGAGTCTTAACGACGAAGTCGAAGGACTTATCCGCATAAACGGTAATTACTACAGGCAGCACTTTACCTGCCTTGTCTTGCGTTCTGGCATTGAACTGTTTGCAGAACTCCATAATGTTCACACCCTTCGAACCCAGAGCCGGGCCTACCGGAGGTGCAGGGTTAGC
>ONTT01000058.1 GCA_900320865.1 uncultured Bacteroidales bacterium | reverse complement strand
TATCATGAGGAGATCCGGTTAAATAACAATAAATAGCAAAAAATTGCAACTGTTGCCAAGCTAAAGGCACTTCCTTTACATTGTGCTTGCAACCCAAGTCCGGATTGTGTAAGACTGCTGACTCATAACGAGCCGGCAGTTTTCTTTTATACCTACCTACGGTCTACCTCTTTCTGTCACGTTTGTTCGCCCTGACCAAGCAGCTGCGCCCTTCTAAATCCTAACGCGGGTGAAAGTTGTTATAGGTGAACCCTTCGAAAGTCAGTTAAAAATCCTGCAAATGGCAAATTTATGTAAAAAAATTTGCCCATTTCGAAAAAAAGTAGTAACTTTGTGCCAAGTTTCGGGAATTACGCAAGCGATGGATATAAAACGATTTAAGGACATAGTGGTGACCAGTGACCTGAATGACCTTCTGTTAGAAAACGGTTCGGCGTTCGGGCGGTCGTATATGTGGCAATGTCTTGCTGGAGAGATCACTTTTGAGTATGCCGGAACCACATATTCCATGCAACCAAACGACCTGCTTTTCAGCCCTGCCAACCGTTTGCCGCGGGTTCTCTCGCAGTCGCCGGACTACCGCTGTGTGATCTTTGCGCTGGACGGAAAGAAAGTAGAAGACATATTGTACGCTTGTCTGCGCGATGAAGACGACTGGATTGAGAAACTGCATTTTATCCTGCGGCATCCTATTATCCATCTCTCGCCACGGCAATTAAAACTCATCACAGCATACCGTGGTCTTGTGCCGCTTTACTCGGAGGAGACAGGACGTTACCGCCGGCGCGTTGCCTTCCTGCAAGGACAATCGATTATTTACGAATTATTATCGTGGGTGGACGAGGTAATGCGTCCTTCCGGGGATTCTCATACCATCGTCTCGTCCCGGATGAATCAACTGTATGTGGCCTTTCTGAAACTGCTGGATGAGAACGGCGGTACACAGCGGCAAGTGAGTTGGTACGCCGCACAATTACAGATTTCCTCCGCCTATCTGAACCAAGTCTGCCGCACTTGTATCGGCAAGTCGCCGCAAGCGATGATTCAAGATATCTTGTGCAAGGAAAGCAAACGCTTGCTACTCTCCACCGACTTCAATATCAAGCAAATAGCATACCGCTTGCAGTTTGCCACGGAGGCTGCTTTCTGCAAGTTCTTCCGCAAGCAGACAGGTCTTTCACCTGCCCAATTCCGCAACAATAAATAGTTATCCAAATCACAACAAACATTTTCCATGTTTTAAATAGATTTGGACTATTCCAAAAGATTTTGTACCTTTGCACCCGATTTGATTTCGGATGTAAAATGGAGCCCATTACTCAATACAAACACTATGTGGAAATAGCAGATGTAGATGCTTCGCTGCACTTGCGTCTGCCGGATTTGCTGAACTATATGCTTCATGCGAGTGCTCAAGGCGAGGACGAGTTGGGAACCGGTGTTGAATTCATGCGCAAGGCGTACGGAGCCGGATGGGTCTTGGAACGCTTTGCGGTTCAGATAGACCGTCTGCCGCTCTATCACGACACCTTGGTAATACAGACATGGCCAACCACCGTAGCGCATAACATGGTCTTTCGCGCGTACGAGTTGTCAATAGAACATGCAGGCGGGTTGCAGCCTATAGGTCAAGCAACCGGCATATGGACAATCATTGACTTGCAGACGCGCGGTATTGCTGCTTTACCGTTTGCGGACAGCTATCTATGGATGAACCATACTTCCGACCGGACGGTCTCGCTCGCCCGTTTACGGCATCCCACAGCGATAGAGCGCGTCACGCACTGCCTGACGCATAAGATTCATTATACCGACCTTGACCTGAACAACCACTGCAATTCCGCCAAATACCTGCAGTTCATGCTCAATGCCTGCGATGTGCTAACCGGCGTTGCGCCGATACAGATAGACTTGCGGTATGCACATGAATTAGGTCCCGAGGACACGATTACCGTGGAAGCCGAGGCTACGGACAGGCAGGTCTGTTATATCCTCAAAACAGCAGACGGTCAGCTATCCTGTACCGCCGTTATGAAGGCATAGTAATCAATCTCGAATCATACTATGGCAATACCAACCAAACACATGTTTTCGTACATCAACCGCTCTATCCGGGAGGGTTGGAACAATCCCGCATTGACCAACTACGGGGAATTGTTCACTTACACATACGGTGCGATGGCAACCGAAATGGCGCGGTTGCATCTTTTTTATGAGCAACTCGGGCTTCATGAGGGGGATAAGATTGCGCTCTGCGGGGCTAACTCCGCTCGTTGGGCAATCGCGCTAATGAGTGCTTTCTCCTATGGGGCGGTCGCCGTCAGTATTCTGCCGGATTTCACGGGAGCAGATATTGAGCGGCTGGTCAACCATTCCGACGCACAAGTGCTGTTTGTCGGTCCGGCGGTGGAGCAGAAAGTCAACCCGGCTAATATGCCGGCTCTCAAAGCCGTGATTTCTACGGTGGATTTTCATCCGGTCTATACTGCCGATCCTGCTTATCGCAGGGAATATGAGCAGCTGAATACCTCTTTTAAGGAACGCTACCCGAAAGGCTTCCGACCGGAAGATGTGCACTACCGCGAAGACAATCTTGACGACCTCGCTTTGATTAACTACTCGTCCGGCACAACAGGAAACCCCAAAGGTGTTATGCTTTCTTATCGTGCCTTGTCTTCCAACGTGCAGTATTCAATAGATAACATGGAATGTCACCCCGGTGTCAATCTCGTTTCCATGCTGCCTCTGGCGCACATGTTCGGTATGATGATAGAGTTGATTTACCAGATAGCCGGAGGATCGCATGTATATTTTGTGACACGCCTGACTACGCCGACGCTGATGAAGGCATTCCGCGAATGTCAACCGCTAATTATTCTCGTCGTGCCCATGGTCTTGGAAAAGATTTATGAGAAGAAGATTCGTCCTGTTGTCAGCAAACCGATTGTCCGGTTGCTATGGAATACACCCATTGCAGGCAGGCTTGTCCGAAACCGTATTCGTCAGGGACTGATGGACGCTTTCGGCGGCAAACTCAAAAGCCTCATCTCCGGTGGAGCGGCCCTCAATCCCGAAGTGGAGAAATGCCTTATGGACATCCGTTTTCCCTATCTGTCAGGTTATGGTATGACAGAGTGCGGACCGCTCGTTTCGTATGTGCCGTGGCAGCAGTTCAAGGCGCACAGCTGCGGACGACTCGTCGATCGGATGGAGATACGCATAGACTCGTCCGACCCGGCTACTGTTCCC
>ONTT01000064.1 GCA_900320865.1 uncultured Bacteroidales bacterium | reverse complement strand
AAAAGTAACCTTTGGATGAGGTTTTTATTGATTTACAAGCCATTCCCAGCAAGGAACAACGTCTATTTCGCCACGTGCATCGGTAATAGTGTCCTTGGTGTCGTAGGTGATAATGGTACGTCGTTTGCAAGGTAGCGCATTAACTATCTTGGTCAATGCGGTCACTTCGCGTTGGCGAGTAGTATCTTCGGATAGGTTATACGCTACTTGTATGGCCCATTCTTCTTCCGGGATATAGAAGTCGACTTCCTCTCCTGCGTTATAGAAATAGACCGTATCATTCTCAGGGTCGTGACCGTAACGACGGAAAAGTTCCAGCGCAACCATATTCTCCAGAAGCGCAGATTCGCCGTCAAGCAAGAAGAGATTTAAGAAACCGTTATCAATGAAGTAGTACTTACAAATACTCTCTTTCTCGGATAATGCACCGGTGATATTACGCAGGCGCAGCAAAAACCAGGCATCTTCGGTATGAGAAATATAACTCTGTACGGTCGGCACGGAGATTTTACCGTTGATGGTAGAAAGAATATTACTCATTCGGTTGTATGACAACGGTTGTTTCACCGATTCTGCCATCTTCTTGATTAACAAACGCAATGCTGCTACGTTGCTGATTTTATTGCGCGAAACGATGTCGTTCAGATAGATTTTCTGATAAGTACTACTAAGATAATCGCGTTTGATCTTCATTCCCACCGATTCCGGCATGCCTCCCCATAAGAAATATTCCCTGTAATGCTGGAAGAATAGTGCCCGACCGGAAGTGGTTAACAGCGCTTTCTTGTCATACGATATCTGCATCGTGTTCAGGTATTCCGTGAAACTATACGGATAGATGTCCTTCGGGATAAAACGACCGCCAAGAGTACTTAATACCTCTTTGCTCAACATCTTGGCATTACTGCCGGTAAGACATATATGCGCTTTGCTGTCTGCCATACGACGCGCGAATTTCTCCCAGCCGATAATATTCTGCATCTCATCAAGGAAGATACGCGGTTCGCGACCGTAAATCTCCTGATGGCACTCCAACAAGAGGTTAAAATCCAACGCAGTGAAGTTGTCTATACGTTCGTCCTCGAAGTTCAGATATAGGATGTCCGCCATCGAACAGCCGTTTTGTAATAGTTGCTTGATGATGGCATACATCATGTACGATTTACCGGCACGCCGTACACCGGTGAACACATAGTTTACCGATTCATCCAAGGCGTATGCACGGGGCAACACCTCTATTTTCTCCACCAATTGTGCGTTATCCAGAAGGACTTGCTTAAGAACCTGTTTATCCATGTTTGTTAAATGGTATTTTGTTTTTTATTGATGTTTTATTAAGTCGTATTTTATAAAACCGCTGCAAAGATACAAAAAATATTTGAATAATGCAAATGGAAATGCTAAAAATGCACGAAAGATATGCGAGAAAGTACGAAATTTAATGGAAAGCGCAATTACAGCAAGGGCAGAGGTTACTGTTTTGCACGTTCGCCAGTCAAAAAACCGATAATTCGTACCGCTCAGATGGATTTTTGCGACGGTTACTTGCTTTTGTCAAATAATTGTTGTACCTTTGCACCATAACACCTAAAGCAACTACACGCTATGATCTACAATCATCTCACCGACCTGATAGGCAATACTCCGCTATTAGCCGTTACCGGTTTGGACGGTCAGCAGGCACGATTACTACTCAAACTCGAATACTTCAACCCGGGCGGCAGTGTCAAGGACCGCGTCGCACTCGCTATGATCGAAGATGCCGAGCGCAACGGCGTACTCACCCCGGGCGCTACGATCATCGAGCCTACCAGCGGTAACACAGGCGTCGGACTCGCATGGGTAGGCGCAGCCAAAGGATACAAGGTTATCCTGACTATGCCCGACACAATGTCCGTTGAGCGCAGGAACCTGCTCAAAGCCTACGGCGCACAACTCGAACTGACACCCGGAGCCGAAGGGATGAAAGGTGCCATAGCACGTGCCGAACAGTTGCGCGAGCAGATCACCGGCGCAGTTATCCTCGGGCAGTTCGTCAATCCCGCCAACCCCGACGCACACAGGCGTACCACAGGTGAGGAGATATGGGCGGACACCGGCGGCAA
>ONTT01000007.1 GCA_900320865.1 uncultured Bacteroidales bacterium | reverse complement strand
ACCTTGTTTGTGCATCTTAATTACTTGTAACTTCTCCTCTAGTGAATGTACCATAAGCGACACTTTTGTTTTGTGTCTAACTTTTGGGGTTCACTTCACTAAAGGGGCCCTTCGAAATTACAGTCGCACCCTTGTGCAAATAACAAGTCTTTTCTACAAAAACCTCAAATAAATTTGATTTTTTGCACAAAATCCTTGTGTATTTCAAATATTTGTTGTAAATTTGCACGCGATTTAAATGTGCGATTATGAAAAAAGGTTTATTCATGCTGGCGTTGGCGTGCGTTTGTATATGCGCGCAGGCGCAGACACGTTATGTAGGGGGTGACATCTCGATGTTGCCGAAGTATGAAGAACACAACTCTCCTTACAAGAATGTGAACGGTCAAAAGATCAGCAATCTGATCACATGGCTGACAGAGGAATGCGGATGGAACACCTTCCGCGTACGTATCTTCGTAAACCCGGGTACGTCCGATCCTTCGGTATGTCAGGATCTGGCCTATGTGACCGCATTGGGAAAACGAATCAAAGAGGCGGGTGCTTATTTCATGTTGGATTTTCATTATTCGGACACGTGGGTGGACGCCACCCATATCCAAGCTCCTGCGGCCTGGAAAGGCAGCGATGACGCCGCGATGGCTCAGCACGTATCGGACTATACGCATGAGGTGCTCAGTGCCCTCAAGGAAGCCGGTGCCACGCCTGATTTCGTGCAAGTAGGTAATGAGATCATGTACGGTTTATGCGGCATTAAGGTACACCCGTACGAAGAAGCAGGCGACAACTGGGACGGTTATTTGGGTCTGCTCAAAGCCGGATGCAATGCGGTGCGCGAAGAATGCCCGAATGCACAGATCATCATTCACACCGACCGACCGACGAATACGGGTTATAACTCGTTTTACTACAACAAGCTGATTAAGAGCGGTGTGGACTTCGATATCATCGGCTTGAGTTACTATCCTTTCTGGCACGGTTATCTGACGGCGGAGCAGATAGCAGAAAAGAGCGATAAGAACTATCTGGTGAAATCGATTAAGAACCTGAAGACCCTGTTTCCGAACAAACGCGTACATATCGTAGAATGCGCGTATAACTTCCAGTACTGGCCCACGTCAGGCGTGAACTATGACACCCGTGACGCTTGGCCTTGCAGCATAGCCGGTCAATACGCTTTCGTCAAGGATCTGATAGATGCGCTCAAACCACTCTCTAACGTAGATGGCATCAACTACTGGTTCCCGGAAGAGGCCGGCAACGGCGATGACACCAACTGGTCCACCAGCAAAGGAACGGTTATCACCACCTGGCTCAACCGCGGGTTCTGGGATGAGAACAAGAACCAGTCTGGTCATGCCATCAATAAGACCGGAAACGTCGGTTCCGGGAAGACCGCCGCAGACGTATGTGCGCCCTATTACATGGGTACGTTCATCGAGGGCACTCAGGACATCGAAGCGGTAGGAGAACCGGCTTCGGCAGTCAAGAAACTCATGAACGGTCAAGTAGTCATCGAACGAAACGGAAACACCTATACGTTAGACGGCAAGCAAATAACAAGATAACATGAAGAATATAGCTTTTATCATCAATCCTATTTCGGGTTCGAAAGAGACACAGAATACAAAACGTAAGTTACCGAAGTTGATCATGCAGACGCTGGATATGGAGCAGTGGCTGCCGAATATCGTTTTTACGGAGTACGCAGGTCATGCCACAGATCTGGCGCATCAGTACGCGCGCATGGGCTTTGATGCCGTAGTGGCCGTAGGCGGCGATGGCACGGTGAACGAAGTGGCACGGGGGCTGAAAGACACCAACACCGCCTTGGGTATCCTGCCGATGGGTAGCGGAAACGGTTTTGCTCGTCATCTGAATATTCCTATTCGTCCGCAAAAAGCGATTGAGATGATTAATCACAGCGAGCCGATCAATGTGGACTACGGTTTGGCAAACGGACGCTTGTTCGTGAGCACGTGTGGCACGGGTTTTGATGCGGTGGTAGCGGATCAGTTTGCGGGTAGTAAGAAACGCGGGTTCACCACCTATCTGCGGAGCATTGTGAAGGATATTTTCTCCTATCACTCCCAGACCTACCATATCGTAGGAGACGGCATTGATGTCACCCACAAAGCTTTTCTTATCACCTTCGCCAATGCGAACCAATGGGGTTACGAAGCCATCATAGCGCCCAAGGCCAGTGTACAGGACGGTCAGATGGATATCATGCTCATGTCCAGCAATGCCATCTTGGGCGGCGCCAGTCTCGCCTTGCGTCTTTTCGCAGGTAATATCGATAACAGTTATTTCATGAACACGATTCGTGCGAAGGAAGTGACGCTGGAACGCGAAGAGAAAGCTCCCTTCCATATCGACGGCGATCCGGTAGAGATGGAAAAAGATATCCATATTAAAATCGTAGCCGACGGACTGAGAGTGCTGGTGGAGAAGAGATTTTGATTGGTGATTTTATGATTTTGAAGATAATTAATAAGAGCAATAATCCGCTGCCGAAATACGAAAGCGCGCAGGCAGCAGGTATGGATATCCGGTGTAATATCGCAGAAGCAGTCACACTGCAACCGATGGAACGCAAGTTAATCCCCACAGGTTTGTTTATCGAGTTACCTGCGGGATACGAAGCGCAGATACGTCCGCGCAGCGGTTTGGCCCTCAAACGCGGTTTGACGGTACTGAACACACCGGGTACGATTGATGCGGACTATCGCGGCGAAGTAGGTGTGATTCTGGTGAACCTGAGTGGCGAAGCGCAGACTATTGAACCGGGCGAGCGTATCTGCCAGATGGTGATAGCCAAGCACGAGACACCGGAAATAGTAGAAGTGAGTGAGTTAAGCGACACGGAGCGCGGCGCCGGTGGGTTTGGCCACAGCGGTCGCAAGTAGTTAACGCTCGTATGCTACTCATCAAAAAACGTACTGCCTACGCTCGCATATAAACCCTTCGGAGTAACTCGCCCTAACTGCCTGCGCTCGTATGCTACTCATCAAAAAACGTACTGCCAGCGCTCGCATATAAACCCTTCGGAGTAACTCGCCCCCTGCTCGACGGATTTTTGCGTACCCATTCGCAAAAATACGCCTCCGAGAGGGTTATATACTCGCTAATAATATTAAATACTCGCTAAAAAAAAGAAAATTGCAGATTGAAAATTGAAGATTTATCGTAACATATTAGTCCTTTTGCTTGGTTGTTTGTTCTTTGTTCCCACGTATGCTCAAAACGAGGGGAAGAAAGAAACGATCACGACGGAGCAGGAGCAGCAGTTCACATACTACTGGTACGCTGCGCGGCAGGCGATTGAGAAAGAGCAGTACGACGAAGCGCTGGCTTTGCTGGAGTTCTGTCGTGCAATTAAGCCCAATGACGGTCACACACTGACGTATCTGGGATTGATTTACCAAGGCATGGGACAAGAGAACCGCGCTTTGAAGACTTTTCAGGAAGCCTTCGAGGCCGACCCCTATGACCAATGGTATCAGTACAGTCGTCTTCTATTGAGTAAGGACGATGCAGAGATGAACCAAGCGGGTATACGAGTGCTGGAGAAAGCCTATCAGGTGCAGAAAGGCGGGGATAAGAAGAAAAAAGTGGAGCAGAGTCTGCTGAACACGCTGTTGAGCGCGTACGTGCATGTGGGCGAATGGAAGAAAGCGCTGGCGATACAGGATGAGTTAGACCGCGTCACAGGATACGATGCCTACAGTGCCCTCACGCGTTACCGCATCTACGCGATGTGGAACAAGCCCAAGAAAGCCATCCAAGCCGTAGATACCTATTTGGAAATCGACCCGAATGATGTGCGGTTCTTGCTTTTCCGCTTGGAACTGATGGAGCAAACCGGCGCGAAGATCAAAGAACTCTACGCGATGTACGAGCGCATTCTGGCTCTCGACCCGCATAATTTGATGGTAATGAACAACTACGCATATCATTTGGCAACGCATAAGGGCGATCTTAAAAAAGCAGAACGGATGAGCGCTATCACCATCAAAGAGGAACCATATAACCCGGTTTATCTGGACACCTACGGTTGGATTCTCCACATGCAGGGACAAGATGACTTAGCGCTCTTCTATCTGGGACGCGCATTGTATAATGTTGATTCATCCAGTAAGACAAGAGATGAGATTCAAAAACATATCGATAGTATTAATAAGTAGTTGCTTGTTGCTCGTCGGCTGCGGAGTAAGTAAGAAAGCAACAAAGTCCGCCACACCGGTAGAGGAAACGCCGGCCTGGCACACCTGTGTCATTCAGGGAGCTAAAGTGACGGTAACCACCAAGAGCGAACAGGTTTCCGCAAACGTGATCATGCAGACCGTACGCGACTCGATAATTGTCATCAGCGTGATGCCGATGTTAGGGATCGAGATGGTTCGTTTAGAGGCCACGCCTACGGAGTTGATCGCGATCGACAAAGTGCACGGGCGCTATGCCACCGCCAGTTTCGAGGCCGTTAACCACCGCCTAACGCCGAAAATGAGTTGGGCTATTCTGCAGCAGATCTGTACAGCCGAACTGCCTACGGGGCCGGAAAACGCACACCTGCAATACCTGTACGGCGAAGACGTACCGATTGATATTCAGATCACGTACACTCCACGCAAACTGGATGTGCCCGTTAAGGCAAACCGTTTGCGGTTGGATAAATACATGAAGATAGAACTCGAGAGATGGTTATGAAAACCCGGATACACATACGACTGTTGGTGATTGGGGCGTTGGCTATCTTCCTCTGTCCGATTCATGCCGAAAGCGTCAAGGACCTGCAGAAGAAGCAGAAGCAACTGCAGCAGGAGATTGAGCAGACGAACAAAATGCTCAGTCAGACCAAGCGCGACGAGAGCGCTACGCTGAATAAGTTGAATCTGCTGAATCAGAACATCAAGAACCAACGGAGGCTGATCTCGACGCTCGACAATGAGATTATTGCGCTCAATCGTGAGATGGTCCAACTCAGCGGCCGTCGCGACTCGCTGCAACATATCTTAGAGAGGTACAAACTGGACTACGCGCAGTTTGTTCGTCAGACGCACTTCGCTCGTCTGCAACAGTCGCCCTTGCTGTTTGTGCTCAGTAGCGAGAATTTTCAGCAGTTAGTGCGTCGCGCGCGCTACATGCAGGAGTTCGCGCATTTCCGGCAAGAGCAAGTGAAGCGTATCGAGTCAACCCAAGCAGAGATAGACACCCAGAATGCATTGCTGAAAGCGAACAAGAGCGATAAAGAGACGGCCCTCAGTACGCGCAAACGCGAACAAGCAAACCTGCAACGCGACGAGCGTAAACAGCAATCGATGTTGACACAGTTGAAGAGCAAAGAAAAAGATCTGAGTACGAAGCTGAAGAAACAACAGAAGAAAGCGGCGGACCTGAATAAGAAGATCGACGAGATGGTACGTCAACAGGCTGAAAAAGCCTCGAAGACTACGCTGACCAAAGAGCAACAGTTGATAGCCGGTGGTTTTGAAGCGAACAAAGGTCGTTTACCCTGGCCGGTAGAGAAAGGTATGATCAGCGGGCATTTCGGTAAACAGCAGCACCCCGTCTATTCGCAAGTGACGATAGACAACAAAGGAATATACATCCAGACCGTCGCAGGCACCAAGGCACGGGCAGTGTATAAAGGCGAAGTGACGAGTTGCTTCATGGTAGCCGGCACATACGCCGTGATCGTACAGCACGGTAACTACCGCACCGTTTATTCGAACCTCAGTAAGCTGAGCGTCAAACAAGGCGATAAAGTAGAAGCGAAACAGTATATCGGAACGATTTTTACTGACGCCGAACAAGACCAGAAAACAGAACTGTATTTTCAAGTATATAAAGATAAAAACGTAGTTAATCCCGAATTATGGATTGCGAAATGAAGGTGAAAGGTGAAAGGTTAAAGGTGAAAGGTTTATTCACCGTACTGGTACTCATGGCTCTTTTGACAGGGTGCAAGGAGAATAAATGGATCGATTGGAAGACCCAGAATGAGATGTGGTTGGAGAACAACAAGACACAGCCGGGTGTAATGGTTACATCCACGGGTTTGCAGTATAAGATCATTGCCGACCCGACGCCGCAGGATGCGCAACCCAACACGACCAGTACAATTGTTTGCGACTATACGTTGAAACTGATCAACGGTTATACCGTAGATTCTTACAACGGCGTAGCGCTGAGTCTGAGTAGTGTCATTCCGGGTTTTGCAGAAGGTTGTCATAAGATTCATAACAACGGCGACATAGAGTTGTATATCCCGGCGTATTTAGGATACGACTCCTCGAAGTACGATTCGGATGAATACAACGATGCTGAAGGATACGGCACAGAGGGAACACAAACCTATATCCCGCCCTACTCCACGCTGATTTACACGGTTCATATATGCAGCGTTACCGGCAACTGATATTTTGCTTATTGGCGGTGCTTCTGTTCGTTTCTTGCGAAGGAACCAACAACTCGAGCAGTGTACCGGCGTCCCCCGTGCACGTCGTGATTGATACGCGTGTGGGTCAGTTCGTGCATTTTCAACCGACCAATTTCGGGTCCTATGTGCTTGTAAACCGAGACGGCTATTTTCTGGACGGCAAGTACGTCATTCCTCTGGGAGCGACGGATGCTTGCGGGTATGGCGGTGTCATTGTGTTTGTGAGCCTCAGCGGTTTTGACACCTATGACATGGCTTGTCCCCACTGCGCCAGTATCAGTAAACGTGTACCCTGCGATATGGACGGAATATATGCCGTTTGTCCGGAATGCGGCGAACAATATGACTTAGGATCCGGCACAGCCGTTCCGACCAAGGGTATCGCCCATGAGACCTTACGGCGACTGAACATCATCAATTCAGACGGCAAACTGACGATCACACAGAGGTGATTGGTGATTGGTAATTGGTGATTGGTAATTGGTGATTGGTGATTGGTAATTGGTAATTGGTGATTGATGGATAAAACAGAATTGATATCACTGGGTTACTTGAAACGAACCCACAACAGAGACCTGCCGAAGTTTATCTTTGTGCAGCGGGACGGGTTATTCGTACCTTTTCGTTCGGAAGAAATTGCTTCCTTGATGGGAGAAGAGATTTGGGTAAAACGAAGTGACATACAGGAAGAAGAGGACGGGTTGTTGACCTGGCAGGACTTAGTGGGCTATACGATCGAAGATGATGAAAACGGGACGGTAGGAACGATTGAAACTATTGACGAGAGCACGATCAACACCTTAGCTACCTTGAGCGATGGTCGTATGGTGCCCTTGCATGAAGATTTTATTCTGGAAATAGACGAAGAGCAACGTGTGCTGCACGTTCATTTTCCTTTCTCGCTATGAATACAAAACGGACGACCGCTGAAATGGGTCGCATGAACATCGACCAATACCGCGAGGCTGACAAACTGCCCTTCGTAGTGGTTTTGGATAACGTACGGAGTCAACATAACGTAGGTGCGGTCTTTCGTACAGCAGACGCGATGCGTATTGAACGGGTGGTGCTTTGTGGCATTTGCTGTTGTCCGCCGAATCAAGAGATTCATAAGACAGCTTTAGGAGCCGAAGAGAGCGTAGAATGGCAGTATTACAAGGAGACCTTAGAGGCGGTCAAGGCGCTGCAAGAGGAAGGATACACCGTTTACGCGGTGGAGCAGGCGCATGACTCGATCACGTTGGAAGAGGCGGCATTCAGTATTCAGCAATCAGAATTCAGTAATCAGAAAATCGCCGTTATTTTAGGTCATGAAGTGTTCGGCGTACAACAAGAAGTAATAGATCATTGCAGTCAATGCATAGAGATACCCCAATACGGAACAAAGCACTCGATGAACGTGAGTGTGACGGCAGGCATCGTGATGTATCGCTTAGCCTCCTCGCTCCGGCTCGCGACAAAGAAGTAGCCATCGCGGCTATTCAGGCGGGGGCTGATGCTATCTATATCGGTGCTCCGGCGTATGGTGCGCGGCAAGCGGCAGGGAATAGTCTGGAGGACCTGGCGGAGGTGGTTCGTTATGCGCATCAATATGGTGTGCAGGTGCTGGTGACCCTGAATACCCTACTCCATGAGGACGAGTACCCGAAGGCGGTGGAGTTGGCGCATGGGTTATACAAGATCGGCGTCGATGCACTCATCATACAGGACCTTCATCTCTTGGATTTTGACCTCCCTCCTATTCGTTTACATGCTTCGACACAGTGCGATAACCGCACACCGGAGCAGGTAGCATTCTTACGCGACAAGGGTTTCAAGCGTGTGGTCTTAGCCCGCGAACTGAGTATAGACGAGATACGGGCTATTCACGATGCCGTGCCGGATATCGAGTTAGAAGCCTTTGTTCACGGGGCTTTATGTGTATGCTATTCGGGTCGCTGTTACATCTCCGAAGTGCTATCCGGCCGCAGCGCCAACAGAGGTGCATGTGCGCAGTACTGCCGCATGGCGTATGACCTGTTGGACGAATCGATGAATGAAGTGAGGGATGATCAGGGGGAACCGATTCATCAACGTTACCTGCTCTCGCTGCAAGACATGGACCGAAGTGCGTATCTGCAGGAACTGATTGATGCGGGTGTGACGACCTTTAAGATAGAGGGCCGGCTCAAAGACGCGGAGTATGTAACAAACATCACGGCCTATTATCGCGAGAAATTAGACCGCTGCGCTCAAAGAGCAAAGACCGCTGCGCTCAAAGAACAAAGAGCTATCTACAACCGCTCGTTTGAACCGAATCCTGAGAAGACGTTTCACAGAGGTGCAACGGAGTATTTCTTACACGGCAGGACACGACCGATGGCCAATTGGGAAACTCCTAAATCAACCGGTGAGTATATCGGAGAAGTGGTCGAGGCACACGGTAATACGCTGCGCGTGAGACTAAAGAAAGGAGTTGTGCTGCATAACGGAGACGGACTGACCATAGGTAGCGAAGGCTTTAATGTGAACGGCGTAGAAGGCAATATCGTGAAGATCAACAAAGAGCCTGTCTCTATCTCCTCCCTAAAGGGAAGAGAACTGTTTAGAAACCTTGATATGGAGTTCACGAAGAGTCTGAAAAGCGAACGACGTATACCAGTAGATATTGTTTTAAGCGAGACGGAAGAGGGTTTTGAACTGAGCTATCGTTCAGCATTCAGTTTTCAGCATTCTGTATTCAGTTATCCGCACGAGCCGGCCAAGAATGCGGAGAAAGCGTTGAATACTATTCGCACGCAGTTGAGCAAACTGGGTGACACACCCTATATCGCTCGCGAGATTCGTATCGAGAGTGCACCGTATTTTATTCCTATCAGTGTTTTGAACGAATGGAGACGAACTATAGTAGAAAGTCAAAAGACAAAAGACCGTCCTTCGGACTTAAAGCCTCTTTCTACTTTGAGCGAACGCGGTCTTTCTACTTTGGACGAGCGCGGTGAGCGGCCTCTCATGGAATGCAAGTACTGCCTGCTGTTTGAGCTCGGGCATTGTAGAAAAACGGATCCCTATCCAAAGGATAAGGAACCGCGTTATCTGCGTCTTCGTACCGGGAAGGTACTCAAACTGACTTTCGATTGCAAGAACTGCCAAATGTTAGTGGATGAACGCTAATCCACTGGTTTTCATTTCACGGCTTTAAAACTCATGTCGAGACTCTTGTAACTATGGGTGAGTGCACCTACAGAAACGAAGTCTACGCCTTGCAGCGCATAATCGCGAATGGTATCGATCGTGATGCCTCCGGAGGACTCGATCTCCATATGCCGACCGGCTTTCTTCTCCCATGCGCGGATGAGATTCACCGCCTCTTTGGTCTTCTGAGGCGTGAAGTTATCGAGCATGATACGATCGGGGATATTCGTTGCGAGTGCTTCGTTGATCTCATCGAAATTACGCACTTCGATTTCTATCTTCAGGTTCTTTCCCTTCTCCTTACAATAATCGCGTGCACGCGTGAGGGCGTTGGTGATACCTCCGGCGAAATCGACGTGGTTGTCTTTCAAGAGGATCATATCGAAGAGTCCGATACGATGGTTCATACCGCCGCCTAAGGCTACTGCTTCTTTCTCGAGGTAACGCAATCCCGGCGTGGTCTTACGGGTGTCGAGCACATGACAACCGGTGTCCTCGATGAGCGACTGGTACTTATGCGCCGTAGTAGCTACGCCGGACATACGCTGCATGATATTGAGCATCGTGCGCTCTATCTGCAGCAGACTCAGTTCCTTTCCGTACACCTTAAAAGCGATATCCCCCGGCTTCACATGATCGCCGTCATGCAGGAACTGCTCAAAACGGCACTCGGGATCGAAATAGTTGATGATTTCTTTTGCCACCTCGACACCGGCCAGCACGCCCGTATCCTTGATGATGAGCTGCTGGCAACCCAACTGGGTAGGCGGAATACAACTAAGCGAGGTGTGGTCACCATCGCGGATATCTTCTTCAAACCAAATAGCAATAAGCTTACGAAGTTCTTGTTTTTCCATATTATTACGAATTATGGCGCAAAGGTACTACAAAAAAAGCACATACGCAAATTTTTGATGATTTTTTTGCGTATATCAAAAAAAAGCAGTAATTTTGCAGCATGAAACGCAATGCCGTATTATTCGGGGTTTTGACAGTGGGACTGGTGCTGCTTTTTGGCTTGGATGTATGCAGCGGCAGTATCTGGTTGTGGCCTTGGGGAGAGTTGTCCGTGATGGAGCAGCAGATCATGCACTCTATTCGTTTGCCGAAGGCTATTACAGCCATTTTGGCGGGCGGTGCGTTGTCTGTTTCGGGTCTTATGATGCAGACGCTGTTTCGTAACCCCTTAGCAGGTCCGTACACCTTAGGTGTCTCTTCGGGCGCCAGTTTGGGTGTTGCGTTTCTGACGATGTGCAGTACGATCCTATGTGGACAACTGTCGAGTTTCAGTACACAAGTACTGATGCCTGTTGCCGCCTGTTTTGGAGCCAGTCTGGTACTGCTGTTGGTGCTGGCTGTGAGTCGACGAGTGAAGAACAACGTCAGTCTGTTAATCGTAGGTATGATGTTTGGTTCGATAGCGGGAGCGTTGGTGAGTCTGCTGCAGAACTTCGCCAATCCGGATGCGTTGAAGTTATTTATTGTGTGGACGTTAGGAAGCCTAAGTAGCGTCAGTTGGAGCGATATGCAACTCTTAGTTCCTATTCTGCTGATTGGAACGCTCTTTGTGCTACTGGCATTGAAGCCTCTGAACGGACTGCTGTTAGGCGAAGACTATGCACGGGGATTGGGCATTCACGTGAGTCGCACGCGTTTATACATAGTGTTAGCGACCGGTTTATTAGCGGGTGGCGTTACGGCTTTCTGTGGTCCGATTGCGTTCATCGGCGTAGCAGTACCGCATATCGCACGCGGACTTTTCCGCTCCTCTAATCACCGTATCACGATGCCGGCTTCGGTACTGATTGGTGCGTGCCTGCTGCTGATATGCGATGTGCTTTGCTCGCTATTCACCTACCCGCTGCCGATCTCCACCGTGAGTGCACTCTTCGGTGCGCCGGTGATCATATACATCATTTTGAAGAAATGATATTTGATATTTGAAATTTTAAATTTGAAATTGATATGTCTGTTCATGTACAGAATAGCCGAATGACGACGGCCAAACTTCGTCAGATGAAGGCTGAAGGCGAGAAGATCGCCATGTTAACAAGTTATGATTTCACTTTGGCCAATTTGGTAGATGAAGCCGGGGTGGATGTTATTTTGGTAGGCGACAGTGCCAGCAATGTGGTATGCGGCAACCAATACACGTTACCTATCACGGTAGAGGAAATGATTTTTTTAACGAAGGGAGTTGTTCGCGCAGCTAAGCACGCGTTGGTAGTTTGCGACATGCCTTTCGGAAGTTACCAAGTGAGCGAAGAAGAGGCGGTACGAAACGCCATTAAGATCCTCAAGGAGAGCGGGTGCGACGCGGTTAAGTTAGAAGGCGGTGAAGAGATCCTGCCGGCTATCCGTCATATGGTTCAGGCCGGTGTGCCGGTAATGGGTCATTTGGGTTTGACCCCGCAGAGCGTGAACCAGTTCGGCGGCTACGGTCTGCGCGCCAAAGAAGAAGCAGAAGCAGCAAAGCTGCTGCACGACGCGAAGTTATTAGACGAAGCCGGATGCTTCAGTATCGTCTTGGAGAAAATTCCTGCCGCTTTGGCTAAGAAAGTAACGGAGAGCGTCAGTTGTCCAGTCATTGGTATCGGAGCCGGCAATGCGTGCGACGGTCAGGTACTGGTACTGCACGATATGTTAGGTCTCACCGAAGGATTTAAACCGAAGTTCCTTCGTCATTTCGCGAACTTAGCGAACGAAGTGAAAGGGGCAGTAGGGACTTATGTGGCAGCCGTGAAGGACAGCAGTTTTCCGAATGCGGAAGAGAGTTACTGATGATTGGTCATTGGCGATTGGTCATTGAAAAAAAAGAGGCGTGTGCCTCTTTTTTTATGGGATAATCGCTTCGATCTTCTCTGCTATCTCATCTTTGTATTTATTACCCGTCTCAGGATTGATAGGCAGCGCACCGAAATCGATGGTAACGAAGGGGTTCATCGAATTGGATGTAACGAGCTTGAGGTCCTTACGTCCCTGACGCACCTCCATGATCTCGGAGAACGGAATGATGACACCTTGCGCATAGAGCAAACCGAGCTCTTTATTGGCAAGCACATTACGTCCGACGAGGATATCATGCTGGTACCAGGTCTCATAATTATCGCCCAGCGTCTCCTGGATCACAGCCTTAGCCTGCGGGTTGAGGACCGGAGCCTCTTTGCGCCACTCATCGCGCATGCGTGCACGCTCAGCAATCGCCTCACGCACGTGCTCCTCGTTCGCATTCACGTACTCATCAATCACAGCCACATACTCTTTTGCCTTCGCGCGAAGACCGAAGAGAATCAACAGATCCGCAATGATGACCACACCCGGATAGACGAGTGTAGAATAATAATCCTGCAAGGTAAGCGGGATGAACACATAGGCAGCAGCCAGCAAGATACCGATCCATAAAAGGATACGACAGCGATTGTGGGAGTGTCTAATTGCATGGATTGTTTGCTCACGCGTCACCTCACGCACCACTTTAAGTCTGTCGCGAGCATCAAACCACTGCCAAACTAAGAAAAACGAAACAAGCATTAATCCGATAATGACGAATAATAATGCATAGAGTGCAATTTCCAAGCCGTTCATAGTATTAATTTTTTATGATATTAGACGTTTTTCAATAATTTTGTGCAAAATTACAACTTTTTTACGATATATGCAATAGATTTTTTATGTTTTACAGCATAAAACAGTTTTTTTCTTGCGTATTTGCATATTTTTTTGTAACTTTGCGCGCAAATTTAATATCATATCTTAATATATATACTACTATGACAACCACAGAAATGAAAGCTGCTTTTGAGCAAGCTTATGGCAAAAAAGCAGAGAAAGTTTTCTTCTCTCCGGGACGAGTTAACCTGATTGGCGAACACACCGATTACAACGGCGGATGTGTTTTTCCGTGTGCATTGAGTTTTGGCGCATGGTTGTTGATCGGAAAGAATGCAGACAAGGTGCTTCGTTTCCGTTCGTTAAACATGCCGCAGGTATATGAAATTGCTATTGATGCGATTAAGCCTCAGCCGGACCGCGCTTGGTGCAATTATGCATTAGGTTGCATCGATATCATTAAGCGTCGTCATCCAGAGGCAAAGTTAGAGAGCGGCTATGACCTGTTGTATTTTGGAAACGTGCCGGCCGGTGCGGGTTTGAGCAGTAGTGCGGCGATGGAAGTTGTGACCGCACGTGCGTTTACTGAGGAGATGGGATGGAAGGATGCGGACGACAAGAAATACCGCACCGAGTTAGCGCTCATCGGTCAGGCTTGCGAGCATGAGTACGCAGGCGTGATGTGCGGTGTGATGGACCAGTTTGCTTCGGCGCAAGGAAAGAAAGACCATGCTATCTATTTGAACTGCGACACACTGGAGTTCGAGCATGTGCCGGTGAAGTTAGAGGGCATCAAAGTAGTGATCACGAACACCCATAGTCCTCACCACTTGGACAGCGGTGCATACAACGACCGCGTTCGTCAGTGCAAGACGGCCGTGGAGCAGATTTGTAAAGTGAAACCGATTAAGTTCTTGGCAGAACTGACACCGGAAGACTGGAAAGACGTAGAAGGAGCTATTACCGATCCGATAGCCAAGAAACGCGCGCGTCACGTGGTAGGCGAGGTAGCTCGTACAGCTGCTGCTGTAGAGGCGTTGAAGAAAGGCGAAATTGCATATTTCGGTGAGTTAATGACAGCGAGCCATGTATCGCTGCGCGATGACTATGAAGTAACCGGCAAAGAGTTGGACACCTTAGCTGAAGCGGCATGGCAGGTAGAAGGTGTGCTCGGTAGCCGAATGACCGGAGGTGGTTTCGGAGGCTGTACCGTTAGTCTCGTTAAGGACGAAGCCATCGAGGAGTTTAAAGCCTTCGTAGGCAAAGAATACGAAGAGAAGACCGGATTGAAAGCGGACTTCTACGTAGCAGAGATCGGCGATGGAGTGATGAGACTCGAGTAATTGATAATTGGTAATTGGTAATTGTGAAAACTATTCAATTTTATACAATAAAAAGCAGCGGGGGATTGAAAGTGGAGATTTCCAATCTCGGTGCAAAGATCACCAAACTGCTCGTAGCCAACCGCAACGGGGAAGTCAAAGACGTTGTGTTGGGATTTAAGACCGCAGAAGAATGGAAGACAAAAGAGCCGTATTTCAACGCTATCTGCGGGCGTGTAGCCAACCGTATCAAAGACGGAGTCTTTGAGTTGAAAGATGAAAATGGGAAGTTGAAAGTTTATAAACTCCCTATCAATAACGGTCCCAACAGTCTGCATGGAGGATTGGAGGGTTTCAATGCGAAGATATGGGACGTGACGGCACAAAGTCCGTTCGAGATCACGTTGCACTATCGCTCCAAAGACGGAGAAGAAGGCTATCCCGGCAACTTGGATCTTTGGGTCACCTATACGGCAACCAAAGACAATACGCTGCGTATTCATTATGAAGCGAAGACGGACAAGCCGACTTTGGCGGCATTCACCAACCATGCGTATTTTAACTTAGCGGGTGAAGCAAGTGGTCGCATAGATGAGCATGTACTGCAAGTGAATGCGGATAAGTATACGCCCTTCGATGAATGGACCTGTCCGACCGGTGAGATTAAATCGGTAGAAGGTACCCCGATGGATTTTCGGAAACCTACCCGTTTAGGAGACCGAATTCACGACAAGTTCTTCGAACCCTGGCGAGGCATTGACAATAACTGGTGCCTGTGTGCCGGCGATGCACCGAAGGAACTGCGTCACGCCGCTACTCTCCAGGCCGACGGACGAACAATGGAGTGCTGGACAACGCTGAAGGGTTTGCAGGTCTATACAGGTAACTTCATTGAGCAAAACGAAGGAAAGAGCGGCACGATGTATGATATCCAGCATGCTGTTTGCCTTGAGGCTCAGTCTTGGCCGGATAGTGTGCATCATGATGATTTCCCGAATGTGGTATTGTTGCCGGGCGAGCAATTTGACGAAACAACCGAATATCGATTCTTATGAGAAAAAGTATTTATACCATGCTGCTGATTAGTAGCATGGTGTTTTATGCCTGCACGTCAAAGCAACCGGTTCGTACGGACACGTTGTTGCGCGAATGGCAGTTCACACAAGACACGACAGAGAACCCGCAATGGGAGAACGTCACTATTCCGCATGACTGGGCGATCAGCGGTCCTTTTGACCGGGCGAACGACCTGCAAGAAGTGATTGTTGTACAGAACGGAGAGAAAGAACCGACCTGGAAGACAGGTCGTAGCGGAGGCTTGCCCTGGATGGGGAAAGGGCATTATAAGACACGTGTAGCGGTGAAGAAGGATAAGTTCTACACCTTGGTTTTTGACGGAGCGATGAGTCATGCGGATGTATATGTCAACGGCGAAGAGATGGTATATTGGCCGTACGGATATAACACGTTTGACTGCTACATCCTGCCGGGGTTGATTACAGGCGACAGCGTGGATATCGATGTGTTCTTGGAGAACAAACCGCAGCAGAGTCGCTGGTATCCGGGTGCAGGATTGTATCGAAACGTACACCTTGTAGAAACGAATCCGATTCATATACCGACATTCGGTGTGCTCATTCGCACCCCGAAAATCAGCAAAGAGTTCGCACAAGTAACGATAGACGTGGATTTGCAGGACGGAGTGGAGCCTATTGGAACACAGAATACAGAGTACAGAGTACAGACCGATATACTGTTTAAGGGCGAAGTGGTGGCAACTGCAGAAGGACAGCAGAGCGTAACGGAAGTGTTAAATCCACAGTTATGGAGTCCGGAGAGTCCGAATTTATATACTGCGAGAACGCGGGTGCTGAAAGGCGAAGAGGTGGTGGATGAAGTAGAGACACGTTTTGGTATTCGCAGCATCAGCTACACGCCGGAAGGTGGATTTCAGTTAAACGGAGAAACACGGAAATTTAAGGGTGTATGTAATCACCATGACTTAGGCCCGTTAGGTGCAGCGATTCATAAAGACGCATTAAGGCATCAGATCAAGATGTTGCAGGATATGGGTTGCGATGCTATTCGCACGAGTCATAACATGCCGGCACCGGAGTTGGTAGATCTATGCGATGAAATGGGCATGATGATGATGGTCGAGCCGTTCGATGTATGGAACTGGGGCAAGACGGAGAATGATTACAGTGTGGAGTTCAACGAGTGGTGGAAATGGGACATCAGCAATATGGTGAAGCACTATCGCAATAACGCGTGTGTGATGTTGTGGAGTAGCGGTAATGAGGTGTGGAACCAAGTGCTGCCAGATGGTATTGAAATCGTGACAAAACTGCAGGCGCTGTTCCATGAATTAGACCCTACCCGACCTGTAACGAACGGAATGGATCAGGCGATGTACGTGATTCATAACGGTTTTGGCGCTGCTGTAGAATTGCCGGGTTTCAATTATCGTACGAGTCGCTATATCGAGGGGTACGAGAACTTACCGCAAAAGATGATTTTGGGTTCTGAGACAGCCAGCACCGTTTCGAGTCGAGGCGTATATAAGACACCTGCTATAATTCAGCCGGACAAGCTCTATTCTGACAATCAGTCTTCGGGTTATGATGTAGAATATTGCGCATGGTCGGGGTTGCCTGAACAGGATTTTCAGTTGCAGGACGATTATAACTGGACTTTGGGTCAGTTTGTTTGGACAGGATTTGACTATTTAGGTGAGCCTTCGCCTTATGATACGGACGCTTGGCCGAGTCATAGCAGTTATTTTGGTATTATTGATTTGGCTTCGCTACCGAAGGATCGGTATTATCTGTATCGCAGCCAATGGAATAAGAAAGAGGCAACTTTGCACGTGCTGCCTCATTGGAATTGGGAAGAAGGCGATTTAGTGCCTGTATTCTGTTATACCAGTTATCCGAGTGCGGAGTTGTTTGTGAACGGGAAGAGTTACGGCAAACTGCGTTTTGCGACGAAGGAGGAATCGGAACGCTTAGCAAAAGGCGAGATTATCGAAGGGGTGAGCCGAATGCCGGAAGTGGGCGAGTTTGAAGTTCCGGAATGGGGTTCTGCGCCGAGACCGGAGTTATTGCCGCGTTATCGCTTGATGTGGTTTGATGTGCCATATGAAGCAGGAGAGATCACCGTTGTAGCCTATGATGAGAACGGAAAAGAAGCTGCACGCGAGACGATTAAAACAGCAGGAGAGCCGGATCATTTGGAAGTTATCTGGGCGAATGAAAGTGAGAATCCGGAGGAACTTTGCTATATGACGGTAAAGGTAGTTGATAAAAACGGTAACTTATGTCCGAAGGCGAATAACTTGATAAGCTATGAAGGCGAAGGTTTTGTGGCAGCCGCTAATGGCGATGCGGCTTGTTTAGACAGTTTTGTAGAACCGAAGATGCATGCTTTTGCCGGACAATGTACGTTTATTATAAAGAAAGGCGCGAAAGGCTCTTTCCGAATGATAAATTAAATATTAAGAATTTTAAATTATGAATTAAAAGAAATAGGGGCGCCGAAGCGTCCCTATTCTTTTGTGTGTAAGTCGTTGATTAACGAACTTGTGCACCTTGGAGGTTGAACATCTTGTTGTCACGAACGATGTAGATAACGCCGTCAACAACAACCTTCTGAGCCTTCTCGGTCAGAGTGATGTTCTCGATACCTTGCTCAGCTTTCCAAGTATAGCCTTCGCCAGAGAGATCCAAAGCAACGATCTTGTAAGCTGCATAAGCCTCACCTACCTCTGAGCCATCTAACCAAACTTCGCCGAATACAAAGTTAGAAAGAGACTCGCCATTGTAAAGGATTTCATTATCCCAAGTACCAGCCTCACGGAATTTAAATTCGGCAGTAGACTTAATATCTGTAAGGACTGCGCCCCAAACACTTTGATTCTCGGTCAAAAGGACACCATTGTTCCAGCCATCTTCCATGAAGGAACCCATGATCTCAACACCAGCTGCCGGAGCACCTGCCGGAACCTTAATCGTTACGATAACGTCAGCTTCCTCGATTACCTCACCGCAAAGAGCGAAACGATATTTGGTGTTATCACTCCAATTTAAAACGATAGTCTCTTCTGCGCCGAGTTCGTAGTTGTCAAAGTTGGTCCAATAACCCGGAACATCATTCTCTTCGTCTTCCGGAACCCAATATTGCATCTGGTTCGACCAGTCGGTATCTTCAACCTCTTTGATCTTGAAACCGTGACCTTCTTGATCCTCGAAGGTATAGGTATAAACGGTGTTGAAGTCATCATCGAGACCCTCGCTCATAGCAACGCCTTCTTTCCAGCCGTTGAAGTCACCAACGATAGCCGGTTTCATGTCAGAACATGCATCCGGAGCATAAAGTTTAATAGTGTAATTGTGTTTTACAACAGGAGCGCACGGAGTTTTGTGGTTCTTCCAATACTTAAGTTGATAGATGTAAGCACCCGGAGCTTTTGCAGCGATGTTACACTCACCTGCGTAACCATCGGTCAATTCCAACTCCAGACCATCTACATGTACCCAAGCATCCTTGTCACCACATTGGTAGTCCCAAGTCCAGGAACGATCAGTCGGCTCTTGGAGCGGTTTACCCTGGAAACCATCGCTGTAAGCCAACTCAGCTGCAAACCAGCCTTCGTGACCCTCTACCGGAGCGAACTTCTCGCAGTTGTCCCAGCTCTCAGAGGCGCCTTCTACATCACCTTTACCCCAGTTGTTAGGAGTACCTACGAAACGAATGTCGTTGCAGACCTCAGCGTCCTCGATAAACTCGATTACGAATACGACGTTGTTGGTAATGTCGTACGCAGCAGCGATTTCAGCAGCTGTAGGAGCAGCAGCATACAAGCTTACGCTCATCAGAGCTGCAGCAAAAAATGCATAAAACTTTTTCATAATTTTAAAAATTTTGTTAATAAATGTTAATTAGATGATAAATAATATCTTGCGATATTTGTTCTCTATATTAATTTGCATAGATGTAACCATCACCGCCTTGATTAGCATACGGGTTCTCTGGGTTGTCGATTACCATCTTCTTGAAGTTCGGGTTGGTACGTTTGTCATCAGACGGCACAGGGAACCAGTTGTATTTCTCTTCTACCGACTTGAATGACGAAGCACCTCCACGGCCTTCCCAATGATAGTTGTTTGCATCCGCTTGCGGGCCTGCAAAGCGGTTAAAGCGGATCAAGTCAATACGGCGACGTCCTTCTCCCCAGAATTCACGGCACCACTCATCGCACAGCGTTTTATCATCGAGCGATGTAAGCGGGTTTGCGTGTGCACGTGCACGTACCTTATTAATTTCGACCAATGCAGGAGCCGTTTTACCCTGACGATACAATGCCTCACCCTTAATCAGATACGCCTCAGCAATACGCATCAAAGGTATATCGGTGTCGGGCCATGAAGCATCTGAGTTCAAGATATGTGTCAGGCTATCCGAAGTGGAATAAACCGCCGTAAATTTAGGACAAGCCCAAGAAGCGTAGAAATCAGATTTCATACCTCCATCCAACTTCCAGGTATTCGGGTTTCCTGCGACATATGAGCAGAGTATAGCACGGTCATCATTAGCCAGCGCCGGCATCTCATACTCATTTGCTTTGATAGTCTCCGCATAAGAGAGATTGAAGAATTTCTCCACCATCTCCGGAGATGTACGGAAACATTTCCAGTTCTCGCCGACACCCCACGGCGTCATACCTCCATCACGGGTAGCAGCGATAGCATATTGTACGCCACCGTAAGAGCGGCAATACTGACCGTCTTGATAAACGAGGAGCACTGCTTCTTTCGCCGGACCGGGGTTACCATTCTTCGTCACTTCACGGTCGTTATCTCCCATGAATAATTGTTGATAAGCGCTATAACGAACACCAGTCAAATTGGTAACATCCTCTTCAAAGAGTTCATAGCCACCTTGTAATGCTTTATCGGCAGCTTCTTGTGCTTTAACCCACTGTTGCTGACCGGTATAAACCTCTGCATTGAGGTAGATACGGGCAAGCAGCAACCAAGCCGCAGTTTGATCTACACGATATTTGCCTAAACGCTGAGGAGGCAACAAGGTCGTCAAATCCAACAATTCTTTCTCCAACCAGTTGTACAATTCCGTACGGGTTAAGAAAATAGGATAGTTGGTAGGATCTGTACTCTCTTTTACCATATACGGTGCAAACTTGAACATATCGAGCAGATACCAGTAGTTCAAGGCCCGGATGAAACGCACCTCAGCGCGTTGCTCCATATCTTTCTGAGATGTAGAGTCAGCATAAGCCAAGAAGTGGTTGCAATACTTCGCGTCGATCATACAACGGAAGTAAAGACATTTAATGAGGGCATTCTCGCCATCCCATCCCATGACACGCGTTTGATCAACACCAACGTCATTCCAAATCCACCAACCTTCATCCGTTGGGAAGCCGTTCAGCACCCACGAAACGCGGAAGAGGCCGGACCAACCTTCATCAATATCATCAACGTCACCGGAACCGGCAGCACCTGTCTGACCAGTGGTACCCAGTGTAGCATAGATCTTGGTAAAGATAGCATCCTGATTGAAACCCGTAGTTGAGTTCTTGTCAATAGGCGAAGTATTGAGGTCTTGAACGCACGATGCGAATCCAAAAGCCACCAGCGCCATTGCTACATATTTAACTAGATTTTTCATAATATGATAATTTTTCAGATTTCAGTTATCAGTTATCTGTTTGCTTAGAATTGGAGGTTAACACCCAGCACCGTTGTCATAGAACGCGGGTAGATATTATTGTCAATACCTCCAGCAACCTCCGGGTCAAGACCCGAGTAACGAGAGATAACAAATGGGTTGCTGACTGTACCGAATACACGGCCGCTTACTTTCGGACGTTTGAACGACCAACCGAGTGTGATGTTATCACAACGGAGGAAGGAAGCATTCTCTACGAAATAGTCAGTAGCGAACCATTTATCGAACTTAGTAGCACCAGCTTCATCTGCATAGATGCCATCCGAACGCATATTATCCACATAGTAGGTAGTAAAGCAATCACGGAGCACACCTTGCATGTAATTATTCTTATTGAAGTTCTCGCGTGTTACATTCTGCAGGTTAGAAGCCTTCACATCGTTGTAAACGTAGTTACCGAGGTTAGCACGGAAACTCATACCGAGGTCGAAATCATAGAATTGGAACTTCATCTGGAATCCCATTGTTACAGGAGCTGCCGGGCTATGATAGTGGTATTTATCCAATTCATCAATAACACCATCTTCATTGCGGTCAACAACATACCAGAACTTGGTTCCATCATCTTTGTAATTCGGTCTTGCCTCGTAAACATAGAATGAAGATGTAGCCTCACCTACCGCATGCTCTTGTATGGTATTTCCGGTACCAGAGCTTATACCACCAGTAGGAATAGAAGTCTGGCTCTCGCCGGTATTCAGGCGGATGATCTTGTTGTCATTCCAAGTAACGTTGTATCCGAGATCCCATTTAAAGCGACGTCCGTAATCCAAAACAACTGCGTTGATAGCGAACTCAACACCTTGGTTAGACAGCGAACCGACGTTGGAGATTACACGGTTACGGAAGTTCGTACCGGCAGCTACAGTAACCGTATTGAGCAAGTCGTTGGTTAAACGATAGTAGTAATCGATATTACCGGAAATTCGGTTATTGAGGAAGGAGTAGTCGATACCTACGTTGTAGGAAGTTGTCTTCTCCCAAGTCAAGTCGTAGTTATAGGAATTCGGACGATAGCTATAGTACAGGATATTACCGTTGTTATCCACAACATACTGACCTTGTGTCGGGTCAAGAATATCCAGGTTCTTATTTTCCGTAGCGTAATTATCCCCGCCAACAGGATAATAAACTTGATAGTTGGTTGATTTGGTATAGGTAGCCAAGTACGGATAGTCACCGTTATTCAGTTCTTGCTGACCGGTGATACCCCAACCGAGACGGAGGGTAAAGTTATCCAACCAGTTTACATCCTTGAAGAAGGTCTCTTTGATCTTCCAACCAGCAGCAACAGATGGGAAGAAGCCCCAACGGTGCTCGGGCGCGAAACGAGACGAACCATCAGCACGGAAGTTCACAGTTAACATCAACTGATCCCAACCTTTATAGTTTGCACGTCCGAGGAACGAAACGATGTAGCTCTCGGAAGCCCATGAGCTAGCGCTATAATTAGCCTTTGTACCAGCCAAAGGATTGCCATTAGCATCCAACTTGGTATTGGTCAACGGATACCAACCATTACCGAGGCTGTGACCGTCATTGTATTGATGCGACCACTCATAACCCGCCATAATATCGAAGTGATGATTTTCCGTAAAGTCCTTGGTATACATAGCATAGCAGTTGAATTGCAAGCTATAGTTTTGCTTCTCGGTGAAACCATCCCAACCATAGTAGTGAGAGCCGGCACTCATATTCGAGTTGACATTACGTTGCTTACCATACGCGTAGTTAGCGCCGAAGTTAGCATGCAAGTGCAGGTCTTCGAAACCATGGATCATATAGTCTGCCTCGATATTACCCACGAATGCGCCAGAGTGCGCTTTGTTGGACTGCAGCGCCAGTGAAGCGACCGGGTTGGTAGTGGTATTGCTCTTAAGAGCAAGATTCCACTCGCTATCACCGTACGATGCTTCTTGTGTCGGCTGATAGAATCCACCGAAGAATTTATCCGCATCCGCTTTCGAGAGCAGCATATCTCCGTAGATACCTTTAACCCCCTCAGCTCCAACGGAAACAGGTTGAGTCGGGTCCATCGAAAGAGCAGCACCAACTACACCGGGTTCATAGCTATTGAAGATATACATACCCTTAGCATTGAAATTGATATTCAAGTGCTTATCAAGGAACGACGGGTTGAGCGAGATAGCTGCAGTTACACGTTGCATCTCTGAGGTTTTGATTGTACCTTGCTGGAGAGTATATCCGATAGAAGCACGATACGGCATATCAACTACTTTGTTTTTCACACCACCCTTGATAGATACGTTATGGTCAGTAGAAACCGCTACTCTGTACACTTGGTTCTGCCAATTAGTATTTGCAGTTCCCAGATATTTCATCTGATCGTGCGTATAACCGAGCGACATAGCGTAAGCACGAATCTCATCACCAGTCAGAGTCTTAAGCGTATTGGTCAACGTACCAAAGGATACGTTACCATCGTATGTAACAGACGGTTTTGCGCCAGTCGCACCTTTCTTCGTTGTAATGATGATGACACCGTTAGAAGCACGGCTACCATAGATAGCAGTAGCGGAAGCGTCTTTGAGGACGGTGAAGGTCTCGATATCCGACGGGTTCACCATTGACAGCGGGTTTGCAGCCCCCGGAATACCATTGTTATCCATAATCTGACCATCGATAACGATCAACGGGTCATTTGAAGCGGAAAGAGACGATCCACCACGAATACGAATCGTAGCGCCACCACCCGGTGTACCACCAGCGCTAGTTACATTCACACCGGCAATTTTACCGGAAAGCATGTCTTGCGCACTGGTTTGAAGACCCTTGTTCATCTCATCGGGTTTGATAGCGGTTACAGAACCGGTAGCATCGTTTTTCTTCACAACACCATATCCGACAACCACCACTTCATCGAGCAACTCAGAGTCCTCACTCAGTTTAACAGAAAGAGACGGGGCAGCAGCCAACTCTTGGGTCTTATAACCCATATAAGATATTGCCAATTTGGCTCCTGGTTGTACGGTAAGGGTAAAATTACCATCCCAGTCGGTGATTGTACCGTTCGTTGTACCTACTTCCAAAATAGAGGCACCGATAATCGGCTCACCATTCGCTGCATCAATCACTGTACCTTGTACAGTAGTCTGCGCAAATACAGTCATACCCACAAAAAGCATGAGCAAAAGCGCCATAGCACGAAATGAAAGAATAGAATTTTTCATCGTATTAGGTGTTTATTTATTCTTATACTTATGTTCTTCGTACGAAACTTCTCCATCCAAGCGGCTGAAAGCAGACAGAGGAACTTCAAAGAAGTAATCATCTTTATCTTCCGTCTTATCCTCTACTACATTACCCGCAACAATCTTCTTGGTAATGATATGAGCCTTACCTTTGAAGAGAATATTGAATTTCTTAATATTGATAAACGAAATAGGAGTCCATTTCGCATTGGAAATCTCCAGCAAATACTCTGTTTGAACCGCAGTAGTATCAGCAGGCTTGGTATAGCACTGCTCTGTCCAAGTTTGTTTGTGGATAGAGAACGCACCTGTATTCGCAGTAGATACTCGGTCATAAACCATTTCGCCATTGATGATATTCAACGGACCATGGTTGGTTTTGATCTCATCTACTTTGAAGGTCTCATACGGAATAGAAACCTGACCTTTAAACTTACCATCACTTTGCGGTTTAGATGCAAATCTAACGGTATCAGGTACGGCTTGATTCGGGAAAGTTGCATTGAACCAGTGCAAGGTATCGGCCAATTCGATTAACGCTGCTTTAGCACTATCTATCTGTTCCTGCGAATAACTAACCACTTGAGTCTTCCATGCCAGATAATAGGTGGTATCTTTGCGTGAAGTGATGTAGCTGGCTGTGTCACTATAGACGAAATCAAAACCAGCGAAGTTGTCATTCACCGAACGCAACACATTAGCGAGCGAGATAATCGTTCTCTCCGTAGTGTAATCGTTAGTCACGAGCACACCATCCTTCCAAGTCAACACCAATTCTTTGTCCCCCAATTTAACGGGAATCGACATAGAAAGGCCATCTTCCGACATGGTAGCTTTCTCCCATGTCAACGAAGTCGTCACATCCTGGTCCTCGCTGTTACCGGTAGAGGCAAGACGATAGTAACCTGTCCGGCCAGTGGAGTCGTTCACCAACTTCCACTCATGCAACTTAGTACTCATCGTCGTTGAATCAACTTCGATAAAGTAATAGTAACGACCATCGGAACCATCCTTCAGAATGGAATTCTCAGCGATCTGTGCATCAATAGCGTACAAGTCCGCGTCCTTCTGACAAGAAGTAAGCAAACCTACTACCATCGCTATAGCGCACATACATACTAGTAGTTTGTTTTTCATAATGGATTGATTGATATATTGTTTGTATTAATCTTCTTTTTTTTCCTTGATGAGCGCAACAGCAAGAGCGCCGAGAACGAGGAGCACACCTGCCACCACAAGCATTCCGGCTTGTACGTGCGCGCATATATTATTAAGGAGTAAACCGCCGCACAAGGCTGCGATGATTTGCGGAATACAGATCGTACAGTTAAACAGGCCAAGCAGGGCGCCCATATGTTTGCTTCCCGAGATAGCGTTTGTGATAATCGTGAACGGCAAGGCCAGCATAGCTGCCCAAGCAGCGCCGATCAGCGCGTAACTAACGAAGATCACATATTTGCCCGGGATAATGAGCGATCCGAGGGCATAATCGCCATGCACAAAGAATACTGATGCGAAACCGATAGCTCCCACGATGAGCGAAACGGCATATGCACCTTTGTTACCGAACCAATGCTCGAGTTTCGGCAAGAAAGCCGCCCAGAGGAGCGATCCGACAGCCTGCACGCAGAAGACGACGCCCACCCAGTTACCAGCGTCCTGGAAAGACGCATCCTTGGCATCCAAGCCATCCCAGCCGAAGCAGTTAGCCGCAATGGCGCCATTGGAATAGGTCCACATATACATGAAAGCCGCCCAGCAGAAGAACTGCACGAGGCCGACGGTAAGGAAGGAACGGAGAATAAAGCCGTTGTTACCGCCTGTTTCTTTGGTATCTTCGTCTTCTTTTTTCTTATTAAGGCCATGGAACTCGGCATACTCTTGCGGATCCATTTCTTCTACTGCCAAGAAAGTATAGAGCGAACAGAGGATGAGGATCGCCGCGCCCGCATAGAAGGACCATTTTACCGAATCGGGGATGACTCCTTCTTCGGCTGTATTGGCGATACCGATCCAGGTAAAGAATATCGGGAAGAGATAGCCGACCACAGAGCCGGCATTACAGAGAGCCGACTGAATAGCATAAGCCGTACCTTTCTGCTCCTCATTGACCGTATCGCCGACCATCATCTTAAACGGCTGCATCGCGATATTAATGGAGGTATCGAGGAACATGAGACTAAAGAGGCCGAACCACATCGCAGCATTCAGGCCAAGCCACACACCCTGCTCGAAGGTAAAGTTACCGGCATTGGGCAGGAGAACCATCACCGCGACCGCAATGAGCGCGCCCACGAGAAGATAGAACTTACGGCGACCAAAGAACTTACCGAACCATGTTTTATCCGAAAGGATACCAATGAGCGGCTGAACGATCATACCCATCAACGGCGGAAGGATCCAGAAGAAAGACAATTGATGGGGATCCGCGCCGAGAGTAGCAAAGATACGAGAGATGTTGGCGCTTTGAAGAGCATAAGCAATCTGCACTCCGAAGAAGCCGAAACTCAGATTAAAGAGCTGTGCAAAAGATAAGTTTCTTTTCTGCATGGTAATTAGTTGTTATTCGTTCGTCGTTCGCCTAAAATCCATTTTGTTTGTCTTTTTGACAAATCGACTTTACAAAATCGAGTGCAAAGTTACTACTTTTTTTTGAAACATGCAAGAGTTATGTTCATTTTTTTTACAATTTTTTATATTTTTTATCCTTTTTTCTTAAAATTTGGTTGTAATATGAAATATTAGCCCTTGAAAATCAGGGGAAAAACCGTTCATTTAAACTTACGAAAGGCACAAAATATATATTTATACTATGTATAAATATAGTATAAGCATCAAATGTACAAAAATGGCGATTTATCGTATGGTTATCTTATGGTTACGTTATGGTTATCCTATGGTTTTAGTAGTACCAGCATAGTACCAGCATAGTACTTGCATAGTACCTGCATAGTACCTGCATCGTACCAGCATAGCACCAGCGGGTTAGTTGATATTAGAAAAATCAGTAGTGTCCATTAAAATAGTAAATAAAACCAAGATAAACCCTTTGAGTGCTTAGGAGCAAAGCAATAAATGTAAATAAACATTGTCAGATCAAATCCGTTTACTCGTAATAGCGCCATAACTAACTACATATCAATTGTTTATAAAGAAAACAAAAAGTATTTAGTGGACAATATTGAAGAAAAATGCAAAAAAAGTTCGCGCGGGCTTGCGTATATGAAAAATATTTCGTACCTTTGCAGCCGTTTATGAAAGGTGAAAGGTGAAAGGTGAAAGGTGAAAGCTAAGAGTTAAGAGCTGAAAGTTGAAAGTTGAAAGTTGAAAGTTGAAAGCTAAGAGTTGAAAGCTAAGAGCTAAGAGTTGAAAGTTGAAAGTTGAAAGTTGAAAGTTGAAAGTATAAAGTAAAAAGTTAAAAGTTAAAAGTTGAAGATTGAAGATTTACTAGATATATGGAAGTAACACATGAGGAATTAGTAAAAGCGTTGCAGAACTATTTTGGTTTTGACACGTTTAAGGGAAATCAGGAGGCCATCATCCAGAATGTGATGGAAGGAAAAGACACATTCGTACTGATGCCAACAGGCGGCGGTAAGAGTTTGTGTTTCCAATTGCCATCGTTGATCATGGAGGGTATGGCGATTGTTATCTCGCCGTTGATTGCGTTGATGAAGAACCAGGTGGATGCGATGAGTAACTACTCGGAAGAGGAAGGTGTAGCTCATTTCATCAACTCGAGTCTGAGTCGCGGTGAGATCAACGCGGTGAAGGAGGATGTACTATCCGGGAAGACGAAGTTGCTGTATTTGGCTCCTGAGAGTTTGAACAAGGGTGAGAACGTGGACTTTTTGAAGGGCGTGAAGATCAGTTTCTACGCGGTGGATGAAGCCCATTGTATCTCGGAGTGGGGTCACGACTTCCGTCCGGAGTACAGTCAGATCCGAAGTATGGTCCAGCGCATAGGGAAAGCGCCTATTATTGCGTTGACAGCCACAGCTACGCCGAAGGTTCAGAAGGATATTCAGAAGAACTTAGGCATGATGGAGGCGACGGTTTTCAAGAGCAGTTTTAACCGTCCGAACCTATATTATGAAGTTCGTCCGAAGACGTCGGAGGTGGACAAGGATCTGGTTCGTTTCATTCGCGGCATGGAGGGCAAGAGCGGTATTGTTTATTGCTTGGCCCGCAAGGAAGTGGAGGATTTGGCGGAAGTGCTGAAGGTGAACGGTATTAGTGCACGGCCTTATCACGCGGGAATGGACGCACAGACGAGAAGTGCGAACCAGGATGCGTTCCTGATGGAGGAGTGTCAGGTGATCGTAGCAACGATTGCGTTCGGAATGGGTATTGACAAGCCGGATGTGCGTTTTGTAGTACATTACGATATTCCGAAGAGTCTGGAAGGTTATTATCAGGAGACAGGTCGTGCAGGTCGTGACGGCGGAGAAGGTATCTGCTTGTGTTTCTACAGCCCGGATGACATCGAACGTTTGAGACGTTTTCAGAAAGACAAGACTCCGAAGGAGATCGGCATAGGCAACCAGTTGCTGTTTGAGACACAGAGTTATGCAGAGAGTACGATTTGTAGGCGTAAATTGCTGTTGCACTATTTCGGAGAGGAATATACCGAGGAGAAATGCGGTAACTGCGACAACTGCCGTAAGACCTACAAACAGGTGGATGCGAGTGAGTTGCTGCAGATCGCTTTGGAGACGATTCAGCAGGTGAACGAGAAACATCGTGCGGAGCATATCGTAGATATTCTCCACGGCAACCAGACGGCGGAAGTGATGAGTTATCACCACGACGAGTTGGAGAACTTCGGTGCTGCGAGCGATGAGGAAGAGAGCACGTTACATGCCATTTTACGTCAGGCCTTGCTGGTAGGTATGATCACGAAAGACGTGGATTCGTACGGCGACCTGAAGTTAACGAAAGAGGGAAAGAAATTCATTCGCAAGCCGGGTAAGTTCGAAGTGCCGATCGAGGTGCAGAACGACGACGATGACATGATGGACGGCGCTGCTGCTACGTGTGCCGCGGCGGACGAGGTGTTGTTCTCGATATTGAAAGATATTCGTCGCAAGCAGGCGAAGAAGAACGATGTACCACCGTTTGTGATTTTCCAGGACCCGAGTCTGGAGGCCATGGCGACGACCTACCCCATCACGATGGATGAGTTATTGACGATCCCGGGTGTAGGTGTAGCGAAGGCAAAACGTTACGGCGATGAGTTCTTGCGCGTTATTAAAGAATACGTGGAAGAGAACGAGATCATCCGTCCGGACGACATGCGAATCCGCACGGTAGCCAAACGTTCGACGCGAAAGAAACAGATCATTCAGGCGATCGACCGTCGTGTGGATCTGGATGACTTGGCGGAGAGTTGCGGCATGAGTATGGAGGAGATGATGGACGAGTTGGAGGCAATCGTCTTCAGCGGCACGAAGATCAACATCAACTACTTCATCAAAGAAGTGCTTGATCCGGATGAGGAGGAAGAGATATACGACTACTTCAAGAATGCGGATGACGATAACATCAAGAAGGCTATGGCAGAGCTTGGCGAAGACTATTACGACGAGATGCACGTGCGGCTCGTAAGGCTTAAGTTCCATTGCGACCTTGGAAATTAAAGAACCCCTCCCCAACCCTCCCCTCAAGGGAGGGAGAAGAATTATGCAGAAAGGCGTAGTAGATTTTATAACATTAGGATGCTCGAAGAATCTGGTAGATGCAGAGCGGGTGATGCGACAGTTAGAGGTTGCAGGCTGGAAGTGTGTGCATGATGCGGAAGATCCGAAAGGGGAAGTGTGCGTGATCAACACCTGCGGTTTTATCGGCGACGCGAAAGAAGAGAGTATCCACATGATCCTTCAGATGGCGGAACGTAAGAAGAAAGGGAAGCTGAAGAAGTTGATCGTAATGGGTTGTTTGAGCGAACGCTACCGTGCCGAGTTGGAGGAAGAGTTGCCGGAGGTGGATGAATACTACGGGAAATTTGACTTTGCCAAAATGGTTGAAAGTTTAAAGTTGAAAGTTGAAAGTTATCGCTGCGCTTCTTATGAACGTAAACTCACGACACCGAGGCATTATGCATATTTGAAGATAAGTGAGGGATGCAACCGGATGTGCTCGTATTGCGCGATTCCGTTGATTACAGGCAGACACACGAGTCGGCCGAAGAAGGAGATATTGGACGAGGTAAGATGGTTAGTGAGTCAGGGAGTGAAGGAGTTCAATGTGATTGCGCAGGATCTCAGCAGTTACGGGTTGGATTTGGGAAACCCCACCCCGGTTTGTTCTACGGGCTGCCACCGGCAGTCCGATCGAGCAGAGCTCTTCACCCGCTCAAGGGAGGGAGAGAAGGCGAAAGGCGAAGGGTTAGAGGCGAAAGGAAGACACATGCTGCCGGAATTGGTAGATGAGATGGCTCAGATAGAGGGTGTAGAATGGATTCGATTGCATTATGCCTACCCGACGGATTTTCCTGAGGCGTTGTTGGACGTGATGGCAAGACATGCGAATGTTTGTAAGTACCTGGATATTGCTCTGCAACATTGTACGGATCATATGTTGGGTTTGATGAGAAGACATATCACGCGCGCTGAACAGGATGCGTTAATTCGCAAGATTCGGGAGAAAGTACCGGGTATCTGTTTACGGACGACGCTGTTGGTGGGTCATCCGGGTGAGACAGAAGAGGATTTTGAGGAATTGAAGGAATGGGTGAAGGAGATGCGCTTTGACCGAATGGGTTGTTTTGCTTATTCCGACGAGGAGGGGACTTATGCGAACAAACACTATAAAGATGATATCCCGCAAGAGGTGAAGGAGAAACGCGTGGAGGAGTTGATGGCTATTCAACAGACGATTAGCGGCGAGTTGATGCAGGGGTTTGTCGGTAAGACGGAGAAGGTGGTTGTTGATCGCAAGGAAGGAGAGTACTGGATCGGAAGGACGCAGTTTGACAGTCCGGAGGTTGATTGCGAGGTGCTGATTGAAAATATTGGTAACAGGTCATTGGAAATTGGTGATTTTTATGACGTAAAAATTATCAAGGCCGAAGAATTTGATCTTTACGGAGAAATATAAATTAAAAAATTTTATTATACCATGCTAACGAAAGAATTCATTGGCTTGATTGTATCTGGATCGGGCCTGAGTAAGAAAGACGCGGAGCAGTTATTGGCGACGACGACTGCTATCATGCGTGAGAATCTGATGGACGGCAAGGCCATTCAGTTACAGGGTTTAGGAACCTTGGAAGTAAAAGAGCGCAAAGAGCGGACGATTGTTCATCCTCGAACGGGTGAGCGTACTATTGCGCCGAGTAAGAATCAGTTGGTTTTCAAAGCCACAGCAAACGTAAAAGAAGAACTTAAAAAACTCTAAGTTATGGCAGATAAATTAAGTTGGAGTGAATTACGTCGTGCGTTAGCGCAACGTGCGAACATCAGCGAGAAGGATGCCAACACCTTCCTGACTGCATTCAATGCACAGTTATTAGAAGCGCTGAAGACAGAAAAACAAGTAAAGATCAACGGTCTGGGTACATTTAAGTTACAAGCTGTTGCTCCGCGTAAAAGCGTGGATGTAACAACCGGTAGCGAGATCACGATTGAAGGCTACAACAAGGTTTCTTTTGTTCCCGAGGCGGGGGTAAAAGAGTTGATCGAGAAAGTGGAGGCCGGTGAGGCTGTTGAGGCTCTTGAGCCGATTCAGAAGTTAGGTGCTCAGGCGGATGAGATCGTAGATATCTTAGGTGACCTGGGTGAACTTCCAAAGGAAGAAAAGGCGGAAGAGCCGGTAGAGGAAGCTGCTCCGGTTGAAGAGCCGAAGGAGGAAGAGCCTGTGGCTGAAGAGCCGGTAGAGGAAGCTGCTCCGGTTGAAGAGCCGAAGGAGGAAGAACCTATAGTGGCAGAGCCGGTAATCGCAGAAGTTCCTGCGGAAGAGCCGAAGGAGGAAGAGCCTGTGGCTGAAGAGCCGAAGGAGGAAGAGCCTGTGACTGAAGAGCAGAAAGAAGAGGTAGAGCCGCTGATTGTATTGGAGAAGCCAGCCAAGAAAAAGAATTATTTCTTGCGTGCGTTGTTGATTTTCTTCATCATCTTGTTAATTCTCTGCGTAGTAGGCTATTTCTTCCTGCGCAAGCAAGTTTGCGAGTGGTTTGATATTCTGAAGGAGAAAGTTGATAAGATCGAGTTGTTCAACAAGAGCTCGGCTCCGAGTGAGGAGGTTGAGGCTGCAGCGGCAGAGGACGAGTTAGTTCTGGAAGTGCCGGAAGAGGCCGCAGAGCAAGTAGCAGAAAGCGAAGCTCCGAAGGCCGAGGTTCAGAAAGATCAAAAGGCAGAAGCCAAGCCGGTTGCAACCAAGAAAGAAGAGCCTAAGAAGGCCAAATATGAGGAGTTGCTGTTGACAGAAGAGATTACCGAAGGTAGTCGTCTGGCTTGGATTTCCCGTAAATACTACGGTCATCCGGATTACTGGCCGTATCTGTATGATGCGAACAGAGATCGTATTGACAACCCGAGTAATGTGCCTGTAGGTACGCAGATTCGTGTTCCAAAGTTAACAAAGGCTCAACGCGACATGACGAGTAGTGAGTACTTGCGTCTGAAAGAGGAGGCAGTAGCAGCTATTCGATAAGGGTTTGGCAGAAAGCATTGTGACAGAAGATTTCATCCGAATAGAGGGAGCGGACACACACAATTTGAAACATGTGTCGGTAGATATACCGCGCAATCAATTGACAGTGGTGACCGGAGTGAGCGGTAGCGGCAAGAGTTCGTTAGCGTTCGACACCCTCTATGCAGAAGGTCAACGGCGGTATGTAGAGAGTCTGAGTGCTTATGCGCGTCAGTTTATGGGTCGCATGCAGAAGCCGGAAGTAGAGAAGATCGAAGGCATCCCTCCTGCCATCGCCATTCAACAGAAAGTGACGAGTCGCAATCCCCGTTCCACCGTAGGGACGGTCACGGAGATCTATGACTATCTGAAATTACTTTTCGCGCGCGTAGGCCACACCTACTCGCCTGTGAGCGGGGAAGAAGTGAAGCGCAATACGATTCGCGATGTCGTGCAATACATGGAGAGTTTGCCCAAGGGTACTCGTCTGTATTTGCTGAGTCCGATAGTACTGCCGGAAGGTAGGACGTTGAAGGAACAAATGGCATTGTGGTTAAGTCAGGGTTTCAGTCGCTTGATGATAGACGGGGACACTGTTCGTTTGGATGCAGAGACTTGGAAACAGGCAAAAGGGCATGAGGCTTATCTGTTAGTCGACCGTATCATCGTGGACCACGAGCAGGCGACAAGCAACCGCTTTGCGGACAGTGTTCAGACAGCCTTCTTTGAAGGAAATGGAGAATGTCAGGTGCAGGCCCAATGGGATAATGTACCAAGGACGAAAGTTTTCTCCGAGCGCTTCGAGGCAGACGGCATTCAGTTTATAGAGCCGAGTGAGCATTTATTCGATTTTAACAATCCGGTGGGAGCGTGTCCGGAATGCAAGGGTGTAGGTTCGGTAATCGGTATTGATGTAGATTTGGTTATTCCGGATAAGTCCAAATCAGTATACGAACAGGCTATAGCTTGTTGGCAGACAGAGAAGACGAAGGAATGGCAAGATGCGCTGGTAATGAATGCGGCGAAGTTCGATTTTCCGATTCACACGCCATTCTATGCCTTGACGGATGAGCAGAAACAGCTTATTTGGACAGGAAATGAATATTTCCGAGGCTTGCATGATTTCTTCAAGGAGTTGGAAGAGAAGCAGTATAACCGGATTCAATACAAGGTGATGTTAGCACGCTACAAGGGGAAGACGATTTGTCCTGTTTGTCGCGGTTTTCATCTTCGCAAAGAATCGGAATACGTGCTGATCAACGGCAAGAATATCCAACAGTTATGCGCGATGCCGATTTCGGAACTGCAGACGTGGTTTGATGCGTTGCAGTTGCCAGCAATCGAGCAGCAAGCGGCAGAGATGCTGTTGATTGAGATTAATCACAGGCTTCAGTTCATGCACGATGTAGGATTAAGTTATCTGACGTTGAACCGCCAGAGCAACACCTTGTCGGGCGGCGAGAGTCAGCGTATCAACTTAGCGAAGTCGTTGGGCAGCAGTCTGGTAGGTTCGTTGTATGTGCTGGATGAGCCATCCATCGGATTGCATCCGCGAGATACGGAATTACTGATTCATGTGCTGAAAGAGTTGCGCGACTTAGGGAATACGATAGTTGTCGTGGAGCATGACACGGATATCATAGCCGCAGCGGACCATGTGATTGAGATCGGTCCTGCCGCCGGACGTCATGGCGGAGAAATTGTGTATGAGGGCAAACCTCGATCGGAGTGGTTCAAAATCGATATCCCGACCCAGCGACGCCATTGGAATAACTATATCGAAGTGGAAGGTGCGTGCGAGAACAACCTGAAGAATCTGACAGTTCGTTTTCCGCTGCATGTGATGACAGTGGTGACAGGTGTGAGCGGAAGTGGTAAGTCGAGTCTGGTCAGCAAAGTGCTCTACCCTGCTCTGAAGAAGCACTATGGCGGCGTGATTATGGAGCACACGGGTGATTTCGGTCATATCAAAGGCAGTCTGCATCTCATGCGCGACATCGAATATGTGGACCAGAACCCGATTAGTCGTTCGAGCCGCAGCAACCCAGTGACGTACTTGAAGGCGTACGATGAGATACGGCGATTATATGCCGAGCAGGCCCTGTCGAAACAATTAGGTTTCAGTCCTGCCTATTTCTCTTTCAACACCCCGGGCGGTCGATGCGAGACATGTCAAGGCGAAGGAACGATTACGATTGAGATGCAGTTCATGGCGGACCTTGTGATTGAATGCGAGCAATGTCACGGCAAGCGTTTCAAGCAAGACATACTAGATGTTCACTATCGGGGTAAATCGATATACGATGTGCTTTGTATGACCGTGAATCAGGCGGTTGAGTTCTTCAGCGAAGACGAGACGTGTGCAAAAATTGTCAAACGACTTAAACCGCTGCAGGATGTAGGTTTGGGTTATATCCAGTTAGGCCAAAGCAGTAGTACGTTATCGGGCGGAGAGAGTCAACGTGTTAAGTTAGCCTCATTCCTTGCGCAGGAAGAGAACCGTCCGACGATCTTTGTCTTTGACGAGCCGACAACGGGTTTGCATCAGCGCGATATCGAGGTGCTGCTGAAGGCTTTAAACAGGCTGATCAGCAACGGTCACACCGTTATCATCATTGAGCACAATCCGTCTGTGATTATGGCAGCCGACCACGTGATTGATTTAGGTCCGGAAGGAGGAACAGAAGGCGGATATATCGTTTGTACGGGTACCCCGGAAGAGGTAGCCCGGCATCAAGAGAGTTATACCGGCAAGTATCTTGCCCAAATTATAGAATCTAACCATGCGAAATAGTATTTTAAAGGATTATCTTCCCCGTTGGGGAGTATTGATGATGGATTTGCTACTCTGCAGCATCGCTTTCTGGTTAAGCGTGTGGATCGGTAGCGGATTTTTTCACTATGGGAATTTAGACCTTCAGCTGATACCCATCGGAGTGCAGTTCTTGATTATCATGGCTGTGCAGTTGGCATTCTTCTGCATTTTCCAGACATATTCGGGAATCATTCGCTATTCGACGTTTATCGATACGATCAAAGTTCTGCTATCGAATATCTCGACAGGACTCGTACTGATAGTTGTTAATCTCGTCATGGACCATGTGGTTGGAGAACATCCGTTCATGAACACGGTTATTGCCGTCTATGTTCCCATTTCGTTTGTATTGCTTTTCTCGCTACGCGTAGGCGTTAAGACGTTGAATGATACTTTTGAGCGAAGCCAGGGGAATCCTCCGGTGATGATTTACGGCACTCAAGTTGCAGGTATTGCGATAGCGAAAATGCTCAGCTCGGTCGGAAACAGTCCGTATCGTCCAGTAGGATTCATCACCGAACCTGATGAACGTCGCGGATATGCGTTGGCAGGTCTGCGCGTGCGGCCGTTGAATGAGAGTCTATTTCACTGGATGGAGAAACGCGGGATTAAACATGTCATTGTATCGCCGATGAAGATGCGTAAGATTAATCCGGCGAAAGACTTACAGGTTTTTATCGACCATAACATTCGTATCTTAACGACCCCGTACTTCACGCAGTTCGACAACGTCGAGGCAATAGACGCGATGCGTATCGGTCGAATTGATGCGATTAAGATTGAAGATCTGTTGGAGCGTCCACAGATTGAAGTAAACACGGAGAACGTGCGTCAAATTATCCACCAACGCGTAGTGATGGTAAGCGGAGCTGCAGGTAGTATCGGAAGTGAGTTAGTTCGTCAGATACAGAAATATGAGCCGCAAGTGACGATTCTGTTAGACATCGCCGAATCGCCTCTGCATGATTTGGTGTTAGATTTGCATGCCAACTATCCGGATTCCCGTTTCATACCTATTATTGCGGACGTGCGCAATCGCGAGCGTATCGAGCAAATATACAATGAGATGCGTCCTGACGTCGTTTATCACGCCGCAGCATACAAACATGTGCCTTTGATGGAGAGTTATCCGAATGAGGCTATTCAGGCGAATGTGTTAGGGACGAAGAACATGGCGGACTTAGCTGTTAAATACGGTGTACAGCGCTTTGTAATGATTTCTACGGATAAGGCGGTTAACCCGACTAATATCATGGGCGCAAGTAAACGTATTGCGGAGATATACGTACAGTCGCTTTTCCGTAAATTACACAAGACGAATGCCTCGTGTACAAAGTTCATCACGACCCGTTTCGGCAATGTATTGGGCAGCAATGGTTCGGTCATACCGTTCTTCCGCAAACAGATTGCGGCAGGAGGTCCGTTGACCGTAACTCATCCGGATATCATTCGCTATTTCATGACTATTCCGGAAGCCTGTTGTTTGGTGATGGAAGCCAGTACGTTAGGAGCGGGCGGTGAAATATATGTATTTGACATGGGTAAGCCGGTAAAGATACTGGATTTGGCGCGTAACATGATTCGTTTGGCGGGTTATATTCCGGAGAAGGATATTCAGATTGTCTTCACGGGTCTGCGTCCCGGCGAGAAGTTATACGAGGAACTGCTGAACCAGAAAGAAATTACCATGCCGACGAGTAACCAAAAGATCATGGTGGCTCGCGTAAGAGAGTTTGAATTCGATGAAGTAAGTCAAGCGATAGACAAGTTAATTGAGACAAGCCGTATGGCTAAACCGTTCACTACTGTTAAGTTGATGAAACAGATTGTGCCGGAATACATTAGTAACAATTCCATTTATGAGCAATTAGATCCACAATGATACAAGCGTTTTTTATCGAACATAGTTATTTGATCGGCATTGTCAGTTTTATTTTGGGCTGGATAGGTATGCCCGTCGTACTTCGCATCGCAAAAGCGAAGGGCTTTGTCGTTCGTCCGAACAAACGAATGAGTCACACGGGTGAGGTACCTAATATCGGCGGTCTGGATATCTACTTCAGCGTGATGCTCTCGTACCTGTTATTTGACTATTCACAGATCACGAATAACCAGTTCTTTTTGATTGGTATTGCGGCTATTATGGCCGTTGGTTTTATCGACGATGTACTGGTGTTGACTCCTTTATCCAAGCTATTGGGAGAAACCTTGGCGGGCATCGCGTTGATTGGTTTTGGAAATCTACGTCTGACACATCTTCATGGCATCTTCGGTATAGGTGAAATGGGTATCATACCGAGTTATATCATCTCGCTCTTTGTACTGATAGCCATCATTAACGCGATCAATTTGATTGACGGTATTGACGGCTTGGCGAGCGGTTTGGGTATCCTATACTGCCTTTTCTTCGCTATCTATTTCGGGCTGGTGGGTTCTACCAGTTGGTCAATATTAGCGATTTGTATGATCGGTTCGCTGGCGGTGTTTTTCATCTATAATGTGTTTGGTCATCGAGGTAAGATTTTTATGGGCGATTCGGGCAGTTTGCTATTGGGATATCTACTGACAGCTTTCGTCTTCCGTTTCTGCGAGCAGAATGCGTATCATGTAGTGCCGGAGGTTTATCATATGAGCGCTGCTCCAGCGGTAGCTATCTGCGTGATGACCATCCCTATCTTTGATACCATCCGCGTCAGCCTCACGCGCATCAAGCAACACCGCAGTCCTTTTGCGCCGGATAAGAATCATATTCATCACTTGCTTCTGCGCACAGGTTTAAATCACCTTCAGACGACCTGTGTATTGTTAAGCGCCAGTCTGCTCTTCATTGGCTTGGCTATTTTAGGGCGAAACTGGAATATATGGTTATTGTTATTTGCAGATTTTGCTTTGGCGACGATTTTAACGCTAATTCTATGGCGCGTACTGAATAAAAAACTATACGGACAGAATGCTGACAATTGATCACATATCGATGGAGTTCTCGTCCCGCCCGGTGTTGGACGATATCACGTTCCTCATCAACCGGAAGGAACGGATTGCCTTGGTGGGTAAGAATGGAGCGGGCAAGACAACTTTGCTTCGTCTTATTGCGGGAGAATACCAACCAACGAGTGGTCGCATTGCCCGTGAAACCGATATGAAGATAGGGTACTTGCCGCAAGTGATGCTTTTTCACGACGACCGTACGCTCCGCGAAGAGATGATGCTGGTTGCACACGAAGACGAGGCACGCTTTGTAGCCGAGATGGACCGCACTGTGATCGGTTTAGGTTTTGAACGCAGAGACTTCGACCGACCGTGTAGTGAGTTCAGTGGAGGTTGGCGCATGCGTATTGAGTTGGCGAAGATATTATTGAGTCATCCGGATTTACTGCTATTGGACGAGCCGACCAATCACTTGGATATCGAGTCCATACAATGGTTAGAGGATTTTTTGAAAAGCAGTCCCTCGGCTGTACTGATGGTAAGTCACGACCGGGCGTTTATCGATAATGTATGTCAGCGAACGATCGAAATCACCTTAGGACGAATCTATGATTACAATGTTAATTATACTCGCTTTGTGGAGTTACGTAAAGAAAGGCACGAACAACAAGTAAGAGCATATCAGAACCAACAAAAAATGATTCAGGATACGGAGGAGTTTATCGAGCGCTTTCGTTACAAAGCCACAAAAGCAGTACAGGTGCAGAGTCGCATCAAGCAGTTGGATAAGTTAGAGCGGTTAGAAGTGGATTTGGAGGACACCAGTAAGTTAAATCTGCGTTTCCCACCCGCTCCGCGCAGTGGTGATTTTCCTCTGATTGTAGAAGATCTGCGCAAAGATTTTGGGACACATAATGTATTTCACGATGTAACCTTCACGATTCGGAGAGGTGAGAAAGTAGCTTTTGTAGGTAAGAACGGAGAAGGCAAGACGACGCTGGTGAAATGCATCATGGGGCAATTGGACTATTTGGGAAACCTCAAGATCGGGCACAATGTCAAGATCGGTTATTTCGCTCAGAATCAAGCCGCGCTGCTGGATGAGAACCTGACGGTTTTTGAGACGATTGATTATGTAGCAGTCGGCGATATCCGGACTAAGATACGTGATATTCTGGGTGCATTCATGTTCGGCGGTGAGGCGAGTGAGAAGAAAGTGAAGGTGTTGAGCGGAGGAGAACGCAGTCGCTTAGCGATGATACGTCTATTGTTAGAGCCGTGTAACTTACTGATACTGGATGAGCCGACGAACCACTTGGACATGCCATCCAAAGATGTGCTAAAAGCAGCGCTGCAGGATTTTAACGGAACTCTTATATGCGTCAGTCACGACCGTGATTTCCTGGATGGATTAGTAAGTAAAGTATACGAGTTTGGAGGAGGTCGGGTCAAAGAGCATTTAGGCGGCATCTATGATTTCCTACGAGCAAAGAAGATGGACAGTTTACAGGAATTGGAACGAAAGAATCCAAGTAATCCGAATACTCTGTCGAATCAGAATACTCCGAGTTCCTCCAAGCAGGACTACACTGCTCAAAAAGCTGCAGCAGCAGAGCGAAGAAAGAAAGAGAAACAGATTGCGGAAGTAGAAGAGACTATTGCAACGTTAGAAGCGAAACAGGCGGAAATGGAGCAACTACTGGCCATTACGGAAAATCAAACGACGGAGAACTTTCAAAAGTACGAAACCATCAAACATCAGATAGAACAGAAACTATACGAATGGGAAATACTGAGTGAGAGTTGAAAGATGAAAGAAATTATTGATTATATCATTGAGTGGTTGTGCTACGGAGACACCGAAGCCGCAGCCCGTGTAGCCTACACTGCAGACGAGAAAGAGCTGGAGACACACGATGTCATCATCGTCCCAAATGGTCATTTAGGAAAGGACCTTATTCTGCCTGAGTTGAAAAAGCCGGAAGTGGAGCAACCCTCGAAGGGCAAGACGATTATTCGTACAGATATCGTGTACACTGTCTTTTTCTTCACTTCTCGTGCGGAAGAAGTGCTGAATACGAAACGCGATGAACACGGACGATTCTTAGCTGCTTATTCGATGTTAAATCAAAAGAGTCGTTTGCAAATTCCTCGTTTGGACGAGTATGCTCGATTGGTGTTGAAGCAACTGAATATGCCACTACCGGAAAGCGGATATCATCATATTTATTTGACGCATGACATTGATGCGATTAGTCAATACCGTCATTTACGCGGTGCGTTAGGTGGTTTGCGACGTGGAGAGGGGAAAGCGGTTTGGGCTGCGTTACGGGATATTCACCAAGACCCTTTGTACACTTTTCCATGGATTCTCGAGCAAGACCGTCAAGTCAAGAAAGCAGAGCCAATCTATTTTGTTAAGCGCACTCGCGGGAGAGGGTATGATTATCCACAATACTGCCTACACGGACGTGACTGGAGACGCTTGAAGCACATGCTTCGTCATAATAACGTCTATCTTGGCGTGCATGGCAGTTACTACGGTTCTATACCAGCTATTGAATACAGTAAGATGTACCGCGCTCATTACTTGCGCTGCTCCATTGAGCAGTTGCAGCGCTTAGCGGATGCGGGTTATACCGACGATTTCACAATGGGTTTTGCGGACCAAGCCGGATTCCGTCTGCAGACGTGCCGCGCCGTGCGATGGATTAATCCGAAAACGATGCAGTTAACGAACCTTACGTTACATCCGCTAATGGTGATGGATACCACATTGAGTAAGTATATGCATTTAACGGAAGATGAGGCATACTTCTTGTGTGAGCGCTTGATTGCGAAGGTTAAATTACACCACGGCGATTTATGTCTGCTGTGGCATAATAACAATTTTGCAGGCGAGTCTTATCACCGCGCATTATACCCGAAGATATTGGCCTTGATCAAATGAGCACCCGCAAGCCAAACATATTAGTTGTTTCCGATCCGATGGTAGCACCCGGGTATCTCCCGCGTGTGCGCTATCTATGCGATTATTTGGCACGAAAAGGATACGGCGTAACCCTATTAACGGAAGATGGTAAGCCACTGACGTTTACGCACGCCTACCCCATTCAGACGATTCGAATGTATCACGGTGGCACGCTTGAGTGGTTGGCGAAGGCTATATGGACATTGTTGACCGACTGGTATAATCGCGCTTTTGCGAGCCGGTTTATTCATCGGCTATCCGGCAATGAGCCATATGATCTCGTCCTTTGTTCAAGCTTCAATGACTCTCCCTTAGGGGCTGCAGCACGCATTGCCAGACGACTCAATATACCTTTGGTATGCGATATTCGAGACTTGGAAGAACAGGTGAATGACTCGAGGTATCAATATCAGCATCAGTCTCGGTTCTTGATGCCTTTCCTGGGTATCTATCGGGCAATACACAGAAGGCGCAGGAATGCAGTATTACGTCAAGCGAAGGCTATCACGACTATATCTCCTTGGCATGCAGAATTCATCCAAACCATCACAAAACATCGTGTTCCGGTCACCGTAGTATATAACGGCTTCGACGAGCAAGTGTTCTATCCATCAGACACCCCCACTACGGTCTTTAAGATATCGTATATCGGCAGTCTCTTCGCATGGCAGAAAGCCGGTTTGGAGAAAGTGAAGCGAGTAATTGAGGCATGTAAATCATCTTCCATCCTATTGGATGTTCATACTCCGCAGCAAGAGCCCATCGCACACGAACAGTTAGGAGAGGCAGTACGGGAGAGCAGTATCATGTTAGTACTGACAAGTACCGAGACACACGGCATGCTGACCACGAAGTTCTATGAGGCATTGGGTTGCAATAAACCGGTGCTCTGTGTGCCCTCCGACAAAGGCGCATTAGCGGATCTTATCGCATACACGAAGGCCGGTATAGCGACCGAAGATGAGGAAGAAATTAAGGCATTTATACAAGGCCAATATAAACAATGGAAAGAGAAAGGCTATACGCATCAACAAAGCGTGCATAGAGAGGAGTTCACGCGCGAAGCACAGTGCCGAAAACTTGAAGAAATCATAAAAACTATATTATCATGAAACGAAATCTTTTTACCCTTTTGCTCATTGCGGTGAGCGTACAGATTTTTGCGTGGACCAGTCCTGTTACCATTCCGGATGTAGGCAGTGCACGCATTCACATCGTTGCACAAAACGCACAAAACTACCTGATGGACTTGACGGCCTCCAACTCGTCATGCAAAACAGAGGAGCAGTTTGTTGCCAAGACCAATAAGATGGCTAATGTCTTTGTGGCCCTTGAAGCGGATATCGTAGCCATTTGTGAAGTGGAGCGCAACCAAGAAGTGCTCAGTTATATCTGCAATGCGATGAATGAGATATACGGTCAAGAGGTGTATACGTATGTTACCGACAACCTATCTGCTTCTCAATCCAGCAGCGGTTACATGCCGCTTAAAGCCGGATTTATCTACAACAAAGAGAAGGTGACTCCATCCGGATCCACCCTATCCCCTTACAGTTCAGGCGAATATAACGCCCGCATGCGCATTCAAGCGTTCAAGGAGAATGCCACGAATGAACTATTCGTGCTGTCAATGAACCATTTCAAGGCGAAAAGCAGCGGCTCTGACGACGGAGAGAGCATTCGTATTCAGAATGCCTCTAAACTCATATCGAAACTGAATTATGTCTCAAGCGACGATGATATTCTTATAATGGGCGACCTAAATGCCTACACGGAAGAGACTCCTATTCAGAACCTGATCAAGGCGGGATATGAAGAGCAATTGGTACGTTTCGACCCGAATGCATACACCTATAATTATTATGGCGAGAAAGGTATCCTTGACCACGCTATGGCTAATAGCACGATGGCAGATCAAGTCACCGGAGCCTATGCTTATCACATCAACACATCCGGATACAGTTCGTATAAATATTCCGACCATGATGCCGTGTTAGTAGGTCTTCGCTTAGGAAAAAGTAGCGGAGAAGGTATTGACGACTTGCAGGTATTGCCTGCTGCACGCAAGTTTATCCAAAATGGTCAGATATTCATTGAGATTGACGGCCAAGTATACACGATTTTAGGCAATCGCGTTTATTAATGATTAGTTTTATCATCCCCATATACAACGCTGAAAAGTACCTTTCTGCTTGCATTACAAGCCTTGTTTGTCAAACAGAGAAGGATTTGCAAATTATCCTAGTGGATGACGGGAGTACCGATCGCAGTCTCGCCATCGCGCAAGAATGGGCTGCGAAAGACGCACGGCTTGAAGTCTATCATCAGCCGAACGCAGGACAGTCGGCGGCGCGCAACCGGGGGTTAAAGCATGCCAAAGGGGAGTATGTCGCTTTTGTGGATGCCGATGATGCAATATCGCAGGACTGGTGCGAGAAGCACATAGCTGCAATAAAGGGCGTAGACTATGTACAAAGCGGCTACACCCGCAACGGAGTACAGAAAACACCCTCTTCCGTACACCAATTCACTTCTCCTTGCATGCGGCTCTATCGACGCGAAGCGATTGCACAGCTGCGCTTTCCCGAAGGGATGATTTACGAAGACGTACTATGGTCCGTTGATCTTTGGTTGAGCGGTGCGACATGCCGTATTATCCGCTACGACGGCTATCACTACACAGCCAATCCGGAAAGCACCACAGCCCATTCGCACCCGGAGGCTCAGAAGCGCGTGCTACAAGCTCTTCGCGCTAAACGAAAGGGGGCATCCATGCGAGGAAAATTCATTATTGCATACACGATATGTCGATTAAAACTTCATTTTATACGCTCATGAGAAATAGAATTAACATCGTTCCATTGTTCTTAGTATTTTGCCTCATGCCCTTCTCATGTCTAATGGCAGGAGAAGCTCAGTATCAGGACATCAACTACACCTTTGACGAGAATCATATGACCGCAGAGGTGGCATTAAATCCTCGGGCAACAGGAGAAATCTTTATCCCGGAACAAATTCAAGTAGGTCAGAACTCGTATACTGTTGTGGGTATCAGCGACAAAGCCTTTAAAGGATGTAAAAATCTTACGGCTATTGTGCTACCGAAAACGCTAAAACAAGTATATCGTTCTGCCTTTGAAGGAACGGGGATTCTCCTTAATAAAAGCAATTGGACCGAAGGCTGTCTGTGGATTGACAGCGTGCTGATTGCCACGGATAAAAATATCAAGCCGCGTTTTGCGGTGCCTGAAGGAACAAGAATTATAGCGGCCGGGGCCTTTCAAGGTAATAAGGTTATTCAGCGCGTAGAAATCCCCGCGTGCATCAACCGCATTGACCATGAGACTTTCCGGGATTGCAAGAACCTGCAGAAGATTGTCATTCCGCCCACCATTACCTCCATCGGTGAAGAAGCCTTCACGGGCAGCGGCATCGCGCTCAATGAGAATAAGTGGAAGAAAGGTGCACTCATTATCGATGATTGTCTGATTGCAACTAACAACGAGTTGCCCGCTAAATATGTCTTCAAGAACAAGACTCCTATTCGTCTGATCGCTGAGCGAGCTTTTGCCAACAAAAAGAATCTCAAGAGCGTAGAGATACCAAATACCATTACGGCCATACCTACTGCGGCATTCATGGGGTGCGAGAACCTGACGGATGTAGTGATTCCGGCGACCGTGAAGACTGTAGGCAATTTCGCGTTCTACAACTGCGTTAAACTGCGCAATGCCAAACTTCCGACGGAACTGGAGCAACTCGGAGCCGGAGTTTTCTACGGCTGTGAAAACCTAACGGAACAAGTGCTGAGTGAGAAACTTCAATCAATCGAGAAAGCAGCCTTCTTTATGTGCCGCAGCATTAAGAAGATCACCTTCCCTGCGCGACTCAAGCGTATTGACGACGGAGCCTTTGCAGGTTGCAGCAGTTTGGAAGCTATTAACCTACCCTCCTCGCTCCAATACTTAGGAGAACAAGCTTTTGCAGGTTGTGCTGCGCTGCGTAGAGTAAGTATTCCGGAAGGAGTTAACTCGCTCTCCAAACAAGTCTTTCAAGGCTGCTCGCATTTATACCGTATTGACTTACCAGAAGGACTATATGCCATCGGAGACGAAGCGCTCTCGGGGTGTATTGCCTTAGAGATTATCAATATTCCCAAGAGCACTTTCCGCATCGGTGTTCGCGCTTTTCATAACTGTCAGCAGTTACGTGAAATCCGACTCGTTGATCATATACATATGATTGAAGATGGTGCGTTCATGGAATGCAAGTTGCTGGAAGAGATCAAACTGCCTGCTTCTCTCAAGCTTCTATGCCGTGCGGCCTTTGCGCAATGTATCAGTTTACGCAAGGTGCAGTTGAATAAAAACCTAAAGGAAATCGGCGATGGGGCATTCTGTCAATGTCGCAGTCTGCGTGAAGTGGAATGGAATGACTCACTACGCGTCATTGGTACAGAAGCTTTCTTGGAATGCAAATATCTGAAGACTCCGGTCTTTGATACAAACGTTGAAATTGGAAAAAATGCCTTTAAAGGATGTAAATAACTTTTTTATTAACCCTCAAATTCAAATTAATTATGACAAAGAAATTTATTTGCCCGATTTGTGGCTACGTACACGAAGGTACTGAAGCTCCTGAGCGTTGTCCGCAATGTAAACAAATCGTTGAATGGAAAGTAGCTTCTGACGACAAACTCAATTTTGTTTGCGAGCATGTGTTAGGTGTAGCAAAAGACGTAAAAGACCCGATCATTGCAGAAGGTCTGCGTGCACACTTCATGGGAGAATGCTCAGAAGTAGGCCAGTACTTGGCTATGGCTCGTCAAGCAGACCGTGAAGGTTATCCGGAGATAGCAGCTGCGTTCCGTCAATATGCATACGAAGAGGCGGATCACGCTTCCCGTTTTGCAGAATTGCTCGGTGAGATTGTTTGGGATACCAAGACAAACCTCGAGAAACGCATGATGGCTGAAGCAGGTGCTTGCGAAGATAAGTTCAAAATTGCTAAGCGCGCAAAAGAACTGGACCTCGACCCGATTCACGACTCCGTTCACGAGATGGCTCGTGACGAAGCTCGTCACGGTAAAGGTTTCGAAGGTCTTTACAAACGTTATTTTGGAAAATAACCAGCGTGTTATCTAATTATTCCTCCGCCAATGACTAATCCGTCTTGATAGAAGACGATGGATTGGCCGGGAGTAATACCCCAGACGGGAGCTGCAAATAAAAGGCAGTTCCCGTCTATCTTTTGTACCGGCACAGCTTGACTACGATAGCGGATTCGGGCAGAGATAGCAGTATTATTGACTGTACGAAGTGCACGCACTATCTGGTACTGCAGTTGTGTAGCAAAAAGGTCCTCATTCGTGCCGAGTGTCACGCGATTGGTGACTGCATCGATATGGGTAACGTAGGCCGGATGACCAAGTGCGATACCAAGGCCTTTGCGTTGTCCTATGGTATAGTTAACAAAGCCTTCGTGCCGACCAAGCACATTTCCATGTGCATCAACATACTCACCCGCACGCACGCGTTCATTATAGTCGGGCACATTCGCGCGCAAGAAAGCACGGTAGTCATTATCGGGAATGAAACAAATCTCCTGACTCTCGCGTTTCTCTGCCAGTTTGATATAGCCGTGTTGACGTGCAATATCGCGTACCTGATCTTTAGTTAAGTCTCCTAAGGGGAAAATTGTTCGGCGCAATTGCTCTTCGGTCAGCATCCAAAGGAAATAGGTCTGGTCTTTCTTGGTATCTGCAGCTTGCGCCAGATATACATGTCCATCACGTTCCTCAATGCGCGCATAGTGACCGGTTGCTATATAATCGCATTGTAATTCATCCGCCACGCGCACCAGTTCTCCCCATTTAATATGACTATTGCACAGCACACAGGGGTTCGGCGTTCGTCCGGACATATACTCGTCAATGAAATTACGAATGACGCATTGCTTAAAGGTATCTCGGAAGTCAACAATATGATGTTCGAAGCCCATCTTCTGAGCATTGTGCTTTGCTTCCATTATGGATTCGATCGAACAGCATCCTTTCTCCTTGGCGAGACAAGACTCTTTGATGCTATCGAAGGTGCGGAAGGTTACACCAACCACCTCATAGCCCTGCTCCAACAGAAGCATAGCACTGACGGTAGAATCAATTCCGCCCGACATTCCTAATAACACCTTACCTTTTGCCATTATTGCTGCATATCAACGAGTTTTGTATAGAATCCACCCAAAGCGTATAATTCGTTGTGTGTACCACGCTCTACTATTCTACCTTCATGTACAACACATATTAAGTCTGCATGTTTGATGGTGGAAAGACGATGGGCTACCACGAGCGTTGTGCGGTCTTGCATGAGGTGTTCGAGGGCTTCCTGAACGAGTTTCTCAGACTCACTATCGAGCGCAGAGGTGGCTTCGTCTAAAATTAGAATGGGCGGGTTCTTAAGGATAGCACGGGCTATACTGAGTCGTTGGCGTTGCCCACCGGATAGACGACTACCTCGATCACCTATCATTGTCTCATAGCCTTCAGGCATCTCCTCAATAAACACGTGTGCATTGGCTATCTTAGCCGCTTGTTCCACTGCCTGCGGCCAGGTTAGACCATTCGGTGCGGGTTGCGTTGTATCCACTCCGAAGGTGATATTGTTATATACCGTATCATTGAAGAGAATCGGTTCTTGACACACGATGCCCATGATGGCACGCAGGTCACGTGTATTAAACCGACGAATATTTACTCCATCCATGGTAATGGCACCCTCCTGCGGATCATAGAATCGCGGTACAAGATCCGTCAACGTCGTTTTACCACTACCGGACTGACCTACCAAAGCGACGGTCTTACCTTTCGGAATTGCTAACGAGATATCCGTAAGCACCTCTTTATCCTCCTGGTAGCGGAAGGAGACATGTTCGAAAGCAATTTGTTGCTCAAAACGGACAGGTTGCGGCACTGCGGGTTCGGGAATCTTCGTCTCGGTCTCCAAGATCGCATCGATGCGCTCCAATGAAGCCATTCCCTTGCGAATGCCGTAAGAGGCCCTACTCAGGTCCTTCGCAGGATTGATGATAGAATAGAAGATTACCAGATAATAGATGAAGGTAGAGGCATCTATCATGGAGTGGTCTCCCAAAATAAGCAATCCACCAAACCACAGGATGACAGCTATCAGCGCTGTGCCCAAGAACTCCGAGAGCGGATGCGCCAAGTAATAACGACGATTGATGCGATTAAAGGTAGCACGAGTCTCGTTGATGAGTCGATTGAAGCGTACGCGCAGTTTATCCTGCGCATTGAATCCTTTTACTACCCGCAGCCCGAGCAAGGTCTCATCAATAGACGACAGAATCTCTGCATTCTGTTCCTGTCCTTTCATGGATGTGCGCTTAAGACTCCGTCCGATACGACCGATACAGAAGATCGCTATCGGCAGTAATACCAAGACGAAGAGCGTCAATTGCCAACTGATAACAAGCAGAGTCGTCATATAGATGATGATCATGATGGGGTTTTTAAAAAGGACGTCCATCGCCGACATGATAGACGCTTCGACTTCTCCCACATCATTGGTCATACGGGATATCACATCTCCACGGCGTGCTTCGGTGAAATAGCCGATCGGCAACGAAAGCACTTTGTCGTACAAAGCTTTTCGTAAGTCGCGTAACACGCCCGTACGGATAGGAACCATGAAATAGTTGGCAAGCCAGGATGTGACACATTTAAGGCCGGTCATTCCCACTAAAAAGAGTCCTAACCAGAATAACACATACCCTGCGCCATGCACGGCAATCTGCTCGTTCAGCGCGCAATACATATTATTTCGAAGCGCATTGAGTGTCTCTTGCAACCCATTGACTGTCTCCATAGGGATGCGTGTTACATCAATATCCGTCAATCCGAATAGAATACGGAGAACCGGGATGATTGCTGCGAACGAGAAGAGGGACAGCAAAGTAGATAACAGGTTAAAACCGATATTCAATGCCATCGAGCCCTTATAAGGCGGCACGAAACGTCGTATGAGTTTAATCCAGTCCATTCGTATTGATTAGTGGGTGTTCTTTCTGTTGTTTTCTGCTACATATTGGAGTATCTGTCGGTCAAAAGCAGCCTGCGGCGTATAGAAACGTATTGAGATCGGCAAGGCAATGAGACGTTTGTTCATCGCAGCCAGCCGCTCTACTAACGAGGTAGTACGAAGACGCTGTATGTCTTTCTCCGTCGTCAGTACAAAATCAAAAGGCTTTGATTTTTCTACAATCGCTTCTATATCCTGTTCTGTATAGCGATGATGGTCCTCAAAAGCCATCAACTGCGCATGGGGATAATGCGCCAAGACGTAGTCCATCATATAATGCGGATGCGCAATGCCACACAACACGAGCGGTGTGCCCTCTTGCTCCATCGGTGCATAGTTCAGTCCCGTAAAATGCAATAACTGATAGGTAGGAAGATGCAGGCGGTTGTCTACCACACGCATGTCTATCGGGCGTAAGTTATCAGGACACTTGGTTACTACGACGGCACTTGCTTTGAGAGCCCGCGAAGGCAGGTCGCGCAACCTTCCCCAGGGTAACATATGATCGTCGATATATAAGCGGTCATAGGGTGTGAGTAACACGTACATGCCGCAACGGATAGCCCGATGCTGCATCGCATCATCCAGTACCACGACATCCAATTCGTTCACTTGGCGTTGCAACTGATGTACCCCTCGCACACGATTCTCGCAAACAGCAACAGGCACCTCGGGGAAAGCGCGATGCAGTTGCATTGCTTCATCGCCAATAGTATCAACAGTCGAAGCAGTGTCCGCCAAGAGGAAACCACGCGTACGACGCTTGTATCCGCGCGAGAGAATAGCCGGATGATAGCCATGCGCCAAGAGCAGTTGCACAATATAAGCTGTCATAGGCGTTTTTCCCGTTCCACCCACCGCAATATTACCCACACAGATTGTAGGCACCTCTACGGTAAACGAAGGGATGACACGCTGGTCGAACAGCAGATGACGAATCGCCACTCCTATCGTATACAGCCAACTCAGCGGAATATAGAGAATGTTTCGCAACACCTGATACGTATTAACGGATAATTACTTCATCCATCAGGGCCATAATACGCGGTTTGGAGCAGAAGGAACGAACCTTCATGATGAGGCGTTCTTCTTCGGTCGTGTTATCGAGCGATTTCAAGAAGGCATCGAACGGATCTACTTTCTCGGGATAGTAAGCTAACTGATATTGACCGAGTCCGGCAAGTTCAACGGCCTTAGCAATGGCATCATCGATATTTCCGAGTTCGTCTACGATACCAATCTCTACGCCCTTCGTGCCTAACCATACACGTCCTTCGCCAATAGCCTTAATCTCATCCTGCGTCATATGACGTCCTTCGGCACAACGGCTGGTGAACAGGTCATATCCACGTTCTACCATGGTCTGCAATAACTGATGCTCCTCCGTGCTCATTCCCTTGTAGAACATGTTGGTCTCCAGATCCGAGTGCTTGTTGGTAGAGATACCATCGATATCCAAACCGATCTTATCGCGCAGTTTAGCTACATTAGGTACTGTACCAAAGATACCAATAGAACCAGTGATCGTAGTGGGTTCCGCATAGATATAATCCGCACCACAAGAGATGTAATAACCACCCGAAGCAGCCAGACCGCCCATAGACACCACTACCGGTTTACCATCCGCTTTGAAGTTCTGCACCGCACGCCAGATTGCTTCGCTTGCATCCGCAGAACCACCCGGACTGTTCACGCGCAGTACCAAAGCCTTGACATCCTCGTTTTTAGCGATTTTCTTAATTGTCTTTACAACATCCTTGGATACGATACCCTCGTTACCCTCTTCGTAAATCTCTCCGTCCAAATAGAGCACAGCCACTTTATCTTTGGCGCGAGAAGGCAGACGTTGTACCTGTGCCAATTGAGCGGTTGTGAGGGTCTTATAGTCATTCGTGCCGGTATAGATACGCAGCAGAGAATCTATGTCCTGCACATATACGAGTGTATCCACCAAACCTGCTTCTACCGGTGCGTTCGGAGCCTGCAAACCCATGTAACGGTCTGCCATTTCATCCAATTGCGCCTCATCAATGCCACGAGAAGCACTGACCGCAGCTTTATACTCCGACCAGATTCCGCTCAGATATTGTTGTGTCTGTAACTTATCGGCCTCGGACATCGACGTACGGAAGTACGGCTCAACGGCTGATTTAAAGGTACCTACTTTCAGGATCTGCATCTCTACGCCGATCTTCTCCATCAAACGAGTGAAGTACATCTTCTGCGCTGATAGACCATTCCATGCTACTGAGCCAGTCGGATCCATGCAGATACGGTCTGCCACAGAAGCGATGTAATAACTAGTCTGGCCAAAATTCTTAGCCGAAGCAATCACCCATTTACCGCTGCTCTTAAAGTCCAGCAGCGCATCACGGATAGCCTTGGCTTGTGCGGGAGTTGCACTCAATTGCGCATTATCCAGCCATATACCTAAGACACGTTCATCGTTCTTAGCCAAGCGGATATTACTCAGGATATCATCCAGCCCTACCGTCTCTACTTCTGCATAATTACCATAGGGCAACGAACTGAACAGCGCGGCAAAAGGATTCTCCTCCTGACCCTGCTCCACTAAGTCTCCTTTCAGTTGCAGACGATAAACCGTCTTGTCCTCCAGTTTAACCGGAGACGAACTGAAAGTACTACCCATAATCCATCCTAAGATGGCACTACAGAGAAAATACACGGCAAAGAAAATCAAACAGCCGCCTAAACAACCCACCTTACGGCGAGGACGCTTTTGAGTTTGTTGCCCTTGCTCTTGTTGTTGTTCTTGCCGTTCGTCTTTCTCTTCTTCTTGTTTACATTTACAGAATAACATAGTTGTAAAAATTTATAATTTCAAATTAAAACTCATTCGATGATAGGGTGTCGGTCCGAATTGTTTCAATGCGGCATAGTGTTCAGCCGTAGGATACCCTTTATTGTTAGCCCATCCATATTGCGGATACTCAGCATCCAGCCGCAGCATATAATCATCCCGATAGGTCTTTGCCAACACACTTGCAGCAGCAATCGACATATACGTAGCATCGCCATGCACGACTGTATGCGCAGGGATCTCAAGCAGTTCTCCTTCGGGCACATAGGGTTTCCATTTATTGCCGTCCACGAGTATATGCTGCGGTCGCACACTCAGTTTATCCAAAGCTCGCTGCATTCCCAGTATGGAACATTGCAGTATATTGCGTTCGTCAATCTCTTTGGCACTCACTTCCACGACGGCCCAACTTACGGCTTCCCGTTCAATGACAGGACGTAGGGCGTAGCGCTGTTTGTCCGTTAACTGCTTCGAGTCATTCAGCCATGCAAATTCGGGCACCTGCTCCACTCTATTCGGATCCAAGATGACCGCGGCACAGAACACACTCCCCGCCAGCGGACCTCTGCCCGCTTCATCACACCCGGCTTCAAGCAGCCCTTTTATCATTTGCGTCTTCAGCATCTTTGATTCTACCTAGAACGGATATCCAATTGCAAAATGGAAATTCATATCATCTTTCCATCCTAATCCATTGGCAGCCGTACGCCATTGTTTTCCTTCTAAGATACGACTCGGGTCGTGGAGTTTCACACCAAAGTCCACACGGAAGATAAGAATGGAGAGGTCGAAACGAACTCCGACACCGTAACTCCAAGCGATTTGTTTGTAGAACTGGTCCCAGAGGAATACGCCGCCCGGCTGGTCTTCATATTTATAAATCGTCCAAATATTTCCTGCATCGAGGAAAGCGGCTAACTCCAAGAACTTAAGCACTTTATATCGATACTCAATGTTCAAGTCCAGCTTGATATCTCCTGCTTGCTTATCATAGACAAACGCACTACCATTTCCGCGGAAGATACCAGGTCCTAAGGTTCGAGCCTGCCATCCACGAACACTATTCGCTCCTCCGGCGAAGTAGCGTTTCTCAAACGGAATGACACCCGCATTCAGGTATGGTACAGCTACACCAAGCCCAATATGACCTACTAAATGATGGTTCGGTGTAATCACCCCGTGATACGTGAAATTGATATCGCCCTTGGCGTATTGAGAGAACGGGATTTTCCAAAGCACGTACGAGCCATCCTCGTTCTTGGGGAAGTTGGCTATCTTACTCAACGCATACAAGAAATTACCCGCCGTCTCAACACGCAAAGCAAACTGCGAATAAGACTTATTGGGGTTACGGCGGTCAAAGGAAGAATATGAGAGCGTATAATTCCAGTCCAAGATGAAATGGTCTTCATAACTAGCTTTGAGCACGGAAGACTTATCGATGAAGTCGCGTTTAAACTGATCGGACATCCATGGCAGGTAAATATAGTTGATATCCACCAGTCCAAAGTGATGGGTCCATTTACTACCCGGTTGACGAGGAACGAGATACCCCAAACCGGCATTAGCTATCGTACGCGTATACTCTTCCGGCCGCTGCTGGTAGTTATAGGCTACGTTCACCTTCACGTTGGAGGGGAAGAGCAATGAGGCTTCTGCTTTCGCTTCTATCGCGCGTCCGCCATTCGCACGCCATTCATACGAAGCACGCACACCGACATCCAGCACTTCTGCGCCCTTGAATATATTCTTGTTCGTATAATTCACACCAGCTGCCACACCCCAGTCTCCTGCGCTATAGGTACCTTCCAACTCCGCTGCTACAGAATGCTGTCTACCCTTAGCGATAGCCACGGTACAATCCAGTAGCGAGTCCTTCAGAGGTGTAAACGAAATATCGATATATTTCACAGGCGCTAAGGCGTTCATGCGCGCATACGTTCGTTCGACGCGCCAGTCCGCATACATATCGCCGTCATGCAAACGACACGCACGCTCAATGGCTTTTTTGCGAAGGAAGGGTTTATCTAATTGGAACTCCACGTGCCGGATCGTATAACGCGTCAACATGCGCTGGAGCGACTCGGCATCCAGGTGCTCCACATACGGCGCAAGGTGGATACGAACCGACACTTCATGTCTGTTATAGGCACTATCTGCTGTGAACTCCAGCATTGATTTCTCAAAGTAGAAATAGCCCCTATTACGCATCACAGTAGTGATACGGTCGCGCTCCGCATCCAAGGTCTCGGTACTAAACTGTTCCCCCGCATGCACCAGACAATTCTCATCTGAAGCGATTTTACTCACTTGAGCAATGTCGATATCCACTTCATAATTGCAAATCGTGTAAGGCTGATGGGCAGTTACCAGATAGGTCAAGTTCACTTTGCGATTTTTCACCACTTTGACGGTATCGACCTCCGCCTGGAAATAGCCCATATTATTCATCTGCTGCCGTAACTGCTGCATGCTGACTTTCGTTAGCGCCTCGTCGTATATCACAGGCGCTTCACCCATTTTGAACGCATTATGAGCAAGCCGTTTATTCGAAGCGGTCGTCGTATCCAGCGGAGCGGTGTTGTAAATATGTAATTGCAGTTTCCAGAATCCCAAGATCTCCGTATTCTGCTTCTGCCTCAGATAATTGCTCAACTTACCGGTAACTACCGTCTTATCATCCACACATTTCACACGGGCTTTGTTCAACAGACACTTATCCTGCGGCACGAATTTCGTCGTGTTGCAAGCCGAGAAGACAAAGGCAATAATGATTACCAACGAGGCGATCACCCATTCTCTTCTCTTATATGTCCACATTACCCGTAACATAATTAGCGTGCAAAATTACAAAAATATTTTGATATATCAAAATTTTTTACTACTTTTGTAGCGATTTTCGGTGTTATGATGGAAAAAGTAACTAAATCGCAGATCAAACTTGTAAAAAGTTTGCAGTTAAAAAAGAACCGTGACGAACTGGGTTTATTCGTTGCCGAGGGAGCAAAATGCGTAGAGGAACTGCGCAAATCATTCGAACTCGTTCATTTGTATCGCGAAGGCGAGAATGCTTCTCGTACGGATATTGAGCAGATGAGCGGCTTAAAAACGCCACAAGGCATAGTGGGCGTTTTTCGCAAACGTCCGATGGAAGAAGTTGGATGGATGATGGATGATTTAGTGATCGCGTTAGACGGCATCCAAGATCCGGGAAATTTAGGAACCATCATACGTACCTGCGACTGGTTTGGAGTGCATGATATCGTGTGCTCAAAGGATACCGCTGACTGTTATAACCCGAAAGTAGTTCAAGCGACGATGGGTGCACTATGTCGCGTTCGCATCCACTATGTGGATTTGGCGGAATGGCTTGCAAAACAAGAATGTCCGATTATCGGCACACTTCTTGAAGGAGAGAACATGTACGAAAGCCGACTTCCCAAAACGGGTATCATCGTAATGGGTAATGAAGGAAACGGGATTTCACAAGAGGTTAGAAAGTTAATAACCCACCCTGTTCGTATTCCGAGTTATCCAAACGAAAAGGCCTCCGATGTTATCGAAAGCCTTAACGTATCTATTGCTACCGCTATTGTCTTAGCGGAGTTTCGCAGGTAAGCTTATTCTCCACGAGGACGGTTATGTCCCGTTTCAATCTCATCCGACTGCTCAATCACGGTAACACGCGGATTATCAAGATAAGCTGCGTCTTTCTTTATGTATGCCCAAACGATCAAGAGCGCTATAAGGAGAATTCCGGTGATTACCAGCACGATGATCTCCAGGATCTTGGCGGCCTTGAGGATCGGAGCTTCGCTCTTCTGATGAATACGCTCGAATACAGTGTGAATGGTAACAGGTATGCCTTCTGCTTTCATCTCTTCGATGTTGGCATCGAGACTCTTGCTGAAAGACGTTACATATTGGATATACGCACCTGCACCGATGAGACGCACCACAAGACGCGCATTCGGTGCATCGTCTATATAGGAGTCCAGCATCTTGGTATCCTTCAGGACATTCTGAATATCCGCTGTAGGAAGTTCCTTATTGATATAGTCCGGATTAATTTGGTTAATATGCTCCTCCATGCCTGCGATACCGGTCTCAATGAGTTTATCGGCACTGGATGGAATACGCGCCGCGAGGATAAAGAGTCCCTCGCAGAGAATCAGTCCGATGATGGCAATAGCAATCAGCCATGGTTTATACGAAGACTTCATCGGTGCGATTAAGAACCATATAAACAGGATAAATAACGCCGGAACGAGCAGCGCAAAAAGGACAACGAGGAAAGTACTCATATTAGGAATAATTTGAGGATTAAATATTGGGGTTCACGTACACGGTGTGTTTGCGCGGCTGGCAGTTCTTGCGCAATTGCTTGATGAACGGTTGCCGCAAGTGCTTGAGTTCTCTATAGCGCTCGGGACAATTCATGTCTTCAAGAACAATCTTCGTCAAGAGTCTTCCGCACGGAGCATGCATAAACTCCGTGAAGGTATCGGGGCGAAACTGCTCGGCATTCCGTTGCATGAGCAGGTCGTATTTACGTTTTTTATCCTTCCAGGAAGCAAAGATGGTAGAGGCACCTTTGAAGCACGGAATAGCGACGATAGCCTGCGGAACAAGCAGCCACCAGGAGATACGGTAACCCGGTAAAAGCATAATGCCTATCCCCACCAAAAGGAGGAGAAAGGCATATGCATTGAGATACATAAATCTCGGAAAAGTCGAGATCGGGTGTCTCATGAATTACTGTGCTGCGCTAATAGCTTTGTAGAAAGCATCAACGATCTTCTGAGCCTCAGCCTCTTCTTGAACCGGGAGGAGGACAGAAGTACGCTGAGTAAACGCATCGTAGTAGAGGTTATAAGCCTGGCAGAAGCAACCGAAGCAAGTACCCTCCTTGGTGTAACCTACCTCTTTCACACTGCTCGGCAATACATACTTCACATTCTTACCGAGGTTGAAAACCCAGCAAGCTTTGAATTCAACGATTTCAACAACGCGCTTGTCGGTAATCACGATGTAACCTTGGCGCTTGCTACCGAGTAATCCTCCAATAATCTTGCGAATTTGTCCAATAGCTTTAGCGATAGGGTTCTGGCTGGTAGCCCACATTTCAGCTTCCAACTCAATGACTAATTTCTCACCCTCTTTCAGAATGAGACCAGATTTTAATTGATCTGCCATAATGATAATAGAGATTAAAAGTTATATGTATAGCCCCTACTTCCTTTCACGGCGGTTCGGGAACTTTCCGTTTATGGCGCAAAGATACTATAAAGTTTTCAAATACACAAATTTTATGTCATTTTTTTTCAAAAAAAGTGCATTTTGTGTCCATTTGAAACATCTTAGTATGCATTCATCTGCTTTTTGACAGTATCGTTAATAAAATCTGCGAACTCCTGAATGGTCATCTGGCCCTTCTCTTCCGCGCCCTGTTGACGCACGGAAACGAGACCTTGTTCCGCCTCTTTCTCACCGACGATAAGCATGTACGGAATACGTTTCAATTCGTTATCGCGGATCTTACGGCCGAGTTTCTCGTTACGGTCATCTACGATGACACGTACATCCTGTTGCTCAAGAATCTCTTTGACTTTCCAAGCGTAGTCATTCGACTTCTCGGAGATCGGCAAAACGACAGCCTGATCAGGCGTGAGCCACAACGGGAACTTACCGGCCGTATGCTCGATGAGCACCGCTACGAAACGCTCCATTGAACCAAACGGCGCACGGTGAATCATCACCGGACGATGCTTCTGGTTGTCTTCGCCCGTATATTCGAGTTCGAAACGCTCCGGCAGGTTATAGTCCACTTGGATGGTACCTAATTGCCAACGACGGCCGAGAGCATCCTTGACCATGAAGTCGAGTTTCGGACCATAGAAAGCCGCCTCGCCTTCTACCTCCGTAACCGGCAGGTTCATCTCTTTACATGCCTCACGGATGGCATTCTCTGCGTGCTCCCAGATCTCGTCCGAACCTACATATTTCGTGGTGTTCTTCGGGTCACGAAGAGAGATCTGCGCTTCGTAGTTCTCGAAGTTCAGGGCTTTGAAGATGATGTTGATGATCTCCATAACGCGGATGAACTCCTGCTTTACCTGGTCGGGACGGCAGAAGATGTGGGCATCGTCTTGCGTGAACGAACGCACGCGGGTGAGTCCGTGGAGCTCACCGGATTGCTCGTAGCGATAAACGGTACCGAACTCCGCACAGCGGAAAGGCAGATCCTTGTAACTCTTCGGGCTGTTCTTGTAAATCGCGCAGTGGTGAGGGCAGTTCATCGGTTTGAGCATATAGACCTCGCCTTCCTCCGGCGTCGTGATCGGCTGGAAGGAGTCCTTGCCGTAGTGATCCCAGTGGCCGGAAGTCATATACAGCTGCTTGGAACCGATATGCGGCGTGATCACCTGCTGGTAGCCGTAGCGTTTTTGAATCTTCTTAAGGAAGTCCTCCAGACGCAAACGAAGAGCCGTTCCTTTCGGCAGCCAGATAGGAAGACCTTTGCCGACCATATCAGAGAACATAAAGAGCTCGAGTTCTTTACCTATCTTACGGTGGTCTCGTTTCTTCGCTTCTTCGAGCAGGGCAAGGTATTCATCCAACATCGCTTTCTTGGGGAACGAGATACCGTATATACGGGTCATCATCGGACGTTTCTCATCGCCACGCCAATAAGCGGCGGAGCAGGAGAGCACTTTGACCGCCTTGATCGGTTCGGTAGAAAGCAAGTGCGGACCGCGGCAAAGGTCGGTGAAGTTACCTTGCGTATAGGTGGAGATATGTCCGTCTTCGAGCTCCGAAATCAGTTCGCATTTATACGTCTGCCCTTTGTCGCCGAAAGACTTGAGGGCGTCGGCTTTGGCGATGGACTTCTTGACGAGCGATTCTTTACGCGCACGAAGCTCCATCATTTTATTCTCGATGGCGGCAAAGCACGTATCGTTGATGACCACACCCTCAGGCGGCATCACGTCGTAATAGAAACCGTTTTCGATGGCAGGACCAATACCGAATTGGATACCCGGATAGAGTTCCTGCAGTGCCTCGGCCATCAAGTGAGAAGAGGTATGCCAGAAAGCATGTTTTGCCTCCGCATCCTCCCACTTATGGAGCTTGATAGCGGCGTCTTGCTCGATAGGTTGGTTGAGCTCAACTATTTGATCATTAACTGATGCGCAAAGGACATCTTGCGCTAAACGAGAGCTGATCGACTCAGCAATTTGGAGCGGCGTGATACCGCTCTCGAACTCACGGACAGAAGCGTCCGGAAATGTAATTTTAATCATACTTTAATAAACCTACAAATGTTTACGGTTTGGGGCGCACAACTGCCCTTTCACCAAAATCGGGCACAAAGGTACAACAAATTTTGCATATATGCAAATAAAATACGATTTTTGGTATAAAATTTGCATATGTGAAAAAAAAGCAGTACTTTTGCAGCGAAAATCGGCTGAAAGCCGAAAGGAATAATAAAATGCTAACCCAAAGCGTTATGAAAAAATATCTTTTTATCTGCCTGTTGGCAGTGCTGGCTGTGGGCTTCACGTCCTGCGAATCGGAGAACACGCCGAAGCACAAACGCACAATTGATTTAGTTGTGAAACAGAGTGCATGGGACTTCGATCAATCGGCCAATATGTTCTATTGCCACTTCGATGTACCGGAGTTAACAGCTCGTGCGTACAACTATGGCGAGGTGAGTATCAACCGCGAGTACAACAGCGGCACGTCGAATGCGTATCAGGTGGCATTGCCGGAGACGACCTATCGTTCGGTAGATTTGGATGATGGGAATGGCGGGACTACTCCCTATTACTACCAGCAGCACCTTGACTTTGCGTTCGGAGTCGGTTTCGTAGAGATCTTCTGTACGATTTCGGATTTCTACTACGAAGGTTTCACTCCGGATGCTATGGTATTCCGAATGCAGCTCACTTATTAACGATTGTCCATCAACAAACCGATTTATATACTGGGTCCTTGTGCGGCGGAGAGCCGTGAACAAGTATTGCTCACCGCGAGTCAGTTGAAAGACGCTTGCGGTGAGATACCGTTTATATATCGCGCGGGCGCATGGAAACCGCGCACGAGCCCGCACACGTTTCAAGGTGTAGGCGAAGAAGGTTTGGTATGGTTGCAGGAAGTGAAACAGCGTTTGGGGTTGCCTGTAGCGACCGAAGTGGCCACACCGGAACATGTAACCAAAGCGCTGGAGGCGGGAATGGACTATCTATGGATCGGAGCGAGGTCGTCAGCCAATCCACTTGCTGTGCAAGCGATAGCAGACGCCATTGGAGATTGGAAATTGGTGAATGGAAATTTTAAAGGGATTCTGATCAAAAATCCGGTGAATGCCGATGCGGGTTTATGGATCGGGAATATCGAGCGGTTGGAAAAGACGGGAGTGCCGGTGATAGCGGTTCATCGTGGATGTAACCATCAGCCGTGCTGGGCGATGGCGCATCAAGTGCGGTTGGCGCGACCGGACATACCGATGTTGCTGGACCCGAGTCATATGAGCGGTGAAGCGGCTAAAGTGCCGGAACTGATTCAGAAGATAGAAGAGTTAGGTTTGGATGGCGCGATGGTGGAAGTACATTGTGATCCGAAGTCTGCGTTATCCGACAATGCACAGCAATTGACTCCAAAGGGGTTGGCGGAGATATTTGCCTCCGATAGGGTATCATCTCCTATGGGTGGTGAAACAAAAGAACTGAATTGGCTGCGGGCGGAAATTGATGAATTGGATGAACGCTTATGGGGCACGATTGCTGCGCGCATGGAAGTGAGTGAGCGCATCGGTAAATGGAAGAAAGCGCACGGCGTAGCTCCGTTACAGCCTGAGCGATATCAGCAGATTGTAGAGAAATTAAAGATTAAGAATGAAGAATTAAAGGATAAAAGTCTGTCTACGGACTTTATGCTGCATATTTGGGAATTGATACACCAAGAGAGTTTAAGAAAACAAGAGTGAAACAGATCAAATACATATTAGTTTGTTTATCGTGCCTTTTGTTCCTGCCTACGTTTGCGCAGGAAGAGCAGCGCACGAGTATTTCCGGTACTGTAGTGGACGGTGATACAGGAGAGACCCTGCCCTTCGTGCAGATCTACTTCCTCAAATCGACCAGTAACAAAGGTATGGTTCCTTCGGAGATAGGTACGACATCCGATATAGACGGTAACTTCTCCATCAGCAACACCGCGGGCTATAACACAATAAATTTCCAGATGTTGGGTTATAAGACAGAGATGTTAACGCTTCGCAAAGGCCAGAACCGCAAGGATGTGAAGATTAAGTTAACGCCCGATGTGTACGGATTGCAAGATATCGTCGTGACGCCGAAGAACCGCAAACGCGATTACAAGCGCAAAGGTAATCCGGCCGTGGAGCTGATCAAGAACGTCATCGCCCACAAAGACTCTTTCAACGTACGTACCGTGGACCAGTACACTGCGCAGACCTACAGCCGTATGTCGTTTGCGCTGGATAATATCCAGGTGAACTGGGAGAAGCCGTTCTGGAAGAACTTCTCATTCGTGCAGAAATACATCGATACGACGGGTGTCTATCCGAATGTGACGGTTTCTATTCGCGAGCACATCAACGAAGAATACTATCAACGCAAACCGCACCGCGAGAAGAAGATCCTGCAGAAGAAGCGAATCTTCGGTGTGGAGGATATTATCTCGCCGGGCAGTTTCCAAGAGAACGTGAATGCGATCTTCAAGGACGTGGACATCAACGAGAACAGCATGAATCTGCTGTTCAACCGCTTCGTCTCGCCGCTCTCCTCTACCCTGGCGGTCACTTTCTACCAGTATTATATTATGGATACCATCATGGTGGACGGCTATCCGTGTATTGACCTTGCTTTCGTGCCGGTTAACTCAGAGAGTTACGGTTTTACGGGTCACCTCTATATCGTCAACGACAGCACGTTCCGACTCAAGAAATACGCTATTAACGTTCCTCCGGAGATCAACCTGAACTTCGTGAGCAACTACTCGGTAGAGCATAGTTATAAGCAGTTGGAGAACGGTCTTTGGGCACCGGATAGAACGACGACCTATGCAAAGTTCTATATCTTGAACAACAAACGCGGCATGTTGGCGCGTCAGACAAAGATCTACACGGGTTGGGATCTTGAGACGCCGATTCCCAAGGAGACTTTCAGCAGTATGACGGCCGATGAGGTGGAGACGAATGACTCTACGGCAGTTCGTCTCGACGCTGATGCATGGCAGACGCTTCGTCCTGAACCGCTGACACCCTATGAGAATTCCGTAGTGGACCTTGTGCATGAGTTCACCTCCACTCCGATCTTCAATAGTCTGGCGCTGTTTGTGAACTCGGTAACCACGGAGTTTATCCCGACCAAGCCTTCGTCTGTGATGTACGATAGTAAGTTCGATATCGGACCGATCTATAACTTCATCAGTTGGAACATGTTAGAGGGTGTCCGTTTGCGTTTCGGCGGCGTAAGTACAGCTAAACTGCACGATCAGTTCTTCTTCCGCGGCTATGCAGCCTTCGGAACGAAAGACCTGCGTCCCAAATACAACGCCACTCTCGTTTATACCTTCGACAAGCATAAGAACCAGCCCTATGACGGTTTGCGCCATCATATTCAGTTCTCCGCGCAGTATGACGTAGAGGAGCCGGGTCAGTTAACCGATGTCATTCGTCGTGACCACATCTTGATGTCCATCCCGACGAGTACACCGACGATGCCTTTTGCGCAGTACGTCTTCCATGCCAAAGTGGATTATATGAAGGAGTGGCGGAATAAATTCTCCATCAAGACCGGTTTTGACTTCACAAATAACGAGGCCGCGGGTTCGCTACGCTACGAGCGAATGAACTGGACGATGAACCCGGTTGACTCTACGTGGAGCAATTCGATGACGAATATCGGTTCGTATCGCAACTACGAGGGATATGTCGAATTCCAATATTCGCCGGGCAGCCGCGTCTATATCGACCGTATGGGAGTACCTAGTCCGTTTGCCTTGGAGAAAGATGCGCCTACGCTGAAGTTAACGCACTACGTGGGTTACCTGGACGACCGTCATAACGGCGGCGACGGATTTATTTACAATCGTACGGAGTTCCTCTTCGACAAGCGCTTCTGGTTCTCTGCCTTCGGTCACTTGGATCTGCGTGTTCAGACGGGTATGATATGGCAGAAGACGCCGTTCACCCACCTCTATATCCCGCAGAGCAGTACGAGTATCTTCCTTGCGAACCGCGCCTTCAACCAGATGAAGCCGATGGAGTTCCTCATGGACGAGTATGTTGCGTTATATGCCACGTATTTCTTCAAAGGCTGGATTATGAACCGTATTCCGGGTATCAACAAACTGAAGTTGCGCGGCGTCGTATCGTTCTCCGGAATCTATGGCGGTTTGACGAAGAAGAACAACCCGTATCTGGAAAGCGGAACGGGCCTGTATGACTTCCCGCACACGGCATGGGAGAATGGTATTGTGGACAATGCCTTTGACCACGATGGGTACATCAAAGACGGCTATCGTACGTCCTCTCCGATCGGTAAGTTGCCGTACATGGAGATCACGGCCGGATTTGAGAATATCTTGAAGTTCATTCGTATCGACTACATACGTCGTATCACGTATAACGACTATGAGTTGCCTTATATGATTCAGAAGATGGCCCCGGATCCCAACAACCCTATACAATACGTGCCGCAGTTTAATGAAGATGGAAGCCCTGTGATGATTCACGGAAGACGTAAGATAGGTGCGTGGGGACGAAACGGCGTTAAAATAACCTTTAGATTCTCGTTGTAGTATGAAAAAAATTGGATGTTTATTGATAGCCTTTTGTGCGCTGTTGAGCGCGCAGGCCCAGACGCGTGACGTACAGCTACAGCAGAAGTTGGATGACGTAAAAGCGCAGTTTGTCGAGTTCGACACCGAGCATATGATAGACTCGTTGGACCAGGAGAAACTGCCTAAGTTGGTATCAGGCGGTGTCTTGGCGGGTGTGAACATGAGTAATTTCATCATCACCAGAAACCATAAGCCGATGAGTTCATACATGCGCGTAGGAGGTGAGTTAGGCGGCTTCTTGGACTTTAGTATATCGAAGCATTTTGCAGTACAGCCGCAGGTAATCTTCACGGCGCACCAGAACTATTTCGCTGCGACCGACACGGCGAACCATCTTTGGTCCTTCGGTGTGGATATTCCCATTTATTTCTTGGGCCGTTTCGGCAGCTTAGAGAAAGGCTATATCCAGTTCGGAGGAGGTATCTTCACTCATTTTACCTTCGCATCGAATATCAAGGATAAGTTCCATAACCTCGATGAGACACAACCCTCTTCGGCTCCTTTCCGAGCACCGATGGAGGACAACTACGATTACAGCCGCTTGTATCAATTGCATAACAACCATTTCGGTGTATGCATCACGGTCGGTTACGAGTTTAAATTCGGCATGCAGATTAACGCGCAGTACAAGATCAGTCTATCGGACATTGCCGGATTCTATAGCGAGAAAAAAGGGTCACCGGAAGCCGATGCCCTTATCTATCCTCAATCAGCGAGTCTGACACTCGGCTATCGCTGGAAATAATTATTGCGAATCAATTTATCGGATAACGGGAACGCGTCGTACTCATGTATGGCGCGTTCTGCTTTGTCGTCCATCAGGTTGATACCAAAGCCGTGCCAACGATATTTCTCTACCCCTAAGAGCGACTGATAGGTCGGATAGATATCCATCTGGTAGCAGTCCTCGGTATATCGCGGGTTACCGGAGATCTTCGGCGAATAGATGATCAGCGGCAGGCAGTCGTCGGTAGGCGTCAAGTCCGCTATCCATTCCAAGCCGGCATCTTTCTTCTTGCGCGTCCACATATTAGCGAACTGCTGCATCTGCTGCCGTTTCTCATAGTGCAGAATACGGTGATCGCCCGTGAAGACGATGGTATAATTCTGCAGGTTCGGGTCCGACTCTATCTTACGAATGAAATACCCCAGCCCCTCATCGAGCGAATTGAATCCGCGGATGAAGTTATTCATCACCCAGGGCATAGACTTAGGCAGCTCCAAGCGGCTATATTTCTCATTGAGGAAAGGCGCATGTGTGGATTGCGTGATACACTGGATATACCGATAACCGTCATCCACCAAACTATCGAGTTTTTGGAAGAGAATGGTATCGATGTCGCAATAACAGATAGTAGAGTCATATCCGTAAGCAGGCGACATCGCTGTCTGGTTCCAGACGCAGGTGTCATGCGGCAGCAGACAAATCGCGCTGTCGGGCGCCAACTTCATGATAGCAGGGAAGGTGTTACGAGGGTAATGCAGACAGGTCGCACCCGCATTAATGGGCAACAGACCGGTGTTCACCAACATCTGGCCGTCCGCAGAGGGCGCACCTACGATCTGGGTATGAATACGGTTGGCGTAGAAGACGTGGTCATTTTGCGTCAAGCGATACAAATTCGGCATGATCTGAGGCGTGAGCACCCAGTTTTCCAAACTCTCTAACAGTACGATGATCAGCGGTCCGTTCAGCATAGCGCTGTCCTCGCCGTTATCCAACTTCGCCATCATCGCCAAGTCATTCTCCGCTAACGGACGATCGGGCTGAATCTCATTAACCATCAAGTAGTAGTCCGACGTGATATAGAACGGCGAATAAAGGACGCTTGTATTAGCAACCGCTGTGGGGAAATCGGTTCCGTAAACCGGCTCCCTTCTCTCCCTGATAAAAGGTACAGCCTCGTATTTTACTTCCTGTTGCTGTTTCTTCCTGTCGTTGACATAAAGGCCTTCGGCAGCGTAACGCAAGCCAATAGCCACTACAATCACCCCAATCCATGCCCACCAATTGCGTTTACTGGTTGTCGTGAAGAAATAGACGAGACCAAAAAGGAAAGTCATGAAATAGAAGATCAAGTCGATCTTCCACTCCACATAGATGAGCACCGACCAGAAATAGCCATGCAGGTTGCCGGACATATTAAACGCCTCGGCATCGAGCAGGATATGATTGTTTCGCATGTAGATGAGGTTCGCCACGAACCAGGTATCCACCACGAGCGACAAGCCTAACAGCCATCTTTTATCGCGAAGAATGAAGGTGAGCGAAGCAAAGAGCAGCGAGGCAGCGAACTTACTGAGCAGCATCGCAAAACGATTCTGAGCAGAAGGCTGCAACTCCAGTTCACGAAAGGCAAAATGATCAAAGAGCAAAGTCTGCAAGAAGAACAACAGGGCAAACAAAGCAAATACCACCCAACTGGCGCGGTGACCCTCCGCCAGCCATTCCTTGCAGTTCTTACGCCATTCTTGAAATCTTTTACGCCACTCCTTCATATGCTTATATTTTTGCGATACAGAAACAACCGGCAATGATCAGGAATACCCCGAGCCACTGCATGAAACCCACCTGCTCATGGAAGATCAGCCAGCCGGATAACATACCGAAGATGAAACCCAGACTCGTCAGCGGATAGACCTGCGAGAGCGGGTATTTATGCAACATCCAGAGCCAGAAGAGGTTCGCTCCGATCATCAACGTCACCGCCAGCATCAGCCATCCGTTAAGAATGACATTATGCCATATAAACGACCAGCTCCACTCCCAGTGCATGCCTTCCATCGCCAGTTTAAGCGCCACCTGACTGAAGGCGAGCATCGCCGTCTGCAGCAGCATCAAAAGAAACATTTGAACCATAGAGATTATTGGTGATTGGTGATTGGTGATTGGTGATTGGTGATTGGTAATTGGTGATTGGTGATTGGTTAGGGCACGATGATGCCGTGCTTCAATTTATAACTCTCTTGGATATCGCGATATCGCAAAATCACCTCATCAATCACGTTCTCCCAGGAACGAGAGATCGTCGTCGAGGCCTTATCGCCCACTTTCTGCAAGGTCTTCGGGTGCTCGAGCAGATACGTGATTTTATCGGCATAGGCTTGCAGGTCATTCGGCGTCAAGAATCCGTTCACATCGGGTTTGATCACTTCAGCGGCCGTAGCCTCCTGCAGCATCAGCGCCGGCGTATGCATGGCCGCCGCCTCACGAACCACCAACGGCGCGTTGTCGTACAACGAAGGGAAGAGGAAGAGGTCCGCCGCCGCATCAATCTTTTTCAGACGCTCGCGGTCATGGATATTACCGAGCATCGTCACGCGGTCCTGCAGACCTAACTGACCTATCTTATGACGAATCTCACGCACGGCATAGCCCGTACCTACCATAAAGAGGTGGAACGGTTTATCTTTGATCAGCGCCAGCGCATCGAGGATGAATCCGATATTCTTCTCCCAGATATGTTGACCCACAAAGAGCAGCATCATGTCCTCGGGCGCCATACCTAATTCTTCGCGCATCTCCGCCCGCATGGCATCAATCTGCGGTCTCGGCGTATAAAAGTCATTTCCATTCTCCACCACTTCTACATGGCCTTGATATCCGTACTCACGCAGCGTCGGCTCGACGGCTGCCTGGGGGATCCAAACCTCATCGGCTTTGTTGAAGAAACGGATGATCATCCGAACCATCGCATCCACGATGCGCTTGCTATGTACGTTATGCTCGAAATCTTGACGATATTTGGAATGGAAGGTCGCTACCAAGGGAATCTGTTGCTTCTTCGCGGCGTCGTACGCCAGGTCACCCGTGATAAACGGACAATGCGCATGCACTAACTCAAACTGCATCTTACGGAAATTATGCATGAACGCCGGCGAGATATAAGGCAGTCCGTAGCGATACGGATGACGGAACGGAATAGGAACAGACGGCACAAAATTGATAGGATACGGCGCCGCCTTGATGACCTCTTTCATCTTCGGTGCGTAATCCGTGATGACACGTACTTCGTGCCCTTTCGCATGTAACCAATAGGCGTAGTTCTGCGCCGTTAAGGCCACGCCATCCAGGATAGGCGGAAAGTTATCGTTGAATATTCCAAACATGTGCGTTGACGATTTTGCGCCGCAAAATTACAAAAAAAATCCCACATACGCAAGAGCATGTGAGATTTTTTTCGAAATTATATACTATTTTTAATTAGTAGCACATAATTTTGCCGGAAGCAAGTTTCTTTTTGCCATCGTAATAGAAGCAGTAGAAATACGGCTGTCCGGGCAGTACGTCGATGATCAGACCCGAGTTGAAGCCATCCACATCATTGAGGAATTCCTTCTGGTCAGAGTCTTCTACGATCTCGGTGTTGTTCGGGTTCGCTACCGGTACACGCTCGTTGTAGAGCAGGTGTCCGTATTGGTCGTACAGGGCGATGGAAACACCTTGACGAACCGTATAAGCAGCCAGCTGCATAGCACCCGGTACACGCTTGATCAGTACATCGCCGCTCGTAGCCACATCACCCGGGTTAACGGTCGTGATCGCGAAGTAAACGTAATAGTAGCGCTCCGAGCCATCGGCTGCGGTACAGATAATTGTAGTGGTATCGCCTGCTGTTACACGGCCCTTATCTACATCGGCATTCTCCGAACGCGGCTCAGCGTTGAGCGACGGCATGTCGGATTCAAAGACGTAGTAGGTATAGAAGAGCACTTCCGGATCGAAGCCCGGGATGGTATCGCCGTCAATGGTAATCCATGCGAGGGCGTTATCGCCATCCTCCGCTGTGGTTTGCGAGATGAGGTAGGTCAGACTCGTACGACCGTCTTGCGCTACAACGACGATGTTGATCACGCCGGACTCATCCATATACATCGTATCTACAGCCAGTGAGTCGCTCAGCACGTACTTCACTTCATCAATCGTGAAGTAATCCGCCGGATCGGTACCGTACGGGTGTGCATAGACGTACTCGGTCTTGGTCGGACGGAAGTCAATGAACTCTTCGCCCTTGATAGTCAACGAAGCCAAGGTAGCATCAGCCGGTTTCACGAAGTGGAAGATGATCGAGTAGATCGCCTGGTCCTCCTCGTTCGCAGCTGTTACCGTGATATCGATTTGGATATCGCCGTCCGGCAGGTAGTGCACCGTGGTATCGGCTGTCTGCTCCTCCTCGTAGAACTCCGGCTCTATCGTCGGGATGAGCGAGATGAGTTCTTTCTTCGAGTCATACGGAACGTTGACGATATAGCTGTAAACCTCCGGACGATACGGGAACTCAGACGACGGCAGACGGTCACCGCTGTTGATATCGGTCAGGATGATATCACGCAGCATGGTATTCGCCGATTTCAGACGCTCGAAGGTCAGCGTATAGGTAGCGCTGTCTTTCTTGGACTCAGCCCAAACAACGATCTGAACCGTATCACCCAGCGCGCGGATCTCGTAGGTCTGCGCTTCCTCTTTCTTGATGACGGTTACCACCGGCACCGAAGCCTCTTTGGCAATCTCAAGACGGTAGTTGAAGCGCTCGGCATCGTAGTTAGCCAACGGCTTAGCCGATACGTTGATCATGTTCAGCGTCGCATCATTCGAGAGCTCAACCGGGTAGTGAATCGTATAGACACGTGTCTTACCGGTAGCAGCCGTAACGGTGATGATGGATTTGTAACCCAGCGATTTATCGCTCAACTCATCCTCCGGCACTTGCGATACGAGTACCGTCTGATACTCATCGCCAACGGTATATTCTACGATCGGCAGCTGGCCCGCCAACTCGGCTGCATAGGCTGCAGAGAGGGTATCCAGATAAACGATGGTCTTTCCTTCGAAATTAGCCAACGGCTTATGGTCGATGAAGAGCATCTGCAGGGTATCCACATCCGATTTCTCGATGGTGTACGATACAGTGTAGGTATTCTTCTTACCGCTTTCAGAGGTAACGACGATTTGACGGATGAGGGTATTGAGCGTAGCCTCTACCGTATCCATCGTGATGGTCTGGTAGTCGTCTTTCTCCAACCAGCCCAGATCCGGGAAGTTGCTTGTACCTACCGGCAGCGACAGCGCGTAATACATCGTATTCTCATCGAAGCCCGTCAACGAATCGCCATCCTGATAGATCATCTCCAGTTTATCCTCTTCGGACTGCGTCAGATGGAATACTACTACATAGGTGTTCTCTCGAACGGTCTTATCCTCCGCCAGCACTTTGATGGTTGCCTGCAGCTTGTCTTGATCAATTTCAATCGACTTAATCGTCTGACCGGCCTCACCCTTCTGGGCTGCTACTTCCGGCATGGTATGAACGCCGACAGGCAGTTCCACCTGATAGAAGTAATAGGTCGGATCGAAGTTCTTAAGCGAATCACCATCAAGGAAGATCATACTCAGGTCCGCATTAGTGGAGAGCGGAACAAGGAACTTCAGCGTATACGTATTCTTCTCTACACCATCTACGGCTGTTACCTCGAGCAAGATCGAGTCAGTGAAGTTGGTCTCCGGATTTACTTTATGGACAATCTCTACTTGCTGACCATCCATCTTCAACTGGGCGCTTACCTCCGGAACGATCGTAGTGCCGGACGGCAGGTTGATCTCGTAGTTGTTATTACCCGGATCGAAGGTAAGGTCTAAGTTGAGCGCACGCTCGAAGTCCTCAAAGTTCTTTCCATCCAACGTAATGTTCGCCAACTTCGCATCGTTCGACTGGTTCTCTACGTAGATTGTTACCTCGTAGTTTGCCTCATCGCCATTCTCTGCTTTCACATTAAGCGTGAAGCGATATTCGTGGTCTTCACGAATGGTCTCCTTGAGGATAGTAACCGTCTGGAACCGATCATCCGAGAGGTAGTCAATCTCAATATTATTCGTAGCCAAAGACTGCGAATAGAAGTGACGTCCCGGCTCGAACTGATCTACAGCCACGCCGTTCACAGTGATACCCGTCAGGTCCACACATGCGCTCGGCTGCGCTTGAATAGAAACGAAATAGGTATTCTTATTTACACCGTCTTCGCTGGTCACGATGATTTCGGTGTCGTTACCGTTCAACTCACCCGGGGTCAGTTCTACTTTCTGTCCTGTCTGGCCCACTACATAGGTAAGCGACGGCATTTGCGGCTGTGTTACTTTGACAGCCGGCGTCGGCAGCACGACGGTATAAGTGAGGGTTGCCGGATCGAAGTTTTCTACCAGCACGCTATCCAAGAGGATGCCGGCCAGGAAGGCGTTATCGCTACGCGGACGACGAACCGTCATCTTATAGGTACGTTTGTCGCCGTTCTCGGCGGTTACGACAGAAGTATAAACCACGATTTCGCCCGCTTCGGTCGTTTGCGTCGTTACTACGCTCTGTTCCGGCTCTGACTCAACAGCCGTCAAGGTAATCATCGAATCCACCTCAATCGTGTACTCATCGTCCAGTACGCTGAAGCCGCTGTACGGTACGCCATTGATGAGGATATTCGCCAAGTCCACATTGTCGGACGGCTCGGTCGGATAACGGAGCACGTAACGATGGTTCTCAGAACCAAATACTTTCCACTCCATCGAATCCGGCGTTTGGATATAGACTAACGAGTCTTGTTTGAACTCACGCTCGAAGGTAATGAGTTCTTCCGGTTTAGCCAATGTCTCTTCGTAGTCGTCTTTACCTAACTTATCCCACGGGTTTCCTCCTAAGGAGAACTCGTCGATCTGAGCCGAGGTAGTCACGATCGGATCTACACGGTTAACGGTATAGGTACGCGTGGTAACACCATCCGCAGCCGTTACGATCAATACAGCACCATCCAGCGTATAGTTGATATCTACCTTCTGACCGTCTTTCTTCGTATATTCGATAGTCGGCATCTCCTCTACCTCTACGCTGTAGATGAAGTGCTCTGCATCTACGGTATTCAGCGGTACATTATTGCCCTTCTTATCCGAAGCGGTAATCGCCGATTCGAACTCAACATCGTTCTCTTTGGTCTCGCGGAAGACATATACGGTCGTCTTCTCTGCGCCATCCTCGGCCTTCACATTCACGGTAACTGCATTACCTTTCTTGGTCATCGATACCAATTGGTGAATGCTTGCCGGGGTGATGGTGAGGTCCGGAATGAACTTCGTACCATACGGCAGGTTCACAAAGACGGTGTCGTCCTTGACGGTAGTAGCATAGGAACCGAAGTCCGCCGTGTGCTCTACAGACGTTACCGGCGTACGTTGGAGGATGACGTTATAGATCGTACTATCGCGGCCCTCAACGTTGGCGTTCTCACCGTAGTTCACTACCTTTGCTGTCAATTGACCGTTAATCCACTCACCGTTGTTAAGCCACTCGATTGTTTGGGTCTGGTCTTCTACTTTCTTTGCGAACTTGAGCGACGGAATGCCGATGAAGTCATCGGATACGGTAATCGTGAATGTCTTATCGCTCAACTCGGCGTCTGCGCCATTCACTTTCGCTCCGGTCAACGCGGAGTTGAATACCATGCGCATATTACGGATCTGGAGGTCAGCTGCATACGATTCTGGACCATTATAAATATTATAACTACTACCGCTTGCCTCACTTGCGCAAAGCATAATGTTCAGTTTGCCTACCGTACCGGTATACGACAGAGCCGTCGTACTGGTCTGCCATTTACCTAAGTTGGAATACGAACCGGAGATATCTTTGCTTACCAAGGAAGTACCGGATGCCGTACCCAGACATACCCACGCGTTCCATGTATTGATACGCGTTGTCATGATCGGTTGGTAATCAAATGCGAATTGCTCCGGCGTGTTACGATACTGAACGGCGTTTTTAAGGGTCTTTTCAAACGACACTTTCGTCTTTCCATTCAGTTTTACACCATCAGGCAAGTTCATACCGCCCAAGGTCATCGTACCCGGCATGGAGCTGTTCAACGCACCACCACGGAGGGTAGAAAGCGTTAACTCTTTTTCGCCATTCACTGTTACCTCATGGCCGGTATAGTATGTGAAGTGCGATACGGTTGCATCATAGTCGATATATGCCAGAAGGTCAGCAGGAACGTGCCATCCCTTCGGTTTGTATCCGGTAGGAGCACTCGCTGCACCTTTGTCTTTTGCTTCTGATCCAAAGATACCACCTAATGTACTTACTTCATACCAGTGTGCAATTTTCGTCTGTACGCGCTCGTATGTGAACGGCCATTCATCGCCGTCATAGAACCAGCAAATGCTATAGGTCTCGCCGCCTTCAACGGTAAAGGTGATTTGCTTCTTCTGTGCATTAATATCCGAATGAGTAACCGTCTTACCGCCGTAAGCTACTGCCTGGATAGAATCAGCCTTTGGCTGGTTCTTAACGTTAATCATATAGTTATATACATCCGGACGGAAACGCGGTACATCGATCCACTCGCCGTTGGTGTAATACTTGAGGCTCTGGAGTTTACCTTCCGTAGCGAATTCCGGCATTACCGGCGTGATGGTATATTCTACATCGTCCTCTCCGCTGCGGTTTGCGACTGCAATGATCTTCGCACCACGACGGATACCGCCGTCGAAGAGTTGAATGGTCTGCTCGGGGAAGTTCTTCTCCACCTCGGTGATGTTGAAGCTCTTTGCGCCGAACGGCAGGTTAATCACATTGTCGCCTTTCACCGGTTCCAACTCGCCATTGACGGTCTGAGCCGCAGCGGTGATGTAACTGTACTTCACGCTCTTCACTTTGTTCACGCCTTGCGGAACACCTACCGTATAGCTGATGCTATAGGTGCGGCTGTTGTTGCCCTTCTCGTTCGTGACGATGATCTTCGTTACGCCGGAGAGCGGAGCATCTACATAATGAACCAATTGGCCTTCGTCTAATTCGTATGCTACGTCGTACGGGTTGATCGTACCAAACGGTACGTTAAACGAATACTCGGTAACATTCACGTCCTTGGTCTCGCCATCAATCATGAGGCTCTTGAGCAAGGTGTTGTCGGATTTCTCCAGCGGGAAAGCAATCGTGTACTTACCGGTGGTGCCGTCCTGTGCTTTTACCTCAATCACGGTCACGCCATTCGGTTTGCTGAAATAGGTCGTTACCGTCTGGTTGCTCAATTGTGCAATCGGGTTCACATTCGGCACTACTTTCGCATCGCGCGGCAGGGTCACCGTGTAATTCAGCGTATCGGGATTAAAACCAACCAGGGCTTTACCATCGATGAAGATGTTCGCCAGATGAACCTCGCTGCTCTTTACGCGCGTGTATATTACTGAATAGGTGTTGGTCTGGCCGTTCTCTGCCATCACCATAATACGCTGAACAGAGTCATTCTCGTTGAAGATCATTACCGACTGACCATCCTCCGGTACAGCTGTCACTTTCGGCAGTTCTACGCCTTCCGGGATGCTGAATGGACCGTAGGTCAGCAACGATTTGATATACGTGAACGGATAGCCTTCTACTTTCAGGTCTTTGAGCGTGATGTCGGTGTACGGCTTGATGGTATAAGCCACGGTGTAGGTCACGATGTTGCCGTTCTCTGCGGCTACCGCGATACTCCAGTGGCCTACGGAGTCTTTGCCGAAGAATACCACCTGTGCCTCCTCTTTGGCCTTATAGGTGATCTCCGGATAGTCGCTACCGGCATTCAACTCATAGCTGTAGTTCAACTTAGCCGGATTGAATCCTTCAATCATCGTACCATTCGCATAGATAGCCACTAAGGTATTGTCTCCCGAGTAGATACGCGAGAAGGTAATGCTATACGCAGCCTTATTACCCAGTGTATCAGCTACATGTAACCATGCTACGCTGTCTTTCCAGAGGATCTGAACCGTCTGAGATGCATCTTTCTTGGTGTAGGTTACGGTCGGGAATACTTTCTCGTACGTCGCTTTGTAGTTCATCGAATCCGAACTGAAGTTCGGGATACCCACGCCGTCCAGCGCAATGTTCGCCAACTGAGCCGACGAAGCCGCTTTGGCTACGAAATGAATCGTATAGGTGTTTCCGCTTCCGTCTTCCGGCAGCACCTTGATGATGGCGTCGCCTGCACCAAACGGAGCGGTGATGGTGACTTGCTGACCCGGAGCCTTGTCAACCGTGATAGCTGGACAGGTCTCGCCGGTCATCGGATAGCTGTACTCCAGCACTTCTTTCTTGAAGCCCGGCAGTACAACGCCGTCCAGGTAAATCATATTAAGGAACGCATTCGCCGAAGCACGCGGAACAAACTTAACGGTATATTCCTTCTTTGCACCGGACTCCGCCGTTACGGTTATTTTCTGGGTCTTTCCCTCCAGCACGCTCAGCACACGCTGCGACTCCTCGGCTTTCTTGTATGTGACAGTCGGAATAGTAGTGATACCCTCCGGCAGCGAGTCGATATAATCGAGCGAGTCCGAACGGAAGCCCGGGATCTCTACCCCATTGAGGTAGATCATCAACAGGTCGGTGTTGCTCGAGGTAGCTACGCTGAAGTGGATGATATAGGTGCGGCTGGCGCCACTCTGCGGACGAACGGTAATCTTATAATCGCCGTTCAGGCCGCTGAAGTCACGCACCGAAGGCGTCTGCAGGTTCTCGTTCACCAACTGATACGTTACAGCCGGACGAACGGTCGTTCCTTGCGGCAGGTTAACCCAATACTCATCTTTCTCTGCCTCGAAGCCGTCGATCAGCACGCCGTCCAGGTAGATACCCTGCAGCGTGTTATCGCTAAACGTAGCTACGGAGAAGGCAATCTGATAGATCGTCGTCGTTCCGTTGCCGGCCGTAACCGTGATACGGGTCTTACCGTTCAAGCCGGCGGTCGTCACCGAGATCGTCTGGTACTCATCGCCCGGGATCGGAGTGATCTCCGGCAGCGTGGTCGTTCCTACAGGCAACGCATAGGTATAGGTCGTCACGTCCGGATCGAAGCCCTCCAATTCTACGCCGCCGATTTGAATACCCTTCAACGTCGAGCGCTCGGATTTCTCCGTCGAGAAGACGATCTTATATACCGTCTGGTCACCGTTGCCGGCCGTAACCGTCACACGTACCGTTCCGTCAACGACTCCGGCGCCCAGATCCGAATTCACTACTTTCTGATACTCATCGCCCACTGTCCAAGTGATAGCCGGCAGAGCGGTCGTACCCAGCGGCAGGTTGACATAATAGGTTGTGTTCTGCGGGTCGAAATTCTTGATATAATCGCCTACTTTCAAGTCTTTGAGGTAGCTATAAGACGAAGCCTCCAACTTAAAGTTCAGCTTATAAACCTTTGCTACGATGTTACCCGGCGTGGTGACACTCAGGGTGTACGTACCGCCGTCGATGGTAGCCGGAGCCTTGTGAACGATGGTCTGCTCGCCGTCTGCATACGCAGAGACAGGCGTTACGGTCGGCATCGTGGTCGTGCTGGTCGGCAACGACACTTTATATACCGCCTGCGAAGGCGTGAAGCCCGGAACAGACTTACCGTTTACCTGGATGTCCTTCAGCGTGTTATCCGCCAACTTACCGATTTCGAAGGTCAGGTTATACGCCTGCTTCGATGTTCCGTTCGCAGCCGTCACGGTGATCGTGGCTTTGTCCTGTAAGGAAGCAGCCTGCGAATATGCGATCGTCTGCTCGTCCTCTTGTTTCTCACCCTCTACGGTAGGAACGCCCTTCGAACCGTACGGCAACTCGATCTTGTAGTTGTATGTGCTCGGGCTGAAGTTCGATACGGCAGCACGCACCTGCTCGTTGTTAATATTCGTGTAGGTATAATAGATATTCGCCAACTTGGCGTTGCTACTCTTAGCGGCTTGGAACAAGATCTTATAGGTCGTCGTGCTCGAGCCGTCCTCTGCCTTCACCACGATGGTCGTCGGCGTACCGCCTACCGTACCGTTGGTGATAGTGATCTCGCTACCCGTCAACTTACGTCCCGGGAAGTCTTTGGTTGTTCCGCGCGGGTTGGTTAACGAACCGGCACCACGGTAAGCCTCTACCGTCGGAACTGTCGTCGTACCTTCCGGAACAGAGAAAACCTGCACCTCCGTGCTGTTCGGGTCAAAACCCTTCCATTCCTTACCGCCGACCTTCAGGGTCTGGATCTTCGACGAATAGATCAGCTCCACATCATCCACGTACAGGGAGTTACCTTCATACAAACCGTCGTTGGCGCGGAAGTTAGGATAGTTCGAAGCCGAGAGAATGAGGTTACATTTCTTCGGCGTGTTGTCGTTGATGTAATAGATAGGAATACGCAGGTTCGTCCATTGGCCGTACGCCTTACGCTCGCGCCACCAACCTTCGCATACCTGACCACCGGCCTTGTCCGTCTTACACTCGTTACCGTCCAGCAAGATACGGATATCCGACTCCTCATCTTCTACGGTCGTCGAGGTACAAGATCCCGATTTGTTCTTATACGAAGAACCCTTGGCGGTCTCCGTCCATGCGTAATACAGCACGTGGAAATCCTCTTTGTCCACATTGTTACCAATACGCTTGATCCAGATCGAGACAGAGTCCGGACGATGGGTAAAGCCATAGCCGCCCTTCGTACCGGCCGTAGCCGAACCGGTATTCAGACCCTCCAAGTACTGCCATCCGTAACCTAAGGAGTAGTAACTCGGACTCGTTTCCGTAATACCTGCGGCACCGACCACCTGGTCCTGAGCCACGATACAGTACTTACCGGTGTGACCCTCGCTCTGGATGGCGAAGTTAAACTTGAACGACATACCCAGCGCCGACTGCTCCACGTTCGAAGCATGCCAGTACTTCGGCTGGATTTTTCCATCAAAAGCAGTACCTGACCAGTCCTCGAAACTCGGGTCCGGCAACTGGTAACCGTCTGCAAAAATCGTCATCGGCAGCATCACTACTGTCAGAATGACCAAAATTCGTTGTAAAAATTTACTCATATTAATATTTATATTAAATTTGTTACGATTTAGGAGCCAAAAATAGCCCATTTTTTATCGAGTGCAAAATTACAGCTTTTTTGTCAACCCCACAATAGCAAATCTTACTAAAAAGTGTACGATTTTTAAGCCACACTCAAAAGAGTGTTGCTAAACAGACTTTGCAAAATGAACAAATTTTAAGATTTTTGCGAAAAAGCGGGAAATCAGAATAGACCGCAGCAAAGCTGCTCAAAGTAGAAAGACAAAAGTAGAAAGCAAAAGAAAGCGCCCCGAAGGACGCTTCTACATGTTCCGTAGGAACACTACACGTTGCGTAGCAACTCTACACGTTCCGCAGGAACACTACACGGCTCATTAGCCTTGATTGGCTTGCAAAAGGAATGCGGATTCCATTCGCAGCAAAGGAGCGCGAGAAGGCCGTATTATCAATGGGGACAAAAGAGAGGTCTTTGGCAAGCGTGGCGGGTTCTGCGGAGGACGGGGAGGGCTGTTCAGCGGCGAACTGGGAGGATTCTGCGGATGTCAGGGAGGGCTCTGCGGAAGTCAGGGAGGGCTCTGTGGAGGGTTGTTGGGCAGCCTTGAGTTCGCGGTAGATAGCGACGAAGGTGTATTGATAGAAACGGGAATAGGCTTTCATGCCGGGTTCGGGGGCGGCACCGCCTTTGAACACACGGAAGTAATGGCGGAAGAAACGAATTCGCCATTCGAGGGAAGCGAGGGAGTAGTCGTGCTCGAGTGCATGAGCAATTTTCTGGGCAGTTTTGATGAGTTCGCGGTTCGCTACGCAGGCCGCAGACCAGGTTTTTGGGAAATGGTAGGTGTAGAGCTGATGGAGCTTGCCTCCCCAGCGGGGGGCACGGCGGACGATGATGTGTTTGTTGTAATGACGGCCTTCCTTACGGGAGTTCATGATACCATAATACATGTCAATGCCGAGCGTGAACTCCAAATAGCAAACTCCGCGACGGTGGGAGGCGGAGACTTCGGCGTTCGGAATATAGCGCGAAATGATGCAACTCAAACGGTTTTTTACTATGGATTTCAAGTGCCGTGACATTATGTGTATATATCTGTATATCAGCGAATTACAAGCATGTTATAATATGTATGGTCTAGGACGACCATGAGACGCTCCCGACGCGCATATTTAATGGGTCCTATTTGCCCTATCCGGTGGGGCAATTCCCGTCCTTTTTGGGGGGGAAGGATGTCCGCGGAAGGGAGATTTTCCAAATCCGATGCAAAGGTACGAAATTTTTTTGAGATATGCAAATTTTGCTGAGATTTTTGCGGAGAGTATGGTTTTGGCATAGTTTTTGTAACTAAGAAATCGGAAAATTATAATTACATTATACTATGCAAAATCCAGTGGATATTCGCGAACTGCAAGAGCGCGTGGAGCGCGAGAGTTCGTTTGTGGATGCCTTGACGTTAGGCATGAATCAAGTGATTGTTGGTCAGAAGCACCTTGTAGAGAGTTTGCTTATTGGTCTGTTGAGCGACGGGCACATATTGTTGGAAGGCGTGCCGGGTTTGGCAAAAACCCTCGCCATCAAGACCTTAAGCGATCTCATCAAGGCTAATTTCAGCCGTATTCAGTTTACGCCGGATCTGTTGCCTGCCGATGTGATCGGTACGCAGATTTACAGTCAGAAGAGCGAAGAATTTAAGATCAAACGTGGTCCTATCTTCGCTAATTTTGTGTTAGCCGATGAGATCAACCGTGCTCCGGCGAAAGTGCAGAGTGCGTTACTCGAGGCGATGCAGGAGCGTCAAGTGACGATCGGTGAGCAGACCTTCAAACTCGATGATCCGTTCTTGGTTTTGGCGACGCAGAACCCGATAGAGCAGGAAGGTACCTACCCTCTTCCGGAGGCGCAGACCGACCGTTTTATGCTGAAGGTAGTGATCGGCTATCCGAAGAAAGAGGAGGAGCAGGCGATCATTCGTCAGAACATCGCTTCGGAAAAGAAGACCGTGCTGCCGATACTCTCGACAGCCGATATCATCAAGGCACGTAAGATCGTAGAGGAAGTGTACCTGGACGAGAAGATCGAGAAATATATCGTCGATATCGTCTTTGCGACCCGTAACCCGGAGGAGTACGGTCTGAAGGACCTGAAGCAGATGATTGCTTTCGGCGGTAGTCCGCGTGCGTCGATCAACCTCGCGAAAGCAGCGCGTGCATATGCGTTTATTCATAGGAGAGGCTACGTAACGCCGGAAGATGTACGTGCCGTATGTTACGACGTGCTGCGTCACCGTATCGGACTCACCTACGAGGCAGAGGCCAATAATATCACGACGGAAGACATCATCACCGAGGTATTGAACGCAGTACAAGTGCCGTAAAAGACCGCTTCGCTCAAAGTAGAAAGAGAAATCGAAAATGCGCAGTCATTTTGGCCTACGCGGCCTTGAGCGTATTAGCTATATGTAAGCGAGCTTCCAGCGCCCCCTAAATACCCAATCCGCCGTTGAGACCCTTGATAGGGCTCAACATGACTGCTTACAAAAATACGGGATTTCATCCCTTACAAAAATAAAGAAAATAAGCCCCCTCCGGCTCCCCCTATAGGGGAGAGTATAGGAAGACCTAGGGCAACCTAAGTTGTAGAGCCGCATTTTCTTTATTTGCCAAAGGCTCATACGATTATTACTGTGTAATTTTCGATTTACTAATCAGAATAGACCGCGGCAAAGCCGCTCAAAGTAGAAAGACGAAATGACTTCGGAAGAGTTATTACAAAAGGTAAGGAAGATAGAGATCAAGACCCACGGGTTGAGTCGGAATATCTTCGCAGGCGAATATCACAGCCAGTTCAAAGGTCGTGGTATGGCGTTCTCGGAGGTGCGTGAGTACCAACCGGGCGACGACGTACGGTCGATCGACTGGAACGTGACGGCGCGAATGAACCGACCCTACATCAAGGTCTATGAAGAGGAGCGCGAGTTAACGGTGATGTTGCTCGTCGATGTCAGCGGTAGCCGTAACTTCGGTTCGGTGAGCCAGATGAAACGCGACACGATGGCCGAAGTAGCTGCTACACTCGCTTTCTCCACGATCGAGAACAACGATAAAGTGGGTGTGATCTTCTTCTCCGACCAGATCGAGAAATTCATTCCGCCCAAGAAAGGTAAATCGCACGTGCTGCATATCATCCGCGAGTTGCTGAGTTTCGAACCGCAGCATACGGGTACGGATATCAATGCGGCGCTGCAGTTCCTTACCAACGCCCAGAAACGTCGCTGCACGGCGTTTTTGATAAGCGATATGATAACCCCACCCCATCCCTCCCCTCAAGGGAGGGGGCATGTAGATCCTATTGTTATTGCCAGCAGGAAGCACGACCTCAACGCGATACAGATATACGACCGTCGTGATGCGGAGATGCCGAATGTGGGTTTGCTCAAAGTGCGTGATCCGGAGACCGGTGCGCGTGTATGGGTAGATACGAGCCTTAGCAGCGTTCGCAACGCCTATGCGCAAGCTTGGCGCGACCAGCAGGCTGCGTTAGACACCATCTACACCAAGACCGGTATGAACCATATCAGCATGCGGACGGATGAAGACTATGTGAAAAAGCTGATGCAACTATTTCACAATTAAGAATTAAAAATTAAGAATTAAAAATGTTGCTAAACATTTTATTAGCCATAGTAGTTAGCGCAAGTATCGATTCAACGACGCTGATGTTAGGAGATCAGACGGACCTGCATCTGCGCGTGACGCATGAGAAGTCAGAGCAGGTGGAGATGCCGAACTTTGGAGACCAACTCCAGGACGGCATCGAGATCGTCGATAAGACCATCGTCGATACGCTCGCTCTGAAAGACGGACGGGTGCAGTTAGACCAGTACCTGACGCTGACCAGTTTTAAAGACAGTCTGTTCTCGGTTAATCCGATAGCGGTGGTGAGCGGCGGGGACACGTTCTGGACCGATCCGCTGGCGCTGAATGTAGTGCAACCCTTCGAAGTGGACACCACACTCGCCATCACCGATATCAAAGATATAGAGAAAGCCCCGATATGGTGGTGGGGCATCATCCGTTGGATCTTATTAGGTCTGCTGCTTGCCGGTCTGGGCGTAGGGGCTTATTACCTCGTTCGCTGGTACCTCAAGAACCGCAAAGAGACGGAAGAGGAACCCATCAATCCGGAACTGTTACGTCCGGCAGACGAGGTAGCCTTGGAGAAACTCGATGCCATCAAAGCGGCGAAGATATGGAAGGAAGGTAAGATCAAAGAATACCAGACCGAACTGACCGATGTCGTACGCGAATATATCAGCCGACGCTTCGACGTACAGAGTACCGAGAAGACGAGTGATGAGACATTAAAGGAGCTGAAGCCCCTATTGGTCAATGGTAATTTGTCATTGGTTACGGGTGACGGGAAAGAGCTATACGGCAAACTGAGTAAGATGCTGCAACTCGCGGACCTGGTGAAGTTTGCGAAATGGCATACGACGCCGGATGAGAATGAGTTGGCGTTGAACACGGCGTACGATTTCGTGAAGGAAACGAGGCCGGTGAATGATGGGAATGATGGAAATGATGGGAATGATGGGAATGATGGAAATGATGCAAATGATGAGGAGGAATAATTATGACGTTTGCGAATCCTGAATATTTATTTTTGCTGCTGCTGTTACTGCCGATCGTAGGATGGTATATCTACGAATTGCGCAAGTCGGACGCGAGTGTGCAAGTGAGCGACACGCGTGTGTTGGCAGCACAGCCGAAGTCGATCCGTATATGGTTGCTGCATGTGCCGTTCGTGCTGCGCATCGCAGTCATCACGCTCATCAGCATCGCCTTGGCGCGACCGCAGTTAACCAATAAATGGTCCTCACAGTCCACCGAGGGTATCGACATCATGATGGCCCTCGATATCTCGGGTACGATGTTAGCCGAGGACTTGCGCCCGAACCGTTTGGAGGCCGCCAAGAAAGTGGCTTCGGACTTCGTGATCGCCCGTCCGAATGACCAGATCGGTCTGGTTGTTTTTGCCGGAGAGAGTTTTACACAATGTCCGTTAACGACCGACCACGCGGTGCTCGTTAACCTCTTCAAGTCGGTTGAATACGGTATGGTAGAAGACGGTACGGCTATCGGTCTGGGTCTGGCGAACGCGGTGAACCGCATGAAAGACAGCGAGACGAAATCGAAAGTGATCATCCTGCTGACCGACGGAAGTAACAACCGCGGTGATATCGACCCGCAGACGGCGGCTGAGATCGCCAAGACCTATGGTATCCGCGTCTATACGATCGGTGTAGGCAGTTACGGTCAAGCCCGCGTTCCGGTGCAGACACCCATCGGCAAACAGTATATCACGATGGACAACGAGTTCGACGAGACCACCCTGCGCAGCATCGCCGAGACCACAGGCGGTCAGTATTTCCGCGCGAAGGACAACACGAGTCTGAAAGCCATCTACGACCAGATCGACCAGATGGAGAAGACCAAACTGCGTGTGCGCGAGTTCAGCAAGCACACGGAGAACTTCATGCCCTTCCTCTATGCCGCGCTGATCTGCTTGTTGCTGGAACTGATCATCCGTTACTTCGTAATCAGAACGATTAGTAATTAAAAAACCCCACCCTACCCTCCCCACAAGGGAGGGAGACAGGACGATTCAATAAAAAACCCCTCCCTAACGAAGTTCTACGGACGGCCACCGGCAGTCCGATCGGGCAGAGCCCTTCACCCCACAAGGGAGGGAAACAGGACGATTCAAAACAAAAGACTATGTTTAGATTTGCCAATATAGAACTATTATGGTTGCTGCTGAGTATTCCTGTTTTCGTAGCAGCCTATATCGCTTATACCCATCGTAAACGCCGTCAGTTGGAGGAGTTTGGTGATGCGGAGCTGATGGCCGAACTGATGCCGAATGCGAGTCGTGTTCGTCCGGCGGTTAAGTTTTCGATCTTGATGGTAGCCCTGGCGTTACTCATCATCGCTGCCGCCCGTCCACAATGGGGTACGTCTGAACGCACGGAGAAACGGCAAGGTATCGAAGCTATCGTAGCGCTCGATATCTCGAACTCGATGTTAGCGGAAGATGTGGCACCGAACCGTTTGGACCGCGCAAAGCAGATGTTGAGTAAGATGCTGGATAACATGGTGAACGACAAAGTGGGTCTGGTCGTCTTTGCCGGTGATGCCTTCGTGCAGTTACCGATCACGTGCGACTATGTATCCGCGAAGATGTTTCTGAACACCACCAAACCGGAGTTGATTCAGACGCAAGGAACAGCGATCGGAAAAGCGATCCATACCTGCGTCAACAGTTTCGGCGAACCCAGCGATGCCAGCCGTGCGATCATCATCATCACCGACGGTGAGAACCACGAAGACGATGCCGTAGCTGCAGCCAAGCAGGCTAAAGAACAGGGGATACAAGTGATGGTAGTAGGTATCGGTAAACCCGATGGCAGTCCTATTCCGCTTCCGGGCACCAACAACTACCGCAAGGATCGTCAGGGAAACGTTGTGGTCAGCCGTTTGAACGAAGATATGTGTCGCGAGATCGCACAAGCCGGCGGAGGTATCTACGTGCGTTGCGACAACACCAATACGGCGATGCGCGCGCTGCAGAAAGAATTAGACAAGATGGCGACACAAGAGATAGAAGCACAGGTCTATACCGAATACAACGAGCAGTTCCACTCGTTCGCCCTGTTGGCGCTGCTGCTCATCGTGATCGACTTCTTTATCTTCAACCGTAAGAACAAGATGATCACTAAACTCGATATCTTTGGAGAGAAATAATATGAGAATGTTTAAAGTGGAAAGTTTAAAGTTTAGAGGACTCTGCCTTTGGGCACTCCTTCTCTTCAGCCCCCTCATGTTTGCACAGCGCGAGGCTTCGGATGTTCGCAAAGGCAATCGCGAATACAAGAACGAGAACTTCTCCGAAGCAGAGGTGGATTACCGTCGCGCGCTGCAGACCAATAAGGACAGTTACGAGGCGCATTATAACTTAGGTGACGCCCTCTATCGGCAGGAGAAATATGAGGATGCCTTGGAGGCCTTTGAGACCGCGGCTCGGTCGCTGGATAAGAAAGAGGACAAGACGCGCTACAGCAAGGTGATGCACAACATCGGTAATTGCCATTTTGCTGCGCAGCAGTACGACAAAGCCGTGTCTGCCTATCAGGAGTCGCTGCGTGCGAATCCGAAAGATAACGAGACGCGGTATAACCTCGTGAAGGCGATGGAAATGCTGCAGCAGCAACAGCAACAACAGCAGCAACAGCAACAGAACCAAGACCAGCAGCAACAACAGCAAGAGCAGCAACAACAACAGCAGAACGAAGATCAACAAGAGAACCAGGATCAGCAACAGCAGCAGCAACAACAGCAGCAGAACGAGAACGAGATGGACAAAGAGACTGCTGAACAGATCTTACAGGCGCTGGAGCAAGACGAACAAGATACCCAAGAGAAACTGCAACGGCAGCAGGGGAAGAAGCGCAGAGTTGAGAAAGAATGGTAGTCGCTTACGCTCTCCCAATAAATAACAAGTTATTTATGAAGAAGAAATTAATAATATTATTGAGCTTTATCGGCATGGCCTTGGCGGGCTTTGCCGATGATGTCGTTTTTAAGGCGAGCGCGCCAAGTCAGGTGATTGTAGGCCGTCCGTTTCAGTTAACGTTCTCAGTGAACCATAGCGCGCGCGATCTGCGTGCTCCGCAGTTCACGGACTTCGATGTACTGAGCGGTCCCTACACGAGCACGAGCAGCAGCACTTCGTTTGTAAACGGACATAGGACCTCCTCCTATGAGCAGACCTACACGTACACGCTCATGGCGCAACGTGCCGGTACTTTCACGATCGGACCGGCGACTATCAAAGTGGACGGTAATGATATTCAGTCCAACGGTGTACGGATTCAGGTATTGCCGGAAGATCAGGAAACCCCACCCCAACCCTCCCCTCAAGGGAGGGGGCAAGGAAATCCCGGCGGACAAAGCGCACAGAGTAGTTCATCCAATCAAACAAGCAGCGAGAACCTCTTCGTGCGCACTATTGTCTCAAAGACCCGCGTGCAGGAGCAAGAGGCACTGTTGGTGACCTATAAGCTGTACTTCGCGAACGTCGATGTAGCGCAGTTAACCAATAACACGAAGTTACCGGAGTTCACCGGATTCCTCAAGCAGGAGTTGGACCAAGGAGAGATACAGACGCAGTTGGAGCATTACAACGGTCGTAACTACCAGACGGCGGTTCTCTATCGCGCCGTACTCTACCCGCAGCACTCGGGCGATATCACGATTGAACCGGCGCATTTCGAAGCCATCATTCGCGTGCAGACCCGTCAACAGGTGCGTAGCGTGTTCGATAGTTTCTTCGAGACCTACACGAACGTGACGCGGGCAGTCAATGCGCCGAAAGCGACCATTCATGTGGACCCGCTGCCCAGCGGTAAACCGGCCGGTTTCTCCGGAGGCGTTGGAAAATTCACTATCTCGCCGTCTATCTCGCAAACCGAGGTGCAGACGAATGATGCCGTGACCATCAAGCTGGACATCAGCGGAGCAGGTAACATGAAACTGATCAAGACGCCGGCGGTGGACTGGCCGGAAGGATTCGAGCCCTACGACCCGAAGGTGACCAATAACTTCAGCACGACAACCAACGGCGTGAGCGGCACGAAGTCCATCGAGTATCTGGCTATTCCGCGTAACGCGGGAGACTATACCATTCCGGCAATCACGTTCAGTTATTTCGACATCGAAGAGAAAGCGTACAAGACCCTCGCAACGCCGGAATACGCCATTCATGTAAAGCGCGGGGCGAATGGTGCAAATGGTGAGAATGGGGCGAATGGTGAAGGACAGGTCATCTCCTACACCCATAAAGAGGACATCAAGCAACTCGGCACCGATATTCGATATATCAATACGAAGCCGCTGAAAATCACCAATCACCCATCACAAATCACAAATTACAACCATTTATGGTTGTTCTATGCGGTACCGTTGGTACTGGCGACGATGATTCTTATTTTCCTGCGCAAGCAGATCAAGGAGAATGCAGACATCACGCGTGTGAAATACAAACAGGCCAATAAGGTAGCGAAGAAACGCTTGAAAGCCGCTGCTGAAGCACTGAAGGCGAACAACAAAGATGTGTTCTATGCAGCGATAGAACAGGCGGCATGGACGTACCTGAGCGATCGTCTGTCTATTCCCACTGCCGACCTGAATAAGGAGAATATCTCTTCTATCCTGGCGCAGAAGGGCGTGAGTGAGGCGGTCATCAAAGAGGTGATGAACGTACTCTCCACAGCGGAGTTTGCACGTTACGCTCCGGCTACGGACCACGCGATGGATGACCTCTATACGGCTACAACGAATTTGATTAACAATTTGGAAGATCAGAAGATATGATGGTAAAGTTTAAAGTGGAAAGTTTAAAGTTTAGAGGACTTTGCCTGGCGGCAATACTCTTTTCTTGTCTCCATATTTTTGCGCAGAGTGCGTTCGATGAGGCGAATGCAGCTTACGCAGAAGGACGTTATGGTGAAGCGGCTGCGATGTATCAGTCGCTGTTAGACGAACAGCCCGATGCGCAGGTATATTATAACTTAGGCAATGCGTATTTCAAACAGGGCGAGTTGGCGCAGTCTATCTTGGCGTACGAGCGGGCGTTGCGTCTGAATCCGAACGATAAGGATGCGAAGTATAACCTCGCTTTTGCGCAGAGCCGTATTACGGATAACATCACCGAGCAGGACTTTTTCCTGACGTCTTGGGCGCGTGCGATAAGAAACCAACTGAAGGAGCAGACCTGGTTGATTCTCTCGATCGGTCTTTTCCTGTTGACCTTGATAGGTATCTCGTTGTTCCTGCTGAACCGCACGACCTGGCTGCGTAAGACGGCTTTCCATGTAGCATGGATCGCCCTACTCTTCTCGCTTATTGCAGGTCTGAATGCGCGTTCGCTGCATCAAAGAGATACCCTGCGCAATGAAGCTATCATCACACAGGGTATCGTCAATGCGAAGTCCTCGCCTGACCGTTCAGGCACCGACCTCTTCACGCTTCACGAAGGCACGAAAGTGACCATTCGTGAAACGATAGGAGAATGGGTTAACGTCCGCGTTGGCCGGAACGAGGGCTGGATCCGGTTGACTTGCCTTGAGAGGATTTAGTCGAAGTTCCTGTCGAACGAGTTGACGTTCCGGAGGAACGAGTCGAGCTATTCGAACTCTCACGCTTTACCGTAGAGGTACGACCTTTATCGTCGGTTGTTGTGATCGTCGTGCGGGTCGTACCGCTTTTATTGACGCGGGTCTGCACCGTAGTAGAAGGTTGACGCGTAGCACTACCTGAACGAGTGGAACTCTCGGTCTTCGTGGTCGTAGTCGTTGTGCTTTGCGAACGGGTAGAAGACGTCGTGGTCGTAGTCGTTGTGGTATTCTCATTTTTCTTATTCTCAGCCTCTACTTTGTTACGTAACTGACCGGCATTGCGCACCGAAACACCGTTGGTGTTGGTGCTGGCATTACGAGTGATACGCTGCTCAAACGACTGCTCCGGGTGCGAGGTCTGATAGTCATGGCGCGAATTCGAAGAGGTCATATGGCTGTAACCACTGTAATACGGAGCCGTCGGATAACTGCAGGTATGGCAGTAATGATGGTTCGTCATATACGTATGTACATACGCCTGATAGTGGTTCAGATAAATTGGTTTGGGTTGCGTATAATACGAAGGCCAGTAGTTATAGTAATACGGCGACGACCAAGGACTATACGAGGCATGGCCGTACACTTCCCACATCGGCGGACGTTTGATGAACACCGGACGAACGATGTAGTTATAGCCATACAGATACGGATCTCCGATCACCTCCACATACAGTCTATCCGCAAGCCGCTCTGCTACGAGGGTAGCTACGTCTTGGAAAACAGAGGGCGCCAAACAAGCCTGAATCAGCAAAGTATGGTACGCACCGCTGCGTCCCTCTATCACGCGCAGATAGTCAATCCATCCGTCGCGGTTGAGGTCGAGATTATTGATCATATACTTACTGGAGTTGATGATCTGCTCGAACTCGCGCACACTGCGTGCCTCAGCGAAAGCAGCGGCTACCGCATTGAGGTCGAGATAGAAACAGAGGTCCTCGTTATACGAGGTAACATAGACCGTTGTGGTGGTCGTCACTTTCGGCGTCGGGGTTGTGACACGTGTGGTGTACTCGGTGCGCACCGGCACCACCACTTTATCCGTCGGAGCTACCGTCCAGATACTCGTCCAGCAACTCGTCATAGCCAGCACAGTAAGGGCTAATAATGCAAGTTTTTTCATATCTTTACACATTAAACACTAAACTTTAAACTTTACAAAGTCTTCGCTACTTCGATCTCTTCGAAGGCCTCGAGGATATCGCCTTCTTTGAGGTCGTCATAAGCCTTGAGACTCAAGCCGCACTCGGTGTTGACACCGGCCTCTTTGATATCATCTTTGACATGCTTGAGGGAGGCCAGTTCAGCGGTTTTGATAACGATACCATCACGGATGACACGTACCTTGTTACCGCGTTTGATCTTACCCTCACGCACAATACAGCCGGCGATCGTACCCACTTTGGAGATATGGAAAGTCTGCATCACTTCGAGTGTAGCTGTTACTTCTTCCTTCACCTCCGGCGAGAGCATACCTTCCATAGCGGCCTTCACCTCGTTGATGGCATCATAGATGATTGAGTAGATACGGATATCCACTTCTTCCGTCTCGGCCATCTTACGCGCAGAGCCCGTAGGACGAACGTTGAAGCCGACGATGATGGCATCCGAAGCCGCAGCTAACATGACATCGGAGTCCGAGATCGCACCCACAGCACCGTGGATGACATTGACTTGGATATTCTCCGTGGAGAGTTTGAGCAGCGAGTCTTTGATGGCTTCGACCGAACCGTCCACATCGGCTTTGACGATGATATTGAGTTCCTTGAAGTCACCGATAGCCAGACGACGACCGATCTCTTCGAGACCGACGTGTTTCTTGGTACGGATAGACTGCTCGCGTTGAAGTTGCTCGCGTTTGTTCGCGATCTCGCGTGCCTCCTGTTCCGTCGGGATGACGTTGAATTCATCACCGGCCTGCGGAGCACCGTTGAGACCCAGGATTGAACAGGGTTCACCCGGACGTACCTCGTTGATACGCTGACCGCGTTCGTTGAACATGGCTTTGATACGACCGTGGAAAGTACCTGCCAGCACGATATCGCCCATATGGAGCGTACCGTCTTGCACGAGCAGCGTAGCTACATATCCACGACCTTTATCGAGTGACGACTCGATGACTGAACCTTTGGCACGACGTTTCGGGTTAGCCTTGAGGTCGAGCATTTCAGCCTCCAGGAGCACTTTCTCAAGCAGTTCGTAAACACCAGTTCCTTTCTTGGCTGAGATCTCCTGGCATTGGTATTTACCGCCCCAGTCCTCTACGAGGATATTCATATTCGAGAGTTGCTCACGGATCTTATCGGGGTTCGCACCCGGCTTATCCACCTTGTTGATGGCGAATACCATCGGCACACCGGCAGCCTGCGCGTGGTTGATCGCCTCAACTGTCTGCGGCATGACGGCATCGTCGGCTGCGATGATGATGATCGCTATATCCGTCACTTTCGCACCACGTGCACGCATAGCCGTGAAGGCCGCGTGACCCGGGGTATCCAAGAAGGTGATATGTTGACCGTTCTTAAGTTTGACGTTGTAAGCACCTATGTGCTGGGTGATACCACCTGCCTCACCGGCGATCACGTTGGCATTACGGATGTGGTCGAGGAGCGAAGTCTTACCGTGGTCTACGTGACCCATGACGGTAACGATCGGGCAGCGCGGCTCTACGTCTTTGTCGTTGACAACTTCATCGGCGTTGATCTCTTCTACCACGTGAGCGGCTACATATTCGGTCTGGAAGCCAAACTCCTCCGCTACGAGGTTGATAGTCTCCGCGTCAAGACGCTGGTTGATAGAAACGAAGAGGCCGAGCGACATACAGGTACCGATGATCTTATTGACCGGCACGTTCATCATCACAGCCAGGTCATTGGCGGTCACGAACTCGGTGAGTTTGAGGATCTTGGATTGCTCCTGAGCCTCCATGATCTCGAGTTCATGTTTCTCTCTTTCCTGCTCACGACGCTCGCGTTTGTACTTGGAGGTGTTGGATTTGTTCTGTTTCTGCTGGAGGCGGTTGAGCGTCTCCTTGAGAGCCTTATCCACCTCTTCTTGCGTCGCCTCACGGGGTTGTACCTTTTTGTTTTTCTTACCCGCCTGGTTACGTTTGTCATTCGGATCTACTTTCGCAGCGTTGTTCTTAATGCGCTCACGTTTACGACGCTCTGCTGCAGCCGCCTGTTGCTCTTGCTGAGCCAGTTGACGTGCCTCGCGCTCTTTGCGCTTCTCCTCTTTGGATTTCTTAGCCGGACGTGTCGAAGTGTCGATGGAGTTGAGGTCGATTTTGCCGAGCACTTTCGGTGCATTCTTCAGCTGCGGTTTACCGAGCGTGAATATTTCCTGTTTAGGTTTCTCTTCTACGGGTTTCTCCACTTCTTTCGGTGCAGCCTTTGCTTGCTCAGCCTCTTTAGCGGCTTTTGCTGCTTCGGCAGCCGCAGCTTGTTCAGCCGCAGCTTGTTCTGCAGCAGCTTTCTCTGCCGCAGCTTTCTCTGCCGCAATGCGCTCCGCCTCCCGTTTGGCTTTCTCTTCCGCCTCTCGGGCAGCCGCTTCTTCTTTGGCTTTCTTCGCGGCCTCCGCAGCCGCTTTATCGGCTTCTTCGCGCGCCAGACGTTCCGCTGCCAGACGATCCGCTTCTATCTTCACCGCCATGTCTTTGTTAAACTCTTTGGCGAGCATGAGATAGAGATCGTCGTCGATACGTACGTTCGGGTCCGACTCTATGGCATGGCCGTTCTTCTCGCACCATGCAGTGAGAGTAGCCATACCGATATTTAATTCTTTACAAGCTTTAATCAGTTTTATAGCCATATACCCTCGGCGTTGTTTATTCTCGTGCCGTGCGAGGGGATAAGGTTAGTCGTTTTCAAATTCGGACGCCAAGATACGGAGTACATCGTCGATGGTCTCTTCCTCGAGGTCCGTTTGCTTGAGCAATTCTTCTTTACTCTTGCCCAGCACGTCCTTGGCCGTATCCAGACCGATTGCCTTGAAGGCATCAAGTACCCACTGATCAATCTCGTCGTTGAATTCGTCGAGATAGATATCGTCGAGGTCTTGCTCGTTGATCTCACGGTAAACGTCGATCTGGTAGCCGGTCAGCATGCAAGCCAATTTGATGTTATATCCGCCCTTACCGATCGCGAGGCTCACCTCTTCGGGCTGGAGATATACCTTGGCAGTCTTAGCCTCCTCATCGATCTCCATCGAAGAGATCTTAGCCGGAGCCAACGCACGCTGGATGTACAGTTTTACATTCGAGGTATAGTTGATGACATCGATGTTCTCGTTACGCAGTTCGCGAACGATACCATGGATACGAGCGCCTTTAACACCGACGCAAGCGCCCACCGGATCGATACGCTCGTCGAAGGTCTCGACAGCTACTTTCGCACGCTCACCCGGGATGCGGGCAATGTTCTTAATGGAGATCAAGCCTTCCTTCACTTCCGGCACTTCCTGCTCGAAGAGACGTTGCAGGAACAGCGGCGCTGTACGAGAGAGGATGATCTTCGGCGTTTGGTTTTTGTTATCCACCTGAACCACTACGGCGCGGACGATCTCGCCTTTGCGATAGAAATCAGTAGGAATCTGATTCTGCTTCGGCAGGTAGAGTTCATTACCTTCCTCGTCGAGCAGCAGCATCTCTTTCTTCCAAACCTGATAGAGTTCACCGGAAACAATTTGGCCGATCATCTCTTTGTACTTCTGGTAGAGGCTCTCTTTCTGGAGCTCCAGGATCTTCGAAGCCAGCGTCTGACGAAGGTTCAAAATCATACGACGACCGAAGGAAGCCATGTCCACTTTGTCGGTTACCTCCTCACCTACTTCGGCTTCGTCATCGAGTTTGAGCGCATCGCTGAGCGCAATCTGGGTGTCCGGATTCGCCACATCATCATCTTCCATCACCAGACGGTTACGATAGATCTCAAGGTCACCTTTGTCAGGGTTTACAATCACGTCATAGTTAGCAGCCGTGCCGTACATCTTCGTGATCACGCTGGTGAACGAGTCTTTGAGCACGTTGATAAAAGTCTGCTTGTCAATGCGTTTGAATTCGTTGAATTCTTGGAAAATGTCGATCAAGTTAATCGACTCTTGGTTCTTGTTTGCCATTTTTTATGTTAGAATTTTAAATCATATTTCACATATTTGGGCTCATCGTACCGCCAGGTATGGGTAATGATGCGTGTCTCTTTGCGTTTTTTGCCTTCGAGAGCCACTTTCTCTTCGATATCCACGGAGAAGGTATTTTCATCCACGGATACAAGTTGTCCACGCAGTTTCTTGCCCTCCACGAGCACTTCGACATCGTGACCGAGGTTCTTCTGATACTGCATCTTGGTTTTAAACGGATCGGTAAGACTGACAGAACCTACTTCAAGCGAATAATCCGGTTCTACTGCGTCCAGTTTCTCAACCAGGAAGCGATTGAGTTCCGCACAAAAATCGACATCCACGCCGGTCAGGCGATCAACCTCCACGAGGATATCGTTTCCCGCCGACACGTTGAGCGTGATCAGTTCATACTCTGTACCCGAAAGGTACTCTTCAATCCAATTTTTCAGGTCTTCTTTGTTCAGCATATACGCATTTATTTACGCGAGCGAGGGAACCTTTTCGGGTCCCCTCGTTCATTTTCGGCTGCAAAATTAGTAATAATTTTTGAATTGACCAAATTTTGCCGCTATTTTTTTTGTATTTTATGAATTTTCTAATGAAAATTGCTGTTTTTAGAGCGTTAACACCATTTTCTGATGGCTTATTCCGGCTTCCTGGAATGCTTCGCCAACTGCTTCAAAACCGAACTGCTCGTAGAATGAGACGACAGGCATTTGGGCATGGAGAGAGAGCCTTTTTGCACCCAGTTGACGCGCCACAGCGATGATTTGCTCCATGAGGTATCGTCCATAGCCCTGACCACGCTCTTTACTGAGCATCCGGCCTATGCGATAGGTGCCTTTTTCCGTATCCTTGAAGAGGCGGGCGTAGGCGATCACAATTCCTTTGCGGCGCAGAGAGAAGTGGGTTGAACGATAGTCGATATTATCCTGGTCGAGATAACATATCCGCTGTTCACAGAGGAAGACCTCGCAGCGGGCTTTGAGGATTTCGTACACTTCTGCTGCGGTAAGATCCGTGAAGGGTTTGATCTGCAGTTTGATTTCCTTCGGAAGGGTCATTGAAAGCGCGGCTTTGCGACGACGGATAGAAGGTTTGGACTCGAGCTGCTCACGTACCATAGCGAATACATACTGACGCAAAGTGATATAACGCTTGAGACGAGGCACGACAAGATAAGCCTGCCTGTTATGCTCGTTCATGCGTTCTTGCCACTGTTGCGCTTGCAGCGGGTCCGCCACAATACTATTCACGACTGCGTTGATCTTACCGAAATTCTTGCGGTAGAAATTCTGCGCTTTTGTCGGAGGAACGCTACTGGGATGAAGGACGTAGGTTTGCTCTTCGCCATTCTTTCCGATACGATGCACTTCGTTGGATTGCTTGTCCAATTTGCCCCTTCTCCTGGAGCCATCCGGAGTTATTACTTTCGCCATCTTTGTAATGAAGCCTTTCAAAAACGCCGCAAAGGTAGTACAAAAATTGCATACATGCAAATTTTGGGTGATTTTTTTGTCAAATTCTTGCATATATCAAAAAAAAGTAGTACCTTTGCACTCGCAAAGGTTTTGTTACATGAAAAAATTTATTGTTTTATTGGTTGCGACATGGATGGTCGCGGGGCTGCAAGCCCAAGTGGAGCCGCTTTTCAGCGAGACGTTTGATCGTTGTATTGATGCGGAGGATGAGAATTACGGTTACACCGGAGGTAATGACGAGCAGTGGGGCGGCGACATCGCCAAAGCCCAGGTGATCTACACGGACAACAAGAACGAGTGGGATTTTACATACTGCAACGGTGCGTACCAGTGTTTGAAAGTAGGTACGAGTTCCAAGCAAGGTGCGGCTTCTACGCCTGTTATTGCATGTACGGGTGAAGCGGTTTTGAGTTTCCGCGTAGCGCCATGGGAAGGGGATTCGTTGTTTTACATCAGTATCAGCGGCGGTACGACGACCGACCCGACGGCTTATGAGTTGGCTAAGCATAAATGGACCGAAATCACCGTACGTATCAGCGATATCAAGGGAAGTTTGAAGATCACTTTCAGTTCGCTATACAAGCACCGTTTCTTCCTGGACGACGTGGTGGTAATGCCTGCTGACCCGAATGCGGGAGCTATTCGTACGGATGTAGGCAGTATGTTGGATTTCGGTCTGGTAGGTAAAAACTACAATTCGCAACAACGGACGATTGCCGTAACGGGAGCAAACCTGACGGGGAATATTAGTGCCACAATAGAGAACGATGCAGATAACTTGTTCCGCGTGAGTGCTTCTTCTTTACCGGCCGCAGGCGGTGCGTTAACGGTTACTTGTGTCAGTGGCGGTTCGGCAGACATGCACGGAGCGTTTCTGATGCTGCGCGGCAAGGACGCCAAGACGCAAGAGCAAGTGGAGAAACGCGTGACGCTGCTGGTTGAGGTTGCGACCGTTTCGTTAGAAGGCAGCGGTACAAAACCCGATCCGTTCACGGTGAATGATGTACACACGATAGCAGATTACAGTCTGGCGTGGAGCGGTACGTATTACTGGTGCACGGGGTATATCTTAGGCGGCGTGAAGCGCTACCAGGATCAATTCGACGGGATCAGTTACACGGACACACTGTCGCTTGTCTTGGCTACTACACCGGACGAGACGGATATGGACAAAATCGTAACGGTTCAGATCAGTCACGACGCCCGGATGGCGCTGAACGTGAAGGATCATCCGGAGTTAATCGGCAAACGCGTGAAAGTGCAGGGATTGTTAGTGAACGACAAAGGCAATCCGCTGTACTTGGGTAAGGACGGTATTCGTAACGTGAGCACGGAGAGCCAATATGAGATTGAGGGAGACGAATCGTCCATTGAAGTAGTTAAACAGGATGTAAGGGGTACGAAAGTGCTGCGCGAGGGAGTGCTGTATATCGAAAGGGACGGTTGCATATACACAATAACGGGTGAAAGAGTGAAAGAATGAAAATTGCATTCACGACAGAACTGCCGAAAGAGGGATTCAGGCGTCTCGCAGAGCGAGGTCTTGATAATTGGTCCTTGGTTAATGGTGACTGTTCTGAAGCAGAGATCCTGGTGAGCACATTTGATTACAAGGTGCCGCGGGAGTTGATCGAGTCGATGCCCCGATTGAAGTTAATTGCCAACTTCGGTGCGGGGTTCAATAACATCGACTTAGAGGCTTGTCGTGAACGAGGTATCCGGGTGACCAACACCCCGCAACCGGTGATTGAGCCGACGGCCGAACTGGCTTTTGCGCTGATGATCGATGTAGCGAGGCGCGTAAGCGAGTTCGACAGAAAGGTTAGGGGGCTTGTTCCGAATGGTTGTACGGCTCCGGAGCCTCTCCGGTTTGGTGTGATGCGAAACTTAAGTCACTCGTTATACGGAAAGACTTTGGGTATCTTGGGAATGGGGCGTATCGGTCAGGCTTTGGCGCGCAGAGCGATAGCCAGTGGCATGAAGATCTTATACCATAACCGGCACGAGTTAACGAATGAAAGAATGAAAGAGTTAACGAGTGAAGGAATTAAGGTGAGATATGTAGATTTTCAGACCTTGCTGCAGGACAGTGATTTCTTGAGTCTGAACCTGCCCTACACACCGGAAGTGCATCATATCATCGGTAAGCCGGAGTTAGGGATGATGAAACGGAGTGCGTACCTTATAAACACCGCGCGCGGTGCGCACGTAGATGAGGCGGCCTTAGTCGAAGCCCTGAAAAGCGGCATTATTGCCGGAGCTGCGTTGGATGTATATGAGTTCGAACCGGCTATTCATCCGGACCTGCTGAAACTGCCGAACGTGGTGCTTAGTCCGCATACGGGAACCGGCACTTGGGAGGGCCGCATCGCGATGTGCGAGAACGTAACAGACAATATTATTGCATTCGTCGAAAATCGGCCGAACGCTATGAATATTGTCATTTGAGAATTTGATTTTTGATTTTAAAATTTACATACAATGAAAAAAGCTTTTTTAGTAGTAGCCGCAGCGGTTCTGATGAGTGCCTGCGGATTTTTGAAGAACAGCACCACGGGTGCAAGTAGTAACCAGACGACCACTCAGACGGCCACCACGACGACTCCTGCGAATGCGCAGAGTGCAGGTCAGGGTGCAGGTAATGCGTTGTTAGCGCTGTACAACCAGTACAAAGCGGACGGCAACAAGTATGACTACAAGAACATGCAGAACATCCTGAACACCGTTACGTTGGTAGCTAACTGCGAGGGTCTGAAGACCAACTTCAAAGATAAGACCTACCTCAAAGATTTCGGGAAGGGTATGATTGCTTCGTCGCTGGGTTTGGTAACACAGAATAACGTAGAGAGCGTGACGAACAGTCTGGTAACTATGGTAAAGGAGAGCGAGACCGTTCAAAATGCTACTACCACCGCACAAAACACCGCGAACACCGCGGCCGGCTATGCCAATACTGCTGCTCAATACGCAGGAGCTCTCAGTTCGCTGCTAAGCGCTTTCGGCGGCAGTAAGTAACAGTTACTGATCATAGGTTACAGCTTATGGGAATCGTTGAACGATTTTTGAAATACGTATCGTTCTGCACGACGAGCGATGAGAACACCGGCATGACGCCGAGTACACCGGGTCAATTGGAGTTCGCGAAGTACTTGGCGGAGGAACTGAAGTCAATCGGTTTGACGGAAGTGACGCTGGACGAGAACGGGTATATCATGGCTACTTTAGAGCCTACCCCTACCCTCCCTGAAGGGAAGGAGAATATTCCCGTAGTAGGTTTTATCGCCCATATGGATACAAGTCCGGATGCAAGCGGAAAGCATGTGAAGGCGAGTATTATTCGTTACGAAGGCGGAGACGAACATATCGATGACAGATACATCGGTCAGGAGCTTATTGTGACGGATCATACGACGCTGCTTGGTGCAGACGACAAAGCGGGTATCGCGGAGATCGTAACGGCCATGGAGTACCTTATTGATCACCCGGAGATCCAGCACGGTAAGGTGCGTATCGGCTTCACGCCGGACGAGGAGATAGGCTGCGGTGCGGACCATTTTGATGTAAAGGCTTTCGGAGCGGATTTTGCGTACACGATGGACGGAGGTGCGATAGGAGAGTTGGAGTACGAGAACTTCAACGCCGCGGCTTGTAAGATCCTGGTGCATGGGTATAACGTACACCCCGGAAGTGCGTATCATAAGATGGTTAACTCGATGCGTATCGCGTATCAGTTAGCGGTGATGTTACCGCGCTGGGAGACGCCGGAGCACACGCAGGGTTATGAAGGTTTCTACCACCTGATCGGAATGAACGGTACGGTAGAAGAGACGACCTTGAGTTATATCATTCGCGACCACGACCGTGCACGCTTCGAGAGTCGCAAACGCGAGTTGGAGCACTTGGTTCGTAAGGTGAACCGCGAGTTCGGCGAAGGAACTGTGGAGATCGAGATGCGCGATCAGTACTATAACATGCGCGAGAAGATCGAACCGGTGATGTATATCATCGACCTGGCGAAAGAAGCGATGGAGGCTGTCGGCGTTACGCCGATAGTGAAACCTATTCGCGGCGGTACGGACGGAGCGAGACTAAGTTTCGAAGGCCTACCCTGCCCGAATATCTTCGCCGGAGGAGAGAATTTCCACAGTCGGTATGAATACTTGCCTATTCCGTCAATGGAAGCGGCAAAAAATGTTATTTTGGAAATCGTTAAAAGAGCGGATGATTTAAAGAGTGAAAGAGTGAAAGATTTAAAGAATTAAAGAATATGTTAAAAACAACACCGTTTACTGACATCCATATTGCGTTAGGCGCGAAGATGGCAGAGTTTGCAGGCTTTAATATGCCGATCCAATACCCGACGGGTATTAACCAAGAGCACATGATCGTTCGCGAGGGCGTAGGTGTGTTCGACGTGAGTCACATGGGTGAGTTCTGGGTGAAAGGCGAGAAAGCGCTGGACTTCCTACAGTACATCACCACCAACGACTTGTCCGTTATCGCTGCCGGCAAGGCGCAGTACACCTGCATGCCGAACGGCAAAGGCGGTATCGTGGATGACCTGATCATCTACAAGTACTCCACGACCAAATATCTGATGGTCGTTAATGCCGGTAATATCGATAAAGACTGGGCATGGGTCAATAAGGTAAAAGAAGAGAAATTCGCTGATGCCGACTTGAAACTTGAGAACGCGAGTGCGCGTTACGGTCAGTTAGCCGTTCAGGGTCCGAAAGCGGTCGAATTACTTCAGTTACTGACCGACGCGGACTTGAAGTCGATCGACTATTATGCCTTCCGCGAGTGGAGTTTTGCGGGTGTACCGGGCGTCATCCTATCGAATACGGGTTACACGGGTGCCGGTGGTTTTGAGCTCTATTTCCCGGCTGAACGCGGTATTGAGATCTGGAATGCGCTGTTTGAAGTAGGCAAACCGTTTGGTTTAGCTCCTATCGGTTTGGGTGCGCGTGACAGTCTGCGTCTGGAGAAATGGTACTGCTTGTACGGTCATGACATTGATGATACCACCTCGCCGCTGGAGGCCGGTCTGGGTTGGATCACGAAGTTAGACGCGAAGGAGTTCATTGACCGCGACTTCTTGAAAGCACAGAAGGCAGAGGGAGTGAAGCGCAAACTGGTGCATTTCGAGTGCTTGGAGCGTGCTATTCCGCGTAACGGTTATGAAATCTGCGACGAAGCCGGAAATGTAATTGGTAACGTGACATCGGGTATCATGCTGCCGAACACCAAAGTAGGTATCGGTATGGGTTACGTGAAGACCGAGTTCGCCAAGAAAGAGAATATCATCTATATCAAGATTCGCGAGAAACTCATTCCGGCGAAGGAAGTGTAAGGTGTAAAGTGTACGGTGTAATGGGAAAGAACGTAGCGTTAGTCTTGGGTTCCGGTGGTGCGCGCGGATTAGCGCACATTGGAGCGATTGAGGCGTTGGAGGCGCGGGGTTATACGATCACCAGTATAGCCGGTTGCTCGATGGGTTCTATCATAGCCGGAATGTATGCGGCGGGAGAACTGAAGAAAGCCAAAGATTGGTTTTTACGAGTAGACAAACAGCTCATCCTCCGGATGATGGACATCAACCTTTTCAGCGGCAACTCGTTGGTGAAAGGTCAGAAAATCATTCTGGAACTGCAGAAAGTAGTGCCGGATCGACCGATTGAGCAGTTGAATATCCCCTGCACGATTGTTGCCTCGGATATGATGAATACAGAGGAGGTTCTCTTCCGCACCGGAAGTCTGTTTGAGGCCGTTCGGGCATCTATCAGTATCCCGTTGTTCTTCCAGCCCGTTCAGATAGGTCATCGTCTGCTCATTGACGGAGGTATCCTCAATCCGCTGCCGTTACACTCTGTGGAGCGCACGGAAGGTGATATCCTGGTAGCGATGGACATCAGCGGTAAAGACAGCATGCCCAAAGAGGAGATGCCGGACCCGATTGACGTAGAAGGTCGTCTTAAAGACCTGACGAACCGCGGCATTCCGGTGCCGAAAGCCTTGGAAAACAGTTTGCGTCAATTAGGTAAGAAAGTGGATGAAGTGCGTGCGAAGCGGGCGGCAGACTTAGGCAGAACCGTTAACTTCGTGAAGATGCTGGACCGCATGAGTGACATGCAGATCCAACAGAACACCTTGTTAGCCTGCCGGTTAACCCCGCCGGACATTAAAGCCACTATGCGTCAGTACGCTTATAACACTTTCGATTTCGACAAAGCAGAAGAGATCATCGAGCAAGGTGGTGTGCTGATGAATCAGGCGCTGGATGAATACGAAAAAAAGTTGAAAGTTAAAAGTTGAAAGACAGGAGGGATTATATCATCCGGAAGGCGATGGAGCTATATGCGCTGAACGGGTTTAATAATGTAAGTATCAGCGACTTACAGTACGCGCTGGATATCGGTCGCGGTACGTTATATTATTATTTTTCGGATCAGGACGAACTCTTCATCGCCTGCATGGAACGATATTTTCTGGAGCCCAAACATCGGGCACTGCAGAGCGTACCTGAAGATGCGGGTATCGATACAATGATTGGTGCAATGCTGGAATATCTGCATAGCTTGGAAGCCGCTCTGTTGACCTTTGATATCAAGACAATCAACACCTCGAATGTCAACGACCTGATGTTCACGGCATACAGTCGTTTTCCGGCCTTGCACCGCAAGGCACAACGGTTAGCGCTGAAGGAATTGGAGTTATGGCGTAAAGCGATCTATCATGACCAACGGGCAGGACTGGTGCGTAGAGACATCGATCGGGACCAGATAGCGCTTATGTTTACCCACATCAAAAACACCTACGACAGCGGTCTGGGAAAGACCCAAATGGACTTTTCATTATTAGAAAAAACATATTCGGAATTTCATAAATTATTAAAAATATCATAAAAAATAACGTTTTCGAACGAATATTCGAAAATATTGTAGTACTTTTGCGGCCGATAACAAATTAAACTTATGGCAACAAAACATTATTTATCGTACCTTCAAGAGACGATGCACTCGAATTGGGACGGATTGGCGATGACTGATCTGGACGGTGAGCATCGCTACACGTATGCGCAATTGGCGGAGGCGATTGCAAAGTTACACACCACTTGGCGCACGTGCGGAATCAAGGAGGGCGACAAGATTGCTCTGTGCGGTCGCAACTGCGCGAATTGGGGTCTGTTATTCTTAGCCGTAGAGAGTTATAAAGCGGTAGTAGTAAGTATCTTACCGGATTTCACGGCAGAGGGTATTTACTCCCTGGTAGACCACTCTGAAGCCGTGCTTCTGTATGTAGGTCCGAACGTAAAGAAAAAAATCGATGCCACCCAGATGAAGGGGTTGAAGGCCACGATCTTTATGGACGATATGACGATTGTTGAGGCTGATGACAGTTTCCGCAAGAAATTCGAAAGTGCAGACGCAGCTTTTGCAAAAGAATATCCGAATGGTGTAAAATTGACAGATGTCAATTATCCGATTGATAACTACGATGATCTGGCGGTGATCAATTACACGTCCGGTTCGACTGGAAATCCGAAGGGTGTGATGTTGACGCATCTTAACCTGAGCGGTAATGTAGAGTTTGCGCACACACGTATCCCTCACAAACCGGGCGATACGGTGCTCTCGATGCTGCCGATTGCGCATATGTTCGGTTTGATGTTTGAGTTCCTTTACCAGATCTGCGAGGGTGCAGCAGTTTATTTCCTAACCCAAGCTCCTACTCCGACGGTGCTGATGAAGGCCTTTGCGCAAGTGAAACCGTTTATGATTCTGACCGTACCTTTGGTAGTGGAGAAGATCATCAAGAAAGGTGTGCTGCCGAAGATCAGCAGTCCGGCTGCGAAGATCATGTGGAAGACGCCGTTCCTCAAGAATGTCATTCGAGGTAAAGTAAAAGAGGGTCTGGATAAGACTTTTGGTGGTCAGTTACGCTACCTCATCATCGGTGGAGCTGCGCTGAACGGCGAAGTAGAGCAAGTGCTGCATGATATCAAGTATCAGTACTGCGTAGGTTACGGTATGACCGAGTGCGGTCCGCTGATCAGTTACGAAGACTGGTTCAGATATGCTTTTCACAGCTGTGGAAAAGAATTACCACAGTGTCATGTTCGTATCGACAGCGAAGACCCGACTTCCAAGGACGGTGAGATTCAAGTAAAGGGTATCAACGTGATGAAGGGATATTATAAGAACGAGGAGGCGACCAAGGCTGTCTTCACCGAGGACGGCTGGATGAGAACCGGTGACCTGGGTGTGCTGGATAAAGAAGGAAATATCTATATCCACGGTCGTTCGAAAAATATGATTTTGGGTCCAAGTGGACAGAATATCTATCCGGAAGAGATCGAGGACAAACTGAACTCGATGCCTTGCGTTGTAGAATCGATTGTTGTAGAGAGAGAGGGCAAGTTAGTAGCTCTCGTCTTCCCCGATACAAGCGCTGAAGGAAAGAAGATTCTTGGCTCCAAGAGTCTGACGCAGTTGATGGAAGAGAACCGCGTAGCGGTGAATAAAGATCTTCCGAACTACAGTCCGATCAGTGCCGTAGAATTAGTGGCTTCGGAGTTTGAGAAGACCCCGAAACGCTCGATAAAACGCTATCTATACAAATGATAACGTTATAGTGAGTAAGTAGATGTGATCCCTGAGATGGGATCGAAGCTTGCGCGTAGTTGAGAAACCACGCGCTTGTTTTTTTGTGTATGTTTCCCTTTTTGTCTTTTTGAGGTAGCAAATAATACTTATTTGCACGATTTATAGCTTTTTTCTTGCTTATGTCAAAAAAAAGCAGTAACTTTGCCGCGCAAAGTTGTGTGCATTAGCAAAACGAAGTGTATGGTGTACGGTGTACAGTGTACAAAATAACTAGAAAAATTGAAGGAATTAATGTTTAAAGTTTAAGAACATGACGAAACATTATTTGCAATATCTGACGGAAGTGATGGATCATCAGTGGAATGATCTGGCGCTTTCGGATTATAACGAAAATCACGAATACACCTTTGGTGAGTTGGCAGTAGAGATGCTGCGCTTGCATGTGTTGTTTGAGCAACTGGGTTTGAAGCGCGGCGATAAGATCGCTTTATGTGGTCGTAACTGCGCGAACTGGGCAGTAGCTTATTTGGCTATTGCGGCGTACGAAGGCGTATGCGTAAGTATCCTGCAGGACTTCACGGCGGAAGACATCACGCATCTCCTGGAGCACTCAGATAGCGAACTGCTGTTTGTCGGCCCATATGTATGGAAAGACCTTCAGCTCCAAAAGATGCCGGCAAAGATCAAAGCAGCTCTGTCATTGGAAGATTGGCGTCCTTTATACGAGCGCAAAGGAAACAAAAAAGAAAACGCCGTACATGTGTTAACTACGGACGAGTGGCAGGAGGCTTTCCTGGCGAAACACCCGCGTGCCCTTGAACCGGAGGAAGTATATTTCTCCGCCGACCCTGAGACGCTTAGCCTAATTAACTATACCTCGGGGTCAACCGGAAGTCCGAAAGGCGTGATGTTAAACGGTCGTTCGTTGAGTAACAACGTAGAGATCGGTATGAAGATGCTACCAGTTGAACCGGGTCAGCGCCTAGTGTCTATGCTCCCGCTCGCGCATATGTTCGGTCAGGTGTGCGAACTGCTCTACCCTCTTTGCTCAGGAACGCATATCTATTTCCTCACCAAGAGTCCGACGCCTTCTATCCTGCTGAAAGCCATGAAGGAAGTGCAGCCGTATCTGGTAGTTACCGTGCCGCTGGTGATTGAAAAGATCTACAAAAAGAACTTAGACCCCACTTTGAGTAAATGGGCCATCCGTACGTTTTGGCATATGCCACTTATTGGCAGCATTCTACACGCTCGTGTGAAGAGCGCGTTGAAAAACGCTTTTGGCGGAAAATTACGCTATTTCATCTGCGGAGGTGCCGCGATGAACCCGGTGGTGGAGAAATGTCTGATGGATATTCATTTCCCGCTCTCGATTGGTTATGGTATGACTGAGTGCGGCCCGCTGATTGGTGGAAACCCGCCTAAGTATTTCAAGGCTCGTAGCGGTGGTGTACCGGTGATGAACATGGAGGTGAAGATCGACGAACCGAATCAAGCTGGCATCGGAGAGATCCTCGTGAAGGGCGAAAACGTAATGTTGGGTTACTATAAAAACCCTGATGCAACGAATGCTGCCTTCACCCCGGACGGCTGGTTGCGAACGGGTGACTTAGGTCGTCTGGACCGCAAGCAGAACATCTATATCAAGGGTCGAAACAAGACGATGTTCCTGGGTGCATCCGGTCAGAATATCTATCCGGAAGAGATAGAGGATAAACTGAATAACCAAGAGGCGGTAGGCGAGTCGTTGATCGTAGAGCGCGAAGGCAAATTGGTAGCCTTAGTATTCCCGGACGAGACGCTGACGAAACGTATGACGAAAGACGAGATTCTGCATATTATGCGGGCTAACCTTGAGAAATTAAATCACCTCATCCCATCCTATAGCAAAGTGGCGGATATCGAAGTACAAGACAAACCGTTCGAGAAGACGCCAAAACGCTCCATTAAACGATTCTTGTATAAGTAAAACCTGTGCGTAGAAAGTAAACTCTGTGCGTAGCTGCCTGTTTTCCCATATCATCACGGTGCTTTTCCTGCTCTGCTCTTTCGCAGCGTGGGGACAAGAAGCCATCACACCTTCCCTCCCAGAGGGCAAGGCGGATACGCTACATACCCGGGACAGTGCGGCGATATCCACGGCACGCGAACGCATGGAAGCGCAACCACGCAAGAGCAAGTTGACATCTCCGGTGCACTACCAATCGAACGACTCGATGATCATGATGGGAGACGGAAATGCGTACCTGCACGGAAAGGGCGAACTGAAATACCAATCGATGGAATTGAACTCCGAGTATATCCGTATGAACCTGGATTCGAGCCAGATATACGCGAAAGGAGTATGGGACAGTTTGAACTACGAGTGGAAAGGTAAGCCGGTTTTCAAAGACGGCAAGGATAGTTACGAAACGAATGAGATCACCTATAACATCAAGACGCAGCGCGGTTTCATTCGTCATGTGGTTACCCAACAGGGTGAAGGGTATATCATCGCAGATAAGACCAAGAAACTGGAGAACAACGAAATGCTGATGGCAGACGGTCTTTACACGACATGCGACGACCATGACCACCCGCATTTCTACCTGAAGATGACCAAAGCGAAAGTGAAACCGGGTGATTATATCGCCAGCGGTCCGGCCTATTTGGTCGTGGGTGATGTCCCGCTACCATTAGCCGTTCCGTTCGGTTTCTTCCCCTTCACCAGCACCTACTCCAGCGGCATTATCATGCCTACGTTCGGTGATGACTACACTCGCGGTCTATACCTGCAAAACATCGGTTATTACTTCGCACTCTGCGACTACCTGGACTTGGAGTTGACGGGGGATATCTACACGCGCGGTACATGGGCTATTCGTGCGAAGACGAAGTACGTATGGCGTTATCGGTTCTCGGGTAACTTGAGTATCAACTACCGCAATGACGTCACGAGTGAGAGGGGTTTGCCGGACTATTCGGCGCGTAAAAACTTCAGTATCCAATGGACACACAGCCAGGATGCGAAGTTCAATCCTTACTGCACCTTTTCGGCGAGTGTGAACTTCGCCACAAGTGGTTATAACCGTAGTAATATCAACAGTTACTACAACTCCGAACTCTATTCTGAAAATACGAAGAGCAGTACGATCAACTATACCCAGCGTTTTCCGGATAGCCCGTGGAATTTGAGTTTGAGTGCCAGTTTGACGCAGCGAACAAGCGACTCCACCCTCTCTATTACCGCACCGCAGTTATCGGTTTCGATGGGTAGCGTCTATCCATTCAAACTCTGGCGTCAAGCTACGCTCAAGCGCAAAGGTGGCGTAGCCGGAAAAGAGAAATGGTATGAGAAGATTAAGATGAGTTACTCGATGAGCGGTAAGATAGGTATTAACAGCGTGAAGGAGAACCAGCTCTTTAAGACTAATTTCTTACGGGATTGGCAAGTGAGCATGAACCATTCACTACCTATCAACGCCAGTTTCATGCTATTCAAATACCTCAGCGTCACGCCTTCCATCAATTTGCGCGACCGCATGTATTTCACGCGTGTTGACCAGCGATGGGATGAGGAGATTAACGGAGTGGCACGCGATACCACCACCGGATTCTACAATGTATTCGATTTTGATGTCAGCGTGGCTTTGAGCACAAAGTTATACGGATTCTACACGCCGTTGAAAAAACTATTCCCCAATAGCAAGGTGGAGAAGTTCCGTCATGTTATCACGCCGAATATCAGTTTCTCCTACCATCCCAACTTCGAGAAACCGGGCTGGGGTTACTACGGCAGTTACGACGAACCGGTCATCAAAGACGAGGACACGACCTATATCCATCGTGTCTATTCGCGTTTCCCCTTAGGAAATGCTCCACGCGGACTATCCGCTAACCTCAGTTTCGGTGTCAAAAATAACCTGGAGATGAAGATCGTGAATAAGGACGACACGACGGGTAAGCAGCCATACAAAGTGGTGAGTCTGATCGACAACTTCAGCGTTACCGGTGGTTATAACTTCGCCGCCGACTCTATGAACTGGAATCTTTTCCAAGTGAACCTGTGCTTGAAGTTCCCGAAGTTAAACAACTATAGTCTGAACCTCAATACCTCGTTGGATCCGTATATGTACGAACTGGATGCCGCCGGTAAACCGCATCGAACCAACAAACAATACTGGCATAACGGCCGGTTCCCTCACTGGAGCGGTTTGAGATGGAGCTTCAGTTATACCATCTCTAATCATACCATCAAGAAATGGAAAGATGCCATCGCAAAACGACGGGGAGAGAAAGTAAGCAGTTCTCCGTCGAGTGATTCAGGTGGGGGTTCGGAAGGCGATATCGCGCTGGAGCCGATCGAGAAAGACGCCGAGGGATATGACAGTAACGCAAAGGTGGATAACCATAAGAAGAAAGACGAAGATGTGGATGACGGCTACGTGCGCACAGAAATCCCATGGAGCCTGTCCATCAATTACAGCCTGTCCTATGCCCCGGGAAGCACCTTTAACTACGAGAAGATGTATTACGACATGAAGTTCTCCCACTCGCTCATACTGAACGGAAACATCGGTTTGGGACGAGGATGGAAAGTGAGTGCCAACATGACGTATAACTTCGATTATAAGAAGGTGACGGCTTGTACGTTTAATATCAGTCGTGACCTGCACTGTTGGAACATGACTGCCAGCATCAACCCGATCGGAATGTTCAAGAGTTACACCTTCCATATCGGAGTGAACGCCTCGATGCTGAAAGACCTGAAATACGATAAGAACAGTAACTCCTCCACCGATAGCAGAGTATCGTGGTGGTAATGGATTGAAAGTTTAAAGTTTAGAGATATGATTGAGAAATTAAAAGTTGTTTCAGCGACGTATGAGTTGTACATCGCTGATGAGAAAGGCAAAGAAGAACTGATGGAGAAAGCTACGGCAGAAGCTCCGTTAACCTGGTGTCAAGGCGAAGGCATGATGCTCCCTGCGTTCGAAGCCGCTATGGAAGGAAAGAACGAAGGCGACGAATTTGACTTCGTACTTAAAGCTACGGATGCCTATGGTGAATACCTCGATGAAGGCTTGATGGAACTGCCTAAGACCATGTTCTTCAACGGCGACGGTGAGTTCGACGAAGAGCGCGTGTATGTAGGTGCCATCGTCCCGATGAACACGACGGACGGTCAAATCGTTCGGGCGCAAGTATGCGAAGTGACGAACGAGAAAGTAACCATCGACCTCAACCATCCCTATGCCGGAGAGGACCTGCATTTTACCGGTAAGATCCTAACCATCCGCGACGTGACGGAAGGGGAGTTAAAAGCCATCCGGAGCCCACATGGTTGCGGTAGATGTAAAGGTAACTGCGATGATTGCGAAAGCAGTTGCGGCAACCACTGCGGGCAAGACGCCTGCGGCGAATGCAAATAATGAGAAAAGTTTATTTAAAGTGTAAAATTTAAAGATAAATTACTATGGCAAATATTGTAGCGATAGTGGGACGTCCCAACGTAGGGAAATCGACCCTTTTTAACCGCTTGACGGGTACCCGTCGAGCGATAGTGATGAATACCGCCGGAACGACGCGTGACCGTCAGTATGGCAAAGCCGAGTGGTGCGGCCGCGAGTTCTCGGTGATTGACACCGGAGGATGGGTAGTCAACAGCGATGACACCTTCGAATCCGAAATCAACCGTCAGGTGGACCTGGCTATCCGAGAAGCGGATGTAGTGCTGCTTGTAGTGGATGTGAACCAAGGTGTGACGGAGTTTGATACCGAAGTGGCACATTTGCTGCGTCAGGCGAAGAAGCCGACCATCTTAGCGGTGAATAAAGTGGACACTTTTGAGAACCAGTACGGCGCGGCCGAGTTCTATAAACTGGGTCTTGGCGAACCGTTTATCGTGTCCGCTGAGAACGGTTTGGGTACCGGTGATCTGCTGGATGAAGTGGTGAGCCGTTTTCGTAAGGAAGATGACAGCGATGAGGACCTGGAGGACCTGCCGCGTTTTGCGATAGTAGGTCGACCGAATGCAGGTAAGTCGAGTATCCTGAACGCCTTTATCGGCGAAGAGCGTACCATCGTGACCGATATCCCTGGCACGACACGCGATTCGATTTACACCCGCTATAACAAGTTCGGTAAGGATTTTTACCTCGTGGACACAGCCGGCATTCGCAAGAAAGCGAAAGTGACCGAAGACCAGGAGTATTACTCGGTGGTTCGTTCGATCCGTGCCATTGAGAACAGCGACGTATGTATCCTGATGATTGATGCCACACGCGGTATCGAAGCGCAGGACCTGAATATCTATTCGCTCATCCAAAAGAACAAGAAAGGTCTCGTGGTATGTATCAATAAATGGGACCTGATTGAGAGCAAGACGAATCAGGATATAAAGGCATACGAGAGTGCGATTCGCGAGCGTATTGCGCCCTTTACGGACTTCCCCATCATCTTCACCTCGGCACTCACCAAACAGCGTATCTTCAAGGTAGTCGAGACGGCTATCCACGTCTATGAGAACAAAAACAAAAAAGTGCCGACCGCACAGTTGAACGAGAAGTTCTTACCGTTGATCGAGAACTACCCGCCCCCTGCATGGAAGGGCAAATATATCAAGATCAAATATTGCACTCAATTACCGAACACCCAGATACCGACCTTTGTGTTCTTCGCCAACCTGCCGCAATACGTGAAAGAACCGTATCGTCGCTTCTTGGAGAACAAACTGCGAGAGTGGTGGGATTTCACCGGTACACCGGTGCAATTATTCATTCGGGCCAAATAACAAATTTTAAGAAAAAGTGTCCGATTTACATTTTTATTTGCATATATGCAAAAAAAGTAGTATCTTTGCACGCTCGATATGGGGTGAATGAAAATAATTGGTTTTATATATGACGAAGGCAAGACAGCTATGGTGCTGAAAGGCGACAGCTGTCTGTTAAATGGTAGGAAACCGTTTTTCATGCCGGATTGGTCGCAAGAGATTGGTGTAACCAACTGCATTATCTTGCGCGTCAGCCGGTTGGGCAAAGAGATTGCGTCGAAGTTCGCGAGTCGTTACTACGATGCCGTAGCGCCGGGAGCAGACTTCATCGCGATGGACATTGCGCGCGAAGCGAAAGCAGCCGGTACGCCTTGGACCAAAGCGTTGGCTTTTGACTATTCGCTGGCTATCGGAGAGTATGTGCCGGTAAGCGACGAAGGCATAGCGGTAAGCGGTGAATGGCTTATGAGCCCCGAAGAGGCAATAGCCGCAGCCAGCAAGGTGATGACAATTCGTCAAGGGGATTTGATTTATATCCAGGCCAAGCAAGCGCCGCAGCGCGTAGAGAAAGAGCAAGTGATTCACGTCGAGTTCGACGGGCAAGAGAAGTTATATTGTAAGATTAAATGAAAAAAATCCTGTTCATAGCGTTTTGGGTACTGGTAAGCCTGCCGATGATGGCAGGTATTCATAGCTATGCAGAGCGTTCGGTTTTAGCTGACGGCCACTGGGTGAAGATTCGCGTGAGCGAGTCCGGTGTATGCCGAATGAGTTTCAGCGAACTGCGTAGCGCCGGTTTAGAACCCTCGCAAGTGCGGGTGTTCGGCTATGGCGGTGCGCAGAAAGAGCAGGATTTCAGCAAGCGTAACATAGACGACCTGCCGCAAGTGCCGGTGTATGTAGGCGAAGATTATATCTTATTCTACGTGCAGGGTCCGATCAGCTGGACCTATAATGGTTCTCGCTTCGCGCACACTCGTAATACCTATTCGGATTTCGGCTATTACCTGCTGAGCGATGATGCAGGTGCCATGCTGCCATTCCCGGAAGCAGAAGCCGTAAGCGGTTCTCCTACCGATGTTACCTATTATTCCTACTATCAGGTACAAGATAAAGACTCCGTGAACCTGATTGACCGCACGGGAGTGTCCGGCGGAGGTCGTACGTTCTACGGCGAGCAGTTTGCAGCCGGTCAGACACGTACATTCACCTTCTCCACCCCATATGCGAATGGAGACAACAGTTCGGTATATATCGACATGGCGGCCAATGCGGCTACCACTTCTACCGTCAAGGCGCAACTGAATAACACCAGCTCCAAGAGCATCTACATCAGTAGTATTCCGGACCACTACACCTTTGGTGTGGCGGGTACGATCAGTATGAACGGTGCGTCCGAAGAGCAGAACCAGCGGGTGACAATGCAGTTTGTCAATAGCAACGCGGGAGCCTTAGCATGGCTCAATTACATTGAGATCACAACGCCTTCGGAACTCGTCATGACCGGCAGTTATATGGGTATTCGTTCGCTGGTGAACCGCAATACCACCAATCCGGTTCGTTTTCTCTTGCGTAACACCACTGCGTCCACCCAGATATGGGATGTGACGGACTTGGCGGCTATTCAACGCATGCCGACCACTATGGTGGATGACCAACTGGCATGGGTCGGTACCCAGGCGGACGGCGTACACGAGTACATCGCCGTCAATACCGACGGAACAAAGTTCGTTCAAGCCGAAGTGGTAGGCGAGGTGAAGAACCAGAACCTGCATGCCTTGAGCAATATCGATTATATCATCATCTGTCCGGAAGGATATGAAGACGTTTCGGAAGACTTAGCCAAAGCGCATGAAGCCAAGCAGGCAATCACCTATGCCATCGTCACCGACCAACAGGTATATAATGAGTTCTCGTCCGGTACGCCGGATGCGACAGCTTATCGATGGCTGATGAAGATGCTGTACGACCGCGCGAAGAACGGTATCGGCCAGCAACCCAGATGGTTACTTCTCATGGGTCACGGTACGTTCGATAACCGCAAACTGCTGCGTAACTCCGGTACTTCTTTGCTGCTGACATACCAGTCGAAGAACTCGGTAAACGAGATCAAAGCATATGCTACGGATGACTATTTCGCGTATCTGGATGATAACGAAGGTGCTATTGATACGCAAGGCCGCATGGATATCGGCGTAGGTCGTCTGCCGGTAGAGAGTCTGGACGAAGCACGTACGACCGTTGATAAACTGATCCAATATATCCGCAACGAACAAACCGGTAAGTGGAAGAACCAACTGGTATATCTGGCAGATGACGGAGAGAACGGTACGCACACCGAGACCGCAGAGAAGAGTGCGGAGTTGGTGCGTATTAAGAATCCGGATTTCATAGTGCATAAGATCTTCTTAGATGCCTATCCGCAGGAGGTGAACGCGAGCGGCGAGAGTTATCCGCTGGCTAAGAACCGCGTGCTGAACCTGCTTAAGAACGGTGTGCTCTTCTTCGACTACTCCGGTCACGGCGGTTACAACGCCATCACTAATGAATCGATCTTAAACCTCAAGGATATTGCGGGCATGACCAATAAGAACCAGGCTTTCTGGCTGTTCGCAACTTGTAATTTTGCACAATGCGATGCCGGTAAGCGTTCGGCTGCTGAGACAGCGGTTCTGAATCCGAAAGGCGGAGCGATCGGTATTTTGGCTGCTACACGTACCGTATACGCGCCGCAGAACACCAACCTCAACCGCAGCGTATGCGATACCCTCTTCGGCCATAGCGATGTCTTCCATTATGACATGACGCTCGGCGAAGCAATCTTGATCGGAAAGAACCTCTTGGGATCGGATGAGAACAAACTGGCGTACGTACTACTGGGTGACCCGTGTATGCGGCTCAACTACCCCACGGACTATCACGTCGAGACCTTGACCGAAATGGATACGCTCAACGCACTGAGCGTACAGCACGTGGAAGGACGTATCATCGATGAGGACCTCAATACCGTTTCGGATTTTAACGGTAAGGTAGATATCACGATCTACGATAAGATGCAATCAATCCCTACACGCGACAACGACAACGCAGGTGGAGACCCGCGTGTAGTAGCTTACAATGATTATCCGAATACCATCTTCTCTGGTGCCACGGATGTGAAGGACGGCTTGTTTAACTACACCTTCATGGTGCCCAAGGATATCCGGTATAACTTCGATAACGGACGTATCGTGTATTATGCCGTAACAGCGGATTCGCTCGAGACGGCAGAGGCGGTCGGTCATTTTGAGCAATTCATCATCGGCGGTTCGGGCTCGATCGTGACCATAGATACCGTTGGTCCGGAGATGGAGATCTATCTAAATTCTCCGGCTTTCCGCAACGGCGACAAGACCTACGCCACGCCGCGCTTCTTTGCGAACCTGTATGACGAGAACGGTATCAACACCGCGGGCGCCGGTATCGGACACGACCTGATGCTGATCATCGATGATGATCCGAAGATGATCTACTCGCTGAACGAATACTTCACCGCTGCGAACAATAGTTACCAAGCGGGGCAGGTCAGTTACCTGATGGAGGAACTGGCGAACGGTCCTCACAGCCTCACCTTCCGCGCCTGGGACTTACTCAACAACAGCACCACCAAGAGTCTTAACTTCATTGTAGAAGCCGGACTCGACCCGTCAATTTATAATGTGACCACCTATCCGAACCCCGTACAGCAGTCGGGTGTGGTGCATCTTGTCGTCAACTACGATCAGCCGGATGAACTGATTGAAACCGAGATCTATCTGTATAACACAGCCGGACAGATGGTTTACAGCCATAAGCAAGATAACCCCGATGCGGTAAGTATTAATCTGCCGGCGTTGGGTTTGAATACAGGAGTATATATCTATTCAGTTAAAATAAAATCCGCCTCCAGTAAGTATAGCACTACTTCAGGCAAAATTATTGTTACCAGATAAGCCTATGAAACAAATCGCTTAAAGAATTGAAATTGGAAAATCATTAACAACAAACAATAAATACATCAAAATGAAAAAAATTCTTATTTCTCTCACAGCCCTGGTATGCGCCGTATCGATGAGCGCTCAGGGAACTGTAGATGACACGATGAACCCGCTGATCACAGCGATGCCGTCTCTCTCCATTGCGCCGGATGCACGTGCTGCCGGTATGGGTGATCTCGGTGTAGCTACCGAAGCGGACTTTAACTCTCAGTTCTGGAACCCGGCTAAGTACGCGTACATGTACTCCAAGGGCGGTATCACCGCGAACTACACGCCGTGGTTGCGTAAGTTGGTAGGTGACATCGACCTGGCTTACCTCGCCGGATTCTATAACTTCGGTGATCTGGGTGGCGGTATCGGTGCCAGCTTCACGTATTTCTCGATGGGTGATGTAGCGCTGACGGATGGAAACGGCCAGAAGATCCAGGACGTTCGTCCGAACGAGTGGGCGCTCGACCTCAGTTACTTCCGTAAACTGCATGAGTACGTATCCATGTCTGTTGCTGTTCGCTTCCTTTATTCGGATCTGAACAACGGTTATAACAGTTCGACCGGTACGGCTACAGAGATGCACCCGGCATGGACCATGGCTGCAGACATCGGTTTGTACTATCGTCAGCCGTTTGAGTTGAAGTCCGGAACGAGTCACCTCTCCTTAGGTTTCACCTTGAAGAACCTGGGTGGTAAGATGAACTACGCCGATGACGGAAGCAGCAACTTCATTCCGGCCAGCATGAATATCGGTATGGGTTATGAGATCCCGCTGAATAAATACAACTTCTTGACCCTCAACCTGGAGGCTAACAAGATGTTGGTACCGAGCCGCAAGTCGAAGTTCACAACGGCAGAGACAACTGCACATCCAGATAAGTGGGATGCTGCTGGCAATCCAATCGACCCGACGGATCCCGACACATGGCAGATGAGTCAGGAAGCTTATTCTGCGCTGAACCCTGCGAAAGGTTGGTTCCAGTCCTTCGCAGACGCTCCGGGCGGAAGCAAAGAGGAGTTTGCTGAGGTTCGTTGGGGTGCCGGTATCGAGTACTCCTACAACAAGCAGTTCTTCGCTCGTGCCGGTTATAGCTACGAGAACTACTACAAAGGTAACCGCAACTATCTTACCTTCGGTGCCGGTTTCCACCTCTCCATCGTTTCGTTGGATATCTCCTACTGCGTAGGTCTGGCTGCTTCGAACCCGCTGGATCAGACGATGCGCTTCACCCTGGGCTTCGACCTCGCGGGTATCAAGGATATCGTGGATAACAAGAAAGCGAAGTAAATAATTCCATGCGTATTGGCTTTGGATATGATGTACATCAATTCTCCCCTGACCGCAAACTGTGGTTAGGGGGAATTGAGGTGCCGTACGACAAAGGTCTGCTCGGTCATTCCGATGCAGACGTCGTGATCCATGCCCTTTGCGATGCTATCTTAGGAGCCGCAGCCATGCGCGATATAGGCTATCATTTCCCGGATACGAAGGGAAATGAATACGAGGGTATCGACTCCAAGATCCTCCTGCGCCGCGTGATGGAGATGATCCGTGAGGCGGGCTATGAACTCGCCAACTGCGATATCACCATCTGCGCGCAAGCGCCTAAACTGAATCCCCATATCGAGGCTATGCAGGCTTGTATGGCCGCTGTCATGGGGGTGGAACCCAACCAAGTGAGTATCAAAGCGACCACTACCGAACATCTCGGCTTTGTTGGGCGCGAAGAAGGAATAGCCGCCTATGCGGTCGTATTACTGAATTGAAAACGTTTCTGCTTACCATATCGCTTTCGTTACTGATCGACCTGTTTCAGACAGGCGGGTCGCCGCAGGTGATCGAAGAAAATGACATCTATGAGAAAGTGGCGCTCACCGAGAGCACTACTTTAGAGGTCTATAAAGGCGACTCGATACTCGTCGTCATGACGGCCTGCGCGCCACAGTGCTCCTCATGCGCGCGTATATATAATAAGGAGTGGCAACTGATCGAGACCGTCACTCCACCCTTCTCTTCTATTTTTCCGCTCGCTACTATCGACCAAGAGAACGGTCGTATCATCTGGACGGACAACGATACCTGGGAATATAAATAGCGTTTTCGCATGCAACTGCCGATCTATTTAATAGGATACATGGGTGCAGGGAAGACCACCGTAGGACGCTTGCTGGCAGATAAACTCGGCTGGCATTTTGTTGATTTAGACGAGGCGTTTTATCATATTCACGGTTATACACCGGCGGAGTATATTCGTCAGTTCGGCATTGAGGATTTCCGTCGTAAGGAGAAATATGTGGTGGAGGACTTAGCCGACCAGATTCCCTTCGAGAAAGTCATCTACGCTACCGGCGGAGGCTATCCTTGCTGGGAAGATAACATGGATTGCTTGCGGGAATTAGGTACCAGTATCTATCTCCGCTGGAAACCCGAACATTTAGCCAAACGCCTGATACTCACGGATTTAACCGACCGTCCTGTCTTACAAGGTCGCACAGAAAAGGAGCTATTGGAATTTATAGCTCCTCAACTTCAAGCGCGTGAACCATTCTATCAACGCGCAAATCATATTCTGGATGTAGAGATCTGCGATGAGCAATCCGACGAGCGCATCGCAGAAGAGTTATACCGCTTGATACGCTAAAGCGAACATCCGGATCTGCTTTATCATCGCTACTACACCATTGGATCGGGTCGGACTCAGGTGCTCCTGCAGTCCTATACGCTCGATGAAATAGAGTTGCGTATCCAGTATCTCTTTGGGCGTATGGCCGTTGAAAACCTGCAAGATCAGCGCAACGATACCTTGTACCAGCAACGCATCCGAGTCACCCTTGAAATATAACTTTCCGTCTTCTCCCTTGCGGCAGGTGATCCATACTTTCGACTGACAGCCGTCGATGAGGTTACGGTCGATGCGATCCTCTTCAGGCAAGGGATTTTGCTTCAACTCCCTACCGTAGTCGCTCAGCAGCTGATAGCGATCAATCCAGTCATCGAAGGCTTCGAACTCCTCGATGATTGCATCCTGTGCTTCGTTAATCGACATGGCGTATCTCTCCGTTTTCAAACAACCAAATCTTACCCGGGAACAATTCCGGCCAGAGGCGGTTGTGAGTGGACATCAGCACGGTGATACCGGCTTTACTAATCGAATATAGGAGTTCCATGATCTCGCGGCCCGTCTCGGCATCGAGGTTTCCGGTCGGTTCGTCCGCCAAGATGATCTCCGGGGAATTCAGCAAAGCACGCGCAATCACCACACGCTGCTGTTCTCCTCCGGATAACTCATAGGGTTTCTTGTAGGCCTTGGTCTCCATGCCCACTTGCTTCAGCACTTCGTGCACATGGTCGCGCATTAGTTTCTTATCCTTCCATCCCGTCGCGCCCAGCACAAACAACAGGTTCTCCTCAACGGAGCGATCCGTCAGTAACTTGTAGTCCTGGAAGATGATACCTAAGCGGCGACGCAGATACGGCAATTTACGACGACGGATAGTGGGCATATCATAGCCCAATACATGCGCTTCGCCAAAGGCGATAGGTAAGGCGCCGTAGAGCGTTTTCATGAAAGACGACTTACCGCTACCTACTTTACCAAGCAGATAGATCATCTCGCCTTCCTCCACCGTCAGATTCACATCATGCAGCACAATCTGGTCCGCCTGATGCACCTCTACGCCTTTGTATTCGATTAGTTTGCTCATTATTCTGCGTTATCCAACTGGTTTTGGATATCTTCTAATTGCTTCTTGAGTTCGTCGATCTTTTTCTGCATCGAGTCCACGAGCTTATTGGCCGTCTTGGACTTGGCAGTAAAGAAGAGGATGTTGTTCTCGGCGATCTTGATTTCCTGCTGGAGCCGGTCACGCAGACGACGCAGACCATCCGCTCCTTGGCTGGCAGCCTGACGAGCTGCTCTGGCAGCCCGTTCGCCTTTCTGCTTCAGACGCTCGCCTTTCTGGGCCTCACGCTTCGCCTCGAAGAATGCATCGCAGGTCTCGGAGAACTTCTTCCAAAGCTCATCGGAATATTTGCGGGAAACCATACCTACGGTCTTCCATTCGGCCTGAATAGCCTGCACCTGCGACGTCATCTCGTCCCATAGTTCGCGTGTCATCTCGTTGCTCTCCAACTTCGCCTTCGCGTTTTCCGTGATCTCCTGCGCCTTCGCTACCAGCGCACGTTTATGCTTGAGGTTGGTTATGAAAGCATCACGGATATCCTTGAAGAACTCGGTCTTGGCATGGAAGAACCGGTCGCACTCCGCCCGATAGGTCTCATAGATAGACAGATTGTATTTCTTCGGCGCAAAACCGATCTTACGCCATTCGGTCTGCAGGTTCTGCACTTGCTGGGTAGCAGCCTCCCATTGTTTGGCGCTCAACGGCTGACCGTTTACGATGGGTTCGTTAATCGCCTTGAGTTGGTCGATGATGGCTTGCTTGGCCTCGAGGTTCGCTTGCTCTTTGGCATGCAGTTCGTCGAAATAGGCCTGATGTTTCTTATTGATAATAGTCGAAGCGGCTTTGAAACGGTTCCATAACTCTTCGCGCACTTCACGTGCCGTAGGGCCAATCTCCGCCCACTCGTCATGCAACTGCTGCAGCGCGCGCGATGCCTCTATGATATTGTTATTCTCCTGCAGGCGCTCCGCTGCTTCGCACAGCAAGGTCTTCTGCTCCTGGTTCTTCTTGAAGTCCAGGTCGCGTAACTCGATATTGATCTTCACCAGGTCGTAGAATTGCTCTTGGTATTGCTGATATGCCTTTCGAATCTCCTGGGTCTTGGGTGCCGGTACGGCACCTATGGTCTTCCAAGTGGCCTGTAACTCCCGCATCTTCTGCAGGTTCGCCATCACGCCGTCGGCATTCGCGCCTTCTACCATCGTGCGCATCTCGTCCAAGATCGCCTGCTTACGGGCGAGGTTATCCGCCTCTTCCTTGGCCTGCGCAGCGGCTACTTCGGCTCGCTTCGCTTTGTATTGCGCCAACAGCGCTTTGAACTCTTCTTCTACCGGGTTATTCTCCGCAGCGGCTTCCGCCTCCGCAGCCGTTTCTTCCAACGCCTCTTCTATGCTATAGAAGCGGGTCTTAAGATGATCTACTTGATCCTTGATCGCTACCACATCTTGCTCAAGCAACTGCTTGAGTTCATCGATGATCTCCTGTCGTGTACTTGCCATATATCGTATATGCAATTAAACCATTATAATTTGCGCTGCAAAGGTACTACAAAAATTTGGAATATACAAGGATTTAACGTTAAAAATTAAATTTATTTAAATTTTTAATGGGAAATACTTGTTGTTCGCACAAAGATGCGAACGTTCTTTCGGGGGAATTCCGGCACGGAAGGCGGAGTCCGAAGGTACTACAAAAATTTGGAATATACAAGGATTTAACGTTAAAAATTAAATTTATTTAAATTTTTTGTGGTTGTTTTGGATATATCAAAAAAAAATAGTAATTTTGCAGTCGCAAAATTGAAAGAACCATCATGGATACCTATCATTTTAGGAAACAGATGAAAGAACTATGTACACAGAAGATTCCATAAGAGACATCGTAGCCGCACAACGGAAGTATTTCCGCTCCGGCGAGACACTGCCGATTAAATGGCGTATCCAACAACTCAAGCGACTCAAAGCTGCCGTGCTCGCCCGTCAGGACGAGTTGATTGCTGCCTTGCAAGCAGATCTCGGCAGAAGTGAATTAGAGGCCTATCTATGCGATATAGGACCCATCATCACCGAAGTGAATGAAATGATATCTGGTCTGCGCCGATGGAGCCGACCGGAGATTCATTTCAGCGGCCTGATGTGTTGGCCGAGTATCTTTACCAAGGTCTATAAGATGCCCTATGGCGTCTGTCTGGTCATCAGTCCGTTTAACTTCCCTATCCTCCTGACGATAGGCGTCGTAGCGGCCGCTATGTGCGGCGGAAACACGGTCGTCATCAAGTCCAGTTCGAAATCCGCTGCCAGTACTGCAGCACTTAAGAAGTTCTTTGCCGAAGTGTTCCCGCCTGACTATATCACGCTCATCGACGGCGGGCATGACGTAGCGGATATGTGTTTGGCGCAACGATGGGACAAGATCTTCTACACCGGCAGCCCCTCGGTCGGTAAACATGTGTTAGCCGAAGCGGCGAAGAACCTCACACCGGTAGCGCTCGAGTTAGGCGGCGAGACCGGAAACTGGTGCGTCGTTCGCAAAGATGCCGACCTCAAAGATGCGGCCCGTAAGATCGCGTTCTTCAAACTGCTCAATGCCGGGCAGATATGTATTAACATCAACCAAATAGCCGTAGCCGAAGAAGTGGCCGAGGACTTCTTGCGAGAGTTGAAAGCGGCCTTTGTGGCTCAAATAAGTGAACATCCCGAGACGAACCCCGAGTATCCGAAACTCATCACCAATACGGCCTATGACAAATGCGCCAAGTTAGCGGACGAGTACCGCAATCGAATTATCTTCGGCGGTATCGGTAATAAAGAAAACCGTCAATATGCTCCTACGATGATCTATCCCGTGGCTATCGACGAACCCATCGTGCAGCACGAACTCTTCTGTCCGCTGCTGCCTATCGTGCCCTTCAAAGATGCAGAGGTAGATAGTCTCATGGACGTGATAGCTGACCGCGAGCACCCCTTAGCGATGTATATCTTCACCAAAAATATGCGATGGGCGAACCGCGTCATGCAGACCTATCAGTTCGGCGGAGGGTGCATCAACGAGGTATGTATTCATATGATGGTTAAAGGAGTACCGTTTAACGGTACGGGGCACTCCGGCATGGGTGCATACCATGGCGAATGGGGCTTCCGCGAGTTCACCCACCCGCAGACCGTTCTCAAAGGTAGCACGCATTTCAACCTCTCTTTGCGTGAACATCCGTATAGCGGCGAAGCAGGTAAAAAGAAAATGAAGTTATTGCGGTTATTTGAACGATGAGCAGCTTCACCACCTATTGGAAAAACGTACCGACAGAGGAGAAAGCGAATACGCTGACGCATGTCTTTCCCGCGATAGCGACACTCGCTATCGCATGGCCGTTGATGGCCTTGGCTTACCAATCACCAATCACCAATCACCAATCACAAATAGCAGCAACTGCCCTGTTCCTGCTCGGCATGCTGCTGATGTTTCTCTCCTCGACGCTCTATCATGCCGTCACGTCACCTAAGCATAAAGCCCGTCTGCGCATCTTCGATCATATCTCGATCTACATCATGATAGCGGGTTCGTACTCGTTGATATGCCTGTCTGTCGTAGGCGGGTGGATCGGTTGGAGTCTGTTCGGTTTTCTATGGACCTGCGTCTTGGCCGGCGCAATCGGTAAGTTCGTCGCCTTAGGTAAACACCCGAAACTGTCATTGGCGCTGTACTTGGCGATGGGTTGGGTGGCGCTGCCGATACTCTACCCGATGTGGTTGCACATGTCCCACGCGGCCTTCTTCTGGATCATCGCCGAAGGCGTTTTCTATACGATTGGTTCTTATTTCTTTAACAATGACGAGGAGCACGCGTTCTACCATGCTATCTGGCATGTGTTCATCACGCTTGGCGCCGCGTCCCATACAATTGCAACATGGCTTATCCTAAGTTAGTCAACCGCCCGTGGAAGGTGGTTAAATCCGAGAATATCTTGCATATCGGACCCTGGCTGTCCGTCCGTCAAGAGTGTGTAGAGATGCCGAGCGGTACGCAGATACCTACTTGGTTTGTATTCGAGTTCCCCGATTGGATTAACGTCATCGCCCTCACCAAAGACGGGCAGATGGTGATGGAGGACCAGTACCGCCATGCCTTAGGCGAGACCCACTACGAACTCGTAGCCGGCGTCATCGACCCGGGGGAGACACCGCTGCAAGCAGCACAACGGGAGTTATCCGAAGAAACCGGATATGAAGGCGGCGAATGGAAACTCTTTATGACCCTCTCGCCGAATCCGACCAACCATAACAACCTATCCTATACCTTCCTCGCTACTGGGGTGGAGAAACGCCGGGAGCAACACTTAGAAAAGACGGAGGATATCCATGTGGACATCCTCTCGCCGGAACAAGTACTGGAGATGTTGCGGGACGGAGAGATCATTCAAGCCCTCCACGCTGCTCCATTATGGAAATTCTTCGCTGAACGCGGAATGAAACATTAAAACAATTTGGGATATTCTTATGACGATTTGTCGCTTTTCTTGCATAATTCAAAAAAAAACTATACTTTTGCAGGCAAATTGGCACAACGATGGAAAAAAGCTCTCCTACATTTCTCATTCCGCGCTTGCAACAAGTGATGCAGCGAGGTATCTTAGTGGACTGCTATTCGCAGGAGTTTCCCCGCGAGATTTGCGGTATTAATCGTATCCTACCCTGCTATTATCTGATTCTGCTCCACCGGGGTACGGCGGAGGTAGTGTATGACTCGCGTGTAGCGACCATGGTGCCGAACATGGTAGTGCTCGTTCATCCGGGCCACATGGTGCGTTTTATTGATCGTACAGATGATTTGGTCTACTCGCGTCTGATCGTCACACCGCAGTTGTTTGAAGAGATGCTGACATCGGTTTACTACCATAATGTTCAGGTGTATCATAACAAACCCGGATATATTCTCTCGGACGAACAAGTCAAGCGTCTGATGGCGGTGATGGAACTCTTAGCCGCCGTAGCCGGGCATGACGATCAGGAGCTACCGCACCGGAGACAGTTGCTCTTATCGCAGTTGGTTTTTGGTTACGAGTTACTCAATTACTACCGCCACGAGCGGGACAAAGATTTCATAGAGGAACGCGAGACCCTGTTGCTCAAGCAATTCTGCGATTTGGTAGTGGCGCACCACTGCGAGTCGCGCGAGGTGCAGTATTATGCGGACCTGATGAACCTGACGCCGAAGCAACTGGCGAAAGTCATTCGTGCGGCTACAGGCGGTACCGCGCCCAGCGAATGGATCGAGCAGTACGTCATCACGCAGGCCAAGCAGATGATGGAGTTCCGGCCCTCCGCATCTCTGACGGAGATCGCCTACACGCTCGGATTCAGCGAACCCTCCGCATTCTTCCGCTATTTCAAACGAAGTACCGGCATGACGGCCAAGGAATACCGTCTGAAAGGAGGGAACTCAAATTAATTGCTGACAGTGGTGAACTCGGCAGGTAGAGTTTCGGAGACGAGGCTCTGTTTTTTTATGCCTAAACGATCCCTCTTGCTCAAAAAAAACGGGCATTTATTTGCACATGTCATTTTTTTGTTGTACCTTTGCACTCGCTTTTGAGATGAAACGATTTTGGTACATATTGTTGATCTTGGTGAGCATCGGCGTTCAGTTGTTTGGGCCGATGGATAAGCCTACTGTGCAACCGGTACAAACGTCCGGTTGCGCAGTGCAACAAACCGACCATCACACGCTTGTGGGGATACAAGGCGAACCCTTGACCCTTGCCAACAGTGGTTCGAACATAACCACCTCTGTACCCACTCATTTCAGTGCAAACACCCAGCGCACGCCTTTCGGCAAGAACAGAACCTGAACGGCTTTCTTGCGCAAAATGATTCATCATTACCAACCTGTTTTTATTGTTTTTCGCGGTCAGGAACGGCTTGAGACAAGTCCTTTCTGTTCCTCTGCCGGGAGCACGTACTATGTATACTTCCTCCGGCGCATTTTGTGTTGACTTTCAGAGAAATAACTGAATATTAACAACACAAATTGAAACAATTTAAACAAGGAAATATTATGGACACCACAACAATTATTGTCGGCATCGTATTACTTGCCGCCTTTGTAGTGCCGGTTATTTGGCTAAACCGCAAAAAGTAACTTAATCACACAAAATTAAACCTCGACCGCCTAAAAAACGGCCGAGGTTTGTCGTGTTTTTTACAAAAAACTTGTATAATTCAAAAAATTGTCGTTTTTGCTATTTATTGTTATTTAACCGGATCTCCTCATGATAAAGGTAATTGACCAGTATCGGCTTTCCTTTTTCGGCTCGCCCATATGGCAGATCATT
>ONTT01000019.1 GCA_900320865.1 uncultured Bacteroidales bacterium | reverse complement strand
TATGAAAGTAGGTCCGGCGGGTATCGAAACCATCTCCGGAGCCTTGAAACGACCGAAAAAACAAGATGGTCACAACCACGGTAACTATCTCGTTACCACACACCGCACTGCGGCATCCTCGAACCCCAACTGTCAACGCATCTACTCCTTCGAAGCAGACCGTTACGATCGTAGCACTCCGCTGACGTCCAAGGAGTTGGATGCACGCGCACGCTTCAGTGCTGTTGCGGCTGCTGTGAAGGCACGTAAGAGCGATCTGAACCAGATCACTACGGACCAACAGAACTTCGCGGCGCAGAAGGACACGGCCAGTGGCAAGAAGACCATGAAGGCGTACCTCTGGAAAGTCTGTGGAGATGCGTACGACGCAGCCCACAACGGCTAATGAGCCGCAAAATGCAGTAAAATCTGCAAAAAATGGCATACACACTTGTGTATGTCATTATTTTTTTGTACTTTTGCAGCGCAAAATATTTTTTAATCCGTCTGATTCAATGTTACACATGAACGAAGAGGCTGCTCGCTGCCTATTATGCGAGAACGCACCGTGTGGCGAAAACGCAGCACGTGCTATCCGCGCGCTGCGTTTTGAGAACCTCTGGACTGCCCGTGAGTTATTTGCCCAACTGAATGATGCCGAGATAGAAGCTGCCGAAAAAGCCTGTATCCATTATGACCGGCCTATTCGTATCGCGGAACTGCGTTCGCAAGTGGAGAGTGGAGAGTCAAGAGTGGAGAGTGGAGAATTACCTTCGCTGGAGTTGAATTTCTGCGATATGGTATGCGAGAACCCGTTCTTCCTCGCCAGTTCGGCCGTATGCACGAACTATGATATGGTAGCGCGTGCGTTGGAGGCGGGATGGGCAGGCGTGTTCTACAAGACGATAAGCAAACAGGATATTCGTGAGGTGAGTCCACGTTTTGACGCGGTGCGCAAAGAAGGTACACCGTTTGTGGGTTTCCGTAACATGGAGCAGTTGAGCGAGAACCCCTATCAGGTGGACTTCGATATCCTCCATCGCCTGAAAGTGAACTACCCGACGAAACGTATCGTCGCTTCTATCATGGGTCAGACCGAAGAGGAGTGGATTGAATTGGCCAAGATGGCTGAAGAGGCAGGATGCGATGCGGTAGAGCTCAACTTCTCCTGCCCGCAGATGAGGCTGACAGGTCTGGGTTCAGATATCGGGCAGAACGACGAACTGATCCTTTTCTATACCTCTTTCGTTAAGAATGCCGTTTCTATTCCTGTAATTCCGAAAATGACGCCGAACGTGATGTCGATGTCCAAGCCGGCCATGGCTTCTTTCTACGGCGGAGCGAATGGTATCAGTGCGATCAATACTATCAAGTCCATCACTATGAGCGAAGGCGCGGAAGTGAGTGGCAAGAAGACTGTGAGCGGTTACTCAGGCAAGGCTGTCAAACCCATCGCGCTTCGAATGATCTACGAGATGACGGGTAACCCGATCTTGCAGAAAGCGGGTGCCGAGAAGCATATGGATATCAGCGGTATCGGCGGTATTGAGACCTGGCGTGATGCGCTGGAGTTCATCCAACTGGGTTGCCGTAACGTACAGGTCTGCACAGCTGTCATGCAATACGGCTACCGCATCATCGACGACCTCATCCTCGGTCTGCAACATTACATGCAGGAACGCGGTATCGTGGAGTTGAAGAAACTGGTGGGTGAAGAGCTGAAGAATATCGTTCTGCCGCATGATCTCGACCGCAAGACGATGGTCTTCCCCAAGATCGACCGTGAGAAATGTATCGGTTGCGGCCGTTGTTATATCTCGTGTATGGATGGCGGTCACCAGGCCATCGCCTTTGGCGAGGACCGCAAACCGCGTATCATCGGTCAGAAATGCGTCGGATGTCACCTATGCAAACTGGTCTGCCCTACGGGTGCTATCGGTGCGGCAAAACGAATTGACAAGTAAATAGAATATATGAAAAAACTTCTTTTAGGCATATTGGTGCTCTGTTTCGTTGCTTGCCAAAGTACGGAAGAGCAATTGATGAACCGCGCAGAGGAACTATGTCAGTACATTCCGGACCACACGCTGTTGGATCGCTCGAAAGACTATTTGACCCCGGATTTTTATGCCATCCTGGATACGATGTTTTATCGCCTTCCGGAACACGAAGCGATGGATCACGAATGGCTCTATTATTTTGTAACCGGCAATGGCGGTACGATCGCAAACTACGAAGTGACCGCGGTGGATCTATTGGACGACGACCATGCCGTCGCGACCATTCTGGTGCATGAAAGTTGGCCGGAAGGAGTGGAAGGAGAGGACGACAACGTGGACGAGATGCATCTTTTGTATATGGAGCGCGTGAATGGCGAATGGTTGATGTCGGATTTCGATGGTCATAAAGCGGATTGTATTCGGTATATCGCCAACAATCGCAAGGAGGAAGCGCTTCGCGAAGCCATCCGTACCTATCTCCTTCGCGAGATTGCTCCGCAGTATCGCCAAGCGGAGTTCTGTGTTCCGACGCTGATGATGGTTCGGGAGACGGACACTGAAGTGTGGGGCGATTTCTGGGTGTTCTGGTATGAGCAGTCCGGCGATACGCTTCGTATTGTATCCGGAGGAAATCACTCCGGTCGTATGACCATCGAAGAGCAAGACGGCAAACCGGTAGTGACCGCGTTTGAACAGACGGTAGACGGAGCCGGAAATGATGCCAGCGCACGCCGTATCTTCGGCTCTTATTACGATATCTATATGAATATGCATTCGAACGAATCGGTTCGTGAAGCCGTTCGCGCGGAGCAGTTGGACGAATATGTCCGCAACCATCGATGAGAAATAACAAACAATAAATAACTATGTCAACAAAACAACAATCTCTGTTTTTTCTGGCGCTGAGCGCCTTGCTTTTGTCCTCCTGCGGAGGCGGTGAACAAGTACCTGCACCGACATCGTACCAAACGCTTACTATTGCGAAATCGGACATCACGGTGCCCCTTAAGTACAGCGCGACCTTAAAAGGTACGTCAGACGTAACCATCAAGCCGCAGATAAGCGGTCAGCTGATGGAAGTATGTATTACCGAAGGTCAGCAGGTGAAGAAAGGAAAAGTGCTGTTCCGTATCGACAGCCGTAATGCCCAATTGGAACTTGAATCGGCTGAGGCGAATTTGTTGTCCGCTCAAGCGCAAGAAAGCAGCGCTAAGTTAGAGTTCGAGAGCAATCAGAACCTCTATGCCAAGAATATTGTCAGCAAGTACGTATTGGATAACGCGGAGAACCAATACAAACAAGCAAAGGCTTCTGTAGCGCAATATCAGGCTGCGGTTAATCGCGCACGCGTGAACTTGGGCTACTGCACGATTACTGCCCCGGTAGATGGTGTGATCGGTTCCATACCTGTGTTTGCCGGCGATCAAGTGGACCCCTCTACGTATCTGACCTTGCTCAGCGGTAATGCGAAGATGTACGCCGAGTTCTCCGTTAGTGAGTCGGTATTGGAAGAGCGCGCGAACGGCGAGGCAGACGGAGCATTGGAGAATTTCCCGGATGTGACCTTCTTCTTCCGGAGCGGTACGGAGTACAATCAGAAAGGCCGTATCACCAGTGTCACCGGTACGGTCGATCGTACGACGGGTGCGCTGACCTGCAAGGCTACTTTCCCGAACCCGAACGGTGTACTCTATTCCGGTATTCAGGGAACTGTCGTTATCCCGTTTGATGTGAAGGATGTGATCGTTGTTCCGCAGAACGCAATTGTTCGTCTGCAGAACAAATCGCTGGCCTATAAGGTAGGTCCGGATAGTTGTGCGTATAGTACGATTGTAGAAACGGCCGGTATTGGTTCGGATCGTAACTTGGTAGTGATGAGCGGGCTCGAAGTGGGGGATGTGATTGTTACGGAAGGGGCCAATAATCTCGTGGAAGGTCAGAAGGTTCTTTTCCCTACGGAAAAAGAGGATTAGTGTTTAGTGTTTAGAGTTTAGAGAGATGAAAGAGAATATTTTCATTAAGAGAAGCGTGATGGCAATTTCTATTGCTATTGTCATCATGCTCGTCGGATATATCAGCCTCAACACCTTGCCTGTTGAGCAATATCCGGATATTGCACCTCCTACAGTAACCGTAACGGCTTCTTACTCGGGTGCGGATGCGAACACATGTATGACTTCCGTCATTCGACCGCTGGAAGAGCAGATTAACGGTGTGCAGGACATGACCTATATGACCGGAAACGCTACGTCTACGGGCGATATCACGATTTCCGTCTATTTCAAGCAAGGTGCTGACCCCGATATGGCGACCGTTAACGTACAAAACCGTGTGTCGCAAGCGGAGCCTTTACTTCCGGCAGACGTGCTGCAGACAGGTGTGACGGTAACCAAACGTCAGAATAATATCTTGCAGATCACGGGTCTCAAATCGACCGACGGTAAGTATGACGCGGACTTCATCTCGAACTATATCGACATCAACATCAAGCCCCGCGTTCAGCGTGTGACGGGTGTGGGTGAGGTCAATAACTTGGGTAACACGTATGCGCTGCGTGTATGGTTGAAACCGGACGTCATGGCCCAGTATGGTTTGGACCCGGACGACGTCTCTTCTGCCATCAGTGCGCAGAGTTTCGTTACCTCTACCGGTACGCTCGGTCAGCAATCCGAGAACGCGTATCAGTACCCGATGGAGTACAAAGGAACACTCAAGTCGATCGAAGAGTTTGAGAACATCGTCATTCGTACCCAGGGTAACAGTAACGTGCTGTACCTGAAGGATATTGCAACGGTTGAGATCGGTGCCAAATCCTACACGATGGCTTCGCTCATGGACGGTAAACCCGGCTGCTTCTTTATGGTATTCCAATCGCCGGGAGCGAATGCTACGCTGGTGAACGAAAGTCTGGCCGAGTTGTACGAGCAAATCAAGCCGACTCTGCCTGCCGGTCTGGAGTTCGTCACTTTGCAGACCAGTAATGATTTCCTCTTCGCGGCTATCCACAATGTGGTAGAGACGCTTATCATCGCTATTCTGCTGGTCATCATCGTCGTATATTTCTTCTTGCAGAACTGGAAAGCGACCTTGATTCCGTCTATCTCGATTATCGTCTCGCTGCTCGGTACGTTTGCCATCGTGCAGTTAGCCGGCTTCTCACTAAATATCATCACGCTCTTCGGATTGGTGCTTGCCATCGGTACGGTCGTCGATGATGCCATCGTCGTCGTCGAAGCCGTGATGGCAAAACTCGAAACAGGCAAAATGCAGGGTTCACCCAAAGACCAGGCCGCGCAAGCTACGCGCGAAGCGCTGAGCGAAGTGTCGACGGCTGTTATCTCGTGTACGCTCGTCTTCATGGCGGTGTTCATTCCGGTGACTTTTATGAGCGGTACGTCCGGTACGTTCTTCACCCAATTCGGTGTGACCCTCGCCGGAGCAGTAGGCCTCTCCTGCGTCTGCGCACTCGTGCTTTGTCCTGCGCTCTGTGCGATCCTGATGAGACCGACCGACGAGAAAGCGATTGAAGGCAAGAAATGGAAGGGTATTGACTATTACACCAAAGTGGCTTATGAGGCCAGTTACAATGCCATCCTCGGGAAATACCAAGGCGCGGTGCAGAAATACCTCAAACGTCCTGCTTTGTCGTTTGCCTTACTGGCCGGCGCGATCGTGCTGTTCGTGCTCTTTATGCGCATTCTGCCTTCCGGTCTTGTTCCGCAGGAAGACCAAGGTGTTATCTTATGTGAAGTCCGTATGCCGGAAGGCTCCACGCTTCATGAGAACGCCGAGATCATGAAGAAGGTAGAGGAGAAAGTGCAGGCCATTCCTGAGATGGAGAGTTATGCGATATGTAGCGGTTACGGCTTTATCTCGTCCAACGGATCGAGTTACGCTTCGCTTATTATTCGTCTGAAAAACTGGGACGACCGTAAGGGTAACGAACATTATATCGACAATGTCATGTATCGTTTCTACTTTGACTGTATGTCGATTAAAAATGCACAGGTGTTGCCGTTCCAGATGCCGCAGATTCCGGGATACGGTACATCGAACGCGATTGATCTGCAAGTACAGGATCGCAGCGATGGAGACTTCTCCGATTTCGGAAACAAGACCAACGCGCTGATGGTAAAATTGATGGAACGTCCGGAGATAGCGAGCGCAATGTCCACTTTCTCGGAGCGTTTCCCGAAATTCAAAGTGCATGTAGATCCGGTGCAATGCGAACGTGCGGGTACAACCGCTAAAGCAGTACTGAACACGCTGGGAACGTACTGTGGCGGCTCGTATGTGGGCAACTTCAACCAGTTCAGTAAAGTCTATCAGATTTGGATAAACGCTTCTCCGGAGTATCGTTTGGATCCCTCGTCGCTGAACAATATGTATATCAAGGTGGCGAACAATAAGATGGCGCCGTTGTCACAGTTTGTGACCCTCGAAGAAGTTGTCGGCTCCTCCTCGATGAATCACTTCAACCTCTATCAGTCTATCTCCTGCTCCGTAACGCCGGCAAACGGCTATTCGGAGGCACAGGCGCAGCAGGCTATTGACGAGGTATTCAAAGAGAATATGCCGAACTACTGCTCGTACGAATACGGCTCGATGTCCCGTGAGGTGGCTGCCAGTTCCAAGAGTAACACGACCCTCATCATCTATGCGATCTGTGTGATCCTGATTTACCTCATCCTGGGTTCGCTCTATAACTCCTGGCTCACGCCATTCGCCGTGCTGCTGTCCGTTCCGTTCGGACTCATGGGTTCGTTCCTCTTCTCCTATATTGGTAATAAAATGGGCTACCCGGGTATGGAAAACAACGTTTATTTGCAGACCGGTGTCATCATGTTGATCGGTTTGCTCGCCAAGACAGCGATCCTTATTACGGAGTTCGCGTCGGAGCGTCGTAAACAAGGTCTGTCGATTGTAGATGCTGCGTTCGAGGCATGTAAGGAACGTCTCCGTCCGATCCTGATGACCGTCATCACAATGATCGCAGGTATGATCCCGTTGATTATAGCGGGCGGTGCCGGTGCGAACGGAAACCGTGCCTTGGCGCTCGGTGTGGTAGGCGGTATGTCTATTGGTACGATCGCACTGCTGTTTATTACCCCGGCCTTCTTTATCATCTTCCAGACCCTGGAGGAGAAAGTGAATGGAAGTGCGCCGAAAGTGAAGAAAGCGCCGATGATCGTTCTGTTGGTACTGGGTTCGGTACTCTTCTCTTCCTGTGGTATCTACGGCAAATACAAACATACCGACGAGTTAAACAATCGCACCGAAGAGATCTCCGCTACCTTGTTTGGAGATTCTGTTCCGACGGATTCGATGCAAATAGCGGCTCTCAGTTGGCGTGAGTTCTTTACCGACCCATTGCTGCAGCAACTGATCGACTCGGCGTTGGTACGCAACACCGATCTGCATGCCGCACGTATTGCGGTAGAGCAAGCGCAAGCATCCTTGAAGGCAGCTAAATTGGGTTATTTGCCGTCTTTGACATTGGCTCCGTCCGGAGGAGTGAGTTGGAATAATAGTTCTAACGTGTGGTCTCCTTCATACAGCGCCAACTTACAAATGAGTTGGGATCTTGATTTGTTTGGTGCGAACCTTAATGCGGTGCGTAAGTCCAAAGCGTTACTCAAGCAAACGGAGTATCAGCAGTTGGCTACCCAAACCAATTTGATTTCCACGGTAGCGCAGCAATATATGATGCTGCAACTACTGGATCGCGAACTGGAGATCCTCATCCATACCGATAGTCTTTGGTATGTGTCCCTGGAGATGCAGCGTGCACTCTATGAGAACGGTAAAGCGTATTCGACGGCCGTGAACCAGATGGAGAATTCTTCATTAAGCGTTAAGACCCAGATCATCGATGTACGTCGTGAGATACGGAGCGTAGAGAACGCGATTTGTAAACTATTGGCCGTCACGCCGCGTCATATCGAGCGCAGCGCATGGGATATGTATGAGTTACCGGAGCGCGTGAGCACAGGTATTCCGGCGCAGTTGTTGGAGAACCGTCCGGATATTCAGGCAGCCGACCAATCCCTTGCGCAGGCGTTCTACAATACGAATGCAGCCCGTGCAGCCTTCTTCCCCAAGATCTCCTTGCAGGGTATATTAGGATGGGGCAATAACAGCGGAGTCATTGCTGACCCGGGAGCATTGCTCTTCAACGCCCTCGCTTCGCTCACTCAACCGATCTTCGCGCAAGGTAAGTTAATTGCGCAACTGAAGGTGAATAAACTGGCGATGGAAGAAGCCCAGCATCAGTATATTCAGACGGTTATCAATGCCGGCAATGAGGTGAATGAAGCATTGGCGGATTGCCAGGCAGCCAAAGAAAAAGACGTGTACTATAAACGTCAAGTGGCGGTGCTGGAAGATGCCTACGACGGAACGCATGAACTGATGAATGCCGGTAAAGCCAGTTACATAGAGGTGCTGACAGCACAAGAGACCTTGCTCCAGGCGCAACTCAATGAAGTAACGAATTTGTATGAAGGCTATCAAGGACTCATCGTCCTGTATATCGCTTTGGGAGGCGCAACTAAATAAAAGGAATATGAAACAGGCCAATTCCTATCCTGCGTGGATAGACTTGCATCTTCATCTGGACGGATCGATATCGCTTAAGACCGCTCGTAAGTTAGCCGGTATGCAGAGTATCTCGCTGCCGGATTCGCATCAGGCTTTGCAACAACGTATGTCTGTCATCGACGGCTGTAAAGACCTGAATGATTATCTAAATCGCTTTCAACTGCCGATATCGCTTTTGCATATCCGCGAAGCGCTGTATCTGTGTACATATGAGTTGTTGGACGAGTTATACGAACAGGGCCTTCGCTATGCGGAGATACGTTTTGCTCCGCAGTTGACGTATGCGCAAGAGCTGCGACAGTACGATGCGGTACAAGTGGTATTACGTGCCATCGAAGATACCCCGTTGCCTTGTGGTCTGATCCTGAGTATGATGCGCGGAAGTGACAATCATATTTACAATATGAAGACCATCGAAGTGGCGAAGCAGTTCTATGGCAAAGGGGTTGTCGCCGTGGACCTGGCCGGTGCTGAGGCTTTGTATCCTACCCATACATTCCGTGAGGAGTTTGCAGCGGTACGTGCAGCGGGTATCCCGCTCATCGTACATGCCGGTGAAGCAGCAGGACCGCAGAGCGTGCGTGAAGCAGTTGAAGCCGGAGCCGTACGGATCGGTCATGGCGTGCGTTCCTTGGAGGACCCGGAAGTGATCAAGATGCTGGTAGAGAAAAAGATCACTTTGGAACTGTGTCCTACCAGTAACCTCCATACAGGTATCTTCAAGGCATACAAAGACTATCCGCTGCGTCAATTGATGGAGAAAGGAGTGCGCGTGTGCCTCAATACGGATAATATGACCGTGAGCAACACAACGCTGCGTGAAGAATGGCAGCATATGATGCGGGCTTTCCATCTAACCGAAGAAGAGAAAAAACAGATCGTGCGCAATAGCATTGAAGCTTCCTTCGCACCGCAAGAACTCAAGAAGACTTTACTGGCAGAACTTAACTAATCGCGTCTTTCAGCCATACCGCTAAATATTCCTGCTCCGGCTGTCCCGGAGTGGGAATTAATTCTATATGGACGGGCAATGGCTTGTTATTGCCTACGGATAATAACCCTAAAGCCTCCAGGTCCATGATCGTCGAATAACCGGATCGGGCGATGATATGTCTCGCGTTCAGGAGTGCCGGTACCAATTCAGCATCCGCCATAGATGGAACGATAGTGAGGTTGCCGCGTTTGATACGCGTATTCGGATGATTCACCAGACCTTGTACGATCAGTACCCGTTCTTCCTTGCCGCTGTATCGCTCGATGAGTTCTTGCTCCAAGAGCGTTCGCTGTGGTTCTAATCCGGAGAGAACGGCAACTACTTCGTAGTTTATGGGTGATGGCTTATAGGTGATGGGTGAATGAAAGCGGCTCAGCGGACCAATATACTGAAAGGCTGTCATTTTACGGCTCAGCCGTAAGTTGCTCGGATGACTCAGTTCACCCGCCAGAGAATGGTTGATATCTTCATAATCCGGAATCCACACCTTATTGAAACGCGTGTACATACGTGCGTGAATGCGCGAAGCCATCGCCTCTGCCCATTGCCAGGTTTTGGTTAACCTGATCTGCAACTGGTGCGTGATATAGATGCACTCCACCTGTTTGTTATATAAGCCCGGACGATTGTCTGAGATCACTTGGTCGAAGTGTTCTTCTTGCAGAATAGCCTTCAGCATCAAACGGTCTTTATTGCGCCATAGAAGGAGTTGGGGAATGGCCTTTAGCATCGCCCATGTCTGGTTTTCGCTGCGGCTGTAGTGCAGGTCAAGAGGAGCTAAATAGACGTATCTCAGTTTTGGGAAATGTTTGCGAAGCAGCGTAAAACTCATTCCATCACCCCCTATCACCACTTCATGTCCCTCGTCTAACAGACGATGGATGAGCGGAACACAACGGCTGGCATGGCCAAGTCCCCAGTTCAATGGTGCAACGAGAATCTTCATCGAGGTAACCAACTATGCGCTGATAATCACATCGTATCCTTTGGCGATGAGCGGTGCGGCAATGGTCTCCATGCGATCGCGAGGGATCTTCTCTAAGTTTTCCTCCGGCGTCTTGCGGTCGATGACATATATCATGATCTGCTTCGGATGCAGGATATCCACGGCCTCATACCACTTAACCAACTCTTTCTCCTCTGTGTTGTCGATGATTTGGCCATTGTGCGTGCCTTTGAGGAAGCAGGTTTGTAGCGTAAAATCGCCATTGAACTGACTCAGCCATTGAATAATGGTCTCCACGTTCAAGTGCTCGTTAACCGGCAGGTCGATGCGATGCATCATCTCGTCGGTAGCGGCATCGAGTTTGAGAATACGATTGTCGCAAAGATGCAGCGCTTCCACTACGTCGGGGCGCCCCAGTTGGGTGGAGTTCGAGAGCACCGATACCTTAGCCTTCGGACAATAGCGGTCTCGTAACGCACAGGTATCTTGGATGATGCCTAAGAATTCAGGATGCAGCGTTGGTTCACCATTCCCGCTGAAGGTAATCACATCAATAGTCGAAAGTCGAAAGTCGAAAGTTGATAGTTTCTCTTCCAGCGCGGCTTTAACCTCTTCGCGAGTCGGCAACACAGGATGCGCAATGGGGGTATTCCATCCGCACTCGCAGTACACACAATTGAAGGTGCACAGTTTATGATCCAATGGCATTAACTCGATGCCTAAACTGGTACCGAGTCTTCTGCTATGAATAGGACCATATATGATGCTTTGGAAAAGCATATCGGTGATTTGTGATTTTAGACGTTTATAACCCGATTGCCAAGGAGTTTACAAAGGTCATTGCGGGCTTGCAGCAATTGCGGTTGATAGGCCAGTAACTGCATCTGTCTATCCCAGTTTCCGCTTGCCTGCGCTTCTTTGAGATTTTGCTCCAATTCTTCTATCTGCTGGTTAATAACAGTCAGTTTAATCTCATAGAGGAACTGCGTCACCAGTTCGCCTAACCTGCCTTCGTGATTGAAACTGGCATACTGATATTTCTCTGCAATCATATCGATGGCCAGTGCACTGATGGCTTGGTCGGGGTGGAACTTAAAGAAGTCCTCAGCCTTAAAGCCTTCATCCTTACAATGCCGTTTGAATTCATCGATGATAGCCTGATAAACCGGCTCCGGTGCTTTAATCTCATCTTCCTCTAAGGTATAGATGATGATTTCGCCGATGGAGTAGATCGTGTCGCCCACTTGAATCGGTCGTTCACCATAGCGCACAACAAGTTGCATCAGGTTGTAGAAGTTCTGATCCAAAGCCGATTTGGGTGCTTTGATGGGAGTCGGGTTAACCGGTGAGGTCGGATTAACCGGAGTGGCTGTTGTCTCTGTACTTTCTGCTGTCGACTCTACCGTTGTAGCCGCTTGCTCTGCTTCTCGCTCTTTCGCTTTGTTATGCTCCTCGATCTTTTTACGCCGTAAGTTCACCACTTCAGTCGTGAGCACTTTTTCGGACATATGCAGTCGGTCCGAGCAATCTTTGATATATACTTGGCGAGTGATGATATCCGGAATGATCGCGATAGAGGAAGTGATATCCTTGATGAGTGCTGCGCGTTTATAAGGATCGTCTCCGGCTTCCTTGCTCAGTAGTGCCATCTTAAAGCGAATAAAGTCCGTCTGATGTTCTTCGATATACTGAATAAACTCGGTGGAATCGTGACTTTGTGCGAAGCTATCCGGGTCTTCTCCATCCGGCAAAAGAACTACCTTTACATTAAATCCTTCCTCGAGGAACATATCTATTCCTCGTAAAGCGGCATGGATTCCTGCCGCATCGCCGTCATAGAGCACAGTGATATTTGAGGTGAAGCGCTGGATGAGTCGGATCTGCGGTTTGGTCAACGCTGTACCGCCACTGGCTACGACGTTCTCAATACCGGATTGGAACATCGAAATCACGTCCATTTGACCCTCTACCAAATAACAGCGATCCGCACGACTGATAGCTTGTTTGGCTTGGAAGAGACCGTATAACTCATTCGTCTTGGAGTAGATGAGACTATCCGGCGAATTGACGTATTTACCTACGTTGTCTTTCTTCTTCAGGATACGTCCGGCAAAAGCGACAGGCTTACCGCTGACGGTGAAGATAGGGAACATCACGCGGTCACGAAAACGATCGTAGATACGGCCATCTTCACTCTTGCCGACCACACCTACACCGATCTTCGTATCGACATCATTGAGAATAAACCGTTCGCTGAAGCCTTTTTTCTTCAATGCCGCTGCTAAAGGACTTCCTTTCTCAGGCGAATAACCCAATTGGTATTTGCGGATGATATCATCGCGCAGACCTCTCTCGCGGAAATAACTGAGTCCGATGGCTTGGCCTTCTTTGGTCTCCCATAACTGCTCCTGAAACCATTTATTGGCGAAGTCGTTGACCACAAACATCGATTCGCGGTCATCTTGGCGCTGCTGTTCTTCCGCCGTCATTTGACGTTCCGGCACCTCGATATGGTATTTCTTACCCAACTGCTTGATGGCATCTGCAAAACTGCATTGCTCCATGGCCATCACAAATCCTACGGCATTGCCGCTCACGCCGCATCCGAAGCATTTATAAATACCTTTCGAGGGACTGACGGTAAACGAACCGGTTTTCTCGTTGTGGAAAGGACATAGACCAATGAGGTTCGCACCTCGCTTGCGCAAGGTGACATAGTCGCTCACCACTTCTTCTATCTTAGCCGCAGCGAAGATACGCTCTATGACGTCTCGAGGGATCATCTTTAATCCTTATACCAGAGATATACACCGATTTTAATATTCCATTGGTCGAGTCGACCGCGGGTATATTGATCTTTGGGATTGCCACCGCCGTCTACAAATTGACGATTCGCATACGGATTGATAATACCGAAGTCATACCCTCCACGAAGGAAATATTGCTTGTATTGGAATCCGGCTCCTAAGCCCCATGTGATATTCAAGCGCTTGAAATGGTTGTTCTCTTCGTCGAGTCTTGAATAGTCATCTTTACTCGGGTCATAGCCGTTTCCGTGCATGTAATTGATAGGACCGTTGTAATCCATCTGGGTGTCCGTCCGCATGTCCATTGCCAGACCGCATTGGATGGTAGGACCCGTATAAAGCATCAGATAGGTCTCTTTCGCCACTTCGAACTTATACTGCCAGTCCACAAATAATTCTAACTCATGGTATGTGATCAGTTGACGATACCGAGGATAGTCCGCTAAGGCTCCTTTGGCTTTCCAACCGCTGTTGGAGGCAGCGAAGGTGTAGTTGATACCTATCGAACTACCGAAACCGGCGATATAACTGGCATCATATACCGCCCCCACCTTGAAACCTTTCAGTTTGGTGACCGAAGTAATGGAGTCTTTGGCATAATCCGGGTTGGAAGGCAGATTGATGCGCAAGATAGGCTGTGCCCAACCGATCTGCAATCCGAAGCCTTGTTTGGGTAAGTCTTGTTTGGCACTCGCGCTGATAGCGAAACCAACCAATAACAATGTTGCAAAAATCTTTTTCATCTATTGTTGTTTTTTAAATTTCACTTTACGAAATACATCCATCGGATCGAGAGGACGCACCTCATCCGCCCAGAAGAAGAGTGCTAACCGATCTCCTCCGGCGGGCACTTGGTCTAAGGGGTAGAGTACACCTGTCGTTTCAGCGGTAAAACGCATATGATGCACCTGTTGATTCTCGACGTACATGCGAATGAAACTGCTGGCCGTGGTGTTGACGCCTACGTAATCGCCCTCTTTCTCTTTGGGGTAGAATACCGTTAAAGCATTGCCATCCATATCCACGATCTTCACTTCTCCTTCCTCCAGATACGCCGTTACAATCTTACCGCTCATCTGATTGAAGTACTCATCGGTCTGCTGCATCACGCAGATCGCGCTTCCTGTTCCTACTGCATGGTCTACTGCTTCGTTCACGATATAAACTATCATACTATCCGCAGATATCTGCTGATTCTCGCTCCAGCAGATAGGCTGGGAATAAAGATGCATGGTCGAGTCCGAACTGAGATAGACCAACGAATCGCAGGTCATCTGCATATCATCTCGGTAGACACGAACACCGTAATGCGCCTGCACGCGACGATATGTACTGTCCGAATCCGGGTAAGGCACTTCACGCGTGTACAGGGTATCCGCATGGATATACGCGGTATGGTCGTCGTCACTCCAATCGACCATCAAGGCGCTGTCTGTCGCGAAACCGATACTGTTTTCTTCCCACATCTGGCCGTACTGACCGTATAAAGTGGCCTGTTGTGCACTATCGCGCATCTCCATATTCCCGATCACTTCGCCAAAACCGATATGCTTGTCATAATAGATCGTATCCCCTGTCAGAGTTCGCCCATTCGAATGATGAATAAACGATCGATCCAATAGCATCGAGCGTTCATTGCTTGTATTATACCATCCGAGTGAGGTGCGGATATCCGTCTCTTTCTCATAGATGATATCGGTCGGACTGATGAGATTAGCGATCTTTGTATCCGTGTTATACAGCAGCGTATCGCTTCTTAAGGTGAATTTCGGATTTACCAATACCACCTCCTCGCTGAAGACGGCTTGTTTGGTATTCGGCCGATAGTTTCCGCGAACGGAAGTAAGGGTGTTCAACGAGTCTTTCACTTCGCCATTATGGAAATAATAAGCTACTCCTGCAGCGCGGTCGTAGTTGAGACTGTCGGTAGTCAATATGGTCGGGTTTTCCTGTTTGCGGCCGTGAATCATCTTCACATGCCTGCGAAGGCGGGCTAACTTGGTGTTACCGTCATAGAAGAGTTTATCTCCAAAGCCCTGCAGGGTGTCGCCTTGCACAAACCGCACGTGCCCGAAGGCATCAATCGAATTGGTGTTCTCGTAGAAATAGGCACTGTCGCAATACATCAAGGCTTCTTCATGGCGAAAAATCACGTTTCCGCGAAGAATCTGTGCATTGGCAATCCGTTCCTCGTCGAAACTCAAGTTATCCGCTCGCTCCAGATAGACCATCGTCTGAGCCATGGACAATGAGCCATAGACAATGAACAACAAAACTCCTATAACCCGTAACCTGTAACCCATTACCGTTAATGAACCCAACCCGGGAATTCAAACTCGCAATTCTGCCACTCCGGATCGATTTGTATGAAGGTAGTTTTTTGTTTTTTGATAATCCATTCGTGAATGAAATCCTCTCTCAGTTTGGCTTCTAACATCGATTTGATTGCTTGGAAGTCGTCTGATAAATTCGCGCGGTGTACGTCTGTTTTCTTCTTCACTTTTACGATCGCGCATACCTCGCGGTTCTTGGTTTCATCCATCATTACGAAGGGTTGCGAAACCTCGCCTTCCTTCAGCGTATAGATCTGTTTGGCAATCTCCGGTGCTAAGTCTTGGTATTCAAAGCGACTACCTCCGGTATTGGGATTAATCATCAGACCGCCGTTCATCACGGTGTTCTTATCTTGCGAGAACTGAATGACCGCTTGCTCAAACTGCAGACTGTCAACCGCTATCTGATGACGGATGCTATCCAACCGCTCAATAGCTTTCACTTTATCCGTAGCACTGATGCGCGGGCGAAGCAGGATATGACGGCAATTGATGCGCTCACCTTTCTTCTCGATGAGTTGAATGATATGATAGCCGTATTCGGTTTGCACAATACGACTCACGCGTTTCGGGTCATTGAGGTTAAAAGCCACTTCGGCGAACTCCGGTACTAACTGACCTTTGCCAACGAATCCTAACTCACCGCCGCGTTTCGCGCTCTCCGTGTCCTCTGAATACAGACGGGCTAACATGCTGAAATCCGCACTGCCGTTCTGTACGCGCTCCGTGAACTCTCTCAGACGCTGTTTGATACGCTCCGTCTCTTCAATCGGAACAGGAGGTTCGAAACTGATGATCTGAACCTCTACCTGCGCCGGCATCATCGGCAGTGAGTCAATGGGCAGCGATTGATAGTAACGCCGAATTTCAGAGGGAGTGGGTTTGATGTCGGCAGTCAGTTTGGCCTGCATCTGCTGAATAATCATCTGATTGCGCACGCTGGTCATCATTTCTTCGCGGATTTCCGAACTGGTCTTGCGGAAATACTCCTCCATCTTCTCTTTCGAACCGATCTGGTTGATGTAGTAGTTCAATCGCATATCCACCTGGTGACTCACGCTCGACTCATTTGCCTCCACGGAGTCTAAGGCTGCTTGGTGCAGGAAGAGTTTTTGGACGGCCATCTGCTCCGGGATATAACAATAGGGGTCACCGGGAATAGGTGTCCCTTCGTATAGGGCGCGTAGACGCTCTTCTTCTACTTCGCTACGTAAGATAGCCTCATCGCCTACTACCCAAATCACCTCGTCAATCACCCCCTGCGCACTCAGCGTGAGGCAGAATAACAGACCCAACAATATCGTTTTAGTTCTCATAGAATTTTATTTTCTGTTCTTGAATGGCTTCGTTATACAGTTTCTCTCGTTCTTTTTGCAAGAAATCCACTTGGCGCTCATGCAGCACCATCTTCTCAATTTGCGGGCGGGCATACTCGATCGGCATGGCTGAGCCGCGCAAGTACTTATCCGTCACTTGCAGAATATACGTGTAGAGGGAATCGCTCATCTCCACTTGATCCTTGCTCTTCAGTTTATTCTCGATATCGCCGCGCTCAATAGGCATATGATTGAGCAGGTCGGTAGTGGTTAACCATTTATCGTCAAATAACTCATAACCGCTGGCGTTCTGGTACGCGTATTTCTCGATGTTATCCATCTCTTTCTTGCTCATCCATCCGCGCAGTTTAGCGATATTCGGTGCATCGTTCGGTACCACTACCAAGATACCGTGAATAATACTCTCATCCAATATGAATCGGTCGGACATCTGGGCGTAGATCTGTGCTACGGTCGTATCCAATACGGTCTTGGACATATGACGCTCCACCAAGTATTCTTCGTACGCATGTACGTACAGCGCGCGACGATAATCCTCTACCATGCGCTCGATCTCACTGTTCGCTTGCGCCTTGGCGTTGTCGTACAGCAGGATGTCCTTTGCCCACTGACTGATATACTGCTGCGTCACACGCATACTATCTTCGCTGTTCAGACCTAAGGTTAACGAATCTAAGGTCGAACGGTATAAATAATGCCCATTCACTTCTACGGCCGCACCGGACTGTTGTTTCTTCTCCAGCGCCTGACATCCGCACAACAAAAAGCTTGCCAAGGCAAGATATATAATCGGTTTATTTCTCATAACGGCCGCAAAGGTACAAAAAAATTTGCATATATACAAAAATTTTTGTAATTTTGCACGCAAAATGAGTTGTGAAGCCCTAAATAGTGCACTTTTACCCCATTTAGAGGGGGTGGAAAAGGACCAAATATGCGTAGTTGCGGATAAGTGCCTTATCCGCCATCCTGTCTGGACAGGTGCTCAAGCGCTGCAAAATCGACCGGTTTTGTGGCTCGAGGTGACGGAGGAGAAGAAGTCGCTGGAGACCGTATCGCGTATTTGGGATTTTCTTTTTGAGCATGCCATTACCCGTAGGGGACTGCTGATTTGTATCGGAGGCGGGGCGCTGACGGACATGGGTGGTTTTGCGGCCGCTACGTATAAGCGTGGTATGAGCTATATCAATGTCCCTACGACTTTGCTGGCGATGATTGATGCCGCTTCGGGCGGAAAGACCGGCATTAACTACCGCGGCATCAAGAATAGCATCGGTGCGTTTGCTGCGCCGCGTGCTACCATCCTCTGTCCGGAATGGCTGTCTACCTTATCGCCCCAACAGTTCCTCAGCGGCTTTGCCGAGATGTTGAAGACGGGTTTGATAGACGGTCAGGCTTTGTGGAACGGCTTGCTGCAGTACGATCTGGATAAGATGGATACAGCTTCGCTCTCTCCGCTTATCGCGGATTGTATGGCGGTGAAGCAGCGTATTGTAGCGCAAGACCCGCAGGAAAACGGAATACGTAAGGTATTGAACTTTGGTCATACCTTCGGCCATGCGCTGGAACGGAAGATGCAGGTGCCGCATGGCTATGCTGTGTTATACGGAATGATCGCGGAATTATACCTTAGTGTGACGCGCTTGGGCTGTCCGCGTGAACCCTTGCAACAACTCACCCGACTTATGCTGCAGTATTATGGTAAACCCAAGTGTAAGTGTTCGGATAGAGACCAATTGCTGGCCTTGATGCAGCAAGATAAGAAAAACGAACAGGCCGCTCAGATCAACTGTACCTTGTTGCAGGCCGTGGGTACACCGCTTATCAATCAATCGATCAGTGCTTCGGATGCCAATGAAGCATTGGATTACCTCTTCTCTTTGTAACGATGATCATAACGGATAAGAAAATAGAAAACCCGATGTTGAAGATGGTCGGTGCAGAAGCCGATCGTTTGGGGTTAGAGTGCTATGTCATTGGTGGGTATGTACGCGATCTGTTCCTGCATCGCGAGTCCACCGATATCGATGTAGTTGTTGTCGGCTCCGGTATATCTTTGGCGGAGGCCGTGGCAAAGAAATTAGGTAAGGGTGCCCATTTAAGTGTGTTTAAGACCTATGGTACGGCGCAAGTGAAGCGGGGAGATCTGGAGTTGGAGTTTGTTGGCGCACGCAAAGAGAGTTATACCCGCGATAGCCGCAATCCCATCGTCGAAGACGGAACGCTGCAGGAAGATCAAGACCGTCGCGATTTCACTATCAACGCCATGGCGATCTGTTTGAATAGTTCGCGTTATGGCGAACTGCTCGATCCGTTCGATGGAATCGGCGATTTAGAGCGCTGTATCATCCGCACTCCCCTCAATCCCGATATTACCTTCTCGGATGATCCGCTGCGCATGATGCGCGCCATCCGGTTTGCTACCCAGTTGGGCTTCAATCTGCATCCCGATACCTTCGATGCTATTCGCCGAAATGCTTCTCGTTTAGAAATCATCACCCGCGAACGAATAGCGGAGGAACTGAATAAGATTATGATGAGTCGCCGCCCATCCGAAGGGTGGCTACTGCTGGATAAAACAGGTCTGTTACCCCTTGTCTTACCCGATTTGGTGGCACTCAAAGGCGTGGAGGTGAAGGACGGGAAAGGACATAAAGACGTCTTCCTGCATACCCTTAAAGTACTCGATAATCTTGCGGATTCATCGGATAAATTATGGTTGAGATGGGCGGCCCTGCTGCATGATATCGGTAAACCCAGAAGTAAGGCATGGGACCCACAGGCCGGATGGACATTTAGAAATCATAATTATATCGGAGCCAAGATGGTGCCGCGTATCTTCGCAAAACTCAAACTGCCGTTGAATGAGAAGATGGAGTATGTGAAGAAGATGGTGGATTTGCATATGCGGCCGATTAACCTCATTGAAGATACGGTTACGGATAGCGCAGTACGCCGTCTGCTCTTCGAGGCAGGAGATGATATAGACGATTTGATGCTGCTCTGCGATGCGGACATCACGAGCCGTAATGAAGAGAAAAAAGCCCGATTCCATCGGAACTATCAGTTGGTACGGCAGAAGATGGTGGAGTTAGAGGAACGAGATAGGATTCGTAATTTCCAACCGCCAGTGAAAGGCGATGAGATCATGGAGATTCTTCATCTCGAACCCTGTTCTATCGTGGGTGAGTTGAAGGCTGCGATCAAGGATGCGATTCTCGACGGCATCATCCCCAATGAATACGAACCGGCTAAAGAATATATGCTCAAACTAGCACATGAGAAAGGCTTGTGTTAGAAAAAAAAGAAGTGAAATTTGCGTATATCAAAATTATTTTGTAATTTTGCACCCGCAATTTGAAAACGGAATATGGCTGAGATAGACGAGATAAATGTAAATGCCGTGAATTACGGCGATGAGAACATCATTCACCTCGATGACATGGAGCATATCCGTCGTCGTCCGGGTATGTACATCGGTAAATTGGGTGACGGTAGTCACTCCGATGACGGTATCTATGTGCTGATTAAAGAGAGTATCGATAACTCGATTGATGAGTACCGCATGGGTGAAGGTAAAGTGATTGAAGTGGATGTACAGGATGGCCGTGTACGCGTGCGTGACTACGGACGTGGAATACCTTTGGGTAAACTGGTCGATGTGGTTTCGGTGCTGAATACCGGCGGTAAATACGATAGCAAGGCTTTTAAGAAATCAGTTGGTCTGAATGGTGTGGGTACCAAAGCGGTGAATGCGCTGTCATCCTATTTCTCGGTGGAGTCATTCCGCGAAGGCAAAACACGTAAGGCTGTGTTTGCGCAAGGTAAACTCGTTAGCGATACCGGAACGCTGGATTATAAGGGGACAGAGAAACGAGGCACCATCATTGAATTTGTGCCTGATGACAGCAAGGGGCTCTTTGAGAACTATCATTTCCGCGATGATTATATCGAGGAGTTGTTGCGCAACTATGCCTACCTAAATACCGGCCTGACGCTCGTCTATAACGGAAAGAAATTTGTTTCCAAGAACGGTTTGCTCGACTTGCTGACGGAGAATATGACGGAGACACCACTCTATCCGATTATTCATCTTGTCGGTGAGGACATAGAGATAGCTTTAACTCACACCGACCAAAACGGCGATGAGTATTACTCATTCGTGAACGGTCAGCATACCATCCAAGGCGGTACTCATCAGGCAGCGTATCGCGAAGCGATAGGACGTACGATCAAGGAGTTCTTCAATAAGAACCAGGAACTGGCGGATATCCGAAACGGTGTCGTAGGCGCGATCGCTATTAATGTGGAGGAACCGGTCTTCGAATCTCAGACGAAAGTGAAGTTGGGTTCGAAAGATATGAGTCCTACCGGCGGCGTGAGTGTGAATAAGTTCGTCAATGACTTTGTCAAGACCCAACTGGATAATTTCCTGCATAAGAACCCGCAGACCGTGGAGGTGATGCTGCAGAAGATCCAGGACTCCGAGAAAGAGCGTAAGGCTATTGCGGCTGTATCGAAGGTAGCGCGTGAGCGGGCGAAGAAGAACCTGGTGAACAACCCCAAGTTACGCGATTGTCAGATTCACCTGAACGATACTAAGCCGGTGAAATCGGCAAAAGATGCAGATGATGATCTGCGTTTGGAGAGTTCAATCTTCATTACCGAGGGTCTTTCGGCTTCCGGTTCGATCACCAAGAGTCGCGACGTCCGTACCCAGGCTGTTTTCTCGCTGCGCGGTAAACCGCTTAACTGCTATGGGCTGAGTAAGTCGGTAGTCTATGAGAATGAGGAGTTCAACTGCCTGCAGTCGGCGCTGAATATAGAAGACGGTCTGGATGAACTGCGTTATAACAAAGTCATCATCGCTACCGATGCCGATGTGGATGGAATGCATATTCGTCTGCTGATGCTTACGTTCTTCCTGCAATTCTTCCCGGATCTGGTGAAGAAAGGACATGTCTATATCTTGCAGACTCCGCTTTTCCGCGTGAAGGATAAGAACCAAATCATCTACTGCTATTCCGAAGAGGAACGCCAGAAAGCGATCGCCAAAGTGAAGACGCCGGAGATCACCCGATTCAAAGGATTAGGAGAGATTTCTCCCGATGAATTCAAGGGTTTTATCGGTTCTGGTATCCGTCTGGACCAAGTGACGCTGCGCAAAGAAGATGCGGTGAGTGAGTTGCTGGCCTATTACATGGGTAAGAACACTACCGAGCGTCAGCAGTTCATCATCGATAACCTTGTTATTGAGGAAGACCGTGTGGATGAGTTCGAAGAGTAACACCCATGCGCACGCGTGTATATCAAAATAAGGAACAGATCTTCTGTGAATGGCGTCATCAATGGGTGCGCCTAACGCCGGAAGAGTGGGTTCGCCAACAGTTGCTTCACCGTTTGGTGGAGCAATTTGGTTTTCCCGCCTCCTTAATCGGCGTGGAGGTATCTATTCAAGTGGGAGAGACCCATAAGCGCTGCGATGCGGTCGTCTATAATCGCGCCCTGCAGCCGCTTATGCTTATCGAATGTAAAGCGGAAACGGTTCCTTTGACGCAAAAGACATTAGACCAGGCACTTATCTATAATCGCCGTCTTCGAGTGCCGTATCTCATTCTCCATAATGGTGTGCAGACCATTGTAGTCAAGGTCTCAGAATCCGGCGTGGAGCGTTTAGCGAATCTTCCTTCGTTCCCGAACGATTAATAATGCTTCTTCGCGTATATCTTCCGGCAGGGCGATATTGCGCAACTGCATGCTGCGGCACCATCCCGGTACGTCGCTTTCTTGCAGCGTAGTGAATACGGCTCGCACCATCTCGTGCTGCTCCGGGGTATAATCTTCTGCCGCAATGCCCGCCAGGGCATCTAATTCCTCATCATCGTAATACTCGATCTGTGCATTCGTCTGCAGCAGCGTCTCTCGTTCGCAAACGAGGTGCTCACCGCAACACCCCTCCGGACGGGTATTGTCCGAAGAGGGCGCAAAGTCTGACTTTTGATTATCGGGCGACTGTTGAGTTCGAGCGCGTCGTCGCTCCCGAATCTCAAAGAGCACCACGATCAACATCGTTAATGAGATGAAAAGCAAAAGAGGAGCCATTGACTTATTCACTATATTCGCAATCCGTTACTTCAGATAATTATCCTTTAACGAGCAGGTGCGGTTGAGAACGAGTTTCTCTGCGTTCGTATCCTGGTCCACTACGAAATAACCCTGCTTAAGCAGTTGGTAATGATTCTCTCTCGGAATACCGTTCTCGAGGATCGGCGCATGTAACTCGCTGCGCAACGCACCTTCTACTTTCGCTGTCACTACCTTCAGGCTGTCCGGGTTCAGCAGGTCGCGGAAGTCACCTTCCTCGGCACTCGGGTTCTCTACCGCGAACAGACGGTCGTACAAACGAACTTCTGCATCGAGTGCGCTGTTGCACTCTACCCAGTTGATCGTTGCTTTCGTCTTGCGGTTACCGCCTTCGGTGCCGGACTTCGAGTTCGGATCGTAGGTTGCATAGACGGTAGTGATATTACCGGCCGCATCTTTCTCGCACCCGGTCGCTTGGATGATGTAACTGTTCTTCAGACGTACCTCACGGCCACCGGGGCTGAGGCGGTAGAACTTATTATCGGCTTCCTCCAAGAAGTCACCACGTTCGATCCACAGTTCGCGACCGAAACGTACCTCACGTGTACCTAAAGCCTCGATTCCATCGATGTTTTCTGCGGTGAGTGTCTCGCCTTCGCCTTCGTAATTAGTGATGATCAGTTTCACGGGATCGAAGATGGCACACACACGCGGAGCGGTCTCTTTGAGGTCCTCGCGAATGGTGTGCTCCAGCAGACCCTGGTCGATCATACCTTCCACTTTCGTATAACCGATACGGTCCATGAACGTACGGATAGAAGACGGGGTGTAACCGCGGCGACGCAGACCGCAAACGGTCGGCATACGCGGATCGTCCCAACCGGCTACCAGACCTTCTTTCACCAGTTGCAGCATCTTACGCTTCGACATCACGGTATAGGTGATGTTCAGGCGGTTGAACTCACGCTGCTTCGGACGATAGTCCGGTCCGTAGGGACTTAATCCGCAGAAATTAGCACCGCTGAACTGGTCGATGAAATAGTCGTATAACGGACGGTGTACCTCGAACTCCAGCGTACAGATAGAGTGGGTTACGCCCTCGAAATAATCGGACTGACCGTGGGCGAAGTCGTACATCGGATAGACGTTCCATTTACGGCCCGTACGGTGATGCGGGTGGGAAGTGATGATACGATACATGATCGGGTCGCGGAAGTGCATGTTGGGGTTCGCCATGTCGATCTTCGCGCGGAGTACCATCTTACCTTCCTCTATCTCGCCGCGTTGCATGGCCTCAAAGAGACGCAGGTTTTCTTCGATCGGACGGTCGCGATAGGGCGAAGCTACACCGGGTTCCGTAGGCGTACCTTTCTGCTCCGCGATCTGTTCTGCCGTCTGCTCATCGACATAGGCTTTGCCTTCTTTGATGAACATGATGGCGAGGTCGTAGAGCTGCTGGAAATAATCGGATGCATAGTATATCTGACCCCACTTGAAACCGAGCCATGCGATATCGCGCTCGATGGTCTCTACGTATTCGGTGTCTTCTTTGGCCGGGTTGGTGTCGTCGAAACGCAGGTTACAAACACCGTTGTATTTCTCGGCAATACCGAAGTCCAGGCAGATCGCCTTGACGTGACCGATATGCAGGTAACCGTTCGGCTCCGGCGGGAAACGCGTCTGAATACGACCGTCGTTCACTCCTTCTGCTAAGTCTTTTTCTACGATTTGCTCAATGAAATTGAGACTTTTTTCCTCTTGTTCCATATATAAATTCCAAATATCTAATTTCAAATATCAAAAATCAATTTCTTACGATTCCTCTTTCGGAATTGCGTATGAAATGGAGTATGGCATCGCGTTCGGGTGTCTGAGGCATTGTAGCCTCGATGGTATCGAGGGCCTGGGATACGATCATACCGCCTTGATAGATGAGGCGATACGCCTCTTGGATGGTATGAATCTGTTCCGGCGTGAAACCGCGACGGTTCAGGCCCACCGAGTTAATACCGCAGTACGCAATGGGTTCGCGGGCCGCAATGACATAGGGCGGGATATCTTTGTTGATCTTCGAACCGCCTTGAATCATCACATGGCTACCGATATGACTGAACTGATGCACCAGTGTACCTCCGCCAATGATCGCGAAGTCATCCACTTCCACTTCGCCGGCCAACTGCGTGGCATTCGACATGATGATGTTGTTATGCAGGATGCAGTCGTGCGCTACGTGGCAGTAAGCCATGATGAGGTTGTTGTTACCGATGACGGTCTTGCCTTTCGACGCTGTTCCGCGATGCACGGTGACGAACTCGCGCAACACGCAGTTATCGCCGATGATGGTCCAGGTCTCTTCTCCCTTGTATTTCAGGTCCTGCGGCACCGCACCGATGACGGCGGAAGGGAAGATATGGCAGTTATCACCGATGATCACATTGTCATCGACATAGGCGAACGCATCGATCGTGACGTTCTTTCCGATTTGAGCCTTTGGGCTCACATATGCTAATGGGCTTATCATAAATTACTAATTACCATTTACCAATTACCAATTACCATTTGCCATCTACCAATTACTCCGAAAGAATTTGGTTTCTAAGTCGTCTTACGCACTGCGTATTAAAGGTATGTCCGGGTTTGTAGGCGATGATTCGTCCTTGGAGACGGAGTCCGAGTAGTGAAAAATCACCGATGACATCGAGCAATTTATGCCGTGCCGGTTCATTCTGGTAATTCAGCGGCGAGAGATACCCCAGTTTGGTAGCATCCATGTGCGGTTGACCCATCTTATCGCAGAAATAGTCCATTCCTTCCTGCGACATCTCCGTCTCGTATATCACGAGCGCATTCTTCAGGTCGCCGCCTTTGATTAGGCCCACACGCAGCAGCGGTTCTATCTCGCGCACGAAGCAGAACGTACGGGCAGCCGCTATCTCTTTGGGGTAATCCTTGATCTCCTTCAGCGTCGCATGTTGTTCGCGCAGTAAGACCGAAGGGAAAGCAATCGTCACATCTACCTCGAAATGGTCGCACGGTTCTACACGAATACGATGCCCGTGCTCCGAGATATACTCGATCGGTTCGGTCGCTACATACACCTGCTGTTCAGCGTCCTGTTCCTTGAGTCCCACGCGTTGAATCTCTTTTACGAAGAGGCGGGCACTGCCGTCCAAAATCGGCATCTCCGGACCATCCACATCAATGATGCAGTTATCCACGCCCAAAGCATACAGCGCACTCAGCGCATGCTCTACTGTACTGATCTTCCATTTTCCGCGCTCCAGCACCGTACCTCGCTCGGTAGCCGAGACGTAATCTGCCAAAGCCTGATAACAAGGTTGCTTAGGCAGGTCCACGCGACGCAAGCAGATACCCGTGTTCTCCGGCGCAGGATGAAAAGTAGCGGTGATATTCAGTCCCGTATGCAATCCCACCGAACTGAGCGTAAAACTGTCTTGTATCGTATGTTGTTTCATTTCCCTGTAGCTGCTTGTTTGAATTTGACCACAGCGCGGCGCCAAAGACCTGCGTCAATCGCCGGATAACCCATGTAGCGACCCGGTTTGCGGATGTTACCCGGCACACCGGTTTGCGCACCGAAGACGCAGTTATCGGTGATCTCGATATGACCCGCTACACCCACCTGACCGGCCAGCACACAGTGTTTGCCGATCTTCGAACTGCCGGCGATACCTACCTGCGCGCAGAGGAACGTGCTCTCGCCTACCTCTACGTTGTGTGCGATCTGCACCAGGTTATCAATCTTCACGTTGCGACGAATGATGGTCGAACCCATCATCGCGCGGTCTATCGTTGTGTTCGCACCGATCTCCACATCATCTTCGATGATCACATTGCCTATCTGCGGGATCTTCTGGTTCACTCCCTGTGCGTCGGGTTCAAAACCGAAGCCGTCCGAACCCACTACTACTCCGGCGTGCAGGATGCAGTTGGCGCCGATGACGCTATGCGCGTACACTTTCACACCCGCGTAGAGAATCGTGTTCTCGCCGATCACGACGTTGTCACCGATATACGTGTTCGGGTAGATTTGCACACCCTTACCCAACTGCACGTTCTTGCCGATATAGGCGAAGGCACCGATATATGCGTCCTCGGGAATGGCTACTCCTTCGCTGATGCTCACCGGTTGCTCAATACCCTGTTTGGCAGGGTTCAGCGCTTTCGACACCAACTGCAGCAACATACCCATCGCGCCGCGGGCGTTCTCAACGAGAATCACCGCTTGCTTCGATTCTTCAAAACGCGCACGTAGGCTGTCGCTGTTCGCCACTAACCCCTCACTCACCAATATCGCTCCTGCTTGGGTATTCTCCAAGTACGGCATATATTTCGCATCCGTGATGAACGACAGGTGGTGCGGTTGTGCCGATTCAATCGGAGCTACATCGCTTACCATCGCTTGCGCTTTGCCTATCAGTTTGCCGCCCAACAGCGCTGCTATTTGTCCTGCACTAAATTCCATAAATCAAAAATCTAAAATCAAAAATCCTACATGCGATACTTGAAAATGTATCGCTTAATCGGTTTTCGTGTCAACGACTCGAGATCCAGTATCTCACTGGCTTCAGCGATATCGCGCACGCGTCCATCGGAGTATAAAATATCGATGGAATCGGCTTTTTCGCTATAGGTATTGCTGGTCGAAACATGTTCGGACCACATATACTGCGCCTCTTCTTCGGTGACTCCTAAAGCCTTTGCGTACGTCTGGTTCAACTCTTTCTTCTGCGCTTCGGTCAGCGGAGCATCTAACAGTTCGCCGCGGAACAACTGACGGTTGATGAAACTCTTACTCAACGCACTGAGCACTTTATCTTCACTCGATATCCATGCCTTGATAGCCGACAGCACATCGTTGTCGTCCAGCAGCGCATACTGCTCCAGCGCCTCGCTATGCACCCCAAAATCCGCAAACGTCACGTTCTGATAGAGGAAATACCTCAGCGCCGGCGAACAGAAGAGCTCTCCACTCTCCACTCTCGACTCTCGACTCTCGCGAGCTATTTCTTTTGCCCGACTCAAAATTTTAATCAAGTGCTGCTCGGCGGCTACGGACGTCTTATGCAGATAGACCTGCCAGTACATCAGTCGGCGGGCTACGAGGAATTTCTCCACGCTGTAGATACCTTTTATCTGCACCACTAACTTATCATCGCGCACATCAAGCATCTTCAGCAGTCGTTCGCTGGCTACACGGCCTTCCTGCACGCCCGTGAAGAAACTGTCGCGACAGAGGTAATCCATCCGGTCGACGTCCAACTGACTCGAGATCAACTGATGCAGGAAATGCTTCGGGTACTCGTTCTTAAAGATAGCGATCGCCGTATCGAGTTGTCCGTGCAGATCCTCGTTGATACGTAGCATCATCAGCAGCGAGATATCCTCATGCGTCACGCCGTCTACGATCGTATGCTCCAGCACATGCGAGAACGGACCGTGACCGATGTCGTGCAGCAGAATAGCGATCATTGCCGCTGTCTCTTCCTGCTCCGTGATCTCCACATCTTTTAACCGCAGCGAACGAATCGCTTCCTGCATCAGGTGCATCGCACCTAACGAATGACCGAACCTACTGTGAGTCGCACCCGGGTACACCAGATACGACAGGCCTAACTGCCGAATACGGTTCAGACGCTGCACATACGGATGCTGCAGCACATCGTAAATCAAGTCATTCGGGATGGATAAGAACCCGAAGACAGGGTCATTGATTATTTTTCGTTTATTGGCCATGTATATACTCTATTGACGCATCAATCGACGCATCCATTGACGCACAAATCAACCACGCACGCAAGCGCACGCTACAAATCGGCTGCAAAAGTACAAAAAAATAATGACATACACAAGTGTGTATGCCATTTTTTGCAGATTTTACTGCATTTTGCGGCTCATTAGCCTCGCGAGGTTTACCCGTTGTGGGCTACGTCGTACTCATCTCCACAGACTTTCCAGAGGTAAGCCTTCATGGTCTTTTTGCCACCGGCCGTGTCCTTCTGAGCCGCGAAGTTCTGTTGGTCCGTAGTGATCTTGTTCAGATCGCTCTTACGAGCCTTCACAGCAGCTGCTACAGCGGCGAAGCGTGCGCGAGCATCCAACTCTTTGGACGTCAGCGGAGTGGAACGTTTGTAACGGTCTGCTTCGAAGGAGTAGATGCGTTGACAGTTGGGGTTCGAGGATGCCGCAGTGCGGTGGGTGGTA
>ONTT01000020.1 GCA_900320865.1 uncultured Bacteroidales bacterium | reverse complement strand
AATCGTTGTATATTTAAAATATTTGTTGTATCTTTGCACTCGATTTAACATCTATGTATGGAGTAAGACCGCGTAATCGTTTGTGTCTCGACACTGTAGGGCACGTTCAGTCCCCATACATTATACATCCAAAACTGGATAGTTCATTGGGACATAGATCCCGCATTAGCAACGATAGTATTCAGATGTATCAGATGTTCAATCAATGCATATAATTTAATGACGATTATGACTTACATTGGTATTGACGTTAGCAAGGATTCGTTTATTGCCGCTTATCCGACAAAGAGTGGTTACACCACTAAGTCTTTCCCTAACACCACTAGTGGTGTGCGCCGATTCATTCAATCACTTCCTGCGGAAAGTCATTGTGTAATGGAAGCGACCGGTAACTACAGCATGCTTCTTTTGTATCTTCTCCAGGAGGCTAACATTCTCGTTAGCATGGAGAATCCTCAAAAGATAAAGCATTTTGCCAGGGCTATGTTGTCTACAACCAAGACGGATGAGATAGATGCTAAACTAATTGCTATGTATGGCGAGAAAATGAATCCAGTGCCTTACAAGATTCCATCGGAGAGTATTATTCTGCTTAGGCAGAAACGTACGGTTCTACGGCAATTAAAAAAGCAGTTAACTGCCACTCTTAATCTGCAACAAGCACTAGCTGCTCTGCCTAAGCAAGATCCGACGAGTAAAGCAACAATAGAGAAAACTATTAGTTTCCTGCGCAAGCAAATCTCTAAGATGGAAGAAGAGATTACTAACCTCTCTAATAAGGAGTTTAATAGTCAGATGACATTACTTACATCCATCAAAGGAATTAGTAATACAATTGCTTCTGCGCTCATTACAGCTACCGGAGGATTTACCTACTTTAGTAGTGCTAAGCAAATATCCAGATTTCTAGGACTCTGTCCTACTTATCAACAATCCGGAACGTCAATCAATGTCAAAGGTCACATCAATCGCAATGGAGATACATATCTACGAAGCCAATTGTATATCGCGGCTTGTTCTTCTATAAGGTGCAATGCTGCTTGCAGAGAAACTTACGAACGCTTGCGTGCTAAAGGCAAATCCGGAAAAGGGGCAATCATTGCAGTAGCTAACAAACTTATCCGTCAAGCTTTTGCTGTTATTACAAACAATCAACCTTATATAGATGGATATATATCATCTTTTGCATAAAAATTAACTTTTTTATAACTTTTTTAATATAGTTCGTGCCCTTGTGGCTAAGAACGTACTTTCGGAGAATTCCTTGTTTGCATAGCAAATAAGGGCGTGCCGAAATTACTGCTTTTTTTGAACTGTGCAAAAAATGTATTTGAAAAGGAATTCTGTAACCCGCTGAATAACAGCAACTTACATATATGCGTGTTTGAAAAGTGACTTTTTACCCCGTTTTTATAGACCAATTAGGCATAAGAAAAGCGAAGCACTTAGTGCTCCGCCTTAAAGAGAGATGATATCTCAATGGATGATAATCAGACTTTTACCGTTTAATTTCTTGACCGGTTAACGTATAGGTTTTATCGCCTTTGCTAAGCAATAGTTGCCCATCTATGATAACCTTCTGTACGCCATCCGCAGTGAGGTCAGAACCAATCATTTCGACTCCCTGCGGACCATAATAGAACTTACCGATAATGATATAATCCCACGCTTCATTACTTAACTGCAACTCATATGGACCATATTCCGTCAACTCGATTACCACTTCATTTTCGAACGTCGTAGGCTGTGGCTCGAGTTCGCGCGAAGGCGCATTGTTCCTATGGGTCAACACATACGTTATTTCCGTTCCTGTGTACTCGCGAATCGTCAATTCCTCATTCCCTAAGGTCGCTACTACCTGATTCGGATCAACCGGATCTACAGTCGATGTGCCAGGGTCATCGCCCGTGTAGGAGAACAAAGGAATAGTGTCTGCAGTTGAGTTCTCTCCGTAACAGCCCCTTTTTTCGCCAATTTGGGAGACATAAACAGGCTCGCCGTTTTTATAGGCGCAAAGAAGATTGTAAACACCAATATCTGCGGGCACGGTGGGAACGACGGCCAAACCCCATGGAGTTTCCGGCGAACCAACACCTTCTATCCATTCAATAGGGAGAATATTATCATCTTCAAAGTCAACATCTATAGTGAAAATTCTTGGATTTCCACTGCTGATTGCTTGTACCACTCCTTGATAATCTTCTCCAAATCCACCAACCCAAAGATTCGACAAGGTATCTCCTACCTGTGCATTAAACGCATAGATAAGATATTCGTGTGCACTCCACATTGGAAGAAAATAGATATCTCGGTTACTCCCTTCGCGAAAGACTCCATAGTATTGATAATCCTTGTCTGAGCATAATTTTGTGTATAGTTGCTCATTGATGATGGTATCTGTGGAAAGATAATATTTGATCATATAACTGTCTTTGGGCCCGGAAAACGCATCATACCATACATTCCACTCGTCGCAGAGGGAAGGAAGTTGTGATGTCCGTTCTGTCTCAATATGGCTCACTTGGATGTAGTCATAACTGCCATGCGTGAAAGGAATACCGGAAACGGTTGCCTTTGTACCCAATTGGATTGTATCCAGATACTCGATCAGTTGTCCGTCATCCGTTACCAGATAATACGTCTTGTTGCTTGTTACCAGCACAATCGTCAGGCAGGTCGGACATTCTTCGCCGGGTTCGCAAGGAAAACCTTCTGCTTGGAATGTTCCGTTTACTTCAATCCATGGTTCGGTTAATGTACGAACGGACGGCATACACCAATTGCTTGCCTCATTGGCCATCCAAACGCTGCTTACTATCGCAAGCATTAACGTTAAAAAGCTCTTTTTCATAGTATTGCTATTTTTTCGATTTTACTTTGTAATTGCCCGCCGGAGACACCTAATTTCTTGGCAGTCAGGTCTTTTAACTTACCGATACTCTTCGGCGAACAGTTAAGCATTTCTGCCACCTCTTTATGGCTCAACCCGATAAACACCAAGATGCATATTCGGACGTCTTGCTCATTCAGGCCTTGCTCCTGAAGTTTACTGGCCAGACCATGAAAGAGTTTATCGATGCGACGGCACATCTCCGCATACTGATCCCATGCCAACTCAACCCGTATATCCTCTACCTCGTGCAGCAATTGCAAACCTCGAGCAATCTCTTCTCGACGACCTTTTTCCAATTGATGATGCTCCGTGCGAAGCAGGTGATCTTTGTGGTTGATAAACCATGCCCAGACAGCCAAAATCACAGCCAAAATAATCAAACCGATTAACCAGTATATCCTGTATGGCCGCCCGGATGATTTCTGATCGTCCTTTACCAACTGAACGGCTTGCATCAACCGGCCATGGCGAAGTTCAATGGCTTTTTGTACATCCGCTCGTTCGGAAGAGCGCGCTACTATCGTTTCTTTATCTGCCTCCGCATCGTTGTGCGTCAGGATATAATACATGTTATTCAGCGTAAATAAATCCGTCGTGCGAGATATCAATAGATGCGCATAATAAGCCGCTGAATCTTCTATGGACAAAAAGGAATACGCTTGTGCGCGAAGGGTAAGCATATAATCATTCGTCTCGTCCTTCGTCCAATATAACACCGAGTCATATTCCTCCGTAAACAAGCATGCTGCCGCACGACTCTCTTTCACCTTTGCCAATAGCGGCTCGTAGGGATAAACCGCCACAGCTTCGTTCACCAGCATCAATGCCGAGTCTTTATGCCCCATAGCTGCTTGTTCCCATGCCATGTTATTTAGCGCGTACCCGTAAGCCAGCGTGTCGCCGGATAGAGCAAAATGATGCATCGCTTCTGTATATACCCGATAGGCCAGCTCATGCTGATCCGCCTCGCGACACATATTCGCAATATTCGAGTAGATGCGACCTAACAATGCCTCATCTCCTGTCTTGCAATGGGTGGCAGCCAGAAAACAGTACATAGCCTCTTCCTCTTTCTCCTCTGCACGCAAAGCTTTGCCGCGTTCGTACAAACTCCGCACCTCGTCCTTGTGACCACATCCGCTCAGCAAACCGGCCACCAGCACTAATCCGAATAGGAATAACTTATATCTCATCGTAATTTATTACCCGTAATGGTATATATGTTATTATCTTTTCTAATAAGCAATTGGCCTTGTTGCATAAGTTTTTTTGCTCGGGAAACCGGATCTGTTCGTGAAACCGGATACTTGAATTGGCCCGAGATTAGTGTATCAGACTTGAGTAAAACCAACGTATACCAGGTACTATCGCTTAAGGTGATCTGAATCGTTCGGTCAAATAGTCCTGAAAAAACCACTTCATTCGCTGTTTGTACCGTTAACTCAGCATCACCTTCATAATTCTCTTGTACCACAAGGGTGTTTTGAACCAATTCCGCACGCGCTAAGTTCGGATCAACCGGATTAACAGTTGACGAACCGGAGCCATCATCTATAATTATAGCTACATAGTAAAGATTAATACTATTCGATGATGCGCCATGCATGCACAGCGCGCACATGCATATAGTTATCGTTAATAAAAAACGTTTCATATATTCTGCGGTTTATTGTTCCTCCGGATTATAGAGCCTGAATAGCGGAAGAGCTGTCATATAGTGGATAGAATTACTTGGAATAGTATGCACCGAATAAGCAACATGCTCCTCTAAGGCATCGCTGCATATGAAGCATCCTCGTATTCGAATGCGATATTCATACAGGTCATTTAAGGGGTTGTGGTATAGCGCTGTGCCAAGTAAGTTGTAATCGGAACTGGCAGCCAGAAAATAAGAAAACAGGATACACTCTTTGCTAAAATCTATTTCCGGTAATGCTACGCCTTCAGGACACATGGCCCGTAATTCTTCTTCAGACCGAACAATACTTGTGTTATATTCATTCACTTTGTCGGACTGAAAATACGAATTGTTGGGAGAAAAAATAGCATCCAAACTTGCTTTGTCTGATTCGTTGAGTTCTTTTTTCGGCACTTCTTCTCCGGCAACAAAAGAAACTTCTTCAAATCGATGCCCACCCGTAGAAAAGTTATGGATAATTAGCTCGTCTTCTTTAATCGTGTAATCGGTCGTGTATTCAAATGTCTCAGGGGAGATATCATATATCTCACCGCTATAGGATATGCATAGTTTATTATTATCGGCTATCGTGTAGGTCATATTCTTTACAATTCCGCCCCAGTCAGAAACAACCATTTGTGTAATATCCGGCACACAGCGGTAGACTACTATTCCATCTTCATCAAAGAATAGAGATGTTCCTGTGCCGTCACCATTGCTGGGCATAAGGTACCACATTCCAAGAAGATTTTCGTCGGTCTTCTGCGAAGGCGGATTGGATGTCCCACACGCTGTTAAAACAAGTGCCGAAAGGGCAAATAATAATGACTTTTTCATACGCATCAATCGTTTTTAAATTAAAGTTTTCGTTTGACGGTGCAAAATTACTGCTTTTTTTTGAACTGTGCAAAAAATGTATTTGAAAAAGGAATTCTGTAACCCGCTGAATAACAGCAACTTACATATATGCGTGTTTGAAAAGTGACTTTTTACCCCGTTTTTATAGACCAAATATGCAAATATAAGTGCTAAAATATTAGCAGTTAATGCCTATTTTACAGTTGGCCGGCTTCGACGAGGTTGATGACCCGTTCGGTGATGCGGTCTTTGTCGGAGGCGTCGTATTCCTCCTTGAGGTCGTTTTTGAAGAGTTTGGCGATGAACTGCCAGAAGTTGGCTGCCGCTTTGCCTTTGTACTGCTTGATCAGTTCGTAGCTGGTGCGGTCGGTCTCGCGGTCCATGAGTTTCATGAGCATCATCCCCTGCGAGGCGTACATACCGCGAAAGTCCTTCTCGTATTTGCGATAGAGCTGCTTTTCAAAGGACCGCCACCACCTTCTTCGACTTTTGTCATCGGGCAGTTTCGCCAGTTCGCTATCGGCGTACTCCATATCTTTGGTGATACGCTTCGCGTAAGGTAAGCATTTCTTGACATCCCGCACGGTCTTCCAGTAGAATTTCTCCTGGCGTTTATTCTTGAACTTCATCGGGGGATAGACCCATACCTCGTGCAGCCACGCCATATAGAGGGTGTCGCCGTTCTCGATACGGATCATGCAGGAGTCCACATAGTTACGTGAAAACCCCTCTCCGGCTCTCCCCTCAAGGGAGAGGGAAAAGAGGAGAAGGGAAATCCACACTATGTACAGTAGTCGTTTCATTTCACAGGGCTACTGACAAATATTATGCCAATTAATAATTGAGGGCAAAGACGACACGTCCTGCGGAGGGCTTTCCGGTGACCATACAGGTACCCGGTTCGTTCTTATGCCCCGGCAGGTCTGCCAAAGGAATGCAACGGATGGTTGCTTTGGTCTCGTCTTTGATACGCTGCTCGGTCTCCGGGGTACCGTCCCAGTGGGCAAGCAGGAAGCCGCCTTTCTTGAGTTCCTCTTTGAACTCGTCGTAGCTATTGACCTCATGGGTGTTGGCGATGCGGAAATCGAGGGCTTTCTGCAGCAGGTTGGCCTGGATCTCTTCCAGCAGTTTTTGTATTTTTTCTACGATTCCATCGAGCGAAATGGTCTCTTTGGTCTGGGTGTCACGGCGTGCGATCTCGATGGTGCCGTTCTCGAGGTCACGGCCACCCATAGCGAGGCGGACGGGCACACCCTTGAGCTCGTAGTCGGCGAACTTATAACCCGGCGTATATTTCTCTTCGGTATCGACTTTGACGCGGATGCCGAGGGCCTTGAGTTGGTCGGCAATGGGGTTGAGTTTCACCATCAGTTTATCGAGGTCCTCTTGTTTCTTGAAGATCGGCACGATAACCACTTGGATCGGCGCCAAGTGCGGCGGCAGGACAAGTCCGTTATCATCGGAGTGGGTCATGATGAGCGCACCCATCAGACGGGTCGAGACACCCCAGGAGGTAGCCCATACGTACTCGTATTTATTCTCCTTATTGAGGAACTGTACGTCGAAGGACTTGGCGAAGTTCTGACCGAGGAAATGGGAGGTACCGGCCTGCAGGGCCTTACCGTCCTGCATCATAGCCTCGATACAATACGTATTGAGTGCTCCGGCGAAGCGCTCGTTCGGCGACTTGACACCTTTGACGACCGGAATAGCCATTATGTTCTCGGCGAAGTCGGCATAGACATCGAGCATCTGTCGTGCGTAGTCCTCGGCTTCCTCTTTGGTAGCATGGGCGGTGTGTCCCTCCTGCCAGAGGAACTCAGCCGTACGCAGGAAAAGACGCGTACGCATCTCCCAACGCATGACGTTACACCACTGGTTACAGAGGATAGGCAGGTCACGATAGGACGAGATCCAGTTCTTATAGGTGGACCAGATGATGGTCTCGGAGGTCGGACGGATGATGAGTTCTTCCTCGAGTTTTGCCTGCGGGTCTACGACCACGCCGCGACCGTTGGGATCGTTCATCAGACGATGGTGGGTCACCACGGCGCACTCTTTGGCGAAACCCTCTACGTGCTCCGCTTCACGGCTAAGGAAAGACTTCGGGATGAGGAGCGGGAAATAGGCGTTTTTGACACCTTTCTCTTTGAACCGACGGTCGAGCTCCGCCTGAATCGTTTCCCAGATCGCATAGCCGTAGGGCTTGATGACCATACAGCCGCGGACCGCACTCTGCTCCGCCAAGTCGGCCTTCACGACCAATTCGTTATACCACTTCGAGTAATCCTCGCTTCGAGGAGTTAATTTTTGAAAATTTGCCATATATATTGTTGCTTATTTAGCGTGTTTATTCGCGAATCCAGGTCTGGTTTCGGCCGAGCAGCCCGAACTTATCAATCGATCCGCGGAGCACCAGTTTGCCGTTCTTGGGGTAGATCTTGCCGTAATAGAAATTACCGGACTCGGGGTCGAGGAGTTTACCCCCGACGAGTTGGTTGTTTTTCGCATCGTACTTCATGCCGCGGATGAAGACGAGCCCGACGAGGGGAGCGTTATGGTCGTCTCCCGGACATTTATCGCAGACAAGGTCCGCGGGGCCCATGAGCATCTTCGCGATCTTGCCGTAATACAATCCGTCCGTACCGCGATAGATGGACACGACGGAATAGCTGTTGCCGGTCTTATCATCGACGGTCTTCCAGTTACCGAGGATATCGCTGATTTCCGCGGAGGCGAAAAGGGCGACCGAGAGAAGGCAGACAGAAAGGATAAAACGTCTCATACGCATGCGAATGAATCAAAAACGGCTGCAAAAGTAGTAAAAATTTTGCATATACGCAAATAAAACGAATTTTTATTTGTTCATATCCATTTTTTTTCGTACCTTTGCGGCGGATTTGTAACTAAATCGTCCTCAAGAAGATATGAAAAAGCGCATTTTAACAACCATGAACGTGCTCCTTGGCGCGATGAGTGTGGGTCTGGTAGGCTGTCATACGGGTAAGAACACGACGAAGGCGACGCAACGTCCGATGCTGAAGTACGGTGTGCCGACGGAGCGTGTGATCGCGATGTACGGAGTACCGGTACGTCCGGAGGACGAGTTGCAGTTGCCGTCTGATACGATTGATGCGCCGGCAGATACGACAGCTATTGCTGAGCCGCAAGAGGCTCCGGATCAGAATCCGAAGCCGAAGCCGGAGCAACGTCCGGTAGTGAAATACGGCATTCCCAATAACCTTCGTTAATAAGCATGAACCTGCGCTTAAAAACGGCCTTATGGCTGGAGCGGTGGCGGCGGCAGAACTTAAAGAAACTGCATCCGCTGCAGCAGTTGTTCTGGGAGTCGACATTACGGTGTAATGTCCATTGTTTGCATTGCGGGAGCGACTGTATCGCTTCGGTCGAGACGCCCGACATGCCGGCAGAAGATTTTTTGAAAGTCATCGATGATGAAGTGACGCCGCACGTGAACCCGCGTGAGGTGATGATCATCATATCGGGTGGTGAACCGCTGATGCGCAAGGACCTGGCTGATGTCGGTCGGGCGTTGAAAGAAAGGGGCTATCCATGGGGTATGGTGACGAACGGTCTGGCGCTGACGGAGAAGCGTTTTCGGGAGTTGCGTGAGGCGGGTCTGCGTTCGATGACGGTTTCCTGCGACGGACTGGAAGAGGATCATATATGGATGCGGCAACATCCGCTGGCTTTCGAAGGCGCGACGCGAGCGATCCAATTATGTGCGGCGGAGAAAGGTCTGGTATGGGATGTAGTGACCTGCGTCAACCAGCGCACGATCGGGCATATCGAAGCGATACGCGATATGCTATGGGGTCTGGGCGTACGCGACTGGCGGGTATTCGGTATCGACCCGATGGGTAGGGCAGCCGATCAGCCGGAGTTGCTGCTGACGGACGAACAGTTCCGGTCCTTGATGGATTTTATTACGGCGGAGCGGGAAGCAGGACGCCATGTATCGTATTCGTGCGAGGGTTTCTTAGGCGACTACGAAGGCAAGGTGCGCGATTACCTCTACCAGTGTGCTGCGGGTGTGACGGTGGCTTCGATATTGATAGACGGCCATATCTCCGCCTGCACCAGTATCCGCGGCAAATACTATCAGGGGAATATCTATAAAGACTCGTTCTGGCGCGTATGGGAAGAGGAGTTCAAACCCTACCGTGACCGGAGTTGGATGAAAAAGACGGAACCCTGTAAAGACTGCAAAGCCTTCGCGTTCTGCGAAGGCAATGGTATGCACTTAAGGCGTGAGGACGGTTCGCTGATGCTCTGTCATCTGCATCGTCTCCAAGGTGCCAACTCTTAGCTCTTATCTTTTGAGGTTTTTCATTAATTGTGCCACTTCACGTTTGTCGTCCGCTTCGCGGAGCGATTGGCGTTTGTCGTAGGCATGCTTACCCTGGCAGAGGGCGATCTCCAACTTCGCCAGGCCTTTCTCGTTGATGAAGAGCACGAGCGGTACGATGGTCTTACCGGTGTCTTTGGTCGCTTTGTCGAGTTTCCGGATCTCGCGTTTGGTGAGCAGCAGTTTGCGGTCGCGTTTGGCTTCATGGTTGGCATAACTGCCGAAGCGGTACTCGGCGATATGCATCTGCTTGACGTACATCTCGCCGTGCTCTACGGCACAATAGCTATCCACCAAGGACGCTTTGCCTTCGCGGATAGATTTGATCTCGGTGCCGAATAATTGAATACCCGCCGTGTAGCGGTCCAGGATGATGTATTCAAACTTCGCCTTCTTGTTCAGGATCCGTATGTCGCTCTTCGCTTTCACTGGCTTCTTTTAATTTACCACTTTCCACTTTACGGTATTTCTTCTGGCGTTGTTCCCATCGTTCACGCGCATATTGCTGCATATCGATGACGGTATCGTTCTCGTCGATGATCTCGAGTCCGAAGATGGTCTCGATGATATCCTCGAGGGTGAGGATGCCGACAAACATGCCGTATTCATCGATGATTTGGGCAATCTGGCTCTTCTGCTTGAGCATGGAGTCGAAAATGACGCCGAGGGTGAGGTCCTGGTCGAAAGCCGGCAGGGAACGCTTGATACCGCCGAGGGTCTTGCGGAAATGATCTTCTGTCAGTTCCTCGAGTGCATCATTTCGCAGCACATAGCCGGTGATGTACTCGGGTGCCTCGGGTTTATAGAGCGGAATACGCGAGAAATGGTCGTATTCATCGTTGTCGTAGTAGGCGCGGAGGGTCATGTTCTCCGGTGCGGTCTTGGCTACTACACGCGGCGTCATCACATCATAGGCATGGATGGAGTCGAGACGCATGAGGTTAGTGAAGATCTTATTCTCGTCCTCGTCCACAACCCCTTCTTCTTCACCCACGTTAACCATCGCCAGCACTTCTTCGCGGCTGACGGAGGGGTCGTCTTCATTATTAGGAAAGGCCTTGGTGATCAATTCCACCAGTATCACGAAAGGATATAATATAAAGATGAGCGCGCGTATGATGCGCGCGGAGGGACCCATGAGTTGGCGCCAATAGGTAGTACCGATGACCTTTGGGATGATCTCCGAGAAGACGAGGATGAGGAGGGTGGTGATGGCCGAAACGATACCGACCCACATACCGCCGAACTGGGCAGCCTGGGCACCCACTCCGGCTGCACCCACCGTATTCGCGATGGTGTTGAGCGAGAGGATAGCGGCTAAAGGACGACCGGTGTCCTCCTTATACTGGCTCATGAGCTTCGCGGGCGCATAGCCTTCCTCTTCGCGGAGATTAATATAACTGAGCGAGGTGGACATCAGTACCGACTCCAGAATGGAGCAGAGGAAACTGATGCTCATCGCGCCGAATAAAAACAAAAGCAGTAGTCCCATATAGTCCTTTCTTTTATCCTACTTGGCATCCGTTCTTCACGGGTGCAGAGACGGTAGTGACGACCAGTTTGCCGTCGGCATCTACCGCGGAGAGAATCATACCCTGACTCTCGATTCCCATCATCTTACGCGGCGGGAAATTGGCGATGAACAGCACCTGTTTGCCTACCAGTACGGACGGGTCCGGATAAGACTGCGCAATACCCGATAAAATCGTACGACCTCCCATGCCATCGTCCAATTTGAACTGCAGCAGACGCTCCGATTTCTTGACGGGCGTACACTCCAGGACGGTAGCGACACGGATGTCATTTTTCTCGAATTCATCGAAAGAATTCGGCTCTTTGACCGGTTCGGGTCGCCAGTTCTTGAGTGCCTCGGCTTGTGCTGCGGCTTCGTTCTCCGCCTTGATGCGGGCGAGCTTATCGAGTTGCGCCTGAATAGCACTGTCTTCGATCTTCTCAAAGAGCAGGCTGACTTCGCCGAGTGTATCGTTTGCTTTCAGCATATCGATGCGGCCGAGATCTTCCCAGCCGAAGGCTTTGTCGAGACGGAGCATCGCGCGTAATTTCTCCGATGAAAACGGGAGGAACGGCTCGAAAGCGATCGCGAGGTTAGCGGCGATCTGCAGCGCGAGATGGAGCACGGTAGCCGTGCGAGCCATATCCGTCTTGGCGAGTTTCCAAGGCTCGGTATCGGCGAGGTATTTATTACCGATGCGGGCGAGGTTCATCGCCTCTTTCTGCGCTTCTCTGAAGCGGAAGTTATTGAGCAGATCTTCGAGGGTAGCCTTGACGTTTTTGAACTCCTCGATGGTGGCTTTGTCGTAGTCGGTGAGTTCGCCGCATGCGGGGATACGTCCTTCGAAATACTTGGAGGTAAGCACGAGGGCACGGTTGACGAAGTTGCCGTAGATAGCCACGAGTTCGTTGTTGTTACGTGCCTGGAAGTCCGCCCAGGTGAAGTCGTTATCCTTGGTCTCCGGTGCATTGGCGGTAAGCACATAGCGCAGCACGTCCTGTTTGCCGGGGAAATCATCGAGGTATTCGTTGAGCCAAACCGCCCAGTTGCGGGAGGTAGAGATCTTATCGCCCTCGAGGTTGAGGAACTCATTCGCCGGCACGTTATCGGGCAGGTTATAACCCTGCGCCTTGAGCATAGCGGGGAAGACGATGCAATGGAAAACGATGTTATCTTTTCCGATGAAATGGATCATTCTGGTATCTTCCTGCTTCCACCATTTCTCCCAGTTGCCGAATTTATCGGGCTCGTTTTGGCAGAGTTCTTGGGTATTGGAGATGTAGCCGATGGGGGCATCAAACCATACGTAGAGCACTTTGCCCTCTGCACCCTCTACGGGCACGGGGATACCCCAGTCGAGGTCACGGGTGACGGCACGGGGTTTGAGTCCGCTATCGAGCCAACTCTTACACTGGCCATAGACGTTGGAACGCCATTCCTTATGGTTATTGAGGATCCAGTCCTCGAGCCAGGTCTGGTACTGATCGAGCGGGAGATACCAGTGTTTGGTCTCCTTCTTGGTGAGGGCATTGCCGGTCTCGGCATTATAGGGGTTGATCAGTTCATCGGGCGAGAGGGTAGCGCCGCATTTCTCGCACTGGTCGCCATAGGCGCCCAGCGAATGGCAGCGCGGACACTCCCCGCGGATATTGCGGTCGGTCAGGAAATGCCCCGTCTCGGGATCATAGAACTGCTCGGAGGTCTCTTCAATAAACTGGCCGGCATCATACATCTTGCGGAAATAGTCGGCCGCAAACTGATGATGGATCGCCGAGGTAGTACGGGAATAGATATCGAAGGAGATACCGAATTGCTCAAAGGAGCGTTTGATAAGCGAGTGATAGCGGTCCACCACCTCTCGGGTCGTGATTCCTTCTTTGCGGGCGCGTATGGTAACGGGCACACCGTGCTCATCGCTACCGCAGACAAACATCGTCTCCTTGCCTTTGAGGCGCAGATAGCGCGCGTAGATATCCGCCGGAACATAGACGCCGGCAAGGTGTCCGATATGGACCGGACCATTCGCATAAGGCAGGGCTGCTGTGATTAAAGTGCGATTATATGCCATATTTTTGTGTAAATTTTTACTAAAAAGTTGTTTTTTTCAAAAAATGTTTGTGTATATCAATTATTTTTACTACTTTTGCGGTCGCAAAAGACCTCTGCAGCAGCAGTAGACAAATTGAAATCGGCTGCAAAGGTACTACAAAAAATCCAAATATGCAAATTAAAACGTTGAAAAATCGCCAAACATATTTTGTTTTGCTACTTGCATTGCTCATTAGCGTGGCGATGCAGGCGAAGGTAAGCAATTATATCGGCGCTTCGGCGCAGATAGCGGACTGGACGTTGATGCCCGCCCAGAGTCAATACGGCTCCAGTTTCGGTCCCGTAGGCGGCGTGGGTTTTGTGTATGAGATGCAGGCGGGTAAGAAATACAGTTCTACCCGGTTTCTCTTCGACCTGGGGGTAGGTGCGTGGGGCGGTATGACGGCTTTCTCGCAGGGAAGCAACAAAGTAGTAACGTTGGATGGTCAGCGTGACCTGCAGGGGGATCCGTTCAGTTATGTCTACGAGATCAAGAACCGCAACGATTACTACACGAATATCGCGGTGCAGGTGCCGGTGCTGTTGGGATTTCAGCATAAGGCGTTTTATATGCTGGTTGGTATGAAATTTGATGCGAGTGTGTTCACTCGTGCGCATACCAAAGCGACCCTTACTACCTACGGTAACTATCCCGATTTCGGTATCATCGGTCAGTCGCCCGAACTGCCTCAATATCAGTTCTTTGCGAATGAGAAGAAGCATAATAATGCCCCTGCCAGTCTGAAGCTCAATATGGCGCTGAGTTTGGAAATGGGTGGTCGAGTAGGTGTGCTGACGAGTGATGTAGGGTATGATGTACCGAAGCGCAAGGTGGAGTACCGCTTTGCCGGATTCATCGACTACGGTCTGACGGACGTGCATACGCCGCGTACGTTGGATGCGCTCGTGACGCCGACGGTCTACAACACCAATCCCGAGTCCGCGGACTATGTGTACAACACCCGCACGATGATCGATGGGGTGGAATTGAACGACCTGATGTCCACGAAGAACTTCGCTTCGAAGGTCAATAACCTGATGATCGGTGTGAAGTTTACGATTCTCTTCCAGTTGCCGGAGACAGGGCGATGCCTGCTCTGCTACGACGCCTACAAGAGTTTAGTCCGTCCCCGCGGGGGCCGAAGTGGAATGAAGTACGAGGAATAAATCGTCGCTTGTCACTTCGCGAATAGTGCCATTCTCGGCTACCGAGATATGACCGGTCTCTTCCGATACTACGATACACGTAGCATCGGATTTTTCTGTTAATCCCAAGGCTGCGCGGTGACGGAGACCGTAATGCTGCGGAATAGACTGGTTATGACTGACGGGCAGGATGCACGCAGCGGCTACCAGTTTACCCTCGCGGATGATGAGCGCACCGTCATGGAGCGGGGTGTTCTTAAAGAAGATATTCTCGATCAGACGCGCCGAGACGGTCGCATCCAGTCGTTCGCCGGTCTCGATGATATCCTTGAGGTCATCGACTCCGGCGACAACGATGAGAGCACCCGTTTTGGTGGACGCCATATGGCGGCAAGCCTGGGTGATCTCGAGCACCTGTTGACGGGAAGCGGTCTCGTCTTCGTTTCCGCGCTTAAACAAGGCCAGTGAAGAGAAACGTGCACCCAAGCGATTAAAGAACGAACGGATCTCTTCCTGGAAGATGACGATGAGTGCGATGGCTCCTACGGAGATGATACGGTCGAAGAGTGCGCCGGTAAGGTCCAGTTCGAAGACGAAACTGACCATAAACCAAACCACGATGAACGCCAAGATACCCCAGAAAAGGTTCGAAGCTCCGCTCTTGCGCAGCAGGCGATACACCTCATATAAGATCGTAGCCACCAGCAGGATGTCTATCAGATCTTTGAATCCGAATGAAACGGCCAGAAAATGCATGCTATAGTATATTCTAATTAGTTACTGTTCTAATCATTAGGGACGCAGTTGTTCCCAGAGGGTGAGGGTTTGCTTTGTTTCCTTCACATCATGGGTGCGCAGGATGGTCGCGCCATGCTCGAGGGCGTACAGTTGCAGGGCCTGGGTAGCGCATAGACAGGTATCCGGCGTGAGGCCCAAGGGTCGCCACAGCATGGATTTGCGACTGACGCCCACTAAGACCGGTCGCTCGTAAGCCCGGAGTTGGTCCAGTTGCCGCATGCAGGTGTAATCCGCCTCGGTGCTATCGATGAATCCGAAACCGGGATCGAGGATGAGGTCGATATCCTGCATTTGAGGCATCCGTTTCGGCAGGTCGAGTTGTCCGCATAGGGTCCATACATACGGCGCGTGATACCTTCGCACCAAATCGTACATCGCTTCGCATCCGCCCGATATATCATTGATGATCATGGGTCCGAACTGCCGCAGGGCTTTCTCGGCTACAGCCGGACGAAAAGTATCCAAGGAGAGGGGCACCTCCGGTAGGACTTCGCGCAAAGCACGCAAAGCCGGTTCTACCCGCAGCCATTCCTCTTCTTCACTCGCAGGCGTGCTACCCGGACGGGTGGAGCATCCGCCGATATCGAGGATATCCGCTCCGTCGGCTATCGCCTCTTTTGCCCATTGGAGGATACACTCCTTCTGCTCCTGAGCCGAAGAACTCGCCCATAAACGCGAGGATGCATAGAAACTATCCGGCGTGACGTTGCCGATGGCCATAATTTGCGTTTTCACGCTGCAAAATTACTACAAAAAATCCGAATGAGCAAAAAAAAATTGCAAATATGCAAAAAAAAGCAATAAAAATTTGCGTAAATGGAAAAAAAGAAGTACTTTTGCAAGCTGATTTATATGTAGATATAAAATTTGACAAACAAATAATTATGAAAAACGTATTAAAGTATCTGTTGATCGGAATGGTCGTTCTGGGTGTTTCTGCATGCCAGAAGCGCGAGTTGAATACCCGTGTAAGTAACACGACGGGATGGAGCTATTTCGATCCGAAGACTACTAATTTTGAGGCCCAAGAGGGTGTGGGAAATGCGAATCCTGTAGGTATGGTGCAGATCCAGGGTGGTTCGTTCACGGTAGGAGAGAAGGATGAGTTCCTGACCGCTCCGCGTAACAACGAGACCCGTACGGTGACGGCCAGCCACTTCTACATGGACAAGTACGAGATCACGAACCTGAACTGGAACGAATACCTCCACTGGATGGAGTTTGTATTCGGTGCAGTAGCTCCGGAGTTGGTGGATCAGGCTCGTCCGGATCACACCGTATGGCGTGAGGATCTGGCGTACAACGACCCATATGAGAACTACTATTTCGAGCACCCGGCATTCTCGTTCTATCCGATCGTAGGTGTGACCTGGGAGCAGGCTATGGATTACTGCCAATGGCGTACCGACCGTGTCAACGAGATGGCATTGGTGAACTGCGGCGCGATGCAGATTCCTGACTTCAAGGCGCTGAACGAGGAGATCGATGAGGACGGTAAGGAAGAATGGGAGCAGATTCATGGCTATGAGTTAGTAGCCTACGAGAAGCCGAGCGAGGAAGATCCGGACCAGACGGTTACCGTATATCGTCCGAGCTACGAGTGGATTCGTGATAAGTTTGTATTCAATACCGAGAAATATAAGATGAATGACGAGTACGTTCCTGATTATGGTCGTCATCCGAGACAAGATAGCTATGGCAAACCCCGTAAGGTGACTATCGCCGACGGTATCTTTGTAAACGGCTATCGTCTGCCGACCGAGGCTGAGTGGGAGTTCGCTGCTTATGCTCCGGTAGCCGGTGATGACGGTCTGACGATCGAGGGTAAGGTTTACCCGTGGAGCGGCTATCATCCTCGTGACATGTCGAAACGTGCGCTGGGTCAGATGCAGGCTAACTTCGTTCGTGGACGAGGCGACATGATGGGTGTCAGCGGTGCGCTGAACGATAAGTATGTGATCACCAACCCGGTAGATGCCTTCTATCCCAACGATTTCGGATTGTATAACATGGCCGGAAACGTAAACGAGTGGGTAATGGATGTATATCGTGAGACGACGTTCCAAGATGCATCGGAGTACAACTCCTTCCGTGGTAATATCTACAGCTATCCGGTCGTTGACGAGGATGGTAAGTATGCGACGGACTCGCTGGGACGCGTGAAGATTGCTTGGACGAGCAAAGAGGATAAGCGTGATGTACGCGACGGCGACCGCGCAAGTCTGTATGATACCGATTTCCCGTTGATCGGCGACACCACCGGTCTGGCTAATCTGGAGGAGCGTAAGATTGATATCACCGATATCCTGGCTCCGCGTATCACCAAGAAGACCCGCGTTTACAAAGGTGGTTCTTGGGCTGATCGTATCTACTGGCTGAATCCGTCTACCCGTCGTTATCTGGATCAAGACCAGGCATCGTCGAAGATCGGTTTCCGCTGCGCCATGTCGGCTCTGGGAGATCAGATTCCTCCGACTCCGGTTCAATAAGCATTAACGTTTAAAGTAAGTTCAAAGATATGAATTTTCCTGAGAATATTCGCTATACCAGCGAGCACGAATGGATTCGCGTAGAGGGTGATGAGGCATATGTCGGCATCACAGATTATGCGCAATCCGAGTTAGGCGAGATCGTTTTCATCGACGTTCCTACGGAGGGTGAGACGGTAGCGCAAGGTGAAGTGTTTGGTTCTATCGAAGCCGTTAAGACGGTGAGCGACCTGAATATGCCGGTGACCGGTGAGGTGCTGGAGATCAACGGTGCGCTGGATGCACAGCCGGAGTTGGTCAACAACGACCCGTATGGAGAAGGCTGGATCATCCGCATCGCGGTGAAGGACGCAGCAGAGCTCGACAGCCTGATGGATGCTGCGGCTTACCAAGCTTCCCTCTAATAGCCCGTTGGAAATAAAAAAAGACTCGCTGAATGGCGAGTCTTTTCTTTTTGTACACTATGCTTAGAAGCGATAGGTAGCTCCTAAGAGGAAGTTGATACCCTGCGAGCGATAGCCGTAGTAGATCTCGTTCTTCCGATGCAGCCAGTTATTGAGCTGGAAGAAGAAGGTGAGGTTCGGTTGCGGTTCAGGACGCAAGGCGTTGTTTTTCGCACGCTCGTTCTTCACCTTACCGACCCACATATCGTACTGCAGACCTAAGTTCAGGTCGATGGTCGGGGCCAGCCAGTGTTCTTCGCCGTCGGTAGCCAAAGCCAGACGTTTTCCGGCGAAGTGGTTATCGGAATAGAGCGACCAGTTCTTGTTGATCCGGCCGTCAATACGCAGGCCGATTTCCCAGTTGGGGCGGTCGTACACCGTAGTATCGCCTTTCCAGATATAGTAATCGCCATTCAGGTTCACGCGTACGAGGTCCTGGTAGTGGTAGTTGAGTTGACCGCCGATCTTACCGCGCTGGTAGTTATCCGCATGGGCATGGATGAAATCACCCGCCATGAGGGTCTTATTCAGCGGCGCGTAATTGGTAGTGTTATCGGCCGTAGCGATCCAGAAGTCCTCATACATCATATAAGCATACCCGCCGTGGAGCTCGATCAGCACGTCACGATGCGGGCGGATATGGAAGCCCAGTTCGGCATCGACCGGTGTGTACGGAGCGCACGGGCTAATGATACCGGCGTGAATCATACTGTAGCGGTTCTCCTCCATGTAACTCTGCAGCGAACCCAAACCGAGAGAGCCTTCGATATCCGCATAGATGGTCAGCCATTGTTTGGCGATCTGGGCCTCCAAGTTGATATGCGGCGAGGGCGCAAAGCTGACATTCTCGGTCTTGGAAAGGATCTGATGACCCTTGCCGATATTGAGGTCAAAGTTCACTCCTACGTGTACGCGCAGGCGCGTTCCTTCATAAGCATAATAAGGCTCAATTCGGAAGTTATGACGGCTCTTTTGGTAGAGCGAGTCCGGAATACCGAGGGCATCGTTGAGTTGCAGGAAGTTATTCTGCACATACAGTTTGGCGCCCACATGGTGCTCCGCGCTATGCCAGTCGAACGAACCTTTCGTGCGCAGTTGGTGCTCCGATACGGCTCCTGCTTTCGCAAAGAGCATATAACCTGTCTGCACCTGGTACTGCACGTCCTGCTTGGCATTCGCTTTCACGCCCAGATAGACCTCTGCGGTCCAGAGCGAAGTCTTATCTTTATCCCCTATAGTATAGGGCTTCGGATAGGCCTCGTCGTTCTTCGCCCACATGCCGAAGGCCTGGCTGTAGTCGTAGAAATGACCGTACTTATGATAGAAGATATTTCCTCCGTTGAGGCCGAAGTAGAGGTCGCATTTCGAATAGGTATGCGTGAAGTTCAAGCCCACTTTGGTCTTGCTGAGCGCAGCCAAACCCCATTCGGCACGATGGTGCGCATAGACGTCCAGAATAGAATTCTTGGTGTCGTCTAAGTGGTATCCGAAATCCAAGAGGGTGTTCGGGTGACCGAGTGCTCCGCGGATATAACCGTTGTATTTATGTCCCGGTTCGAAACGCGTAGGCTGGGAGAGCAGGGGATTAAACGTCGCTTGCGGCGTCACATCCGCTGTGAAATCGGAATAATGCACCTGCGAAGGTTCTATCTTCGTTTCCACCACAGCCGGCTTCGTAGCAATTTTTCCTGCCGCTTGAATCACCGGTTGAAAATCGCGTTCTACGGTTACGGAGCGGTTGAGCGCACTGTCTTGTTGGGCAAACAGAGTTCCGCTCAGCAGCAGGGTTAAGCCGCTAAAGGCGATGCGTATATTGTTTATCGTATTACTCTTCATCTTCCACTTCCTCCTTTACTACGGGTTTCTCCAACTGATCCAATGTGTCCAGACGGTTCGCCAAGAGCGAATGGATACCGTCGGTCTTATTGAGGTAATTCTGCTGTAGCACAAGCAGATACTGGCGTGCCTGGAAGTACTCGCCTCGTTCGCGGTTGATATCGCTTAAGAGGATGAGGGCACGCGCTAACCAGTATTGCTGCTGGGTATTCATCTGGGTGAACTCCATGACTTGCGCTTCGGCGGCTTCCAGGTCTTTGAGTTCGAAATAGCTCTGCGCGAGCAGGTATTTGGCTTCGGCTCCCTGGGTCGTACGCACTTCTTTGCTCAGCGTCGTCAGGTCGGGTTGCGCGTTCTTCCATTGGTTCAAACCGATATAGGCTTTCGCACGTCCGTAGAGTGCTTCGGTGCGCATATTGTCGCTAATGGGCTGGTCGCCGAGAATCATATCCGCCACATCGATCACCGCCTGATGACGACCCAGCGCTTGGCTGCAGCGTAAGATACCCAGACGGGCGATGAGCGTGTTCTCGCGACTGGAAGCCAGTGCCTGCAAGCGATAGAAGCCTTCGAGTGCGCAACTGAAATCGCCCTTGTCGTAACATATCTCTGCTACACGGGTAGCTGCCTCCTCCTGATAGGGGTTAGCATTCATCTCCGCCAAGATCGCATACTGCGCCAAGGCCTCGCCGTTCTTACCGAGACGGTAATACGAGTCGGCCAAGTAATACCGTGCGGTGGTGCAGTACCGACCGCCGGAGCAGTACTGGGTGATATAATTCGACAGGGCTACCGTCGCTTTCTGATAAGCGGCTTGCATATATTGTATTTCAGCCGCCGCGTACATCAGCGAATCCTCCTGCGTGATGACGTTCATATCCATCTTCGCAAGTTGTTTGGTGAAGTTCACGTACTCGCCTACATTACCGGTTTCCACGTACAGTGCCTGCAAGGCATCGAGGGCGGTGTAGGCCTCTTCGGTAGCCGGATATTTCTCGATGGTTTGCCGATAAGCCGCGATAGCCTGGTCGTTCTGATGCAGGTTACGATAGAGCATCGCGCGCTCCAGAGAAGCCTTACGGGCCAAGGTGGAGTGCGGATAGGTAGCCAGGAGCTGTTCGTACGTGACGATAGCGCCTCGCTCGTCCTCTAATTGCAACTGTGCACGCGCGGTCTCATACACGCCGTCGTCAGCATAGTCTGACTTCGGATAGCGCGTTGTCAGTTCGCGCATCACGCTGATCTTCTCCGCATATTTATGTTGCAGGCCGAGTGCATAACCTCGCTGGAAAAGCGCATAATCTGCGCCGGAGGCCTGCAGGTTGCTTACTTGCGAATAATACGAGATCGCCTGCGGGAATTGGCGAGCATTGAAATAGCAGTCTCCGATACGGTTCAGCGCATCGGCATAGGTCGGTTCGGTAGCCAAAGCTACATCGAGATAGGAGGAGAAGACCTCCTGCGCTTTGTTGTATTGCTGCTGCGAGAAATAGCAGTAACCTTGCAGATACTTCGCGATAGCGTAGTTGCTTGACTGCCGCGCATCGGGACGTAAGAAGAAGGTCTTCAGGTCCTTCTCGCAAGCCGTGTAGTTGCGTAAACGATAGGCCGCCTCTGCGCGTACGTAGTACGCCTCCGTCGTATAATCCGAAGCGTCCTCCGTATGGTTGATCACCTCGCTCATCCAGTCGATGGCCTGCTGCATCTTACCCTGCAGGAAATTATCCGCACCCAGTTGATAGCGCAGATACTGCTTGGTTTTCAACATCTTAGGCGTCGGGTTGCTGATGGAATCCAACACCGAGATAGCGGCTGCGTAGTTCTTACTTTGCATGAGCGCATCGCTCAGCAACTGATAGACCTTGCTTTCGTATTTAGAGTTCGGGAACTGATGCAGGAAGTCGTTGAATGCCCGTACGGACTCACCCAGTGCGCTGGACGACTCGTAGGTGCAGAGCGTGTAGTTATACGCCGCCTCTTCCTGTACGGTAGGTGTCAGCCCATAGGACGCTGCGGCCTGGAAAGATAGTTTTGCCTGCTCGGGCATAGCCATCTCCACGTACGCATTACCCATTGTCAGACAGGCGGCCTCGGAGAGCGTGTCTTTCTCTTGCTTCACCTGCTTGAGGTATTTTACACATGCTTCGTATTCGCCCAACTGATAGGCTGCCACACCCAGCATGAAGATATCGTTGCGCAGCAACTCCTCTTTGTTCTCCGTCGCTGCTTTATGATACTGCTGCAAGTGCGTGGTCGCCTGTTTGTAATCGCCCTTCAGGTAATAGGACTCACCTAAGATACGATGTAACTCGCTGTTATTCAGCGCTTCGGGATGTTCGCGCAGCAAAGTCTCCGCACGCGTAACAGCCTCTTCATGATGCCCCAGCGCGTACTCGATCTGCACGATGTAATAAGGCACGGTCTTGCTGTACGCCGCTTCGTTCTCCAGTTTCTTGAAGACAGGCAGGGCTTGCTCGTATTTCTGCTCTTTGTAGAGACAGTAACCGTAGTAATACGTACCGCGGGTAGCATAGCGCGTGTCCGATTTGCTGAGTTGACCGAAGTAGATCGAAGCCTTGTGATAGTCCTGCTGCATGAGGTAGGCATAGCCGCGATAGAAGGTGTAATCCAACTGGTGCGGACGGGTCAGGGCTTTCAGGTCGATGGACTCCAGGGTCTTTAGGCCTTTTTTATTCTGGCCTTTCTCCACCTGCAGCACTCCTTGCATGAACTTCACTTCGTCCGCAAAAGTGGTATAAGGAAAAGCTTGCAGATAGGCCTTCAGATCCTTCGTCAACTGCTTGTCGCGCACCTCAAAGCGTGCCGCTAAAGCGTTGTAGCGCTGCTCCATCTCTGTGGTCTGAGCCCAACTGCTCAGGCTCATAACACACAGAAATACAATGATATAATTACGAATTGACGTCATTTCGTTTGGTTATCTTCTTGCACGATTTTTGCGTTGCATCTTCTGCTGTTGGCGGTTACTCATGGCTTTCCAAACAACGAACACGAGGATGATCAGTACGACGATACCGATGATAGCAATCATGACCGGACTGAGGTTATCGCCTTTGACGCGGTTCCACATCTTCACGAGTTCCTCGTTCATATCGCCTGCGTCATGCATCAGCGCACAGCGGTCGATGGTGGTTTTGTCTGCGTAGAAGACAGGGTTCGCATGAACTTCCGTAGCCTCTTCGCCGAAGAAATAACTCAGATCCAGTGCCTCCGGCCATTCCTCTTCGTCGTTTGCCCATTCCAGGATCTCCGGTGTAGCGATGACGGATACATAGCCGATATAGTCCATGTTTTTGATGGCATTCTCCGGGATACACATGTAGTTGATCCACCAGGTAGCAGCCTTGGTATTGACTGCATAAGCCGGGATACACCAACCGTCGAACCATACGTTCGAACCCTCGTCCGGCACGATATATTGCAGTTCAACGCCGTTCTCTGCTGCCTCGTCGATAGCAAACTGCGCATCACCGGACCAGCTGAGGTTCATCCAGGCTTTACCCTTGGTCATCTCCTCTTTTCCGAAGTCCACTTCCCAGCCGGCGAAGTTATCTTTGGCGGCCGTGAGGATCTCCTCAACGCGTGCGATACGCTCCGGGGTGATGTTCTTTACTAACTCTTCACGGGTCACTTCGCCGCGTGCGATCTCATCGCGGTATGCATAGAGCACTACCACCGAATAGACATCGCGGAAGGCATCCTTCATGTAGATCTGGCCTTTGAATTTCGGGTCCAGCAGGGCACCCCAGGTATGCAGGTCCTCGCCATTCACGTGCTCGGGGTTATAGATGAAACCGGTCGTACCCCACATATAACCTACGGTGTAGTCGCTCACGGTCTCGGTCTCCGACATCTGGGCGAACTTGTCCACTGCGAAGGGGGCTACATTGTCGAAGTAACGTTGCCCTTCGGGTATGCTGGCCTTGTCGATTTTCTTCAACAGGTTCGCTTTGAGCATTCGCTCGATGATGTACTCGGACGGACAGATCACGTCATAGTCCTCATGGCCTACTTCGATCTCGGTCAACATGGATTCGTTGATGTCGAAGGTCTGGTAGATCACTTCTACCTCCTCGCCGGTCATCTCTTTGTACCATGCGGGGAAGCCGTTGAGTACGCTTTCGTCAATGTAATCGGCCCAGTTATACACTTTTAGTGTATGTGCGCGGTCGGCCGCAAAACTGCCCATTGCAAACAGGGCAACAAGCATAAAAGAAAGAATCTTTTTCATTTTTTTGTATCGTTAAATAAAACCAGTTAATTTTTCCACATTATCCTTTTAGTTTCTTCGCTTGCCGTGCAGCGCGCCAGTTGATGATGATCAGCAGCACGAGCATCGTGAGGAAGATAAGCGAGAACAGCGGTCGCAGCTCCGGCGTCAAACCGCCCTTACGTGCGTCCGCGTAGATGAAGGTACTGAGCGTATTCAGTCCGCTACTTCCTTTGGTGAAGAACGTCACGCCGAAGTCGTCGATACTGAGGGTGATACTGAGGATAAATCCGCTCAGCATACCCGGCCACAGTTCGGGCATCATCACTTTGCGCAGCGCCTGGAAGGGCGTAGCACCCAAGTCCAAGGCCGCCTCGTATATATTCGGGTTCATCTTCGTCAGACGAGGCATCACGCTCAGCACCACATACGGCGTACAGAACACCACATGGGCGATGATGACGGTCGTCAGACCGCGACTGATACCCAGGAACACGAACAGCAGGAACAATGAGATACCCGTGAGGATATCGGGGTTGATCATCGGCACGCTGTTCAGCAACTGAATAGCGCGGCGACTCCGTTGACGCATGTTGTATATTCCGATGGCCGCCAAGGTGCCCAAAAGGGTAGCGAATGTAGCGGCAATGACCGCGATGATCAGCGTGTACAGCAGCGCCTGGTACATATCCGGGTTCACCTGCACTTGCGCGACGCGGTCGTAACCCGAGAACAAGTTCTCGTACAGACCGAACGTGAAACCCGTCCAGTTACCCAACACCTTGCTTCGCGTGAACGAGAAGAAGATGATCAGCACGATCGGGGCGTATAGCAGCACGATCAGGAACCATAAGTACGACTGCGACAGAATTCGTCGCGTCGTCAGGTTACGCGCCCGTTTCTTCGCTTCGAGTTGCGCAGAACTCATTTCTTGATCCTTCATCATAATACACTCTGAGCCTCCTGCTCGTCATTGTTTCCGAAGAAACTGGTTAAACCGATAATCAGCAGCAGTACCAGCGACAGCGCTGCGCCGTAGTTCCACATCTGCAAACCGCCTTCGCCGAACGCACGTTGAATCAACGATCCGAACAGCGTGATCTTATTGCGGGTCAGCAACTCAGAGATAGCGAACGTAGAGACGGTCGGCATAAAGACCATCACCACGCCGCTGTAGATACCGGATTTCGAAAGCGGTAAGATCACTTTCGTGAATACCTCCCGACGGTTGGCGCCCAAGTCATACGCTGCCTCGATGAGCGAGTGGTCCATCTTCTGTAGCGTGTTATAAATCGGGTAGATCATAAACGGCAGGAAGTCGTAACACATACCGTACAGCAGTGCGCCTTCCCCCAGCGGGATGGAGAACATATTGAACAACTCCACGGTAGCCAGTGTACGCAGCAGGAAGTTAATCCACATCGGCAGGATGAACAGCATCGACATCACAACCGGCGTCTTCAACTCGGCCGTCGCCATGATATACGCCGCCGGATAACCCAGCAGCAGACAGATCGCCGTGGTCAAGATCGCGATTGCTATGGAATAAATAAAGGTGTTCACCGCCTCGCTGGTCGTGAAGAACTGCACGAAGTTATGCAGCGTGAAGTCGCCTCCCGGCGTGGTGAATGCATAGACCACGATCAGCAGCAAGGGCAGCACCACAAACAGCACCAGGAACAGCACGTACGGCCAGGCCCAAGTACGACGGGAAGAGGCTATTTGAAGAAACTTTTTCATTGTTGCTCTTCCAGTTTATCGATGTAAATCTTGTTTTTCGGAATGACGATACCTACGCGGTCGCCGTCGTCCCATACATCGTCCGTATTCACAAACAGGTCATAGCCCTCATCCGTCCGGATGGTCAGTTGATAGTGGTTTCCCTTATAGAGGATGAAATGTACATCGCCGGCAATGAATCCGTCTTCCTCGTGGTCCTGCAAGTCGATGTCGCGGAAACCGACACGAACTCGTACCTGCTCTCCGGCTTCGAAGCCTTCCAACTGCTTCTCGTCCACTTCCCAGTCTGCATCCATGAAACGCACCTTACCATTCTTCAGCACTTCCCCTTCCAGATAATTCCAGATATAGTGCTCTTTCTTCATGATCTGGATGTCTTCCGGTTTTACCAGCATGCCTACTTCCGTGCCCGGAAGGAACTCATGGTAGTCTTGAACCATGAACTCATAACCATTCGCGGTCTTCACCGTCATTTCATAGTGAACGCCTTTGAAGATGCAACTGGTCACCTCGCCATACCATTTCGTGAACTTACCTTTCGGTACGCGGTCTTCCGCATCATCCTCTTCCTGACCTACGATCTTTCCGCGCTTCTCATCTTCTTTGCGCCAGATATAGATATCCTCGGGCCGAATGACCACATCCACCGGGTTGTTCTCACCGAAACCTTCGTCGATACAGTCGAATTCCTGATCGTTGAACTCCACGCGGCGGTCACGGATCATCGTGCCGGAGAGGATGTTACTTTCTCCGATGAAATCGGCCACGAAGCAGTTCTGCGGCTCATTATAAATATCAGTAGGAGTACCGATTTGTTGAATTTTTCCTTCACTCATCACCACCACGCGGTCCGAAAGCGTCAAAGCCTCTTCTTGGTCGTGGGTGACGTAGATAAAGGTAATACCGAGTTTCTTATGCATCTCCTTGAGCTCCAGCTGCATGTCCTTACGCATCTTCAGGTCCAGCGCTGCCAAGGGTTCGTCAAGCAACAGCACTTCCGGCTGGTTGACGATAGCGCGCGCGATGGCTACACGCTGCTGCTGACCTCCGGAGAGCGAGTCCACATTACGGAACTCGTAGTCGCTCATGCCTACGGTCTTCAGCGCCTGTTTGACGCGCTTCATGATCGTGTCTGCGTCCAGTTTCTTCAGTTTCAAACCAAACGCCACATTATCATACACATTTAAATGGGGGAAAAGGGCATACTTCTGGAACACTGTGTTCACAGGACGTTTATGCGGCGGGGTCTGTGTGATATCTTCGCCTTTGAGCAGAATATCACCCTCTGACGCTACTTGAAAACCCGCGATACAACGCAACAGCGTCGTCTTGCCGCAGCCCGAAGGACCTAAGATCGTGACGAATTCACCTTTCTTCACCTGAAGGCTTACGTCATTCAATGCAAACTTACCATCCTCGAATTGCTTCGATACGTGGTTTACCTCGATAATAAATTTTTCCATTTCTTCAACAAACTCTTGTTTTGTCAAGCAATCTAGATCGGATTCCGATAATCCTCAATCATAAAAAACTTTGTTTTGGTTACACAATATTTCACGCGCTAAACAATAATTATTTGCAAGCGCGTACGATGCACGCATAGGCGCGCACTCACGCAATTTCGCTGCAAAAGTACTATTAAATTTGCATATATGCAAGAATTTAACAAAAAAAATCAAAAAAGTGCCCGAAAATTTGCGTATATGAAAAAAAAGCAGTACTTTTGCACCCGCTTTTCGAAAAAAGAGGTGATTAATCCGCTTTCTGGAATGTCTCCCTTTCGTATAAGCTTGGCGGGATAGCTCAGCTGGTTAGAGCGCATGATTCATAATCATGAGGTCCCCAGTTCAATCCTGGGTCCCGCTACAAAAACCACCCCACAACGGTGGTTTTTTTGATTATGAATCATGAGGTCCCAAGTTCTTATCTCGGATAAATCCTCGAACGATTATGTCTTCGCCATTTTCAATCCTGGGTCCCGCTACAAAAACCGCCACACAACGGTGGTTTTGTTGTGCTTTTTTTTTGCATATATCGCAAAAAAGCAGTACCTTTGCCGCGGCAAAGGTATGAAACGGTGCAGATACATAGTCTTTCTGTTGCTGGCCGGAATGGTCGGACAGGGCTGTTCGTCGCGTGCGCTGCACGAGGCGGAAGCCGTCGTGGCGCAGGCAGACAGCCTATGGCAGGCAGGACTGATGTACGGCATTGATGCCGGCGACAGCCTCACCCTCGCGCAAGCCTATGAGACGCTCGGCGCCTATCAATTCCTTTCACCTTTCACCTTTCACCCTTCATCTTCCTTTACCCATGCCTGCTATCATTACGGCAAGCTGCTGCGCGCCAAGGACCATCCCGCGGAAGCGATGCAGTGCTTCATCAATGCCACCCACTCCCGCACGCGCGACTACCATATTTTAGGACGCGTGTATAGCAACATGGGCTCCATCTGCCATCTGGCAGGTGATTTCCCTCTTTCGTATGACATGTAC
>ONTT01000048.1 GCA_900320865.1 uncultured Bacteroidales bacterium | reverse complement strand
GAAGAACCTCTCAACCATTGCCGCCGACCTTGAGGCATTCAATGCTCAAAAGGACACCGGTTACAAGACCTTCTACCAGTACCTCTGGCACATCTGTGCTGCCGAAATCGACGGCTAAACGGAGGTTCTGATGGTTCTGTACGGATCGCACGGATTACACGGATGCAGTTGGACAAGATATCCGTAGTATCCGTCAGATCCGTACAGACTTAAACGAACACGGAGACACACGGAAACACACGGATGCAGATGGACAAGATATCCGTAATATCCGTAAAATCCGTACAGAACAAACCACCCCACGGATCGGACGGATTACACGGATACAGATGAACAGAGATTCCGTGACACTCCGTGAAAATCCGTGTTCGAGCAAAAATATCCGTATTATCCGTAGTATCCGTACAGGACAATAAAAACGAACACAGAAAAGCACGGAACAACACGGAGGCAGATGAACAGAGATTCCGTGAAATTCTGTGAAAATCCGTGTTCGAGCAAAATTATCCGTAGTATCCGTAGTATCCGTACAGAACAAAAAAACACTAAATTTTCAACACAATGAAGAAGTACATCAAACAAATCCTGTTGACCCTTTTGACCGCCCTGGCGATAGGCTTAACGGTGATGCTGACCGCATGCAACGTCACACGGACGGTGACAACGACATCGAGCAGCGTCAAACGCGGTGACACCACCGTGATCATACAAAGTAAGACGATAGAGTCGTACGATGCCTCAAAGAGGCTATAGCTGAGAAGACGGTTCAGATATGCCTCGAAGAGGCTGTAGCTGAGAAAACGACTCAGATATGCCTCGGAGAGGCTGTAACCTTGCGAGTGGTACTAAAAGTCACAAAAATGTGTGTAATATTGTAAATATTCGTATCAAAAATGTGCGTGATATTGCAAATGTTCGTAACAAAAATGTGCGTGATGCTATAAAAAAACGTCATAAAAACGTGTAAAAACTTGCATTTCTCATTTTTTTTTTGTACCTTTGCAGCCGATTATAATTAGAGATGATATGAAACGACACATTTTTGAGCAGTTATTAACATGGAAAGAAACACCTTCTTCTCGCCGTAAGCCCCTTATTTTAGAGGGAGCACGGCAAACAGGCAAGACATGGCTTGCGCGGGAATTAGGTAATACTCAGTTCGAGTCTTTCGTCGAAGTCAATTTTGAGAAACTACAAGAAGCGCGTTCTTTGTTTGAAGCAAACTTCGACCTGAACCGTATTCTGCTTGCCATACAAGCAGCTACAGGGAAGAAAGTTGTACCCGGTAAGACATTGCTATTCTTCGACGAGATTCAATTTGCCCGTCGCGGTTTGCTTTCCCTTAAGTATTTTCACGATGAGATGCCCGAACTGCACATTGTTGCCGCCGGTTCACTTCTTGGTGTAATAGACCACAAAGATGATTCGTTCCCTGTTGGTAAAGTGTCGTTTATCCATATCTATCCTCTTTGTTTTACGGAGTTTCTTTGCGCTATAGGTCGCAAAGGATTAGCAGATATGCTACATTCAAAAGATTACACGTCAATTGATGCTTTTGCTGAGACCTATACCGATTTATTGCGACAGTATTACTACGTAGGAGGAATGCCCGAAGCGGTAAAAACCTATGTAGAAGAACAGGATTACAAAGCAGTACGCCAAGTGCAGAACGAGATATTGGAATCCTATAAAAATGATTTTAGCAACCATCCTCCCAAAGAGATAGTCAAACGCATGATTATGCTATGGGATTGCATCCCTGCCCAGTTAGCTAAGGAGAACAAGAAATTCATTTATACAGCAGTAAGAAGCGGTGCGAGGGCACGCGATTTTGAGACTGCTATTCAGTGGCTTTGTGATGCCGGTGTAGTGTACAAAGTGACACGCGTTCGCTCCGGTGAAATGCCATTGCGCGGCTTTGAGGATATGGACGCATTCAAACTCTATGTATTGGACATCGGTCTTCATGGTGCCATGGCTGGTTTGGATGCCATGACTTTGGTTCAAGGTAATGAATTATTTCTACAATATAAAGGTGCGTTGACGGAGCAATTTGCGATGCAAGAGATGCGTTGTCTTAACGATATGGAGATTCATTATTGGACTCCGGAAGAAAGCCGTGCGGAAATGGATTTTGTAGTACAACATGCCGGTGAAGTAATTCCAATAGAGGTCAAAGCAGAGCAGCATCTTCGCGCCAAATCTATCTCCATTTACATTCAACAGAATCAACCCAGTCATATTATTCGCACATCACTTGCCCCATATAAACAAGGTGAAACGGTGACAGATATACCGCTATATGCATTTCAGCAGGCTTTCAAATAATCAAGAAAAGGTTTTGAGTGGGAGGCATAGCCTACCCTTTTGTGAGCATACATAACGCCATCCTTCGGGGTGGCGTTATTGCGTACACGGTTGGTAAAAACACTATAAGAAGGACAAAGCAAATATATGGCTTATAAGAGCTATATCCTCAACCGCGACCGAAAACTTGCAAGTTCGCTCAGACGACAATCGGCTGACCTGCGGGCTGGTTGAGCAGGATATCGGTGATGACGTCCTCGATATGCGTCTGGATGGCACGGCGGAGAGGTCGTGCACCGTAGCGCGGGTCGGAGCCCTCGCGGATGATCTGCTCACGCACCTCGGGCGAGATGGTGACATCATATCCCATGACCGCCGTACGCGCCAGCAGACCGCTGAGTTCGATATCCACGATACGCGCCAGGGCGTCGTGCTCGAGCGGATGGAAGAAGATAACGGCATCGAGCCTGTTGACGAACTCCGGCGGGAACGTGCGGTTGAGCGCCTTGGTGAGTATAGCCTGCGAGGTACGTGCATCGAGTGCCGACGATTCAAAACCTATGCCTCCACCCTGCTCAGCGAGTTGCCGCGTGCCGACATTGGAGGTGAAGATGATGATCGTGTTGCGGAAATCAACGGTGTGTCCCTGTCGGTCGGTGAGTCGTCCTTCGTCCAGCACCTGCAGCAGGACGTTGAAGATATCCGGGTGTGCTTTCTCAATCTCGTCGAAGAGGATGATCGAGTACGGTTTGCGTCGCACGGCTTCGGTGAGCCGTCCGCCTTCCTCATGCGCGACGTATCCCGGAGGTGCGCCGACCATGAGCGAAGCGGTATGTTTCTCGGCATACTCGGACATATCGAATCGCACGAGTGCGTCTTTTGATCCGAACATCTCCTCCGCGAGGCACTGCGCGAGATAGGTCTTGCCTACGCCTGTCGGTCCGAGGAAGAAGAACGAACCGATGGGTCTGCCCGGGTCCGCCAGTCCCATACGCGAGCGGCGTATGGCTTTGACGACCTGACTGACCGCCTCGTCCTGCCCTATGACGCGCGAGCGTAGCGTAGCATCGAGGTCGCGCAGGCGTTGTCCTTCGGCAGTAGCCACACGCTGGACGGGTACGCCGGAGATGATACTGACCACCTCTGCGATGTCGGTGTCGGAGACGGTTGGAGTGCCTTCGGCAGTTTGAGAGTTTGATGGCTGCGCCGTTTGAGAGTTTGAAGGCTGCGCCGTTGGAGGGTCCTGTCGTCCGGAGACGAGTGCACCGGCTTCGTCGAGGACATCGATAGCCTTGTCGGGGAAGGCGCGGTCGGTTATGTATCTGTCAGCGAGCCTCACGCACGCCTCGATAGCCTCGGGCGAGTAGTTGACATGGTGATAATCGCTGTAGAACGGTGCGAGACGTTCGAGGATAGACTTCGTCTCATCCGCCGTAGCCGGCGGCACGATGATCTTCTGGAAGCGTCGCTCCAAGGCACCGTCTTTCTCGATCGTCTTCTTGTACTCCTCGAGCGTGGTGGCACCTATACACTGCACCTCACCACGTGCCAGGGCAGGCTTGAGAATGCCCGCGGCGTCGAGCGAGCCCGAGCCGTTGCCTGCACCCATGAGAGTGTGTATCTCGTCGATGAACAGGATGATCTCCGGGTGTCGGCGCAGTTCCTGCAGGACGTTCTTCATACGTTCCTCAAACTGTCCGCGGTACATCGTACCAGCCACGAGCACCGCCATATCGAGCGAGATGATACGTTTATCTTGCAGTTCGGGTGCATCCGTGTGGATGAGTTGCTGCGCCAGTCCCTCGACGATAGCGGACTTGCCTACTCCGGGTTCGCCGAGCAGAATAGGATTGTTCTTCCTGCGGCGCGAGAGGATACGCAGTGTACGCGCTATCTCCTGCTCGCGTCCGACAACAGGATCGAGTTTACCCTGAAGAGCCAGACGCGTGAGGTCACGGCCATAGGCATCGAGAGCGGGCGTGTCGGACTTAGGTGCAGAAGACTTGCGTCCGGACGGTTGCTCATTATCCGCCTCCTGCGTACCGTCAGCCATCATCCGTTCGGGTTTGGGATAGAGTTGCTCGACGGACTCGTAGGTTATGCCGTATAAGTTTGCCAACGATTGTGCCACATAATTGATGCGCTCGCGCAGGATAGCCATGAGCAGATGGATAGAGCCTGCCACGTCAGCACCGTAGGCGTCGCGCTCAATGCCCACCAGGCGGATGATACGTTCGCCGGCAGGCGAGAGGTGCAGGGAGTTGACATCAGCCGGTTCGCCGGACTGCTGACGCAGGTGCAGTTCCAGGTGGTGACGGAAGTCGGAGAGGTTGATGTTCGTCTTAGAAAGTATATCGTACGCCGTGCCTTCGCCCATGCGTATGATACCGAGCATGAGGTGTTCGGGCTGAACCTTGGCGTTGCCCAGGCGGACAGTCTCCTGCCCGGCGTAAGAAATGATGTCGCGTAATCGTTTAGTGTAATCCATTGTTGTTTGTCAGTAATGTCACTAATTGTTTTGTATGCAAAATTACAATTTTTTTTTCATATTTGCAAATATTACGGCATGAAAATGGTATTTTTTGTTCATTTAGAGTGTGGCATGCAGGGTGTAGTTGTCTGCTATGTGATGATGGATACCTCCGATGTTCCTCCGATATTCATTCTCAAAATCTTGTGATTTTATCATTATCGAGGAAAAAGTTTACACTTTTGAACTTTTTATGGGCTAAAAATTTGCATATTTCAGAAAAAATTTGTACCTTTGTACTGGATTTGAAAAAAGATTTGAAAAAATATACCCCTCTATGACACTCACTACAAATAGCATGTTCAATTTTACCCCCCCCCCTCTACGAACGGACGCAATATAAAGAATATCAATGAATTCGCAGCCACAAAGGCGGCGTGTAGTCTCGTACTATGCGCTGCTTTTTTTTAGCATGTGTGTGAGAGATAGAAAAAAACAAACAAAACAACAAAATAAATAACAAGTTTAACAATTAAAAACAAAAGAAAAATGGAAAGACTTTTTTCTCTTACTCGCGCCTTAGTGGCACGAAAACGAAAAATCTTTGCCCTCTTCTTCGCCCTCGCGGCCAGCATAGGGCTTAGTTGGGCAACCACCGTAACGTGGGACAACAGCACCTTATCAAGTATTTACATGCACGATGGTGAATCATTCACTAAAGATGGTGTCACGTTGACGGTATTGGATGGAATGATTGATGGGCAGAGAGGAAGTTGGATGGGGAATTCTGAAAATGCCTCATTTAAGTTCTCGACTTCTTTAGGAAACTTCACGAGGATTGAAATCACTGGGGTAATTAGGGGTCTTGGTGGAAGCGGTTGGACGCAAACAAGCCCGGGTGCTGTGTGGACAGGTGATGCCAACGAAACTACATTTGGTATGTATTTTAAAAATGTCACACAAATTGTATTCACCATCGAAGAACCTGCCGCTCCGGCTATTACCAAGACGATTACTGACAACGGCATGACCTACGACATCTATGACAATGGAGTAGTGAAGGTCAGCGGTACCGGCATCGTAGCAGCTCGTATTTTTGCGGCAAATGATCATGACTATGTCCCGAGTGTAAAGAGATTTGAGTTTGCAGATGACTGCAAGGTCTATTCTTTTGGAGAGAACTGGTATATGTATTATACGTCCAACTCTCCGTTAGAGGCTGTAGATATCAAAACGACACTTCCTTTTGTAGCAGGTAGAGAGTCTGTATTTTATAGAAAAGAGGATGGTTCGGATGAATCTGTCACGGTCACTATTACAGCACCTGCCATCGCCTCGATTGGCAGAGAGTTCGTTGCAAACTACGGCACTCCACAACATATTATCTTCAATATGCCTGTGACAACATTCGAGAAGAGTTGGTGCAGCTATCTTAGAGAAAAAGATACCGTAACTATCCCCACCGGCTCCTTGTATCACCTACCGGCAAGTTATGCTTTCAAGGATGAATATCTCCAAGACAGATATGACGACATGGTTGCTTATGGCGACGAAGATATGTTCTGGAGTCATGAGGCTTCCGGTCTGGTAGAAGGAGTGGATTACACCCGTACCGAGGAAAAGAGCGGCGTCATCACCGCGGAGAATGAAACTAAAGTTTTTGGGAAAGCAGTCGTTAAATACCAAGCTCCGCAAGAGGCTCCGGCTACTTCATGGACTTTCTGGAGGTCGGATGATTTCAAGACCTTCC
>ONTT01000053.1 GCA_900320865.1 uncultured Bacteroidales bacterium | reverse complement strand
ACCTCATCCATGATATTACGCACAAGGTGGACGTTCTCGTCCGATATTTGCACGAAGACAGAACCTGATTGCGTGAGCAGTTCACGCGCAAGGACGAGACGGTCACGCAGATAGCTGAGATAGGAATGAATACCTAACTCCCATGTATCACGGAAGGCTTTAATCATTTCCGGTTCGCCGGAGACATTCTCATCGCTATCTTTGACGTCTCTTGAATTGAGACGCATTTGCCAGTTAGAGCCATACTTGATTCCATACGGCGGATCCATATAGATACATTGTACCTTTCCCGCCATGCCTTCGCGTTTAAGAAGCGAGTTCATAACCAGAAGCGAATCGCCTTGTATAAGTCGGTTCTTCCAGTTCATATCATGACGATAGTATTCCGCCACTCGTTCCAGTTCATCTTCGACCACCGTGCGCATATCTTCAGAGCCGAACAACTCCCTTTGCCCTCGTAGTCCTTCACTTTTCTCCTCGCGCAGACGATAGAGCCGATTGATAAGCATCTCCGGCTGTATATCCTCATGCACATAGAGCGAACGAATATCTACACGCAAGTCTGCACGTTCGGTTTCTTCGTCATCATTCTGGTATTTATTCAGCCAATAGAGTTCGGGATCCCGTCCACGTGTGAAATCATGTCGGAACTGATCATATTGGGCCTGCTTGGGTTCTGCGGCTACTACACATGCTTCTTCACCTGCCCGTTCGGTGGTAGGGATGTTGGCACGGCGTTCAGAATCATGTTTAATGGCATCTACCGGTGTGGTTTTCATAACTGTTGTATTTTGTCTTTCAGTATTTTCTTAATATTATCTATATCATCTATCTCTATAAAGTCCCAGCGACCATATTTGGCAAGGTTGTTCGCTGCCGGCAACCAATACCCCGATACATATTGGCGTTTGGCATCTTTGCTACCCTCAATATCGTCTGAGAAGCCGGAAATCTCGATAATCAGGTTAATCGCCTCGCCCTTCGGTGTCACAATGCGGGCTATGAAATCGGGTATATATTGGTGTTCCTTACCGTTGAGCAAATAGGGAATGCGGAAATCCAAGAAGTGGTTCTTGACATAACACTCCACTTCGGGTATTTCCTCTAATGTCTTTGCCGCAATTTGTTCCCAAGAATGCGTATCTGCAACCACATAATTGATATGCGATTTGAAGGTTTCGTACACCGGTTTCGAAGTTACTCCGTGTACATACGCAGTAGAACCTGCGGGATTATGATAGTTGAGGATAGCCGTGATTCGTTCCGATTTCTCCCGGTTGGCTTCCCGTATTCCTTCATAGATGCTCTCTACCACCTCTTTTTGATTCCAGAATAGAACCAACCGCCGTAACTCATTGGAGCCATCTCCACCGAATATTTGCAGTTGCGATTCGTACCAAAGTGTCACAATACGTTTCAATACAGCAAAGAGTTGGAACTGGCGTCCTTTTTCGCGATCCGTATATTTATGATCAATCACCCAACGCGTCAGATTATAGATGATTTCTTGGTCGCGCAGGTTACGATATTCGCTTTTGAGAACCACTTGTTCCTCTCCAACAGCGGTACGCAATGTAGTTTGCGTAGGAATCTGATTGAAATCCAACCTGAATGGTGGTACGTTGGTATAATCGGCTTCTATCACGGCTTGTTCATTCTCGCTCCGATAGCCAACAATGTTCGGGAAAGTAATTTCAAATTGACTACGTGGCGGCAAGGCTCGAATAACTGTCTTGGGTTTGGGAGGTCTTGGAGGAGGTGTTGTACCTCCCTTGAATGACTTGAACGGAATACCGATAATATGTGCGTATTCCGGTAAGAATTTATAGGTTATATTCTCCGCCTTGTATCTACGCATGTTTTGCGGTTCTATTTCTTCGCCGGTACGTGCATCGTACGCTTGCAGTTCATAGGATCGGCGACGCAAAGCACGTCCGGCTACTTGCTCGCATAATAACTGTGAACCAAAAGCACGCACACCCATTACATGCGTTACCGTATTGGCATCCCATCCTTCTGTGAGCATGGAGACTGATACAATGCAGCGGATATGATGTCCCAACATACCATGCTTGCCCACCGTATTAACCACTTCACGAAGAATATCTCCATCCGTCAGTTTGTCAGCACTTCCTGCTCCGTGCAATACCGCATAGTCGCGTTTGAATTGCTCTATCTCCGTATGGAAGGTATGCTTGAACTCATCCGAGATCGTTGCTCCCGCTTCATCTATAGCAGTAGAGTCGATAAGAAGTGTTGGAGCTTTTGATTTGGCTATGCCATCCTTGTAATTGGAGAAAAGAGGAAAAGCACCGTCTATATAAAGCGGTTCGCCTTGTTCGTTTAATGTTTCATATCCGGCAATATAACGATAGACCTCACGACTAACGGTAGTATTGTTGCATACAACGATAAACACCGGAGGCGTAGTAAACAGGTTTGCTTTTGCCTCTGTTGCCTCACGCATACCTCGGTCGTAGTCCTCGTAATCCTTTACAAACTGCTGCAAAGCGACAGTAAGAAGAGATGGTAAAATTGGCGGTTGCTCCACGATCGTTTCTCCGCTCTCTTTCGCCGCTTTGCGGACTGCTTTCTGACCTTTCTTCGGCAACTCTCGACGGATAGGCTCATATATATTTCTTAGTACCGGTTCTGTCAGATTGTGGCTATCATCTATGGCTGGTAAGAATGGTATTTTTACCAAACCGGATTCGATAGCATCCACCAAGCCAAAATCACTTACCACCCACGGGAAAAGACTATATTCCGGATAACCGGATCCCTTTAGGTAGTAAGGTGTGGCACTTAGATCATATACCTGTTGTACGCGATAACCGCAAAGCCTCATTTGGCGCAATCCCTCGAACCAAACCATCGCCTTTTGATTCTCCTCTTCTGTCTCTCGCTCCTCATCATCTTTGGCTTTCTGCGCAGATTTAGGCAGGTAACAATGGTGTGCTTCATCGTTGACAACAAGAATACGTTTGCCACGCATATTACGTCCGAGCAGACGCGATAAAACGGAAAAGTATTCTTCTTTATCGGATTGTTTCTCCAGTTGGCGTGTATCCTTGTTATATACGAGTTTACCATCCATCGGAGAAGCTTTCTTTCCAGTAAACACTTTGGGTTCAAACTGGTGGTAATTAGTTATCGTAATTGCCGCATTCAGTCCTCCCAATATATTCTCGTATTGTTCGGGTATAAGTCCCCGTTGATGGTAATAGTCATTTTTATCGTAGTTATTATGCAACTTCCGCTCATCTATATAAAGAACAGAAAGACGGTCACGAATGGTTATTCCCGGTGCCACTAAAAGGAAATGGTCCGCAAAGCGTGTATCTGCATGATATTCGTGCTTGTTGATATAGTTATATAGAATCAGCATAGCCATGACAACCGTTTTACCGGTTCCGGTCGCCATTTTGAAAGCCGTACGGGGAAGGATATCATCCGAATTAAGCGATATGGTTTCCCTACGCTCTTGCAACTCATGCAGCAAAGCACGTCCTTTATTTGGGTCACGGTCGGCAACTTCGTTGAGATAAATAGCTGTCTCTACAGCTTCCCGTTGACAGAAAAACAAAGATTGCTCCGGCTGACGCTCCGAATTACAGAACCAAAAATGCAGCAATTCTTTTGTAACACGCGTTGTGTTGGGATAGTCCGCTTCTCGCCATTTCTTTACTTCTTCGCGGATAGCATTGATAAATCGCGCATTGGGGTCGGACTCTTCGAAATCACTTCCGCTAAACATACTACGCTCCTGAGCTGTATGCGGCGTGATATTGATTTGCGAGGTATAAGGACGGCGACCATTGCATATACGCGTGTAATCAAGATTACCGCTTGCATCGGTGTCATAATAGAACCTCGGTTCCTCGTAAGGATTGTTCAGAATAGGGTTATCTGTCATAATGGCTTTGTTTACTGTCCAAAGCGTTATTTTAACAGAATCCGCACAAAAAAGCGCAGGACCTGCATTTTTGCTTGTCCTGCGACTTTGAGGCTCTGCTACAAGCCCTGTTATGCCAGATACAAGCAACACAGAGCCTACGCCGCATAAGTATATAGTACACCCATAGCAGGTGCGGTTATATACCCAACGCAGACATCTATTGTTGCATTGTTTTGAACATAACAATATTAGAATGTAGCAGATTCCAAAGTCGTCAAAACAAGCGTCAATAAACGCCTTTTATGTAAATTGTCAGTCCCTTTCGGGAAAGACGCTACAAAGATACGAAAAATATATGACTTTTGCAAATGAAATCCTAAAAATACATAAAATATATGCAAGAAAATACAAATTTTAACGGAAAGCTAGGGGAGAGCATATAGATATGCCAGGCATAGACGCGATTATCGGCGGCACTTACAGAGCCGCTGTTCGGATATTATCCGAACGTAATGAACGCTGCTAAGGACGGCAAAGCCGATGCCTGCATCAAATGCAGGCGCAATAAACGAAGTAACTTAAACAAAATGGCGTAAACAAAGTGACGGAACAAAGTGATGTAAACAAAGTGACAAACGGGCGTAAATATACGCCCGAAGGGGAAAATGTACGAAA
>ONTT01000054.1 GCA_900320865.1 uncultured Bacteroidales bacterium | reverse complement strand
CGCCGCGTAGCCATGAGGGTTAACACAAAACAAACGAGCGGGAACGAAGCCCATGGAAGAATATGCCAATCCACTCCTAACGCCAGTTTTGCCTGCCAGATATAGATGGCCAGTACGCCATAGTAACCAAGGCAGAGCATGACGGTGAAGATATTGAGGCGGGCTTGCAGGATGCGTTTGCGATACAAAAAGATGTCGATGAGCGCGAGCAAGGGGATTAGAATGGTCGTAACGAGTAAGCCCCATACACCTTGGATGGGTGCACCGCCCAAAGCAGAGAGTTCGTATACTTGCAGTTCCGCCGCATCTTCGGGTGTAACCAATTGGACAACGGGCAGCCAAATGAGGGCGATGCCTAAGGCTACGACAGCCAATAAATAAAGGGTTTGGATACGCTGAATCATTTATGATTTCAAATTTATAATTTCAAATTTATGATTTTTGGGCTTCCTCAAGTGAAGCACATTTATCTCCGTGGGCGTTGACCCAGCCGATCTGGCGGGCTGGATTGCCGACCATGAGGGCGTAGGCAGGTACATCTTTAGTAACGACCGAGCCGGCACCGATGAGGCAGTACTCGCCGAGGGTATGCCCGCAGACGATGGTAGCATTCGCGCCTACCGATGCACCACGTTTGATGATAGTAGGTTTATATTCATCTTTGCGCGAGACAGCTGCACGCGGGTTGATCACATTGGTGAAGACCATGGACGGACCCAGGAACACATCGTCCTCGCAACGTACTCCGGTATAGACGGAGACGTTATTTTGGATCTTGCAGTTACGTCCTAAGACTACGTCCGGCGAGATAACTACGTTCTGACCGATGTTACAGTCCTCGCCGATGATGCAATCCTTCATGATATGGCTGAAATGCCAGATCTTGGTGCCTTTGCCTATTCGGCAGCCCTCGTCCACATAAGACGATTCGTGAACAAAATAATTGGTCATTGGTGATTTGTCATTGCTCATTTTAGAAGAAGAATTTTAATATATCGTTACCGTTGGCGAAGATAAGCAGGGCAATGAGAATCCAGAAGCCTATCTCGTTGGCCTTTTCAAGGAACTTATCGCTGGGCTTGCGGCGCGTGATCATCTCTACGAGCAGGAAGAGGATGTATCCGCCGTCGAGCGCCGGGATGGGTAAGAAGTTCATGAACGCCAGGATGATACTGAGGAAGGCGGTCATATGCCAGAAAGCATACCAACTCCAGGCGGCAGGGAACATCGAGCCGATGGCTCCGAAGCCACCAAGCGATTGTGCTCCTTCTTTGGTGAAGACCAGGCGGAACTGCTTGACATACATCGCGAGGATGTCCCAGCCGTAACGGATACCCGCCGGAATGGCTTGCCAGAAGGTATAGTCCTGATGATCAAATTTCAGATCGATACGCGCCGCGATACCTAACTTGCATTGGTCGCCCAAGAAAGCGCGCGTCGTTTGCAATTCACCATTTCGGTAATAATCGATGCTGATCGAGTCGCAGGGATGGAGGCGCAGCTCTTGCGTCATCTGCATGTAACAAGGTGTTGCAACACCTGCTACAGCCACGATGCTGTCACCTTTCTGAATGCCTGCGAAATAAGCGGCATTGTCAGGAAGAACGGTATCTACGACACACGGGATCCATTCGGACATCAGCACATAATGCTGCTTCTGATAATTCTTATCCGCGCGTGCTTTCTCCCGTTCGGCTTTATCGAAATCATTCTGGAGCGCGAGATAGCGTTGTCCCAGATCTTCAGAGAGCGTCAGTTGGAGAGTATCTTGTCCGCGCAGCACCACGATGTCGCGTTTACCTTCGATGATCATAGCTTGTACGGCATCGCCTAACGTCTCGGGTTCTTCCCCGTTGATAGTGAGGATACGATCTTGCTGCGCAAAGCCCTCGTCGACCATGATCTGCGAGTAATAGAGCCCGGAGGTGACATTGCGTAACGGTAAGGTATCCTGTCCCCAAGTCCAAAGAAGCATGGCAAAAATGACTAATGCACCGATAAAATTGACGAGTATACCGCCCAGGATGATGAACAAACGCTGCCAAGCGGGTTTGGAACGAAATTCCCATTCTTGGGGTTCAGCCGCCAGATCTTCGGTCGAGTGCGTCTCGTCCACCATTCCGGCGATAGCACAATAACCGCCGAAAGGAAGCCAGCCTATACCCCATTCTGTGTTATCGGGATATTTACTCCACTCTTCATCTTCGTTTTTTGCAAAGAACTTGACGTGCCATTTGCCTTCAAAATACTTGCAGCGAACGAGGCTGATCCATGGATTGAAGAACATATAGAATTTCTCCACGCGCACGTGGAAGATCTTAGCGAACGTAAAATGTCCCAACTCGTGAATCAAGACGAGGAAAGACAGCGCTAATATTAACTGAATTGCTTGTATCATATAATGTTTATCGAATTAACGAATTAAGGAGTTAGCGATTTGACGAGCTGCCAAGTCGGTAGCCACATAATCTTCATAAGTGGGTTTCTCGATGAAATGCGCCTTCGCCATTGTGGCGGCGATGATATCACTCATCTGCAGGAATCCGCATCGTCCTTCACGGAAAGCGAGATTGACCACTTCGTTTGCGGCATTCAGCACACACGGGATGTTTCCTCCGCGTTTGGTTGCCTGATATGCCAAACCAAGGTTCGGGAATCGGTTCAGATCCGGTTCTTCAAAGGTCAGTGAACCGATTCGAGTCAATTCAGCCCGTGGGAAATCGGTCTTCAGACGATCCGGATAAGTGAGCGCGTATTGAATCGGAAGCTTCATATCCGGTGCACCGAGCTGTGCTTTGATAGCGCCATCGGTGAACTGAACCGCTGAGTGCACAATTGACTGCGGATGAACAAGTACCTGAATCTTATCTACCTCTACGCCGAAAAGCCATTTTGCCTCGATGACCTCAAATCCTTTGTTCATCATCGAAGCCGAGTCGATGGTTATCTTCGCGCCCATATCCCAATTCGGATGTTTGAGTGCTTCGGAAGCCGTCACCGACCGCATTTGGTCCAAACTGAAAGTCCTAAACGGACCACCGGAAGCCGTCAGCAGGATCTTCTCTATCTCATTGCGTTCTTCGCCCACGAGCGATTGGAAGATCGCGCTATGTTCACTATCTACCGGCAAAATGGGCGCATGGTGTCTGAGTGCCAGATCGCAGATGAGTTCGCCCGCTACCACAAGCGTCTCCTTATTTGCGAGCGCGATAGTCTTACCGGCTTTGATTGCCTCCATCGTGGGACGCAAACCCGCGTAACCCACCATCGCTGCCACTACGATATCTATCGAATCCATGGTCACCACTTCGGCTATCGAGTCCGATCCCGACCACACTTTGCCCGCAAAACCGATGACGGACAACTTGTCGCGCAAGGAGTCATACAAGCTCTCATCCGCTATACAAACCACTTCGGGTTTGAACTCACGGGCTTGTTCCACCAGTTTATCGACGCTCCGATTCGCACAAATGGCATACACGCTATACCGATCGGAATTAGCACGAACCACATCCAGGGTCTGCGTCCCGATCGATCCTGTCGAACCCAATATGGCTATGTTCTTAATTTTACCTTCGTACATTTTCCTTTATCCTTTGTACTTTGTCCCTTGTCCCTTGTCCTTTACCAAACAATCATTTCCTCCGGATTAACGAATTGTCCACCTTCCCAAAGTTCGATTACGATATCGTTCTCTCCGTCACAGATACCCAGCACTTCGCCTTCTTCGATCGACGCGCCCTGACTCTTGAGTGCACGGCTCACATGGCGATAGACAGTAACAAACGCATTATGTTGAAGCACCATCGTGAAACAATTGTCCTCCATTCGTTCAACGGAAACCAAAGTCCCCCGGGTAGTCGCCAACACATTCTCGTTCTTAGCCGTTCTGAGCGTTATTCCGTAGATCTTCAGATCCGGACGCGCCGATTGAACCACTACGCCGCGAACAGGTCTCTGCAGACGACGGACAGGATGCGAATTTGCGGCATCGTAAAGCAGCATGCGGTCTTTCTCGCGTTGCTCGTACTGTGCTTTAAAGGTCTCGGTTGCTTCGTTCACTTCCGCTACCAAACGCGCTTTCTCAACCCGCTGTAACGAGTCCAAACTATGCACGCTGTCGGTCTCGATATCGCCTGCCGTGAGCTGTTTGATGACATCCAGATACTGCCGTTGAAAAGCCATACTCGTCTGCAACGAATCCACACGCGCTGATTCCTCTATTATTTGCGCACGAAGACTCGCGTCGTATCCCGGCATGATGTTTCGAAGCGGAGTATAGA
>ONTT01000060.1 GCA_900320865.1 uncultured Bacteroidales bacterium | reverse complement strand
ATGCATCGTCTGGGTTTCTATCAAGAGGACATGCCCTGGCTTATCGCACGTCTGAAAGCCCATAAAGCCGTTCGTGTTCAGTCCGTCTTCTCGCACCTGGCCGGAAGCGACGAGGCGCAGTTTGATGAGTTCACTCTCGACCAGATCCGCTATTTCGACGCCTGCGCCGAAGAGTTGAAGAAAGGGCTCAACACACCCATACTGAAGCATATCTGCAACTCAGCCGGTATTGAGCGGTTCACGAAATACCAATTCGACATGTGCCGTCTGGGAATCGGAATGTACGGTTTCTCATTCAATGGCGCTCAATTGCGTAACGTTTGCACCTTAAAGACCACTATCCTTTCCGTCAAAACCGTTAAAGCCGGTGAGACAATCGGTTATGGTCGTCATACCCGATTAGACGAAGATCGCGTGATAGCCGTTATCCCTATCGGTTACGCCGACGGTTTCGACCGACGTTTCTCCAATTACGGCGGCGAAGTGTGGGTGCGCGGAAAACGCTGTCCCGTAGTTGGAAATGTATGCATGGACCAAGCCATGATCGATGTCACAGAAGCAGACGCCCGACCGGGAGATATCGCGGAAGTATTCGGCGATAAGATGCCGCTGCAAGAACTGGCCGATAAACTGGGTACCATCACCTATGAAATTTTAACCTCTGTCAGCCGCCGTGTCCAACGTATCTATTTCTACGAATAATCTGACTATAGGCTACCGGATAGCATCCGGCACCGAATATCCCGTTCAGACCGATTTGAATTTCTCGCTCCACACTGGCGAGATGGTGTGTATGCTCGGTCCGAATGGTTGCGGTAAGAGTACCTTATTACGTACTTTAGCGGGCCTGCAACCTGCCCTTTCGGGCGAATATAAAATCCAAAATTCAGATAGACCGGAGAAGAGTGTGGCATTGGTATTAACCGAACGCCTTTCGATGGATAACACCACGGTGCACGACGTAGTCGCCATGGGTCGCTATCCCTACACCTCTTTCTTAGGCGGTTTATCCGAACAAGATGAACAGGTCATCGAAGAGTCGCTGCAGCAAGTGGGCTTCCTAACCCCCTCCCTTGAGCGGGTGAAGAGCTCTGCTCGATCGGACTGCCAGTGGCCGTCCGTAGAACACCTCGGGGAGAGGTTTTTTAATAGCCATTCTGACGGCGAGAAACAGCGCATCTTAATTGCTAAAGCCCTGGCGCAACAGACACCGATCATCTTATTAGACGAACCCACAGCTCATCTTGATCTGCCGCATAGGATTCTTATCCTTCGCCTGTTGCGACAATTGGCGCACGAGCAGGGGAAGACGGTACTCATCTCGACGCATGAGCTGGATTTGGCACTCGCGCTGAGTGATCGTATCTTACTGATGTCTCCCGCAGGAAGAGGTATTCAACTGGATACACCGGAGGCATTAAAAAAGGCAGACGCTTTCACGTCCGCCTTCGGTATGGATATCTTTAACCCGCTGGGGTAATCCTTATTTCCTTATTTTACTTTCTGTCCCGTGATGGTGAACAGTTTGTCATCGCGGAGGATATAGACATTGCCTTCTTGGATGAGTTTAGCCGCAGCACCGGTCGTCTCTTCGACGGACGGAGCGTTGTTGTCAGTCGGTTCACTCTTCTCATACACGGCTTGCAGCACAATACCGTCTGCGAGATCACCGGCCAGCACTTGCCATTTCACAAAATTGAAGCCCTGAATACGCGGCGCAACCGGTACTTCCCAGTTCTGCGCTTCCATATAATAGAACGAACTGTCTTGCTTAAGATAGGTGACATTTACAATTTGGTCCTCAAACTGTAAGTCGGTCGCCACACCAATAATATTATAAAACTCTTTCCATACATCCGCTGCCTTGTACAAATCGATATAATCCATCGGCACGTAGAGAACACAGGTCGATTTATCCACATTATTCAACGCACGGGTAGGAATCGACTGCGGCGTAAAGGCGTAATTATAAATGGCCTTCAAACCGGAGCAGTTATAGAACGCATCTTGATTAATCGTCGTGACAGTAGCCGGAATGATGACTTCTGTCAAGCCCGTAGCACCTTCCAATATACTGGTCGCTACGGTCTTTATACCCTGTGGGAACACGAAGTTCTTGATAGAGGTACAGAACGCGAAGGCGTAGGTGCCGATCGAGCTCACGGATGCCGGGATGGTTACGTCTTTGAGTAAGGAACAGCCATTGAAAGCATACTGCCCGATGGTTACCAGTTTTTCCGGCAATGCGATATTCTCTAACTTATTCATCTTATAGCATAGATACCCGGGTATCGTCTGCACGCTGTCGCCGAAGACAAAGGACGTGATTTTGGAACTGGTGCTGTAGAATGGCGCACTGTCTACCGTTCCGATGGAGCAGTTAGCCGGAAGCCAGACGACGGTGGTCAAAGGGTTGCCTTGGAACGCCGCATTACCAATCGAAGTGACCGTGCTCGGGATCGTTACCGAACTCAGTTTGCAGTTTTGGAACGCACGTCGTTCGATGGTAGTCAGACCTTCATGAAGAGTCACATTGGCTAATTTAGAACAGCCGTAGAAAGCATCCGTATTGATGGTCGTTAACGTAGTCGGCAGTTCGATAGACTCC
>ONTT01000055.1 GCA_900320865.1 uncultured Bacteroidales bacterium | reverse complement strand
AATCCTCGCGGCCGATAGCGATCCAGTACAGCGGTTCGTCTGCCAGGAGTGTGCGCACTTCGTTTTCCCAGTTGTCATATACCAAATGACTCGCAGTAGGACGGATAGCCGGCGAGAAGAGACCTATATACGCGAACTCGCCATGCAGAAAATGCGATATATGCATCGTGTGGAAACCGCCCATTGAGAGGCCTGCTATTGCCCGTAGTGACGGGTCTTTGCTTATGCAGTATTTGGCTTCGGACTCCGCCATGAATTCCGGAAAATGACTCTCCCACTCTCCTGACATCGCATTAGCCCGCTCTTCGTCTGAAGTGGGGCGATGCGGACAGTTATCGGGCATAATGACCACCATCTCTTTTACTTCGCCGGATTGCAACAAAGAGTCCATGATTTCCACCAGCCTTCCTTGCGTTGTCCAGTCATCCTCGATGCCGTACATGCCGTGTTGGAGGTAGAGAACGGGGAAAACCTCTTGGTTCTTGGCTACTCTTGCTTCGTAATTCTGAGGCAGATAGACGCAACAAGGCGTGCCTTGGATAGTGTCACGAATGACAATCCCTGCGTGCAGAGGTTTGTTACTCTTCGGACTACATCCGACAACCATTCCTGCGCATAGTATAGTCGCAGTAAGAAAGACAAAGATTCTATTCATAGCATTCAAATTTTTGGCAAAGGTAATAAAAATAATTGATGTGAGCAAATTTTTCCCAAAAATCGTGCATAAATACAATATTTTTCAAATTTACTATTTTTAATATAAAATCTACTATGCGTTATATTTAACGACGAAAATTAGTATTTTATTTACGATTACTATTAAAGATTTGCATAGTATTGAAAAAAGCAGTACCTTTGCCGGCGATTTGACAAAAAAGAAAGGTGTTAGTATGAAAATTCTATTTGTAGTTAACAATTATTTCTGCAAGGGAAACGGGCTGGATGAGTCTGCACGCAGAACGGTACAAGCCTTGCGCGAGGCAGGTGAAGAAGTACGCGTGTTATCTGGTCCCAACCTCTCTGACCCGGATGGTGAACACCCGGATTACGAGATGAATAACTATGATTTTCCGATTATTCAACCGATGTTGTCATCCTTTGACTATCACTATGCTGATTGGCATGGGAAACAGATTGAAGAAGCAGTACGTTGGGCGGACGTAGTGCATCTGGAGGAGACGTTTTTCGTGCACCACGCCGCTATGAATTGGGCCAAGAAGCTGGGAAAACCGATTACGGGCACGTATCATGTACACCCGGAGAATATAGTAGTGAATGCGTTGGGTTTCAACGGAGGATATCTAATCAGTAATCTACTATACAGGTATTGGTGTCGCGTTTTCTATGATAACTACGAGTATCTGCAATGCCCAACAGAGAACGTCCGCGAGCGGTTGGTAAGGCATCATGTGAAAGCCCATTGTTTCACGCTGTCGAACGGCGTGATTCCGGATGAATGTCTCCGTCCGCTCACTCCTCCGGCTGACTACTACGACGAAGAGCGTCCGCTGGATCTCATTTATATAGGTCGTACGGCGGTGGAGAAAGACCAACCGACACTATACAATGCTATTCGTCTGAGTAAGTACGCAAAGCGTATTCGGCTTCATATCGCAGGCAGAGGACCGAAGTTGGATGAGTACACGAAGATGGCAGAGAAACTGTACTTGGACGGTGTAGTAAGCTATAGACCGACTGTCGGGTTTTATAACCGTGAGGAGCTGCGCGAGTTAGCTGCTAAAGCGGATTTAGCTGTTCATAGCGCGTTCATTGAGGTAGAAGGAATGAGCATCACAGAGGCAATGCAGCAAGCGGTCGTGCCCGTGATTGCTACTGCACGTTATTCAGGTACCGCAACCTATGCTTTAGACGAACGCAGTACTTTTCCGGCAAGAGATCCCAAAGCGCTAGCAGAGAAGATTGACTATTGGTTTGACCATCCGCAAGAGCGGTGGGAGATGGGATTCCGCTATGCCGAATCCATGAAGAAATATGAGATTGCCGGTTGCGCACGTGCGCTGATAGATATGTTCCGTAAAGCTATTAAGGTAAAGAAGAATGAGACGTCTGTTAATCATTATATTGTGCTTTCTGACAATCAAAGTCAGACCATCCGAGAACATCGCCACTCCGCCTGAGGTCGTTCACTCGTATTGGTACTGCCGTCATGAGAAGACTTTCAGACGAGTGGATATATACGTACCGGAAGCTGCGGAAGAACCGCTTCCGGTACTCTATCTTCTGCATGGCATCAATGGCTACGAGGGTTCATGGCAAGATAAAGGAGGAGCAATAGATACGCTCCGGAATATGATTGCCGACGGACGATGCAAGCCGGTGATCCTGGTGATGCCCGATTGTAATAAATGGCCGTTCAAAGAGCGCCCTGTCAGTCATGGCAATTTATGGAAATGTCTGATGCACTACGGTCGTCTGAGCCGCGAGCACGAATTGGAACAATCCATCAGCGATCTGATGGATATGATTGACACCACCTATTGCGTCTCCTCCTGCGCTGTTGCCGGGCTTAGTGATGGCGGCAGGATTGCCGCGAACGTAGCTAATCTCCGTCCGGACAGAGTGCGGCAGGTGGGCTTGTTCTCGCCGGTACTCCATAAAGACCAATTACCGAACGACTCGACCCGGATCTATTCTATTTATGTGGGTAAAGAGGATATTTTTGCGCCCAGCGGTAAACGTTTTCATCGGCGGATGAAACGGGCTCATTACACGCATCGATACATCGTCATGAAAGGTAATCATAACTGGAAAATGTGGCGGCGTTGCTTGTCGCATTTCTTGGCGCATCAAGACGAAGGCCTGTGATTTACGACAAGATGACGATGGCTTTTTTCAGGGCTGCGATGAAGGCATCGATATCCGCTTTATCGTTATACAAGCCGAACGACACTCTCACCGTTCCCGGTATGCCTAATTCGTCAATCAGCGGCTCCGCACAATGGTGTCCTGTCCGAACCGCTACGCCCTGCTGGTCAAGGAGCGTACCGATATCAAAGGGATGAATCAAACCCTCAGTTGGCTTTCGACTTTCGACTTTCGACTTTTGACTGTCAAATACATTAAAACTGATCACTCCCGCTTTCGGTTGTCCGGCGGCATAGATATGTACACCTTCGATAGCGGCTAATTGCGATTCGCAGTATTCCGTCAGTTCGCGTTCATGTGCCTCAATCGCCTCAAAACCAATCGTTTGCATGTACTCGATAGCTTTATGCAGAGCGTACGAACCCACGAAATTCGGGGTCCCGGCTTCGAACTTATAAGGCAACTCATTATACGTCGTGCCGCTCCAGCGTACATGGTTGATCATCTCTCCCCCACCCTCATGCGGCGTCAGTTTCTCCAGCCATTCCCGCTTGCCGTACAGCACGCCGATACCCGTCGGGCCGTACATCTTATGCCCGGAGAAGGCTAAGAAATCGCAGTCTAGCGCTTGTACGTTTACCGGCATGTGGGGCACACTCTGCGCGCCGTCGATACAGACGGGAATACCTTTCTCATGCGCCAGACGGATGATGTCCTCAATGGGATTGATGATGCCCAACACATTGCTCACATGCGCCACAGAGACCAGTTTTGTTTTTTCGTTTAGAAGTCCCTTAAACGCCTCCATATCAAGCGTCAGGTCTTCCCGCAAAGGTATATGCCGAAGTACCGCTTTCTTGCGCTCGCAGAGCATTTGCCAGGGGACAATATTCGAGTGATGTTCCACGGCGGAGACGAGGATCTCGTCGCCTTCCTGGATAAATGTCTCCCCGAACGAGAAAGCGAGGGCATTGAGGCTATCGGTAGTGCCTTTGGTGAAGATGATCTCGTCCGAAGACTTGGCGCCTATGAAGGTTGCCACCGCCTGACGCGCCTCTTCGTGGTGTTTCGTAGCCACCTGGCTCAGATGATGCACACCCCGGTGGATATTACTGTTCCAATGGGTGTAAGCTTCTGAAATAGCGTCGATTACCGCCTGTGGCTTCTGGCTCGTCGCCGCATTATCGAGGTACACCAACGGCCGACCGTGAACGGTCTCATTCAATATCGGAAAATCTGCTCTATTCATAGTTATTTTTCAATTCTTGATTTGTTTTGTTTTCTCTCCCAGTACGCACCATCTGATAACAGGAATTCGGCGTATTAGTTCTACTAACA
>ONTT01000057.1 GCA_900320865.1 uncultured Bacteroidales bacterium | reverse complement strand
CGAACTCAAATCCGCTACTGCTCCCCATTGGCCGGACAGCAAAGAGGGCGCATTGGACGGTCGTGCTTTCTATGCCGGCAATACTGCCTCCGACGGTACTGACCGCTATATATGGGGATGGTGCCCCGAGCGTCGCGGTAAGGACAACACAGATATCAGTCCGGATGCTGAGCCTAAGTGGGGCGGTACCCTGGTGGTGCATCGCCTGATGCAGCGCGAGGATGGTACGCTCTATACGGCGGAGGCGCCTGCTATCCGTACCAAATACAACCAAACGGCTACCCTCAAACCCGTGAAGAAATGGGGTGAAGAAGAGGGTAATCTCACCATTGCGGACGATGTTTATTCCATGAAGGCTTATAGCTCCGTCATGTTCAACACCCTCGGCTACCACAACCATATATCCATGACCGTCACCACCGCTGACAAAGCCGACCGTTTCGGTATCTCCTTCGTTCGCGGCGACCGCAAAGATGGCGACAAGACCTACGAGAAATACTACAGCATCATGGTCTGCCCCGACGGCAATAATAACTATATCCGTTTCGAAGAGGAGCAGGGCAAATGGGAACTCAAAGGTGGCGGCAGCTATCCTTTCCCGATTCCTGCGGACAGAACGTATAATATCAACATCTATACCGACAACTCCGTGCTTGTAATGTATATCAACGATGTGCTCACTTATACCCAGCGTATCTATGGCATCCAGCGCAACTGCTGGTCTGTCAACTGCTACGAAGGCGCAATGACCGTCAAAGATATCCAACTTAAACAATATTAACCCTTTAAAATTCATTTATTATGAAGAAGATTTCTCTTATTGCGCTCTTCGCAGCGCTGGTAATGAGTGTTAACGCTACCGACATCTGGACCGGTTCGAAACACGTTTCGTGGTCTGAAGGTGGTCTGCAGATTGCCGCTGATCAGTTTGCAGCGGCTCAACCCGGCAACTTAATTAAAGTGCACTTCACCGGTGCTTCTGATGGTATTGAGTTCAAAGTGATGAATGCGCATTTTGACCACCTGGCAGGTAGCCGTGAGGCTGCATGGATCAGTGGTGACGGCGCTTTCGAGCAGTTCCTTACCCAGACCGCAGTGGATAGCCTCAAAGCACACGGCCTGGAACTCATCGGCGCTAACTTCACTTGCACGAAGGTAGAACTTCTTGAGAGCAAAACCCTCAAGGAAGGTTTTACTGTTTGGACCGGTTTCTTCTGGGCGGACGAATGGACCACGCTCGAACTCTATCGTGACGGTTATTGCAATGTGGATCTCGCCTATGCGACAGCACTCCGCATCTATTCGGAGGCCAACCGCTCGGATTTTGTGATCAACATCAAAGAGAACTGGGATCCGGAAGGCCAGATCGCTGACCAAACTGCCATGACCGCAGGTGAGGGCTACATGGAACTCCCGCTGACCGATGGCCTCCGTAACCGTCTGGCGAACGCAGGTCACTGGATGATTCAGTTCAACAAAGAGGGTGGTGCTCCCTTCAACGTAACCGACATCGTCCTCGTAGGCAATTTCCCAACTGCTCTCAGCAACACTGCTGTAGAGAGCAAGGCTGTTAAGTTCTTCGAGAACGGACAACTCGTGATTATCAAGAATGGTGTGAAATACAACGCCCTCGGCGCACAGCTCTAATCCCTTTACGGTTCGGGAGGCTGATACCCTCCCGGGCTGACTATTATGAAAAGGCTCTTACTCATATTCCCCCTTTGCTGTCTCGCTCTTCTGGTAGGAGCGCAGAACGGTTATTACTACCAACCTGCACAAGGTTGGTGCGGAGACCCGATGCCTTTTTACGATGCGGAATCGAGTGAGTTTCGCGTGTATTATCTGCAGGAATACCGGCCGAACGACTGGGCTACCTACCATCCTGTACACATGATTTCCACCACTGATTTCGTCAATTATGGAGAGAGTGGAGTAGTGCTTCCTACCGGCAACCGGTGGGCGCAGGATGCGGCTATCGGTACCGGATCGGTCATCAAGGCGCATACGGGTACCTATTATTTCTACTACACCGGCAATAAATACCAGCCCTCAGAGTCTGAATGCCGTCAGGTGATCATGTGTGCCACATCCACCGATGGCATCAACTGGACCAAGACCTCTTTCCGTCTTGCCCCGGATACATGGTACTACTACCATGACGATTTTCGTGATCCGGAGGTCTTCCGTACCGAGGATGGTGTCTATCACATGCTCATTGCTACCGGTAAGGACGGCAAGAACGTGTTAGCCCACTTTACTTCTTCGGACTGCTATAACTGGACTCACAAAGGAATCTTTATGACTACCTTGTGGGATCGTTTCTACGAGTGTCCCAATGTGTTCAAAATGGGTAACTACTGGTATCTGGTCTATAGCGAATTGCATCGGGAGATTCGTCGTGTGCAGTATTTCAAAGCTACTACTTTTGCCGGCTTGGCGGCTTGTACGACGAACGATAACCCCGTATGGCCGGATGACCATGAGGGCTACCTCGACTCCCGCGGATACTATGCTGGAAAGACCGCTTCGGATGGTACGAACCGGTATATCTGGGGGTGGTGCCCGACGCGCAGGGATAATAACAATACCGCCGTCAATAATGACAACGGCGAGCCGGATTGGGCAGGTACACTGGTGGCTCATCGCCTTATCCAGCATGCCGACGGATCGCTCTCGCTCGGCGAGATAGAGACGGTCCGGAACTGGTTCAACGACGATGTGGAGGTATCCACGACCTCTGCTTCGCTCGTGGCTGGAGGATCGCTCGCGCTGCCCTCACTCAGCGACAAGACCCACCTCTCTTTCACCGTCACAGCGAGCTCCGCGCAAACGAAATTCGGTGTCTCCGTAGCCAAAGAGTCTTGGTCTAACCGTTATTACTCGATCATCATCAACCCCGAAGCGAACAACAGAGCGAAAGTGAACTTCGAGCAAGAGGGACCTGATGCCATGGGCTTCATACCGTATATAGACGGCTATTTCTTCTCGCAACCTACCGACCGCGTCTATCATATAGACATCTATATCGACCGCTCGGTATTCGTGCTCTATATCAACGATCAAGTATGCTATACCAACCGTATCTACGGCCTTCAGAACAAGCCTTGGACAATCCGTTGTTATAATGGCTCTGTCCAGATAACCGACATCCGCCAGCAGATCAATGACCCGGATAAAACGACCGATCTTTCCGTAGTGGAGAGAAAAGAAAGTGCCTCCAAACGTCTTGAGAACGGTCAGCTGATTATCTGCCGTGATTATCTGCCGTGACGGACATAGATACACCTCTATGGGACAAAAACTTTAATACTCACCAATAAAAATACAGACAGTTATGAAAACAAAAATGTATGTTTTAGCCGCCCTTTTAATGGCAAGCATGACCAACGTCATGGCGGATGAAACGTGTACGAAAATATGGTATGATGGTGCAGACTGGCATGATCAAGCCATCAGTTATGAAACGAGTACTCTTTTTATTAATAGAGATAAATTCTCCTCTGCCGTCGTAGGTAACGCAATAAAAATATATGGTTTTAATTATCCAGGAGAAGGTGCGCATAAATTATATTTAGGCGAATATACGAAACCTCTTCCTGGTAGCGATTTTAGAAATCCGGGTAATATTAGCGCTAATCAAGTCCTGTTTTATTTAACTGAAGATATGTTAAGCGCTATCAATTCGCAAGATTTAAGAGTGTACGGCGAAGGTATTACGGTTAATCGTGTAGAAATTTGCGACGGTAAAGCAGGTGCTCTTAAATTCGGGAAAACAATCTGGACCGGATATTTCTGGATGGATGACACATGGTCTTTGGAGATATTCAAAGAGGCTTTTGCTTCTATAGATTTTAGCAAATATGGCAAGATGCGTATCTACTATGAGGCAAATCGTACCGATTTCTTGATGCGTTTGTTTACGAAATTTGGAGATGATCCTCGTGAGTTTGAAGATGAAGATGATATCAAGTTGGCAGGCTCAGACAATGACGAACATATGGCATTACACGCCGGAGGAGTAACCCCCGAGCGAATCCACCTGACGAGTACCTACGTGGATATACCCTTGACAGAGACTATAAAAACATATTTGAGTACTAAAGATGATGCTCACGGTCCTTCATTATTTATCAAATGTAATAAAAATGGCGAAGCCTTTAACGTGACCGATGTCGTTCTTCTGCCTATCAGTCCTGACGATTGTTCAAACTGCTTCTATGTTTATTAATCACATAAAAATACAT
>ONTT01000059.1 GCA_900320865.1 uncultured Bacteroidales bacterium | reverse complement strand
CATTTGTCAAAAATTTTTAGTAACTTTGCAACGCATAAGGCACTATGAAAACAATCAGAGAGTTTATGAAACTGAAGAAAAGAAAAATCAAATTTGCAGGTATCTTTTTTCTATGCTGGTTCGGCTTTCTGGTTTTGTTGGTGGACGGCATCATAGGATTTCAAGCATTGGTTGACTATTTCGGTTCGTACGCCCTGGTAGAGATCATGCTATTTCTTTTGGTCGTACTGCCGACATTGGCTGTTTACAAATTGGTAAGAGAATAAAACGAACTTTCACAACAAAAGCCCCGATGCCTCCGTAAGGAATAATTGCTCTTGAGCATGATGGGTTAAAAAGACATAACTCAAAAAACACCATCTGACCCCGATATGGCTTGGTACTTTTTTGAATAAGACTGACCAAAAACGTACCAAGCCACACATAAACGAACATATAAGCAAAGCACGCAAAGCCCGCACGCAAAGCTACATGCAAAAAAAGCATAACTCAAGGGCGGCGGAATACCGCCTAAAACAGGACACCGCTGCGCTTGCACCCACTCCCCGAAGAAAAATATCGCTACGCGATTACCTTTTTTTAGTAGCATAGCACCAGCCTTATGCAAGCATAGTCCGGCACTATGCTACTAAAAAAATGCACATCCTTGCAATTTTTCTTCGGGGAGATTTGCAAATGTGCATTTTTTTTCGTATCTTTGCATGCGGAAAGGATTAGAATTGAACAATAAGTTCAAATAGGAGATTTGAAGCCGGCGGTGCTGCATGTCGCATATACGCAGCAAGGCGATAGGGAATGTATAATGACGGAAATGTAATAACAAAAAACGAATGAACAGAAAACTATTGATATGGATCGTGAGTTGGCTCACGGTGATCGGTCTGCATGCTGAGACGATCCGCGTTATGCGGTTTGTGCCGATAGACGGAGCAGAAAGCGAAGTGGCTGTGAACAGTTTGCAGAAAGTGGTGTTTACCCGCGACAGCGTGGTGCTCATCTCCGCATTAGACGGAGAGGCTGAGCCGGTGTACAAGTATGACTACCGGAGCATCCGGTTCGACGAAAGCAGTTTGCCGTCGGAGGTACAGGCTGCCGGTGAGGAACAACCGATGCGAGGCGAGAAGTTCATACGCGACGGACAACTGCTGATCCGACTGGATAACCGGGTATATACAATCTGGGGGATGAGAGTGAGGGAATGAGAGAGTGAGGGAGTGAGAGAGTGAAGGAATGAGAGAGTGAGGGAATGAGGAAATGAGAGAGTGAGAGAATTAGAGAGAATATGAAAAAGATAATGACCATAGTGCTGCTGTGTGCAGCGATAAGTGCAAGTGCGCAGACCTACGTGTGGAAGAACGGTCATGCGCTGATTGAAGATCCGGACAGTATCACGTTTGTCAAGCCGGATATGGGTTTGCAGGTGTATGACAGCGCGAACAACTCCTCGTATGTCGACTACAGGTTTACGTATCCTACCGTCGATCATGCGGGTAAGCCGTGTGTGATGTCGGCCGTGTTGTCGTTGCACTCCAACGAGAAAGCCAGCCGGCGTATAGGCAAGATGGCGCTGTACAACCATTATACGATTCTGCGTTCGAACGAGGCGCCGAGTGTCGGTGAGTTGATGGATCTGCAGCTTGTCGGGTTGAGCAAAGGTATGGCTGTGGTGAGTCCCGATCTCGAGGGATTTGGCGTGACGGGTGACCGTGTGCAGGCGTACTGCTTTGCGGAGGCGAATGCACGTGCGTCAATCGACGCGCTGCTGGCGGCACGCCAATGGCTGGTAGAGCAGGGATATACAGTGGGCGACTCGATCCTGAACTACGGCTATTCGCAAGGCGGACAAACAGCGATGGCGGCACTCAAGTTGTCGCAGACCGAGTACCGCGGACGAGTGCATTTCACCAAAACGATAGCCGGCGCCGGACCATATGACCTGCGGCTCACCTTCTGCAAGTTCCTCGAGTGGAAGAGGATAGGCATGCCCGGTGTGCTGCCGCTGACCATAGCCGCACTCAACGAGATGTATCACCTCGGGATAAAGGACAAAGAGGCGTTCCTCGAGCCGCTGGCGTCGAACATGAAGAGCTGGATCGTATCGAAAAAATTCAATCAGGAAGAGTTCAAACAACTGCTGGGAACAGACAGCATAGCGAAGTTTATGCAACCGGCGTACTGCGATTCGACAACGGCAGAAATGGTGCGTGTACTCAGTTATGTGGACAGGATGCGTTTCACCGATGATTGGACGCCCGATGCCGATACCGATGTGAAAATCTATCACTCGCTCAACGACGATATAGTGGCACCCGAGAACTCGCAGATGATGTATCAGTGGCTGGTGAGCAAAGGTGTGCAGCACGCAGTGCTCGACACAACATCGCTCACAGGAACGCACCTGGATTCGGGAATGTACTTCCTGCTAAGTGCCATGACGTTCGATCTGATTGGGTGGTAAGCAATCTTTTTTACTTCTTTGCATGGGCAAACAATTACACAAAAACAAAATAACTATACACTATGTTACAAGTAGGAGACATGATGCCGGCGTTCAGCGTGGCGGATGAGCAGGGACGCGTGGTGACGAACAATGATATGACCGGCAAAAAGACCGTTATCTATTTCTATCCGAAAGA
>ONTT01000061.1 GCA_900320865.1 uncultured Bacteroidales bacterium | reverse complement strand
GAATTGATGTACAAAAAGGAGCACTGTCCTGCCGAATGGCCGGATTTGCTGTTCTTCTGGATGGCCGCCGGAGTGATCATCGGTGCGCGTCTGGGGCATTGTTGGTTCTATGAATGGCATCAATACGGGAAGCCCTGGTACCTCTTTGGCTGGGAATTCACCTATCGCAATCCGTATATCGAGAACCCGCTGCGATTGATTAAGATATGGGAAGGCGGATTGAGTAGTCATGGCGGAGCTATTGGATTGATTATTGCGGCTATTCTGCTCAATAAATTCAAATACAGCAAATACCCTCAGTTCGGGACCAGTTGGATATGGATTCTGGACCGTCTTTGTATCGGCGTTTGCTTCACAGCGATGTTGATTCGTCTGGGCAACCTGATGAACAGCGAGATCTACGGAGGTCCTACGGACCTGCCTTGGGGATTTATCTTCGTGAACGGAGACAGTTATCGCGATGTGCCGTGTCACCCTACTCAGATCTACGAGATTCTCTATTGCTTTGTAGCACTGTGCGTGACCGGTCCGTTGTATCTGTACACCGAAGCCCGTCGCCGCGAAGGACTGCTGCTCGGTATATTTTTGGAGATTGTGTTCGTGACCCGCTTCTGCCTGGAGTTCATCAAGAATGACCAGGAGGCTTTTGAGGCTAATCACCTGTTGAACATGGGTCAATGGCTCAGTATTCCGTTTATCGCACTCGGTATATACCTTATTATACGCGCGTACAGACGACCGTTGAGTCCCGTCGTAGAAAAACAACCACAGAGTCTCGATCCGAAGTATCGAGACGTTAAATAAAGTTTAATTGTTTTTATTCCATAAAAACGTTTATAGGGTTTATGACCAAGCAGGATCTTAGGATAGTTTATTTAGGTACACCGGAGTTTGCCGTAGCGAGTCTGCGTGCTTTGGTGGAAGGCGGTTATAATGTAGTTGCCGTTGTGACCATGCCGGATAAACCGGCCGGTCGCGGTCACCAGTTGCAATATTCGGACGTAAAGAAATATGCACTGGAAGTAGGACTACCGGTATTGCAACCCGAGAAGTTGAAAGACGAGGCTTTTGTAGAAGAGTTGCGCAGTTATCAGGCTGATTTGCAGATTGTTGTAGCTTTCCGCATGTTACCGGAAGTGGTATGGGCCATGCCGCGTTTAGGTACGTTTAATATCCATGGTTCGTTACTGCCCCAATACCGCGGTGCAGCGCCGATCAACTGGGCGGTCATGAACGGAGAGAAAGAAACGGGATTAACGACTTTCATGCTGAAGCATGAGATCGACACGGGCAATATGATTTTACAAGAGCGGATTGCTATCGGCGAAGATGAGAATGTAGGTTCTGTGCACGACCGACTGATGGCGCTGAGCGAGAGCATGGTGATCCGTACGGTGGATTTGATTATAGACTGCGAGAACAAGGGGATTCAAGTGCCGACCACTCCTCAGCCGGAGATAGCGGAACTCAAACCGGCTCCGAAGATCTTCAAAGAAGACTGCGAGATCCGATTTGCGGAGAAGACCGCACAAGAGGTGAAGAACTTCGTACGCGGTTTAAGTCCCTACCCTGCAGCCTGGGCCAATTTGACGATTCACGGCCAGACGTTTGAAAACGTGAAGATTTTTGCGGTAGAAATAGCCGATAAAGGTGAACTCGTCGTGCCGTGCAAAGAAGGCGCGGTAAGCATTAAAGAATTGCAGGTACCCGGAAAGAAGAGAATGGATATCAAAGCATTCCTGAACGGACTGAAACCCCTCCCCTGCCCTCCCCTCAAGGGAGGGAGTCAGGAAAGATGATTGACTATATAGCACTCATAGATAAGTATTACGCCGGCCAGCCGGAGTTGCGGCACGTGCTGGTGACACATAGTCGGCAGGTGGCAGACCGTGCGTTGGCCATTGTGGACCGTCATCCGGAATGGGAAGAGCAAGGCTTGGTGGATCGTACATTCATTGAGGAAGCGGCGATGTTACACGACATCGGTATCATCTTCTGCCATGCACCTAAGATCTACTGCAATGGTCCGCATAAGTATATCGAGCACGGTTATTTAGGCGCAGAACTGCTGCGACAAGAAGGCCTGCCTAAGCATGCTTTGGTAGCAGAGCGACACACAGGAACGGGCATTACAATAGAGCAGGTTGAGCGCGAAGAGTTGCCTATTCCGGAACGCGATTATTGTCCGCAGAGTCTGGAAGAAAAGATTATCTGTTACGCCGATAAGTTCTATTCAAAAAGCCACCTCGGCGAAGAGGTGGATGTAGCCAAGATTAAATACAACATCTGGAAGTATGGTCATGCCGCTTTTCAGCGCTGGCAGGAATTAGTGGAACTTATGGGCGAAACCAATTGAGAGTAGTTCCCTGAATTGTATCTTTGCGTGCGTATCCCCTTGCATAATGACGGATGTGTCATATCGGGGATGCAGAATCAAACGCGCAGACATGAAGCGAGTGATGATAAAATCGCAATTCACTTCCAAATCCAATTCCACGTCATGATAGTTGGTGTAGAAATAGAATTTCGACTCCAATGCCACTTCACGTACCGGTTTCCACGTATATTCGATACGCACAGAGGAACCGATGTTATGTTG
>ONTT01000062.1 GCA_900320865.1 uncultured Bacteroidales bacterium | reverse complement strand
CACCATCTGGGAGGGCGACGAGCTGGTTAAGAACCTGCCGAACAAAGTGAAGAAATACTTCGCTGACCATAAGATTAAAGTTTATTACATCAACGCTACCAAGATTGCGCAGGAGATCGGTTTGGGCAACCGTACCAACACCATCCTCCAGTCTGCTTTCTTCCGCATCACCGCTGTCATCCCTGTTGAGAAGGCAGTAGAGGAGATGAAGCACTTCATCGTGAAGTCCTACGGCAAGAAGGGCGAGGATGTCGTTAATAAGAACTACGCAGCGGTTGATCGCGGAGGCGAGTATAAGGAGCTGGCTATCGATCCCGCATGGTCGAACCTGCCTGCTGATCCGGCTAAGGACTACGGCGATGAGCCGGAGTTCATCACCAAGGTCGTTCGTCCTATCAACGGTCAGGACGGTGATCTCCTCCCTGTTTCCGCTTTCAAGGGCATCGAGGACGGCGCATGGCCTGCAGGAACCGCCAAGTTCGAGAAACGCGGCGTATCGGCGTTTGTACCGGTTTGGACCGCAGACAACTGTATCGAGTGTAACAAGTGTGCGTATGTTTGTCCTCACGCTTGTATCCGTCCGTTCGTGCTCGACGAAAAAGAGCTCGCAGGCCTCAACGGCGCTGCTACCCGCGAGATGAAAGCTCCGGCTGCCATGAAGGGTATGCACTTCCGTATGCAGGTCGGCGTGATGGACTGCCTCGGTTGCGGTAACTGTGTCGATGTTTGTCCGGGCAACCCGAAGACAGGCAAGGCGCTCCAGATGGTACCGCTCGAGGGACAACTCGGAGAGGCTGCCAACTGGGACTACTGCGTAGAGCACGTCGCTTCCAAACAAGACCTCGTTGACATCGCTGCCAACGTCAAGAACTCGCAGTTCGCTACGCCGCTCTTTGAGTTCTCCGGCGCTTGCTCCGGTTGCGGTGAGACTCCGTATCTGAAACTCATCAGCCAGCTCATCGGTGACCGCGAGATCATCGCCAACGCTACCGGTTGTACCTCTATCTACTCCGGTTCCGTACCTTCTACTCCTTATACAAAGAACGCCAAGGGTCACGGACCGGCTTGGTCCAACTCCCTCTTCGAGGACTTCTGCGAGTATGGTATGGGTATGCAGATTGCGCACCGTAAGATTCGTGAGCGCCTCGCTGCTCTCATGCAGAAAGGCCTCGAGTGCGCTGACTGCTCCGACGAACTCAAAGCGATGTTCAAAGAGTGGCTCGAGAACAAGCAGTCTGCAGAGGTTACCAACCGTCTCTACGAGCCGATGGTAGCTGCTATGGAGAAATGCGGTTGCGACACCTGCAAGGAGATTCTCAAATACAAAGATCATATTGTTAAACGCAGCCAGTGGATTGTCGGTGGTGACGGTGCTTCCTATGATATCGGTTACGGCGGACTCGACCACGTCATCGCTTCCGGCGAAGATGTTAACATCCTCGTGCTCGATACCGAGGTGTACTCCAACACCGGTGGTCAGGCATCCAAAGCAACGCCGCTCGGCGCTATCGCCAAGTTCGCTGCTATGGGTAAGCGTGTACGCAAGAAAGACCTCGGTATGATTGCTACCACCTACGGATATGTCTATGTGGCACAGATCGCTATGGGTGCTGACCAAGCACAGACGCTGAAGGCTATCCGCGAGGCTGAGGCTTATCCCGGACCGTCGCTCATCATCGCTTACGCTCCGTGTATCAACCACGGTCTGAAAGCAGGTATGGGCAAGAGCCAAGCTGAGGAAGCCAAGGCTGTTGAGTGCGGTTACTGGCACCTCTGGCGCTATAATCCGGAACTTGAGGCAGAGGGCAAGAACCCGTTCCAGCTCGGATAAGTTCCAAGACTACCTCAAGGGTGAGGTTCGTTTCGCTTCTGTAGCAAAACAGTTCCCGAAAGAGGCAGACGAGCTCTTCGCCGCCGCTCAGGAAAACGCTCAGTGGCGTTACAAATCCTACCTCCGCATGCTCGGCACTGCATGGTAATAAGGTACGCACGCATGTGCGCGTATATGGAGAGAGCGTCCTTCGGGGCGCTCTCTTCGTTTATGTATCCTATGCTCTGTCGGTTCATGCATGATTTGTTTCTCTTTTTATTCTTCTCTCTCGCTTCGCGTAATAATCGTGCCCCTGCGGCTAAGAATTATACAAGTTTTTTATAATATTGTTTGCAAATAGTCCATTTTATGCAAAGATTTTCTGCAACGGTTAGCAGCGTGGGGCATGGATGGAGATGTCCGGATAGGTTGTTCGGGGAATCCATTCGGAATAGATTTGTGCGGCGGTTTTGGAATCATTGCAGGTAACGGAATCATTGCAGGTAATGGAATGCAGGTAATGGTAAATCGTTTCGGTGGTGTCGTTTGGCAGCAAGTTCAGACGGCAGGTAAGAGTATCGCCCAGAAAAGACTCGTTGAGCCAGTAAACGCTCAAACAACGGATGGCGTAAGCGTCCATGAATGCCTGTTCTGCGGATTGCATGGCGATAGCGACATACGTGCGGTTGTTGACATGCCCATTGAAATCAAGATTAATCGGGTTGACACGGTGCTCAACCTGCTGAAGAAGCATGCCTTCGGTGTCAAACCGGCGTTTCTTATGGCTCTCGGAAGTTCTTTCGGGCACGATAGGAATCCTGTCAACGAAAGGAGTAAACGGCACAAGCCGGTGTGTGTCTATATCCAGATGTGACCAGCAGCCGTAGCCGTGTGCCACTTCAACGCCATCCGACCTGCGGATACGGAACTCGGTGTACAGCCTTAGTGCGGTCAGTTCGCTATTCCAGATGGTCACTTCGATGTCGTCGGACCATAGTGCGGTCTGCTGTTCGAACCACGCGTTAAACTCGGTAATGATCCAGATGCGGTTGATAGGAGCCACATCAAACGGCGCGAGGTGCAAACAAGCCATGAACCGCGTTGAACAATCCTGAAAATAAAGCAGCACGGCACTCGGCGTCATGCGGTAGCGCGTGTCCATATCTGCCGCCGTGATCGAATAATGATGTACGTATTGGTTGTTAGGAGTAATCATATCAGTGTTCGGAATCGCCCCATGAGAGGAGTTGCTATTTTATTGATAGAGATAGCGCTTGATAGAGCGCTTTGGCGTTTTCTCGAACTCCTTGAGCATAAATTCAAAGTTAGCAATGCGGCTATAAGAGGGTAATTGCCGATTGACATCCTCCACTGCCTGCAAGATCGCTTCTTGCAGATTCATACCATCCTCTTGCATTTGTTCCACATGTTCGTCGGTCAGATAGATGAGTGCGTGGAGTTTGTTGTCGCGGCTCACCACCAGCGCTTCGTCTATCGCCGGCTGGGCATTCAGCAGTGACTCAATCTCCTCGGGATAGATATTCTGACCGGAAGGTCCGAGAATCATCGTTTTGCACCGTCCGCGCAGGAAGATATTCCCTTCTTTGTCGATAGTTCCGAGGTCTCCCGTTCGCATCCAGCCATCGGCGGTAAAAGCCTCTTGCGTTGCTTCAGGATTCTTATAATAGCCCAACATGACGGGAACAGTAGCCGGGTCGGACGAGTCTATGCGTATCTCCATCCGATCGACGAGTCGTCCGCAGCTGTGCGCCTTGAACTGCTGCCACGGCACATACGAGACAAGCGGACCGCACTCTGTCATACCATAACCTGACAGATAGGGGAAACGGATGTCCATAAGGCATTTCTCCACTTCGGGATTGAGGGCGGCTCCGCCGGAGATGAGGCTTATGAGTTTCCCGCCGAAAGCGTCCATCAGTCCTTGACGAATACGGTTTCGGATAAACCTGCCTGCAATGGGTGTATTCCATAGCAACCGGACAATCGGTTTGCTGACTACCGGGCGGATTTTCTTCTCGTAAAGTTTCTCCAAGACCATGGGCACGACGAGAATAATTAGCGGTTGACATTCGCGGAATGCCTTCATCAGCGTCGGCGTGGTCAGGCGGGTGATAAAATATACATGCGAGCCGCCGGCAATCTGGTAAATCAGCTCAATCATCATTCCGAACATGTGCGCCAGAGGCAGCATGGAAACGAGATTGACACCGGGGTGACATTCCATATTATCTATCGAATACTGCACATTGGACGACAGCGCGCGATAAGAGAGCATAACGCCTTTGGGATTGCCGGTTGTGCCGGACGAATAGTTGATGAGTGCGAGGTCATCGAGATTGTCTTCGCGGTAGTGTACATCTTCCGGTCGGAACCCTTTCGGGTAACGTTCTTTGAAGGCTCTGTCCAACTGTTCATACGCCTTGCGGTATACCGGATCAGAAACATAGACAGGATGAAAATCCAGCGTAGAGATTACGGCTTTGAGAGCCGGCATATTAGCCGGGTTGACTTTCTGCTCCACCGCCGGACCGACAAACAGCACTTGTGCGTCGGAATGGTTGATCAGCCGCTCAATATCTGCTCCTGTGAAATCCGGCAGAATACTGACGGCGACCGCCCCATAGGAGAACGTGCTCATCAAAGCAATCGCCCATCGTGACGAGTTAGCCCCGGAAAGCGCAATCTTGTCGCCCTCGCGAAGCCCGAGTTGCTCATAAAAAAGATGCAACCGCGCCATTTCGGTTGCCATCGCGCCGTATGTGTACGTGAAAAACTCCCCATAGTTGGTCAATGCGGGATTGTTCCAACCCTCCCGAATAGAGCGGTTGATGTACGAAAACATGTGTTTGGTTGGTATTGCCATAGACTAATAGATTTAGTTGTCCGAAATCAAATCGGATGCAAAGGTACTAAATCTATTTAATTTGTCCAAATCAAACTAAGACAAAGAAAATGTTTATTGCGATTTGGACAACTATTTGTTTGCGCGGAACTGAGCCGGAGAAACACCTGCCTGCTTGCGGAAGAACTTGCAGAAAGCAGCCTCCGTAGCGAAACGCAAATGGTATGCTATTTGCTTCACATTCAGGTCGGTAGAGAGCAAAAGCCGTTTGCTTTCTTTGCACAAGATATCTTGTATCATGGCTTGTGGCGACTTGCCGATACACGCACGGCAGATCTGGTTGAGATAGGCAGATGAGATCTGCAACTGCGAAGCATACCAACTCACTTGCCGCTGTGTACCACCGTTTTCATCCAGCAGTTTCAGAAAGGCCACGTACAGTTGATTCATCCGGGACGAGACGATGGTACGAGAATCCCCGGAAGGACGCATTACCTCGTCCACCCACGATAATAATTCGTAGATGATAGACTGACCTTGCAGGAAGGCTACGCGCCGGCGGTAACGTCCTGTCTCCTCCGAATAGAGCGGCACAAGACCACGGTATGCGGTAATGAGTTTTAATTGCCGTGGCGAGAGGTGGATAATAGGATGCCGCAGGATAAAATGCAGTTTCTCAATCCAGTCGTCTTCATCGCGCAGACATGCGTACAAGATATCCTCTACCTTCTTTCCGTCCAGCGCAAAGATCACACACCGGTAGTCCGACGACTGCGAGAGGACCCGCGGCAAACGGTTGGCGGGACTGAACAAGAGGTCATTCGCATACATGGTGTAAGTTGTTCCGGCATACTCAAAAGTGATCTCGCCGGCAACGCATTGCCACATATACGACCGACCGAATGCCGAACCGTTTTCCAGCAGCAGGTCATTCAAATCACTTGTCACCACTATGTCCTTAAATCGTTTTATCTGCATATTTCTATTCCGGAGCCATGAATGAAATCCGCTTGCAAAGATACTACATTTTTACGACATATGCAAGTTTTTCCGCATAAACATCCCCAAAATCCACCCAAAGATACAATAATTTTTCGAGATAAGCAAATAAAAACGCCACGAAGGACGTTCTTGTCCTAAGGAAAAGTCAAATTTATTTTGCGCCACTCAAAATACCGCTTTCGGTATCCTCGTTGTTGATCCGTTGATATCCGCGTGTCGAGGCTCTCGACCCAAAGTCAAGATTGAAGTTGAAATTGAGC
>ONTT01000063.1 GCA_900320865.1 uncultured Bacteroidales bacterium | reverse complement strand
CGAATGTCACTTCCTCCGGCTACAACTACTATCCCGCCGGCATCGTCGGTATGGCATCCGCCCTTGACGGCGCCACCGCGCCGACGCTGGTGAAGGACTGCATCTTCGAAGGCAGTCTCGTCTCCTATGGTGATACGCTCGAATTGAAACTCGCTGCCGGTGAACATCTGCTGAAAGTGGTTACACCGACTGATGCATGGTTAGGCTTTGAGGCTCTGACGGATACCGCTGCAGGACTCTATCCTGTTGACGACCTCTTTGGTGGCTGGAACATCGGCTTCACGCTCGAAGAGGCAGCTGTAGTTAAAGTGATCTACAACGGTGAGATCTTCAAACTCATCGGTAACTTCTATGTAGCTCCTGCTCCGGATCCTACCGTAGCTGTTATGGGTACGATGAACAACTGGGCTGCTGAGATTCCGTTTACGCTCTCTGACGACAAGACTTATGCAATGCTGACCGTTGAGAATATCACTGCCGGTGATTATGAGTTTAAGTTCGTCGTTAACGGTGAGTGGCGTTCCAACGGTTACACCTATCATCGTGGCTTCCCGGCTGCCGCTGGCATCACGGAGAACAACGATGCTAACATGATCTTCCAGGCTGACGTAGACGGCGAGTACACCTTCTATTGGTACTTCGCTAACGACTCCGCAGTGATCGTTTATCCGGAACTGCCGTTCGTATGCGATTGGGAGAACATTGCATTCCTGGGTGATGGTAGCCCGGAGCAGACACACGGCAACCAATTCAAACTCTGCAAAGAGGGTGAACAACCGGGCGTTGTTAATATACAGAAGCCTGGCTTCGCTAAGGAGAGTGGTATCTATGTTACCTTCCCGAGTGCTGTCTTTGGCGAGATCTCGCTGCAGGAGGGTACGTATGCTATCCAGGGTGCAGGTATGATCCTCTACTGCTCTGCATTTGATACACAGCTGGAGACTGAGGTGACCGTAATTTGCGATGGCAATCCGATCGTCTTCACCGTTTACAATGCTAACTATACGCCGGCTCCTCCGACGGGTAATATTCGTCTAGTTCCGGGTGTATGGAATCTTGACAATGCTAAGTTTGCTGCCGTTACATGGCATGTAGGCGAGGCCTTCGAGAATGGTACGGTATCCGCATGGTTCGAGTATCTGAATGCTGATACGCTCATCGGTAATGTTCCGAATGATGCTGATAGTATCGCATTCGCACGCTTCAACTCGGCAGCTGAAGTTCCTTCGATGGATATGAGCATGATCTGGAACCATACCGACAAGCTCTTGATCGACAAGCAGACCATGATCTATACCATCTCCGGATGGCCGGAAGAGGGTCGTGACTTCTGCCCGGGTTACTGGGGCGAGTATGTAGAGCCGGTTTACGTACTGGAGAATGGTTACTACCTGGTAGGCAACTTCAGCGGCGTTGACGCTTGGAGCGTAGAAGATCTCTCGGCTGAGATGAAATTCTCTGCAAATCCGGATAACGAGGCTGAGTATCAGCTGGCGGTTAACATGGCCGAGAACGACCAAGTTAAGGTCGCTTATGTGGAGAACGACCAGATTATCTACTGGTACCCGAAGGGTGACAACTACACGGTAGATCATAACCATGCTGGTCCTACCACGATGTACTTCCGTCCGGACTACTTCGATGATTGGAATGCATTTGGTGGCTACTTCTACATCGTTCCGACGAGCACCGTGGACATCACCAACATCGATGCAAATGCTCCGGCAGTGAAGATCCTCCGCAACGGTCAACTCCTCATCATTAAGGGTGAGAAGACCTTCAATGCACAAGGTCAACTCGTTAAATAAACGAATCCGTTGATACAAATTGAGGGGCAGCCTTTGGGCCGCCCCTCTTTTTAATCCACAAATGATTTTTGGGATCATTTTGGGTCTTTTTGGACCTACTCTTTAATTGCTTTGAGAATCGTCGGTGCGATATCTGTATTATCTTTCCACCCGCTGAACAACTGAGCGTTAACACCAATACTGAAAATAGGTACAGCGTGTGCACTGTGTGCGCGAGTCGTCCAGCCTATATGTGCTTTCTTGTTGAGCAATGCGATGCCTCTGTCGCCTAATTTATTGATCGACTTATACATCGTCTTCGTGTCCTTATTTTGGCCTTTGCATGCTTTCTCGTAATATCCCTTCAGCGCTTTCTCTTCCTCTATGCTTACCTCTACCGTCTCCCAGAAACCCAACTGCTCTTTGTAAATCTGTTTTACATCATTCCAGGACGGTTTCTTATTCTCCTTGAATAATTGCGTAAACAGATCGCTCAAAATCCACGCCGAGCATTTTTGGTTTTGCAGCAAGTCCAAATGCAAAGTATAGTCGCTGTTTCCTAATGCCAAACCTCCCGTCTCATGGTCTGCCGTCACCACAATCAGCGTCTCGTCCGGGTGTTCCAGAT
>ONTT01000065.1 GCA_900320865.1 uncultured Bacteroidales bacterium | reverse complement strand
GTGATTATTCCGTACCAATCGAAGTAAGCTGCGTTAATTGTCAACTCATTCGAGCTGATCGTCTCCTGCGAAGATGCAACCGGCTTGATGAAGAACATTGAGATATGGTAGAGCACCCCGTTCTTGCCAAGCATGTCAGCCGCGAGGTCGATACGTGCATTGGTCTCGGTTACGCTGAACGAGCCTGAAGCGAAAGCTATATACTCATCGCCGAACATAATACCGGAATACTGAGCCTGCAAATCTTCTGCCGTGTATTCACCTGCCGCTGAAGTCGGGGTATTGTTCACATATACGAATGCAACCGTGGTGTCACCTTGCTTGGTATAGAGTTCCCATGCGCCATCGTCATAATACTGCGGCACAGCCATCGCGGAGTCAAATTTGAGGGTCACTTCCTCACCCGTCGGCACTACGCCTTTCTCCTGGTAAACGAGGTGATATACATTGCCTTCCTTGTCGGAAACGGTAGCCTCGATGCGAACCAGACCATCGGTCTTGGTCTTCTTGAACTCAGCGGAAAGATAGGTTACACTCGTTCCTGCCAATTTCATCCAAGAATAGGAGCCATCCATATCGTCTTTGGTATAGGTCTGACCTAAAGTAATATCCTGAGCTGACTGATCCTTATAGATATCGAAATAGAAGATGGAGTCACCGGCTGCGTTCTTGAGGGTATAGTACATATCCGTGCCATAGTCAGTACTGGTAGCAGTAGCAATCGCCACTTCTACGGGGTCTTTGAATTTCGGATCAGCGTAGAAGAGTTTAGCGCGGTAGGTCTTACCGTCATTGCACTTGAGTACTGCAAGGATAAAGGTCGTGTCGTTGCTAACGGAGATCTCGGCAGCAGCGGAAGTAGCCTTGATTAGGCTGTTGCCAACCTCAAAATCATAGATACCGGTGTAGTACAAATCAAAATTCTCGGACTCGAAAGAGCCGGTAGGGATATTGTCCGCATTGTTGCTGAAGAGATCCAGAACAACAGCATAATCGCTGTTTTGCGCTACAAGATACCAGTCTTTGGTATCCGCGTAGTATTTCTTGGAGCACGAGGTGGTGAAGTTGAGATCAATGACCTCATCGACAAGCGTTACATTGGTTTCAGCCTTCTTGGCTTTCGGTGCACGGAGGGCATTTTTCTTCAGAGCAGCCAAATCGGGGTTCACCTGTTTCTGAGCAGGAATACTTTTCTGCTCAAACTTTTGTTTCTCTACAGCCAACCGCTTGGTAGCAAGCTGCGGAGTTGCATAAGCGCCAAGCACAATCGCAAAAGCGCACATCAGAGATAGAATTTTTTTCATACCTTAAAAACTTTAAAATTGAACATTAGGTTGGTTTATTAACGTCAAAACGTTAGGTTTATTAATTATTAATTATTAATTCTAAGTTCCCTTAGCAATGATTGCTACAGACAAATACCTGTTGCAAAATTATACAAATAATTTGAAAAACCAAAACAATTGCCACAAAAAGTGAATTTTTTCGTGGCAATTTGTGGTTTTTTAATACATGAAGTTGGCAATTCGTTAATCACTCATTCGTAATTCGTACATCACCAAATCGTAAATCATATACCATCCATAGCAGGAAGAAGCAGCCGTAGAACAGGTACTTGAACAGGTACGCGTGCAGCAGTTCGAACCACTCCGGGTGGTCGCGCGTAAGCAGTGCTACCATAAAGATGCGGAAGATGTTAAACGCGTACGCAAACAGCCAGCCGGCAGGTATGTACCACAACTTCGTCCGCCAACTGCCTCGCGCGGCAAGGATGATGATCAGCCAGATGAACGACTGCTTGATACCCGTGCAGCCCCACACGATGGATACGCCCACACCCGTTGACATGAATCGCACTGTCGTCCAGCCAACCGAGCATCGTATATAGGATACCGGCAATGTGGTCGGTCATCCGGTCGAAGTACCATGTCAGGTCCAGCCCGAACCACGTCACTGCTCCGTAGCCGTGCTCGTCGCCGATCACGGTGAACTTCCAGAAGTAGTTCGCCGCCAACATAGCCACCACAAACCGGATGATACCTTCGTAGGGCTGTAACTTATGTAGGGTCGTTGTGTTCACCGATAGAGCGCATTAACCAATTTCGACGCAAAGGTACAAAAAAAAATGCACATTTGCAAACTTTCCCGCAGAAAAACGTGCACGGTAGTGCTTTTTTTAGTAGAATAGTCGCATGCGGGCTTGCACGAATATGCGGCTATGCTACTAAAAAAGGAAAATCGCTTTAGCGATATTTTTCTGCGGAAAAGCAATCGCCTAAATGCCCGGTATTGCTGCACTGTAGCTTCGGTGGGTGGAGAAGCCAATTGACTTTTGGCTTCGAAAGGAAGTGGCAGCGGGGAGCGTCGCCACGACGTAGATATAGGGGCGTGCCGAAGATACGAAAAAAATCAGAATAATGCAAATTTATTTGCTAAATTGACATTTTCAGTCTCCAAAATCTGCATAGCCATAAAAACTCTCGACTCTCGACTATCGACTTTCGACTATCTCTTTCTCTTCTGCTTGTACGCGAGTAGGATCGCTTTGCGCAGTTCGTCGGGGTTGTCGATGAGTTGCGGATGGTCTTTGTAGCGCAAGTATAGCCGCTTGATACGCATGTACAATGCCTTGCGGCGGTCGGCTAACTGTTGCGGTGTGGTCGGGTGGTTGAGTATCTGCTGCTGTTGTATCTCGTCGATACACTCGTCTATCACCGGCACGCTGCTATGCGAACGGATGAACGCAAAGGTCTTCCCCTCTGCGTCCACCCTGTACGTCACACCGCCTAACGTACCCGAAAGGCTCTGTGTAGGCTGATCACTCTTGAACGTCACTTTGCCCATCTCAGTCGTCTGCGTATTCCCACATACTGCAACGCTCATTGCTATCGCGGTATCGGACGTACTCCTCAAAGTACATGCGCGTCCACTTGGCGCACTTGCGGCTGTTCCTTTTGCAACCGGGTACACCCTCGCGAATACAAAACCGCACCCATGAATACGTAATGCCGAATAGCATGATGATTACATCTTTGTACTGGAACTCATGCTTTCTCAAAAACGCACCGATCATTTTTGATAGAACCAGTTGCAAATCCAATTTCTCTTTTGCTGTCATAATTTGTAACTATTAAACTGTTAAACTTCTCTCAACACTCAACACTCAACTCTCAACTCCTCTCTCCACTCTGTGAGGGGAGCCGGAGGGGTGTCACATATGCCTCTCCGTGCGGTTCTTTATATCCCACGCCCGGGTGAGGATGGCTATATCCGAGGCGTCGGGTACCAGCCAATCGGCAGTCTTTTGTAGTTCGCTGTGCGACATCTGGTGAAACAGCGGTTTCAAATCTTCGAATGTTGTCATGGCTCAATCTCCTTTTTGATTGTCATGTTATAGAGTTCGGCATCTGCTTTGGTATAGACGCCACCTTTGCCGTTGTAGATGGCAATCACCATTTGTGCGCCTGTGGGGAACGAGCGCCCGTTGTAGTTGGTGGGCTGCGGCTCGGGAAAACGCATCACCCAAAAGTACGGGTTATCTTTTGGCGCGCCATGCTCGCTGAGGAAAGTGCTCATTGCCTGCCGTGCAACACGCGTGCGCTTAACCCACAGCAGGAACGTCGCGGACTTTCTGCCTTGCGCCTGCTCCGAATTCTGAAAATAGCCCCAGAACTCATTGCAGAACCGCCCGTATAACTCTGAATAATCCATAACTAAAAA